>SUZX01000010.1 GCA_015059735.1 Rikenellaceae bacterium | reverse complement strand
TAAGTATTCCCGCCGTATTGCCCGATTTTAGGCGATTTCACGGCTCTACGCATCTGTGGGGTACATTTAGGCACGAAAAAAGGGCGAAACCGAAGTAACGCCCCGTATAAATCAAAGGTAAATCCAACTTACCGCCCATCTGCGGGCTGGTTTATCCAAGTAAAATCCAAGTAAATGTACATTTCGTTTTGCGCCCAAATTTTAGACGCTCTTCCGTAACTCACTGACTACTACACTGCTATCCCTCTTTTGTCCTCTACACTACTTGTACATTTCGTTTTCCTGCCCATATATTGTTTAGGAATAACCTCGTTTGGATATAGATTAATTACCTCTCGTCCACAAGATAATGCACGACGCACGGTGTAACCGGTCCCACCGGAAGAGCCATCAAACCATGCGATAATAATCGAGGCATGATCCACCAAATAATTATTGCGAAGAGCATAAACTCCGGCATGATACTCCGCAGAAAGAAGTATTGTTTCATCGGCCTCTTTCAATATGGCTCGAAATCTCTCTCGGTCGGAATCATTGAAACGCAGAGCCTGTTCACCGAAAGGGACAACGGCAACCAAACGAATATCATGATGCAATGCCTTGCCAACAATGACCGCCTCTGCCGCAGAGATATCAAATCCTACGGCCATTCCACACAAAAAAACACGCATACCCCGAGCATACAACATTTCTATTGTATCTATCAGCATATCAGCAGCCGACCCATCATAGGATCTATGTCCCGTAAAGGCCACGGTTATCGAAGGAGTAAAATTCATGTGAACAAAGATACAATTTCTGGCTCGGACTTTGCAACAACATCTGTACAAATTTCGATGTCGGTTGTCAGTAATGGTTTTGTAAGTTACAACAGATCCGGACGCAGCTGAAAGCAATGGGTGCCCACTTCTTGCAACCGATAATTTGTCAAGCAAAACCAACAACCGGCAGCGAGATTTATAAACGAATGTATAACAATCTAATACGTAACAACTATGAAAAGTACAGGTGTTGCCATCGTTTCGCTCATTGGTGGGATGGTCGTCGGCTCTGCTATCACCATGCTCCTGACCCCACAATCCGGTCCCGAATTGCGCAAACAAATCAAAGATTTTATCGACGACGAAATCGATCGTATAAAAAACAAAGTCGAGCAGGTACAGGAGCAGATCGAGGAAGCTCGCTGCAAATGCGATAAATAGTTTCCTTATCGTACCGACTCTATGCAAGGTGATAACCGGCCCAGCAGTGGACGTTTTGTCGTTTCACTCATCTGTTTTTTTCTCTCTGCCGTCATGGCTATTCTACTACTCGTAACAGCGACTATCATTTGGCTCTCGGCTCATATCGGATCATTTACCCTTTCGGCTCTGATTGTCGGAATCGGGTTTGTTATCCTAACAGTCTCGATCTATATATTGTCGATTCGGCGTTCTGTGGAGGAGATGCGTGAACAGGTGAAAACAATCTACGATGTGGCCCAATTGGTCAAACAAGGTTATGAATGGGTTTCCGGCAAATTGGATTTTTTCATACAAATCCGCAATAGTCTGCGCAATTAACTACATCTAAAAGAAAAGGAGCGGTAAATGCCGCTCCTTGCTCTCCTATAAAGATGGATGTTATTTCCCGAAATAGCGTTTATACAAGCCCTCGAAACCTTTACCATGACGAGCCTCATCTTTTGCCATCTCATGTACCGTATCATGTACAGCATCAAGGTTCTGCTCTTTGGCGATCTTGGCCAAGTGCATCTTACCTTCACAAGCACCACACTCAGCATTCATACGTTTATAAAGGTTAGTTTCGGTATCCCACACCACCTCACCGATCAACTCGGCAAACTTGGCAGCATGTTCGGCCTCTTCCCATGCGTAACGCTTAAATGCTTCGGCGATTTCAGGATAGCCTTCACGATCGGCCTGACGGCTCATTGCCAAATACATACCCACTTCGGTACATTCGCCCATAAAGTGATCTTGAAGACCTTTCCACAACTCGGCATTAGAGCCTTTGCCATCTCCTAATTTATGTTCGGTTATAAAATTCAGCGGACCACCCTCTTCTGTTTCTTGAACCTCTTCAAACTGATCAGCGCCAACGTGGCAGAGAGGACATTCTTGGGGAGCCTCATTCCCCTCATGGATGTAACCGCATACTGTACAGCGAAACTTCTTTGCCATAATTCAATAATTTTAATGTTTGTTAGTGTGTTTCTGTTTTGTTATAGCAAAGATATATATTTCAACCTAAATTACCATAAACTTTTGATTGTCTTTTTTTATAATGCGATAGTTTCATCTTATAATACATCAAAAACAGATGAACCTCAATCAATTTGCACGGTAGTTGCACCAGTACAATTCGCAAAAACCAAAAAACACAATATTCTATGGATGTAAAAAAAACGACAACCACCACAGGTTTCAAACTGAGTGTCATGACGCTTGCCATCATGAATGTCACGGCAGTAGTCAGTTTACGAGGACTGCCGGCCGAGGCGGTATATGGCCTTTCCTCGGCATTTTACTATTTGTTTGCCGCCCTTGTATTCCTAATTCCTACGGCGATGGTAGCTGCAGAATTAGCTGCCATGTTTTCGGATAAACAGGGTGGTGTATTCCGTTGGGTAGGTGAAGCCTATGGTTCTCGCATCGGATTTCTAGCAATCTGGCTGCAATGGATCGAATCGACAATCTGGTATCCTACCGTGCTGACATTCGGAGCCGTATCAATTGCATTTATCGGCACGAACGAGGCGCAAGACATGGCGTTGGCATCGAACAAAGCATTTACGTTATTGATGGTTTTGGCAATCTATTGGATTGCAACATTCATCGCCCTAAAAGGGCTCAATTGGGTGGGCAAAATCAGCAAATGGGGCGGAATGATCGGAACTATCATTCCTGCAGCTTTGCTTATCATACTCGGAGGAATTTATCTCGCAACAGGAGGACATAACCATATGGACATGTCACAAGGATTCTTCCCCGACTTGTCGAAATTCAACAATCTCGTATTAGCCAGTAGTATTTTCCTCTTTTATGCCGGTATGGAGATGATGGGCATCCATGTCATGGATGTAAAGAATCCATCACGCAATTACCCCAAAGCAATCATCATCGGATCAATCATTACGGTATGTATCTTCGTATTAGGTACATTCTCACTGGGTCTGATCATTCCGGCCAAAGATATCAGTCTCACGCAATCGCTATTGATCGGATTCGACAACTATTTCAAATATCTGCATATTTCATGGGCCGGTCCGATCATTGCCATTGCGTTGATGTTCGGCGTTTTGGCCGGAGTACTCACTTGGGTAGCGGGACCTTCGAAAGGTATATTTGCCGTTGGGAAAGCCGGTTATCTACCACCGTTTTTCCAAAAGACAAATAAGAACGGCGTACAACGCAACATCCTGCTTCTTCAAGGCGGTTTAGTAACCCTTTTGGCTCTGCTCTTTGTTGTGATGCCCTCTGTACAATCGTTCTACCAGATTCTCTCGCAACTCACGGTATTGCTATATCTTATTATGTATATGTTGATGTTCTCGGCAGCCATCGTATTGCGTTATAAGATGAAAGAGACTCCGCGCCCATTCCGACTCGGCAAGGGGAACTTCCTAATGTGGCTATTGGGTGTTGTAGGCTTCTGTGGAGCGCTGCTTGCTTTCATACTCAGTTTTGTGCCACCTAGCCAAATATCGACCGGTAGCAATACCGTATGGTTCTCTGTTCTGATCATCGGTTGCATCGTGGTCGTTGGTGCTCCATTCATCATTTATGCCATGCGCAAACCCTCATGGCAGGATCCGCAGGCTGCGGCAGACTTTGCTCCATTTCATTGGGAGAAATGTTGTGACAAGAAACACATAAATCCATGATCTCATGATTAAAAAACTTGACAAACAATTGGTTGCCGACACTCTGCGACAGGCTTACGAACGCTGTAAAAGCAATACAGAAGGTAAGAATGCCAACTATATTCCCTATTTGGCCAATATCCCTTCCGATCTCTTTGGCATAGCAGCGGCTCTTCCCGATGGCGAGATAATCACTGTCGGCGACACCGACTATCGGTTCGGTATTGAATCGGTATCGAAAGTCCCCACCGCTCTTTTAGCCATGAATCAATATAGCGGAAGGGAGGTTCTTGAAAAGATCGGTGCTGATGCCACCGGATTACCATTCAATTCGATTATGGCGATCCTGCTTGAAAAGGACCACCCTTCTACCCCACTCGTCAATGCTGGCGCAATCTCCGCATGTTCGATGATCAAACCGCAAGGAGATGCCAACAGTAAATGGCAATCCATTATCAATTTCATCAGCGAACTGACAGGATCACAAGTAGAGGTAATCGAAGAACTATATCAATCGGAAACCGCAACGAATTTCAACAATAAGTCGATTGCATGGTTGCTGAAAAATTACGACCGCATTTACGATGATCCGGATATGGCGCTCGACATCTATACACGGCAATGTTCGATCGGAATTACAACGCAACAATTGGCCGTAATGGGGGCCACAATAGCCAATAGAGGGATCAATCCGCTGACGGGACGTTGCGTATTCAAAGCAGAGTTGGCACCGAAGATTATTTCCATGATGGCAACCGTAGGGTTCTACGAACATTCAGGGAATTGGTTATTCTCCACCGGCCTACCTGCCAAAACAGGAGTTGGTGGTGGTATCTTAGGAGTTGTGCCAAACATAATCGGACTTGCGGCCTTTGCTCCTCCACTCGACGACTCCGGCAATTCGGTAAAGGCGCAACAAGCGTTAAGTTACATTGTCGGACATTTGAATCTCAATATCTTCGAGAACGGAATCTATTGCAACATGGACCAAAAAGTTTCGATCGAAGCATAAAGATGGGGCTGTCCAAGAAGTCCTGAAAAATGAGAATCACCCTCGTCAAAAATGTTTCTGACGGGGGTGAAATCATAAAACTTGGCCACACGGGACAGCTTCTTCTTTCTACAACTTAATATCGATCTTCGGGTGTCGAGAGGTTCCACTCCACATGTTACAAACTTCGAAAACAAATGTTTCATCCTTTGCAACATTAACTTGTATAGCCGAGAATGGCTTGATATCCAACGGATTTTTACCCGACATACAAATCCGATAAGGTAACGACGACATATTTGTCAACCGTATAACACGCGATCCTTTCTTGTTGACATAAATCTTCTCAATTTTGACAGATGCCAAGAAGAAATCTTTGAGCAGTTGCTCTTCTCCGGCCAATGTTCCAAACGCATAAGCCAACGTACGATGAGCCTCCAATGCCTCGCGCAACGATTGAAGCGATTTATCTTTGGCCAAAATCAATGTCATATTACGATGTTGGCCACTGAGACGATATTCCATTGCCGTAGTAGAGTGTATATCGGTATTCGAGGAAACAAATAGCGATTTATCGCGAGCTCGGTCGATAACTTTGGGATAAAATTCTCGTTCGTTCATCACCTCAATACCATCAATCAATTTCTCGCCATAAGCCTTCTTCT
This sequence comes from Rikenellaceae bacterium, assembly GCA_015059735.1. Classification (GTDB taxonomy): domain Bacteria; phylum Bacteroidota; class Bacteroidia; order Bacteroidales; family Rikenellaceae; genus Alistipes. The sequence continues at coordinate 70,665 of SUZX01000010.1, read as the reverse complement.
CAAAATCAAGGTATTCGATACTTTCACGTCGCCAGCCCGGATGGTTGTGCATAATCAATGCGCCCTGTTTACGCGCATTACGTAACGACACCAATGGATCAACATCGTAGATCTTGTTGTTATCTGTAGTAAATAGAGCATTATAATGTCCATAAATTCTAGGGTCGCGCGTAATCTCCGTACCGGGGATAACCGTAATTCCATATTCTACCGCTGCCGCTTTTGTTAACTCGACAGACCAATTCAGATCGGCAAAAATACCACGCGCATCGCCCGCCTTGTAATGAATTCGGTTATTGATGGCTTTCGTTCCTTCGGGGACATAACCTTTCAAGAAACTCAACATTTTGCCTTCATAATTACGCACCTCCACATGGTCGGTAACCGCCATAACATCCAAACCATCGAAATAAGCCTCACGCACCCGATATTCGGGTGAAGTCTGTCCGTCTGAAAAGATTGTATGAATATGCAAATCTGCTTTATAGACATTATATCCATTCACCTGAGGAAGAATGATCTCCGAACGTTGCATTGTCTCTGCAGCAACATGACGCAACATATCGACATTTGCCGAATCTTGATAATACTGAGCTGTCGCACTACCTGCAACAACCAAAGCGATGAAAGTAAAGATTCTCTTCATGATATTGTATTTAGGGATAAAAAATTTATAAAGAGTCGGGGATCGGAAATCATACCAATCCCCGACTCTAACTTAAATCAATTAATATTCAGCCTCAACAGCCTTGAACAAAGCAATATCCTCGGCAGTGGAACTCATTACATATGAATAAGCCTCCATCACTTTACCGACCGACAATTTACAGAAGATGCGTACTGAATCGGTATAATCTGCACACTCGCCAGCCTGACGTGCCAGTAAATAGGTAATGATAATATGTCCGGCTGTTTCCACCAAACGACGAGCATGGAAATCTTTGAATCCGGCAGTCTCCTTATCCATTGTTTCCACATAGGTCTGCATCTCGGCAAATTTTGCAGTCAACTCCTTTAATTTGGCAACAATCGGTTGCATCGATTCGATATACTCGGCAGTGGCATAACGCTCAATCTGCTCCATGAAAGTACCCTTCGTCACAGCATTGATAGCAGCCACAACCTGCAATTGAGAGGTACCCTCATAAATATTCATGATACGGGCATCACGATAAAGACGTTCACAAGGATAATCTTTCATGAAACCTGAACCACCGTGAATTTGTATCGCATCGTATGCCAACTGGTTGGCATACTCCGACGAGAAGAGTTTTACCAACGGAGTAAAACCATCGGCCAAACGATTGTAGAATTTCATCTCCTGACGCTCTTCGGCTTCAAGCGAACGTTCGTGCGAGATGTGCATATATTGTTTATATACTTCTACAAAACGAGTAGTTTCATACAACAACGCTCGCGCGCCTTGCAATTTGGCTTTCATATTTGAGAGCATCTCCGAAACCGCTGCAAAGCGGATAATCGGTTTGCCGAACTGCTCGCGTTCGTGAGCATATTTCAAAGCTTCGCGGTAAGCTGCTTCGCAAAGTCCCACCGACTGTGCTCCGATACCCAGACGAGCTGCGTTCATCAGCGACATCACATATTTGATCAAACCCATCTTCCGATCTCCCACCAATTGCGCCGGAGCATTGGTAAATACCAACTCGCAAGTCGGAGAACCTTTGATACCGAGTTTATTTTCGATACGGCGCACCTTCACACCGCCATCGCGTTTGTCATGCACAAGCATCGACAATCCACGCGCATCGGTCGTACCCTCTTCGGTACGTGCCAAGACGAGTGATACATCGCCATCACCATTCGTAATAAAACGTTTGACACCATTGAGCAACCATGTCTGTTTCTCCTCCGACCATGTTGCTTTCAACATTACGGCACCCAAATCCGATCCGGCATCAGGCTCAGTAAGATCCATTGCGCAGGTAGCTCCTGCCGACACCCATGTCAAGAATTTTTGTTTCTGCTCCTCGGAGGCAAATTCATTAAGTGTCTCGGCACAATCCTGCAAACCCCAAATATTTTCAAAACTGGCATCTGCCCGTGCCACCATCTCATTTGCCATCACAAAGCAAATCAACGGGAAATTCAGTCCGTCATATTTACGCGGCAATGTCAAACCACTCAAGCCGGCATCGACAACTGCTTTCATATTCTCGACCGTTCCCGCAGCATACTCCACATGATCGTTTACAACACGCGGGCCCTCATGATCCACACGCTCGGCATTCGGAGCAATGACATCGCCACACACCTCACCAGCAATCTCCAACACACGACGATAGGAGTCCATCGCATCCTCGAAATTCTGCGGAGCGTAATCGTAAAGATCCTTCTCTGCAAAGCCTCGCTCTTTCAACTCCACAATCTTACGCATCATCGGATGCTGCAAGTGGAACTGCAAATCTTTATTATCTGAAAAGAAATTAGCCATTACTTCGAATTTTGTTTGTAGTATTTAATCATTTTGGGAATCACCTCATTGACATCGCCCGTAATAGCATAATCGGCAATTTTGTTGATCGGAGCCTCGGGATCAGTATTGATGGAAATCACCATAGCCGACTGGTCCATACCAGCAGTATGCTGAATCTGACCCGAAATACCGCAGGCAATATAAAGTTTCGGCCGCACCGTTACACCAGTTTGACCGACCTGACGAGCATGCTCTGTGAAACCAGCATCGACAGCAGCGCGACTTGCACCCACTTCCGCCCCCAAGACATCAGCCAATTCATGCAACAATTTGAAATTCTCTTTGGATCCCATGCCATAGCCTCCGGCCACAATGATTCCTGCACCCTTGATATCGATCTTACGCTCCTCAATTTGGCGATCGATGATCTTCACAGCCAAATCGGTATCTTTGACAAATTTCTGCCACTCGATCGTTTTAACCTCACCGGTGGCTGATGTTGAAGCCAACTCCTTACGCATCACACCTTCGCGAACGGTGGCCATTTGCGGGCGATGATCGGGATTAACAATCGTTGCTATGATATTACCTCCAAAAGCAGGGCGAATTTGATACAAAAGATCGGTGTATTCTTTACCTGTTTTGGGATCTTTATGTCCACCAATCTCCAACTGTGTACAATCCGCCGTCAAACCACTATGCAGAGCCGACGATACACGCGGCGCAAAATCTCGGCCAATGCAAGTAGCCCCGAACAACACTATTTGCGGTTGTTCCTGTTCGATCAAGCCACACATCACTGCCGTATGGGGTAACGTACGGAATGGAGCAAAAATCACATCGTCTGCCACCCATACCGTATCCGCACCATATTTAGCCAATTCTTTATCAAGTCCCTGCACATTCAACCCGATCACTACGGCTTCGAGTTTTACGTTCAGCGTATCAGCCAATTCGCGACCTTTGGTCAACAATTCCAAACTCACATCGGCGACCTTGCCGTTTTCGAGTTCGACATATACAAAAATATTATTCATCGTTTCAGCGAATTAACCGAGCGTGTGGCTCGCAATAAGTTCAACCATCAGTGAATTGATATCCTCATCGGCCGCAGTGAGTTTCTTGGCCTCTTTGGCTTGGAATACCACATTTTCGATCTTCTTGACCTTTGTGGGTGAGCCCGACAATCCCAACTGCATAGGATCGGGATCGACATCAGCAGCAGCCCACTCAACAATCTGCAAAGCGGGTTTTGCAGCAGCGCGTTGAGCAGCCATCGTTTCGGAATCTGCTGCGATCTCCGACTTGGCCATCGCAAACTTATAAGTCATCACTCGTTTCGCGTTACGCGGACGGCACTCGGCAGCTGATGCGTTTACCGTAACAACGGCTGGTATTGGGCATTCGACCACTTCAACACCATGCTCCAAGCGTCGTTTGATTGTCAGTACATCCTCCTTGATCTCTACAATCTGCTCGGCATAGGTCACTTGCGGAAGTCCCAATTTCTCGGCAACCTGTGGGCCAACCTGTGCCGTATCACCATCGATAGCCTGACGGCCGGCAACAATCACATCGGGGTTTATTTTTTTCAGTGCACACGACAACGCATAAGAGGTTGCCAACGTATCTGACCCTGCAAACTCACGTCCCGACAACAGATAGCCACCATCGGCTCCGCGAAACATCGCATCGCGAATAATATCAGCGGCTCGTTGAGGGCCCATTGTCAACACATATACGGTTGATCCCGTCACACGATCTTTCATCGACAAGGCCGCTTCAAGAGCATTCAAATCCTCAGGATTGAAAATAGCCGGCAGTGCAGCACGATTGACCGTTCCTTCGGGAGTCATCGCATCTTTTCCCACATTACGGGTATCAGGCACTTGTTTGGCCAAAACAACGATTTTCAAAGCTTTACTCATAGGTCGTTTCTGAATTAAGAATTATCGAACGATGGTTTCATCGCGATCGGGACCCACTGAAACGATCTTCACGGGAACACCCGTCTCCTGTTCGATAAACTCGATATAACGTTTAAAAGCTTCCGGAAATTCATCGTATGTACGGCAATTGCGCAAATCGCATTTCCAACCCTCGAAATCAACATAGATCGGTTTGATATCGTCGGAAACCCCAAAGGGGAACTCCTCGGTACGCTCGCCATTGATCTCGTATGCCGTAGCCACGCGAATCGTTTCAAAGTCGTTCATCACATCCGACTTCATCATGATAAGTTGCGTAACTCCATTGATCATGATCGAATATTTCAGTGCCACCAAATCGAGCCAACCGCAACGACGCTCACGACCGGTCACTGCACCAAATTCATGACCCACACGACGCAACTCGGCACCCGTTTCGTCGAATAACTCCGTAGGGAACGGGCCGCTGCCAACTCGCGTGCAATACGCTTTGAAGATTCCATACACCTCTCCGATACGGCGGGGAGCTACTCCAAGTCCCGTACAAACACCGGCGCACACCGTATTCGACGAAGTTACAAACGGATAAGACCCGAAATCGACATCGAGCAACGTTCCCTGTGCTCCTTCGGCCAAGACACTACGGTCCTCGGCCAAAGCGTTATTGATAAAGTATTCGCTATCAATGATGCGGAACTGTTTGAGATACTCAACAGCATCAAACCATTGTTTCTCCAACTCGGTAATGTCGTATTCGAAATTCAAACTACGCAAAATCTGCTCATGACGTGCTTTTGCCTGCTCATAAACCTCCTTGAAATCGGGACGCAACAAATCACCTACACGCATACCGTTGCGGCTGATCTTGTCGGTATAGGTCGGGCCGATACCCTTGCCGGTTGTACCGATCTTGGCACTTCCTTTGGCGGCCTCGTAGGCTGCGTCCAATATGCGGTGTGTCGGCAAAATCAAGTGGGCTTTCTTCGAGATAAAAAGCCGTTTGGTTAGATCATGTCCACTCTTGGCCAGATCTTCAGCTTCGCCACGAAACAGGATGGCATCGAGCACTACACCATTGCCGATAATATTGGGTTTACCTCCCTGAAAGATTCCCGAAGGAATCGAACGGAGGATATACTTTTCACCGTTGAATTCGAGGGTGTGACCGGCGTTAGGACCACCTTGAAAACGAGCAACAACCTCATAGCGGGGTGTTAGAACATCAACAACTTTTCCTTTGCCCTCGTCACCCCACTGCAAGCCGAGGATCACATCAACTTTTTTCATTGTAATTCGAATCGTATTTTTGATACACAAAAACGTTTTTGCGTTCAAAGATACAAAATAATCTCCAAAAAACCGAGTGAAAGTCCCACACTTTTCAACAATTCATAAACGCATAAACATCGCACACCCATACACCTTTCCGTAACAAACAAAGAGGATTGCCCAAACTCTACGGGCAATCCTCTTTATCAATAAACTACAAGTGTCAAATTATTTTTTCTTCTTGCTCGACTTCTTCACTTTGTCGTTCTTGGCAGTCAAACCCATCTTTTCAAGAATCTCTGCCGGCACAGCATCTTTGTGGAACAAGAACGAGGTGCTCATGTAGAGCATGTAAGGCTCCGACATGTAACGTAACGTTCCTATACCCTTTTTGCCATCTTTATGCGACGAGTCTTTGATTTTCAAGTAACGGGTACCGTTCTTGTCGTATGCAAATCCGATGATGTGCATTGCGTGGTCATCGGTGGTAAAGTAGCTGAGGAACGATGAGTTGCGACGTTGGGCTGTCACTTCGCGCTCGGGAATCGGCTCGGCAAAAGTTCTCATGTTCTTGCGAATCTCGCGCGTGATCGACGGCCAACGGTTGATATCCTCGGTACGGATCTCTTTGTTGTTACGCGCCGGCAACAGAGCCACCTGCGGACGTTTCTTGAAGTTGAGGTTGGTAATATCACACGCCATAGCCACCGTATAACCCTTTTCGATCGAGTGGCTCACCATCTTACGCAAATCATCCAACTCGACATTGAACATCAAGTTCCACATCCAGTTGTCGGGCACCTCAAACTGTGCCCACTCGTTGGTCGGATAGCACTCGAACGAAGTCACACCGACATAAGCCGTAGGATCGAATCCCAACATCTCAGTAAAGCTCTGTGGCGTATATGTTTGGCCTTCATATTCAAACGACTTCGGAACTCGTCCAAGATAAGCATCAAGAATACCGTTCAAACCGCGAATCCATGCCGTCGAGAGCGTGCCGTTTTTGTTGGCAACCACAGCATTGCAATAAGCGCGCAATGCCTCAATCAACTCACCGTGTTGATGCTTGGGAGTTCCATAGCGCAAACCCTTGTAAGCCTCTTCGGGAACAACGCCGTATTTTTTGATAATGGTCATCACATCGTTTACAATACCTCCGGCACGATAGGAAGTTTTTCCGTGCATGCGGACATAACGGATTGCTTTCTCATAGTAAGCATGACGTGCGATCCACATCTCCGAAAGATCCACCTCGCGTTTGATCATGCGATAAATCTCACTCTCGACCATCGACAGACCGGCAAAACCCCAACAGCAACTGGTGCCACCTTGATTTTTTACGGGAGTTGCAAACAACACCTCTTTATCCTCGAAATCGAAGCCCTCGATAGTTTGGGCCGAAGCCACCGTTCCCAACGATAGGAAAGCGGCAACCAACAAATAAATTCGTTTCATAACCTCGTTAATATCTATTTCTTATTTTGCTATTTCTTCAATCCTAATTTCTCTGCAATATGCGCCGGAACACCGTCTTTGTGTACTACAAGGCTCATCGTGAAATAACGCATATAGGGCACCGAGCAGTAGTAATAATCGCCCTCCTGATAAATGCCGCCTTTACCATGCGCCGAGTTCTTGATCTTGTAGAAACGGTTGCCGTTCTGATCGCGGCACAGACCCACGATGTGCATGCAGTGGTTCTCGCAGGTCGTAATCGCCTCGTAACCACGCTGACGCATCTCTTGTGTCACCTCATACTCCACAACCGGACGGGTGAAACACTCTTTTTTGTTCTCGCGGTCACCCAACTTCTGCAACATCTCATCAGTATAGCCAGCCCACTCGGCGCGTTTGCTCTCCGGAATGTCGGCCATCGAAGTCACAGGATAGACACAGATACCCTTCTCTTTGCAATAACCCGGGTTGGTAATGTCGGCATTCCAGCTGAGCGTACAACCGTTAGCCAACGCATATTCCATCACCTCCATCATCTCGTCGAGCGGTAGGTTATAGAAGTAGTTGTAGTAGAATTCCGGCACCCAGTTACCCGACAGCTCCAACATGTAAGGTGCATAGTAGGGTTTGTGCGAATAGGACGTGATATTCACAAAATCGTCGGTATTGAGATTCAAGCTCTCGGTAAACGATTTCGGGGTGTATTCTTTACCTTTGTAGGTGAACTTCTCGGGAATTTCACCAAAATAGGCATCGAGGATATTGTTCAAGCCATCGGTCCACACTGTTGACAAGCCACCATCTTTGCGACGACCAATATTGACACCCTGCACATAGGCATTGATCACCGAGTTCAATTCCCAGTGTTTATGCATATTGGTGCCATAGTTAAGTCCCGGGTAGGCCTCTTCGGGGACGATACCATGATTTTTGAAGATGTAGTAAACATCTGTCGATCCGCCCGATCCTTTGGAGCGCGCACGACCGCGCAACATGAAAGTTTTAGCTTTCTCCATGAAAGCATGGCGGGTAATCCACATCTCGGCCAAGTCAAACTCGCCTTTGCCCTGACGTTTCAATTCGCTCTCGATAAACGATGTACCGCTGAAATTCCAGCAGTTTCCGGTCAGTCCCTGACCTACGCACGGCGTATGCGGAGCAACACTCTCATCAACGAAGGTATAGCCACCACGTTGCTCTTGTGCCTCGACCGTCAAAGCCGATACTGCCAACAAGCAGGCTGTTAAAAACACTCTCTTCATAGTCAATTATTTATCAATATAGCTTGGGTATTTCCTTTTATTTGCCACAATCAGGTTGCCGACACAAGCCGGCAACCTGATTGCACAAAAATTTCTTATACTCAGAACAATTATTTCCGGATACAACGAATTCCCCAAACGGCCTGACGAGCAACCCACCAATGGTTGAAATAGGCTCCGGACTGACCGATAAAAGGAATAACGCCACAATTTTCGGTCACCATATACTTATCACCCGTACCCTTACCATTACTCATAAGCAAAGGCATTATGGTTCGGGAAATGAGATAAATATATGTCAAGTTATTACCCGACGGATAGTTTACGTTTGATCCATATACTCGCGGAGTAAGCGTGATGGTAAGACCTGTGATATTGTTATCATCGGCCCACTCCATACGGGTAGCAGCAGTAGGACCATCGCTCAAATCGCGGACACGACGCATAGCAGTGTTATTAGCATTCGTTTCACCTTGCTCTGTATGCTTTGTAGCATCTCGCGTGTAACTTTTCAGAAGAATAAGATCGTTCAAATTAGGCACACAACATCCCTCGGGAGACAAAACATCATCCTCAATCGGGAAGTCGTAGTAATAAGCACCCTTTAAGCTTGAACTGATAGTCACAGCATAGGGATTGGTATAAGTTGCCTTCGTAAAATCATATAGAGAAGCGTAGGAATCGGGGACAACAAGGTTAGTGATACAATTGACATTGTACAATACACCATGTTTTTCAAGTTCCGATTCAATAGTCTGCGCATGCTCAGAACTATAAACATCGAATATACAAGTGAGCTTGGTAGAGCCATCGTCCTGAGGAACGTAGGCGTTGACACAACAATAGGGTTTCATACCCGAATTAAGTTCAGCATTACTTGCTGCAATACCGATTCTCTCACCATTTCTAAAAACACGAGCTCTCAAATCCTTCGTCAACCAATACTGCGTGCCGACTTTTACCGTCGGATAGATACGTGGTATATCGTTCGGACGATTATCAACAACCACATCAGGCTCAATAGAAGTGAGCTCGGTCAAGTCGGCAAAAGTCTCCGTTCCAAAGACTAAATTATCGGCAGGAATAACCAGCGTCTCGACAGGCTCAGCCTCGGTGCCAGCGGTATAGGCCGAAATGCAGTTGTTGGCCGTATCCCATACAACCTTACCACCATGAACAGCAGTTGTCGGAGCGGCATAGGTATAGGCATTCACACCGGTGTTAGCCTTGACAATCTTGGCAACATAACCATTCGAAAGGTCGGCTTTGCCATTCGAAGCCATCGGATAGACAACCACTGCCTGTGCATCAACCGAAACTCCGTCAGCGGCATTCTCGCTACCCAACCATTCCAAGCAAATCTCGGCGATTTGCTGACCGTTCTCCATTACCTTGTAAACTTTCGACTGCGAGAAATCGGGCAACGAGAACTTGTAGTTCGGGCGATCGATACCAACCTGTGTTACCGATACTTCGGTCTCGATATAGTCGCCAAACTCCGAGTAACCCGAGATCGTGAACGTTCCAGTACGATCACCGGCTTTCGGTACATTTTGGTGGGTAACAGCCGTTACGGTCTTGTTATCCTGATCCACCGTTACATCCAACCACGATTGATCGGCCTCGGCTACTTCAACCTTAAACGGGGCTGCAATGTTAGCCGTAAAACCAAAAGTCGTAGAGCCACCCGTACCGCGCAAATCGGGGATCTGCGGGAACTTGATGCTACGAGGGGCATCCTGCCAGATCGGGATCTCCTCCACAATCTGACCCGAAATAGCCGTAATCTTCGACTCGCGAATGTCGGTTGCGTTGGCTTTGACCGATACAACGATCGTGTTACCCTCGCCTTTCTTAAATGATACCCATTTGTCCGCGGCGGGCTTCGTGATCATGAAATTATCGCTCTCGATATTTTGAAGCGTTACGACCTTCTCCGACTTTTGCGATCCGAAAACTACTTGATCAACCTCGTAAACCAAAGGATTCTCAATCGGATCCTCCGGTGCGGGGGTTATCGTATCGTCTTCGCTACATCCGACAGCAAAACTGACAGCTGCAAACGACAACAATACATATAAAAATCGTTTCATAATCTTAATGTTTTAGGGTAACAGGGGAACGGAAAAAACCGTTCCCCATATTACTCAATGTTTAATTATTTGCGGATGCAACGTATCGGTGTGCCATAGAAAATGGCGAAGTAGTTTTTATTTATACCACCCTGATAATTTCCCCACATGACAAATGCCGAATAAGGGTTAGTGTTGTTTCCGGTGGTATTATGCAATAAATTACGTGTATGGAACAACATATTCTGATTGCTTGCAAAAGGATCTTTATATTTAGCACCTTTTGTCAAGCATGCATTTGGACAAAGAGCCAGGCCTGTGATATTCTGATCCATTGCCCACGGCAAAGTAAGATCTACACCGGACGTGTTATTCGGATCGTTCATCACATTTGATACATCGATGATCTTACGCAAACGAGTCGTGCGGGTAGGATTCGATTCAGGTACATTCTGCAAACCTGCATAGCTGGTGTTATCCACAACATAGTTGTAAAGCGCCTGAGTTTCATCTTTGGTCGGCACCAACCAACCTTCCGGAGCAAGTGCATTGCCCGCAGGATCCAGCGGTCCGACTTGCATGGTAGCTTGTATGAAAGATGTAGCACCTTCAAGGGTAGCCGGATAGTCGCCGACAACAGACATATTGTTTATACAGAAGCCATTGTAAATACAACCATGCTTATCAATCTCAGCCTCAATAGCCTCGGCATTTTCGGCATCATTCCAAACATCCAAATAAATGGTATAGGAAAGTGACGTTGCAGCAACCAACGGTTTCTGTGCAGCACCCCAGTCGTCTGTGGTTCCACAACTGATCTGCGTACCGTCGATAAAACATTTGGCTTTCAGGTTCTCGCCCAACCAGTACTGTGTACCGACTTTCACAACGCTATAAGTGCGCGGCGTGTCGTTCGGACGATTGTCCTCGACAACATCGGCTACAACATTAGCCTCCACAACATTGGAAAGTTCCTCCACAGTAAGCGAATTATCATCACCCGGGATATAGAGTTTCTCGGGAGCAGCTTTTAACGTACCTTTCGTGTAAGTTGCGATGCAGTTGTCTCTCTCGCTCCACGAAATAGTACCACCATAGATCTCTTCGTTGAAATCAGGTTCACGATACAAATAGGGCATTTCACCGGTGTTGAGTTTGTAAACCTGTGCAATGTAACCATTGGAAAGGTCGGCTTTGCCATTCTCGCCCATCATGTAAACCACAGCAGCAACCATATCAATATTGGCAGCGGCATTGTTCTGATCGTTCAAGTACTCTTTTGCAATCTCGGCGATCTGCGTACCGTCTTCGGCCAATACTTTATAGACTTTCGAATCGGTAAATTCGGGAATCGAGAACGAAAGGTTCTTGCGATAAGTAGCAGCCTGACTAACCGAAATTTTATACGAAACCTCGCTACCCGAAGACGAGAAACCTTTGACAGTCAACGTAGCAGTACGCTCACCGGCACCCGGAACATTCTCCTCCATAGTCAGTCGCATGATGATTTTGCTTTGACCACCTACAACGGGCTGATTTGCCGGAGCAGGAGTAAGATCATCGGGATTGGGAGTAGGATCGGGAGTGGGTTGATTAGCATCAATAATCACGGCATTTACCCAAGTAGCCTCACTCTCAACCGTATAGGGAGGTTCCATGTTCGAGATCAAGAGCGGAATATCTTGTGTCTCACCAATACCACGCAACTTAACCACATCAAGACCGTCGAAACGTACCGAACGTTTCTCCATCTGATATACGGGAATCTCCTCAATCACGTTACCCGAACGCACCGTGATCTTCGAAGTACGAACGCTACCGAAGTTCTCCTCAACGCGGACGATCAACTGGTTGCCTTCGAGATGTTCAAGAGTGAGCCAGCTATCTGCATCCGGACGCCATGCGGTAAATTCATCGGTTTTGATATTTTGCAGGGGTACAACCTGCGACGACTCATCGGCAATGAAATAGACCGTACCTACCTTGTGCACCACGTCACCCGAAGTAAGGTCTTTGTCGTCATCGCTACATCCGGTCAAAGCAAAAACTGCTACCAGCGACCAGAGTGTAAATAACATTTTTTTCATAATCAAGTTTTTAAGTAAAAGCTTGTTTTTAACTTTTCAATTTTATGTAACTCGTCAACTCTTCGGGTGGGGTTGCCGGATGCTCTCCGGCACCCCTCCTCGAAGAAGAGTATGCTTATTTGCGGATGCAACGAACAACCATTCCGAATCTCATATCATAGAAATAGGAGTTATCCAAACCACCGTTTTGAGTGGTAATAAGATAGAAACCGGAGGTCGTTCCAGATGATACAGTTTTGCGGAATGTACGAGTCAAGCAGTGGGTAGAAGTACGCCAATCCCATGCAGTTGCAGAGTTCGTACCCTTACGGAAAGCAGAACCGTTTTGGATTCGAGGAGTTACAGTAATTCCTAATCCTGTGATATTCTCGTCCATAGCCCACGGAAGCACGCAACTTTGCGGCAAATTCTTGCTATAATCACAAATTCTACGACAGAAAGTGCGATATTTCGGATTCTTATCGGCAACACCTTCAAGTCCTGCATAAGAATTATTATCAGCAATGTAAGTTTCCAACTTAGCAACCTGTGTCAGAGAAGGAACCATCCAACCCGCAGGAGCAAGTACATCACCTTCTACCGGCAGATCGTCTTTTTCAGCATAATTTGCTTGCCACCAAGTAGTAAATGCAGCGGTATCCTCAGGCAATGTAATATTGTTGATACAGTTGTAGTTGTACAACACACCCGAGAGCTGTATGGCAGCCTCCATAGCATCGGCAGTTTCGGCATTCCATACATCCCAATAACCCGTTGCCTCATTCAGATTTGCAACACAACACAGCGGTCTAAGAGCTTTGGTCCACTCTCCGCCCGATTTCACCTCAGCATTACCGATCTTCGTACCATCGACAAAGCAACGGGCTTTCAGATACTCGCCCATCCAATACTGCGTACCAACCTTAACAACGGTATAGGTGCGCGGTGTATCGTTCGGACGATTATCAACAACCACATCAGGCTCAATAGAAGTGAGCTCGGTCAAGTCGGCAAAAGTCTCCGTTCCAAAGACTAAATTATCGGCAGGAATAACCAGCGTCTCGACAGGCTCAGCCTCGGTGCCAGCGGTATAGGCCGAAATGCAGTTGTTGGCCGTATCCCATACAACCTTACCACCATGAACAGCAGTTGTCGGAGCGGCATAGGTATAGGCATTCACACCGGTGTTAGCCTTGACAATCTTGGCAACATAACCATTCGAAAGGTCGGCTTTGCCATTCGAAGCCATCGGATAGACAACCACTGCCTGTGCATCAACCGAAACTCCGTCAGCGGCATTCTCGCTACCCAACCACTCCAAGCAAATCTCGGCGATCTGTTGGCCTTCAAGCATTACCTTGTAAACTTTCGACTGCGAGAAATCGGGTAACGAGAACTTGTAGTTCGGGCGATCGATACCAACCTGTGTTACCGGAACTTCGGTCTCGATATAGTCGCCAAACTCCGAGTAACCCGAGATCGTGAACGTTCCAGTACGATCACCGGCTTTCGGAATGTTCTGACCTACCGTAGCGGTAACGGTCTTGTTATCCTGATCCACCGTTACATCCAACCACGACTGGTCGGCATCGGCAACTTTTACCTCAAACGGAGCTGCAATGTTAGCCGTAAAACCAAATGTCGTAGAGCCACCCGTACCGCGCAAATCGGGAATCTGCGGGAACTTGATGCTACGAGGGGCATCCTGCCAGATCGGGATCTCCTCCACAATCTGACCCGAAATAGCCGTAATCTTCGACTCGCGAATGTCGGTTGCGTTGGCTTTGACCGATACGACGATCGTGTTACCCTCGCCTTTCTTAAATGATACCCATTTGTCTGCGGCGGGCTTCGTGATCATGAAATTATCGCTCTCGATGTTTTGAAGCGTTACAACCTTCTCCGATTTCTGCGATCCGAAAACAACCTGATCAACCTCGTAAACCAAAGGATTCTCAATCGGATCCTCCGGTGCGGGGGTTATCGCATCGTCTTCGCTACATCCGACAGCAAAACTGACAGCTGCAAACGACAACAATACATATAAAAATCGTTTCATAGTCTTAATGTTTTAGAGTAACGGGGGAATGGGGTAAAACCATTCCCCACGTTACTCAATGTTTAATTATTTACGGATGCAACGAACACCCCAAATACGAGTCATATTATAGAAATAGTTGTAATAAGAACCATTCTGTGTCGTAAAGGTCACAAAACCGGCAGTACCATCAGTCCATGCGGTATTTGCATTGTTACGCAACTGACAACATGTACGCGTCAACTGGTAAGAGTTGTTAACTGAGCTCGGCCAACCTAATTGGTCTTTCAACGCTCCATCTGAGAGGACAGTACCGTTGTGACGCGGTGTAAGAATCAAGTTCATACCGGTGATATCCTCGTCCTCATAGCCGAAGAGTAGCTTGTAGGAAAGCGATGGGTATGCATCCAAGTTGCGGATACGACGCATACGGGGACCATTAGCCGAACCATCAATTTTGATACTCGGTTCATCGACATAATCACGCAACGTAACGAGCTGATCGCGACTGCAAACCATCCAGCCTTCGGGAGCGAGCACATCGCCATCGACCGGCAGATCGACATAGTGACCCAGCGTGCTCATCCAGTAGTCGATATAGGTTTGACTCTCCGGAATAGTGATACGGTTGATACAGTTGAAGTTATACATCACACCGGTCTTTTGGATTTGCTCCTCGATAATCTGTGCATCTACGGGATCATCGGTCCAAATATCCGGGAACAACGTGGTTGTCCCATCTTTTTTTGCGATAACTACGGCCGTCGGTTTTCTGGCATTATAACGCTCTTCGATAGTCGATGTCGGGATCTTTTCACCGTCAACCCAGCATTTAGCCATGAGGTTTTCACGCATCCAATACTGAGTACCAATCTTAACGATCGAGTAAGTGCGCGGCGTGTCGTTCGGACGGTTGTCGTAAACGAGGTCGGGCTCTACTGTACATTCGAGAGCACTTGCAACTACCTCGTGACCGATAACGTCGTCACCCGGGATACAAATACGGTTGGGAGCAGTTTCGAGAACACCATCACGATAAGAAATGATCGAGTTGGTCTCTTTGTCCCAAGCTACAGTTCCACCATGGATAGGAGTGGTAGGAGCAGCATAAGTGTAAACATATTCGCCGGTATTGGCTTTGATAACCTTAGCAACATAACCCTGTGCGAGGTCAGCTTTGCCATCTTCACCAATAGGATAAACCACGATAGCTTGGCAATCAACCTTCACAGTCTCTGAAGTAGCATTGTTATCGGAGAGGAACTCCATGCAGACCTCAGCGAGTTGTGTACCATTGTACATTACTTTATATACACGCGACTCCGAGAAATCGGGCATGGTAAAGACATAGCTCTCACCACGAACAGCCGACTGAATAACCGGCAACTCGAAAGAGGCAGGAATACCCAGAGGCGAAGTAGCCTTAACGATAACTTTACCTGTACGTTGCGACGAACCAATCGGTTGTCCCTCAGCAGCCAACTTCAAGATACCGGTCTCCTCGTTGAGTTCTGCGCTCAACCAACTTTTAGAGAGAGCATCAACCTCGATAGTGAAAGGACCTTCACAAGTACACTCAAAGGGGAACTCACGAGTACCGCCCAAGCCACGCATCAACAAGTCGGTTTTGAACAACATAGGACGGTAGATATCCTGAACAACAGGAATGGTCTCTTGGATACCGTTCGAAATAACAACAATTTTCGACTCACGAACCTCAGAAGTCATATTGGACTGTACCATAACTTTCAACTGACCAGCAGCTTTATGGTAAGTGATCCAACCATCAGCAGTAGGCGTATAAACCGTATAGTCATCGCCTTTAATGTTCAGAGATACCACTTGTTCACTACGGTCAGCAGTGAAAATCATAGTTGTAGCCGTATAGTGTTCAGTAGCTCCGGGCATAAGCTCGTCTCCGTCATCACTACATCCGATCGCACCGCAAATAGCGGCAAACGACCATATCATATACAATATCTTTTTCATAATTTAAGTCATTTTAGTCATTCAAATAATGGCTTATGGCTACTCCTCCTCAATCTCGACATACTCGGCATATCCGGGATTCTGCTGATCACGAATGGCCTTGTTGTTGTTCATCTCGTTATAAGGAATCGGATAAATCCACTGTGCAGTACCGCTTGCAAAGTTGATATTGGTCTTCGAAGCAGCACGCTCAGTACCCTCACGAGTAAAGGTCGTAGCACGACGGAAGAAATCCCAATAAGTGTGACCGCAACACATCATCTCGCGACGACGTTCGAGAAGAAGTTCTTTGAGGACATCCTCCTTAGCGGATTTTTGGAAACCAATAGCCTCATTCGTACGAGCCTTACGCACCAAGTCATAGTAATTGGAAGCGGTAGCAGTCTGACCTTTCTCGATCCAAGCCTCGGCCAACGAGAGGTAAATCTCCGGCACACGGATAATGGGCACGTTGTGTACGTTGGGATACTCAACACCTACATAACGACGGCAAGACAGATAACCCTTAACACCCAAATCGCAGATGAGGTAAGCACGAACATCTTGGGGATGCTCTTTCAAGAGTTTCTGAGCAGCAGGCTGGATACCGTAAGCGGCATAACCGGTGTTCAATTTTACGGTACCATCCATCGGATCATCCGGAGCCAACATGTGAATCTGCTTGTGCATCGTCGAGCTAAGAGCATCGGAACCGAGATTGTCCGATCGCGAATAGCCCAACTCAAAGATAGACTCAACATTGAACGGCTGGTAGTAGGAGGAATACCACGAAGCATACGGCAACATGGCATTACCAAAAGTTTTCATCGATCTCTCAGCAGCCTCACCCCAAGTAATTACATCGTCCCAACGAGCCATGTAAAGATACATACGCATAAGCAACGCACAAACAGCTGCATGGTTGATGTGACCATTTGTAAAATTAGTGGTTGTTTGAGCCAACAAAGCCTCGGCCTCCAAGAAATTCTCCTCAACATAAGCGTAGGAATCATCGGCAGTAGCACGACGGATATCATTTTTGTGCGAGTTGGTACCCATCTCAACGGTTTTTACCAGAGGTACTCCCCACTTATAGTTTTCACTATAATTTGCACCAAACGTACACGAATAGATCGGCGGACGAGAGAAACAACGCAAAAGGTCGAAATAAGCCATACCACGAAGAGCCAAAGCCTCGCCCTTGATACGTTTCAGATTAATCTCGTCACCTTTAATATCATTATTCTCCATAGCTTCGAGCAAAATCGTAGCATTACGGATCACCTGATAACAAGTTTGCCAAAGGTAGGTGTTACGACCTCCACTCTGCGAACCCTCAGTATAACGCTGCTCAGCCTCGAAGCGACCACCACCCGAAGCGATCAAGAAGATATCCGGTCCCTTAGCCATCTCATAGGCATAGATGTGACGACCGTAGTAGTGGGCCGAACTGACATAGTTGTACAATCCGTTCAACAGGGCATTGACTCCCTCTTCGGTGTGCAGAGCCCAATCCTCTTCAACAACCGTATAGTTACTCTTGTCGAGGAAATCATCACATCCCGTATTCAACATGCAACTACCGGCAACAGCGACAAAATATAATAATATCTTTTTCATAGCAATTGTCGTTTTTTAGAAATTAATTCGGACACCACCGGTCCAAGTTGTAACAGTCGGATAGCGGTCATTATAACGGTAACCTGTCGTGGACATTTCGGGATCGTAGTGATCCATAGCAGTCCAGCAGAAGATATTCTCACCCTGCACAAAGACCGAAGCGGCACGCAAACCGATCTTCTTCAAGAATGAAGTAGGCAGGCTGTAAGTCAAGCGGAAGTTCTTCAACTTCAAGTAGTCACCCTCGTAGAGATAACGTGTGGAGCCTACGACACCAGTCACAGTATTGATACGGATAGGGAAGGTGGCAATCGGGTTATCCGGAGTCCAACGGTTCAGCGCAGGACGCTCAACAGAACGGTTGTTGTGAGCACCGTTGGTCTGAGTCACAGAGGCACCCATTGTATCGTAAATCTGATAATCCAAAGCGAAAGTGAACAACATCGAAAGCTCCCAGTTACGGTATTCGAGTTTGGTATTCAAACCTCCGGTAACGGTCGGGATGGCCTTACCAAGAATGTGACGGTCTTTATAGGCGTTATAACCCGTACCTTTATATTTAACGGTTTTAGTTTCACCAGTAATGGGGTCGGTTCTATCTTCATAACGCCAAATGAGGTTATCACCTGTATCGGGATCGATACCGGCCCACTCATACAGATACCATGCGCGAACGCTCTCGCCATTCTTCATAGGCTGACGACCGATCGTATCGCGATCAAGACCGTAGTACTCCGAAGACAACGTAGCAAAGTTCAACGTTACATCCCATTTCCAATTCTTCTTGCGGATAATCTCGGCAAAGATATCGGCCTCGAAACCATTGTTATAAATACCAGCAGTGGTATTCATGAGGACAGAGGTATAACCCGAAGCATAAGATACAGGATAGTAGCGCAACAGGTCAGACGACTTACGGCCATAATACTCACCCGAGATCTTCAAACGACGTTTGAGCAACGAGATATCGAAACCTACGTTATATACGTTATTCTTCTCCCAAGTAAGGTCAGGAGTAGCACGGTATGACGAGTAGATAGCCAACTGGTTCTGATACAAAGCAGCCGAGTAACCATCACGCCAACGATAAGAGCTCGAAGGCAACGTACCGTTTGCACCGTAGCTGGCTTTGATCTTCAAGTCGTCGATCACACGTTTTGCCTTGCGGAAGAAACGCTCGTTCGAAACACGCCATGCAGCCGATACCGACCAGAAGTTACCGGCACGGTAGTCGGGGGCAAAGTACGACGAACGGTCTTGACGATACGAACCACCAACCAAATAACGATCTTTATAGTTGTAATCGAGTTTGGTAACAACAGAGAACAACGACCACTCGTTACCACCACCGCTCACGTCGGAAATATCACCGGCCATATCAGCATAGGGGAAGAGGTCGGTCGAGAACGCTACGGCAGACAACGAGTTGTATTGGTTTTTCAAGGTCTCCAACTCAACGCCGGCAACTACATTGATTTTATGATCGCCGAACTTGCGCTCAAAAGTGAGCATGTTGGAGTTCACGATCTTCAAACGACGCTGATCACGCTCGGTAAGCGAACCACCCGAACCGTAACCATCACCTTGGTCTTTATCGCGATAGAGTTTGCGGTGCGAGTAGAGGAAATACTCCGAAACCGTAGTCTTGAATTTCAGACCCTTCATGATGTTGACCTGCGCCCAAACCGAACCGTTGATGTTGATAATCGGACGTTTGTGTACCGACTCATAAGACGAAGCCATCGGGTTATGGTGCGAGTTAAGCAGGTTGTTCGGGAACTGCGTGTTGTACGAACCATCCTCCAAATAAGGAGCGATTACCGGCGGAAGCATGGTAGCGGCGAACTGCGGCTGACCAAAATACTCACCGCTCTTACGCGGACCGCTCTGCTCGGTGGTTGCAATATTAAGACGTACACCCCAGTTGATCAAACGTTTGGGGTTGTTGAATGCCAAGTTAACACGGCCCGAGATACGCTGCAACTCACTGTTGAGAAGGATACCCTGTTGGTTGTAGTACTCCAACGATGCGTAATAGGCAGCCTCACGAGTACCACCCGAAGCCGAGAAGTTGACTTTGTAGAACGGAGCTACGCGTGCAATCTCACTCCACCAGTCGGTATCCGGTAGTTTGTTGTAGTCGGCACCGAAGTAGTCGTAGTTGTGGAATTGTCCGATCGTACCACCACCCTTCGGCATAGCAAAGAACGTGTTGAAGTTTTGGCGAGCCTGCTTTTGCCACTCATAGAAAGTTTTACCATTGTAGGTATAACCGGTTTTGTCGGCATAGAGGTTCTTCAACTCCGGAAGCCAAACCGTCTTGGTTGTATTCACGGCTCGGATCAAACGGTGCATCTCACCCTCAACCCACAAGTTGGCATACTCACGGCCACTAACCATATCGGGTTTAGCGTGATAGAAGAAGGTCGAAACACCGGCCTGTGCCGAAATATTGTAACGAATACGCTCGCTACGACGACCTTGTTTGGTTGTGATCACAATTACACCATTGGCACCACGCGAACCATACAACGAAGCCGATGCAGCATCTTTCAAGATGGTCATCGACGCGATATCCGCAGGGTTCAATGTAGCAAGCGGGTTCTGAGTGTATATATCCGAACCAGACATGTCTTCTTGGTCCCAAACCACACCATCGACTACATACAACGGTTGGTTTGAAGCCTCCATAGAACCGATACCACGGATACGAACATCCATTTCACCACCGGGCTGACCCAAACCGGTCGTCACAACACCGGGAGCTTGACCTCCGAGCAGCTCTTCGAAGGTACCGGCAGGACGAAGTTCGAGTTTCGACGAGGAGATCACATTGGCAGAACCCGTATAAGACTCTTTGGCAATGTTACCATAACCCGTCACAACCACTTCGTCGATGTTAAGTTGCGCCGATTTAAGCACGATTTTGAAATTAGTTTGGTTGCCGACGATAACAACCTGTGTTTCCATTCCGACGAACGAAACGGTAAGGGCGAGATTCGGGGAAGGGATCACATTCAATGCGAAGCTACCATTCTCCGAAGTTGTCACACCCTGATTTGTACCGTTTACGGTCACAGCAGCACCATAAACCGGTGTGTTGTTCGAGTCGTAAACGAAACCCTTGATCTGGACCTTTTGCTGCCCGATAGCAGCCTCTGCCCAGAAGATGGCCATTACAGCCAACATCAAGCTCCCTAAGAACTTGATCAAATGACTTCCTTTGCCGCAAAGTGTATGCGGAGAAGTCGCGGGGGGGGAAACTTGTCTCTTCATAGAAAGAGGATTAAATAAAACAATTACTTTCTCGGATCTTTTGCTTTCGCTCAAATCCGAATACATTTCGGTACGAAAATACTCTTTTTAATTTATTTGTGCAAATTTTCGACATTATTTTTGCGAAACCAAGTTTCAAAACACAAATTCCCCCCCCCCTATTTATTAAAAATTTTAATAAATCACAGCGTGTAAATTTCATATATAAATCATTCACATTTAACAATATATATTCCTCTTACAAATAGGAATCGATCCGCAGATTGCTTACGGATCGAACATGAATTGACTTTGTCTAAATCGAGACAAAACAAGGGAATATTAGGGATATAGACTTATACACAGGGCTTTTACGTCTATCAATAATCAAAAGAGAAGAAAAAAAAATAAAAAGTTCTAAAAATCGTTACAACAATTGGGTTTGCCCATTGAATACGATTTGTTGTGTGGAACGACCATGCACTGTTGCCAAATTTGGATTGTCGCGGACATCGGCTTGCAACAAAACAGAGCAGGAAGAAAGATCGAGAGCCCCTCGCAATGCATTATTTCGGCAATTCAGCCATGCAAGCGAGACATTAGATGCCACATCCAACCGCACAAGGAGGTTGGAGGAACAATCCAATGAAGTCAACCGACGTAATCCATCAAGGTTAATCGAAGTTAACTGATTTTCAGAGCAATTCAATGTTTTGAGTCGGGGGCACACCGTCAAATCCAAGCGTTCGAGACAATTGTTGCGACAATCGAGCCGTTCGAGATAAACAAAGGCGGTGAGATCCCACAACGACTGAATTTCGCGACCGGAACAATCGAGCGACCGGACACGTTGCGCTTCATAACGCGAAATCCGGCCATCTCCGTTCAAATCGAAAGTTTCGAGACAAAAGACTTCAAAGTTCGAATCGGAAAAAGTCAGGTAGTCGAATTTGTTATCCTCATCTTCTGTTCCCTCTGCCAAACCGCAAGCCGTTACTGTCAGCAACAACGGGGCAAATAATCGACAAAGAAGACGACTACACATATATATATAAATAGATTGTTGAAAATTAGATGGAGATATCATCGGGATCGGTCGGATCCTCTACCGTACCATCGTCTTGGATTTCATCGGCACCTTTCAAATCGTCGTCGTAATAATCCTTATCATCATCGTCTTGTGAATGATCATCGATCTTGACATCGATTTTCACCAAATAGGCAACTTCTTCTGTATCGAACGGAACAGCATAGAAAAAATCACCATTCGGTTTATCTACGCGCATCATAGCATCGGTAAATCCCAACGGGTACTTTTCACGCACAGCGTCTTGCAGTTCTGCTGAGAGATTGTGAAAACTTGTAACGATATGCTTTTTTGCCATATTCTGTTTTGCCATAATAAATACTTCTAAATTTTCTGCAAATATGCACAAAAAATATAAACCGCGCCACATCTAACATTTTTTTTTGCATTTTTTTTAATTTTAATGTGCTTTTGATGGTCATTCCCGACAAAATATGTACCTTTACGCGGGTTAATGATGTTTATGGTACGCAAACAAATTGAGGAGCTCCGCCACAGGCTGGAATATCACAACTTCAAATACTACGTTGAAAACAAGCCCGAGATCAGTGATTTCGAGTTTGATATATTGATGCGTGAATTGCAGGATCTTGAAAGTGCCCATCCCGAGTTGGCCGATCCAAACTCCCCCACAATGCGTGTCGGATGTGATTTGACCAGCGAATTTCAAACCATAGAACACCGTTTCCCAATGCTTTCGTTGGGTAATACCTATTCGCTCGACGAGTTGCATGAATTTATTGACCGCATCGAAAAGGAGGAGGGGCCAACGGAATTTGTCTGCGAATTGAAATTTGATGGCACAGCCATATCGCTTACTTACGAACATGGGCAATTGCTCCGAGCAGTGACACGTGGTGATGGTTCACAAGGCGACGATGTAACAGCCAATGTGCGTACCATACGCACCGTTCCATTAAAACTACAAGGTAGCGGATGGCCCGACTATTTCGAAATTCGCGGTGAGATCTTAATGCCATACTCCTCATTCGACCGACTGAATACCGAACGCGAAGCGGCCGGTGAGCCTCTCTTGGCCAATCCGAGAAATGCTGCTGCCGGAACACTCAAACAACAATCGTCGGCAGTTGTAGCCCGTCGCGGCTTGGATTGTACTCTCTACCAATTGGCCGGCAACGACCTGCCCTTTTCCAACCATTGGGAGGCTTTGACGCATGCCCGCAATTGGGGATTCAAAATCTCGGAACACACGCGCATTTGCCACAATCGGGCAGAAATAGATGCGTTCATCGCCCATTGGGACGAAGCTCGAAGATCGTTGCCATTCCCTACCGATGGTGTAGTTATCAAAGTCAATGATTTTGCAGCTCGTCGTCGCATCGGCTTCACAGCCAAAGCTCCCAAATGGGCTGTGGCTTACAAATTCAAGGCCGAGCAAGCATTGACTAAATTGGAGAGCATCGATTTCCAAGTAGGCCGAACCGGTGCGATCACTCCGGTAGCCAACCTTGCACCGGTATTGCTGGCCGGCACGACCGTACGCCGTGCCACGTTGCACAATGCCGAGCAGATGGCACAATTAGATATTCGCCCTAACGACATGGTCTATGTCGAAAAAGGAGGAGAGATCATCCCCAAGATTACGGGTGTGGAGCTCTCTTTGCGTCCAGCCGACAGCCGACCTTTTACCTATATCACGCATTGTCCGGAGTGCAACACCGAATTGGTACGCTACGAAGGAGAGGCCAAACATTATTGCCCCAATCAAAGTGGTTGTCGGCCGCAAATCATTGGTCGCATCATTCATTTCATCCGGCGCAAAGCGTTGAATATAGACGGACTGGGAGAAGAGACCATTGAATTGCTCTATGCCAACGGATTGGTACACGATATATCGGATCTGTACGACCTGCAAGCCGAACAACTTGCCCCCCTACCCCGATTGGGTGAGAAGTCGGCCGAAAATATCATTCGTTCGATCCGTGCATCCCGCGAAATTCCATTCCGCAGGGTGTTGTTCGGACTGGGCATACGCTTTGTGGGCGAAACAACAGCGAAATATCTGGCCGACCATTTCCGGTCGCTCGATGCCGTGATGCACGCTTCGCGCGAAGAGTTGGTCGAGGCAGATGAGGTAGGAGACAAGATTGCCGATGCCATTCTCGAATACTTTGCCGACGCCGAGAATTTACGCATCATCAATCGATTGCGTGAAGCGGGATTACAATTCGAAGAACAGGCTCGCGAGCAGACATCAAGCACTTTGGCCGGCAAGAGTTTCGTGATATCCGGCAAATTTGCAAACCACAGTCGCGAGGAGTTGAAAGAGTTAATCGAACTACATGGCGGACGTAATCTGGCCGCCGTGTCGGGCAATGTCGATTATTTGGTTGCAGGCGAAAACATGGGACCTGCAAAGTTGAAAAAAGCAGAGAAGTTAGGGATAACAATTATCACCGAGGAGGAGTTCTCCGCGATGTTAGAAGATTCGACAACTGTTTCATTCACAGATACTCCCTCGCAACAAAACGAGGTATCCGATCTCCTATCGGAGCATATTCCCGACCCTGCGATTCAAGCAGAAGAACCATCCAAACCGGAGACTCCAATACAAGGATCACTATTCTAAACGATTACCGAACCATACAAAGAACTAAACATAAAAGAAAATGCTACAACACAAACTTGCCGGCGTAGGAGCCGCAATGATTACCCCCTTTACCCTTGATGGCCGTGTTGATTACGAAGCTTTGGCTCGCATGGTCGATTATGTGATCGACGGTGGAGTAGATTATATAGTAGCACTCGGCACTACGGCAGAAACGCCAACTCTTTACATGCCCGAACGTGCTGTAATTGCCATGTTCATCACCAACCACATCGCCGGACGTGTTCCTTTGGTGATGGGTTGCGGAGGAAACTCAACCTCGGAGGTTCTGGATCAGTTACGCGAATTCGACCTACGCGGAGCCGATGCCATTTTGAGTGTTACTCCCTACTACAACAAACCATCGCAAGAGGGTCTTTATCAACACTTCAAGACCGTTTCAGAGCACTCGCCGCTACCGATCATCCTTTATAACATCCCGGGTCGAACGGGTGTGAACATGACCGCCGAAACAACGCTGCGCATCGCACGCGACATGCCCAATGTTATCGGCATCAAAGAGGCCTCGGGCAATATCGAGCAAATGCAACAGATTCTCGACAACCGTCCCGACAACTTTCTTGTACTCTCCGGCGACGATGGCATGACTATCGAGTTGATGCGTCGTGGTGGTGATGGAGTGATTTCGGTTGCTGCCGACGCTTTCCCCAAGCGATTCATGCAGTGTGTCAACCGCGCCAAAATCGGTGATTTCGATGGCGCCGATCAAGAGTATGCCACATTGGACGAGGCCGTAGTGGCACTCTTTGAGGAGGGCAATCCCGTAGGTGCAAAATGTGCTTTGGCGGTACAAGGAATTGTTTGCGATCGGGTACGTCTTCCATTGGTTTCCGGATCGGAGCAACTACGCGAAAAATTCCGCAAGTTGATTGCGACATACGATTTATGTTAAAAACACGTTAGCAGAAAAACTGCAACGCATGAAACAAGCCCTGTTTGCCTTATTCCTGTTGCTGACAATCTCAGCTACTGCAAAAACTCCCAACGAGGAGGATATTCTCGACAAAACCATGAATGCAGCGTCGCGTTTTAACTATGCGACGCTGACCATGCGTTTTAACAATGGAGATACAACTCTTGACGATGACGACTACCACTATCTCTATTACGGGTACGTCTATCAAGACGCCTACAAGCCGTTTGAGACCAACCCGGCATTAGACAAATTGTTGTTATTGGCCTCGGGAATCAACCCCGAAAAACCAGATCCGGACCTCCTCAATCAAATATTATCAACGGCAGCTGAAGCCCGCAAAAAAGACCCGTTCAGTCCTAAAATTCTCAACCTGATGGCTTTTGCGCATGGTGCTTTGGGCAATAAAACTCAAGAACGCATCTACCATCATCACATGAACGGCATCATCCGAACCATTCTTGATTCGGGAGACGGATTCACTCAATCTACCCCACGTCATATTTTGATGTACGACCATGCCCTTGATGTCCTTGCCGCCGAAGGTCTCGCATATGGAAAGGCGCGTATCATAAGCCGAAATGTCGAGTTTATCCCATTAACCGTGCCTTACACAGTTGCCGGAAAGAAACGAAAAGGAATTTATTTCGATTTCAGCCGTATTTACCGAAATAAGCCAGAAGGATACACCTATAAACGAGATCGTACATGGCAGTTCAACAATCTCAGACCCCGAGTTTACAAATAGCCATTCCGCAAGTGAAATGTTCTCAAACATATTCCGATAGTAACAATCCAACAAAACGAATGATCAAACAGATGCAAAGATTCGTATTGTGTGGGATATTATTTGTATGTCTGCTTACCATTGCAGGGTGCGAAAAGAACGATCTTCCCCGACAATTGAAGGTTTCAGAAACTGCCGTTGTTCTCCGCAACGAGGCCGGAGCCGTAGCATCGCTATCTATAACCACAGATGGTGCGTGGGAACTGACAGTTTCCGGCTCGGGATTCGAAGCAACTCCGGATCATGGAGTGGCAGGGACTTCGATCGTAACGATCACCGCAACGGAAGCCAATGACTCGCGAGGGCGTATTACATTAGGAGAGTTGTGTTTCCATCTGACAGCCAACCCGCAAGCAACACACATAATACCGGTATCACAAATGCCGGCCATTGTTCCTCAAACCGTATTGCTCTACATGCCGGGAACACAACTCAGTTCCTACTATCAGGCCAATATCGAAGGAATCCGACGCATAATAGATCCGCAAACTCCGGGTGATGGGCGCATTTTAATCTGTTTACAACCTCGCACGGGAGGTGACAAAGCAGCATTGGGAGAGATCTACTACGATGCCGCACAACATACAAACATATTCAAAGAGATCAAGGTTTACGAGCCGTTTATCGCCAATGAAACGGAGTTTGTTCAACAACTCTTGGCCGATGTTGGCAGAATCGCTCCTGCCCAACGTTACGGACTGATCATCGGAAGTCATGGCAAGGCATGGCTTCCGGCCGGAGATCATCTCACGGCACGCTCTTTCGACCATATTTCGAAAAGGGATGAGACTTTTATTCCCATGCCGAACGCATTGCCGACTCGTTGTTTTGGAGATCCTTCGCGCGAAATGAATATCGTTCAATTGGCCGATGCCATTGCCGCCCAAGAATATCGGTTGGACTGGATTATATTCGATGCTTGTTTCATGGCTAATATCGAAACACTTTACGACCTGCGAAATTCAGCAAACTATATCATCGCATCGCCTATCGAAATCATGGCAGCTGGATTCCCTTACGATCGTTTGATCCCCCAACTCTTCGCCGACACAGGAAACACCTGCGACCTCGCGGGAGCCTGCGAAACATTCTACGATTTCTATCTAAACGATTGGAACAGCGTTCCAAACAACGCCCAGTCGGGATGTATCTCACTAGCTGTCACGGCAGAGTTGGAGCAATTGGCCGATGTCGTACGCCGCATTCAAGCGGCCAATCCATCTGCCTACGATCGCGAAACATTACAATCGTACGAAGGCATCTATTCGCAGGGTGGTGCCAATTCGCACATTTTCTATGATTTGGAGCATTTCATCGAAACGATCTGCACCGATAAAACACTATTGACCGAATTTCAAGCCATCATGGAGCGAGCTTTCCCTTCGAATACCCGATTCCACACGCCACAATTTTATTCGGCCTACAACTCCAAAATGAACCCAATATCCCACTATTCGGGGGTTTCGATCAGTGAGCCTTCGCTACGCCACGTAACCGACAACCAGCAAACCAATTGGTATAAAGACACACATAAATAAGACAAAAGTTAATAACGGGATTACACAAAACATTACTCATTCACCCGTTTCTATCTCTTGCACTCACAGCAAAACCGTATTTGCAAATGTCGGTCAATCAAAAAAAACTCCTGCCTAAATTTCTTTTAGACAGGAGTTTCATATAACCATTACTAATTAGTCGTACAATCCGGATTTCAGTCGTTCGACCTCCTCTTTCGAGAGGAAACGCCAAGCTCCTCGTTTGAGATTCTTCTTCGTCAAGCCTGCATAATATACACGATCGAGTTTTTTTACTTCATAACCGAGAAATTCAAAGATGCGTCGCACAATACGATTACGTCCCGAGTGGATCTCGATACCCACCTCTTGCTTATTCTCTTTCACATAGGAAATTTCGTCAGCAAAGATCTCGCCATCTTCGAGCGTGATACCCTCGGCAATGCGGTCCATATCGGCACGCGACAATGGTTTATCAAGGCTTACTTGATAGATTTTCTTTTTGCGGTAAGAGGGATGGGTCAATTGCTTGGTCAGATCGCCATCGTTAGTGAACAACAGCAAACCAAGACTATTTTTATCCAATCGTCCCACCGGATATATACGCTCTTCGCAGGCTCCCGACACCAATTCCATCACGGTTTTCGTAGCATGCGGATCGTCGAGCGAAGTAACATATCCTTTGGGTTTGTTGAGCACCAAATAAACCTTCTTTTCACCCTGCACACGGCTGTCGTTGAATTTCACCTCATCGGTCGGCAATACTTTGGTTCCCAACTCAGTAACAATTTTACCATTGACCGTTACAAGTCCCGCCAAAATAAAATCATCGGCCTCACGGCGCGAACAAATTCCCGATTGGGCAATAAAACGATTCAGGCGTATCTCCCCGATCTGCTTTTCGGGGTTGTAACGCGGATAATTGGGCTTTTCGTCACGACGATCGAATCCCGAACGATGCGATTTTTCGCCATATTTGCGATCCTCTCTTTGCTTATCGGCAAATTTCCCACCACGAAATTTATCGCCGGATTTGTGGAATCCTCCGCGACCGTCAAAACTCTTTTTTTCGCCGTAGGCTCTCTTTTCACCGAATGGTTTATGCTCTCCAAAAGCTCTTTTTTCGCCATGTGATTTATATTCCCCATACGCTTTGTACTCGTTATCGGTATAGGATTTACGTTCACCATAAGTCGATTTCCGACCATGCGGCTTCTCGCCAAACTGTCGATGCGAACGCTCTTCGTCACCACGCGAATGCTCATGGCGATAAGATTTATCAAACATCGGACGGTTATCCACAGTGAAATGAGGATTATACGAAGTTCTGCGAGGTCTCTCGCCAAAGGGTTGCGCCGAATCGGCAGCATCACGCTGCAAACGCGGGCGTCGCTCGATACGCTCTGTCGAAGCTGTTGCAGTACGTACACGTTTATCTCGCCCAAATCGGGAAAGCACTGCTATCGAGCCGTTTTTTTGATCTTTCATATTCATGTTAATTTACGTCGCAAAGGTAATCCAATTTTTTGTATTGTTGCACATTGTATGCCAAATTTCAATCTTCTACAATCCGACTTTCGATAATTTGGCCTTTCGTTTTTCATTTTATATGATTCTACTTATCTTTGCCTTTGCTATTCATTCGTTAGAGCCATGAGCATAAATCGTGAAATCCTGCGTCTTGCGTTTCCAAACATCATCTCGAACATCACTGTTCCGTTGATGGGCATTATCTCCACAGCCATTGCTGGCCACTGGGGGCACGATTCCGCCTCAACCATTGGAGCGTTAGCCATTGGGGTTTCGATTTTCAATTTCATCTATTGGAACTGCTCATTTATCCGAATGGGTACTAGCGGTTTGACAGCACAAGCTTTCGGAGCCGGCAATTGGCGAGAATGTACCAACATGCTAACACGTGCTCTTGCTGTTTCTGTGGCTCTCGGTATTTTAATGATGCTTTTACAATACCCGATCGGCGAGTTGGCTCTTTGGGCAATGAACGGTGGGGAGATGACCCGAGACTATTTCTACGCCCGAATATGGGCCGTTCCTGCCGGCATTCTGCTCTTCGGATTTAATGGATGGTTTACTGGCATGCAAAACGCAACCATCCCCATGTGTACAGCCATCATAGTCAACATATTACATGTAGGGTTCAGTTTATGGTTTGCATTTGGATTGAACCTCGGAATTGTCGGAATTGCCTATGCCTCGGTCATTGCCCAATGGTGCGGAGTAATGTTATCGGTCGTGTTGTTACTGATCAAATATCGCAAACTATTAACCGATATCGACTGGCGTACGGTTTTCGACCTGAAACCATTGAAAGTTTTCTTCGCCATCAACCGCGACATCATTCTCCGCACACTCTGTATCGTAGCGGTTTACACCTTTTTTACCGGAGCCTCTGCCCGCATGGAGAATCCCATCTTATTGGCAGTAAACACATTGTTACTGCAACTATTTACCCTATTCTCTTACATGAATGATGGTTTTGCTTATGCCGCTGAAGCGCTTACCGGCCGTTTCATCGGGGCACGCGACAACCTTTCATTACATCGTAGTTTGCGTGGATGTATTTGGTGGGGCATTGCGGTTTCGGCTCTATATATCCTCATCTATTTGATCTGGTGGCGTGATCTGCTCAACCTCTTTGTAAGCGATACGACCGGCAATGCCGCCGAACTGATTGCTGCGGCGGAACGCTATATCATTTGGATCATTCTGATTCCGATCGCCTCCGCCATGCCGTTTATCATGGATGGAATCATGGTGGGAGCCACCGAAACCCGTGTCATGCGCAATTCGATGCTTTGGGCCACAGCCTCCTATTTCGCCATCTATTACATCGGTTATCCACTAATCGGCAACAATGCGTTATGGTTGGCATTTACACTTTACATGTTCTTTCGCGGCTTGTTCCAATACCTAATGACCGATCGTCTGCGTACCATCCGTGCCCAAACCGAATAACAGCACGGGAGAGAGGGTACATCTCTCGGAATGTTTCTTTCTTAGATAAATTTGGATCAAAACACCTCGACCTCCTATCGGGTAATATTTTTCAAGGGCTTAAATCGCCTAAAAAGTGCCAAAAAACAGCAGTTCCACAGAATTTTCTTCCATTCACGCTCGTTTTTTTACCTAAAAATTGCTCAAAACGCAAGAAATTACTATTTTTGTCCGTTAAAGTATAGGTAATACTACCCAAAAATATTATGTTGACTGGAGACGAAAAGAATACCGATTTGATGGGACGTATCATTCCCATTAATATCGAAGAGCAGATGAAGTCAGCGTACATCGACTATTCGATGTCGGTCATTGTTTCGCGTGCATTACCCGATGTGCGCGATGGATTAAAACCCGTACACCGCCGCATCCTTTACGATATGAGTGCGGAGCTCAACCTCTACTCCGACAAACCTACCCGTAAGTCGGCTCGTATCGTCGGTGACGTACTCGGTAAATTCCACCCTCACGGCGACTCCTCGGTGTACGAAGCGATGGTTCGTTTGGCCCAAGATTGGTCCATGCGTTATCCGCTGGTTGACGGACAAGGTAACTTCGGTTCGATGGATGGCGATTCACCGGCCGCCATGCGTTATACCGAAGCACGTATGAAAAAAATTACCGACGAGGTAATGGCCGACATCGACAAAGAGACAATCGATTGGACGCTGAACTTCGACGATACAATTCCCGAGCCAACAGTATTGCCCACGAAGATCCCGCTTTTGATTGTTAACGGTGCAAGCGGTATCGCTGTCGGCATGGCAACCAATATGGCACCTCACAACCTTTGCGAAGTAGTCGATGCCTGTTGCGCCTATGTCGATAACCCCGAAATCACCGGCGAGGAGTTGTTGCAGTACGTCAAAGGACCCGACTTCCCGACAGGAGGTATCATCTATGGCTACGAAGGTGTCAAAGAGGCCATGCTGACCGGTCGCGGCCGCGTAATCATGCGTGCCAAAACAGAGATCGAGCATACGCCGAGCGGTCGCGAATGTATCGTGGTAACGGAGATTCCATACATGGTCAACAAGGCCGAGATGATCAAAAAGATTGCCGACATGATCAACGAGAAGAAGATCGAGGGCATCTCCTACATCAACGACGAATCGGATCGCAAAGGTTTACGTATCATCATCATCCTTAAACAGGATGCCGTAGCGAGCGTTGTACTGAACACGCTCTTTAAGAACACTCCATTACAAACATCGTTTGCCGTAAACAACATTGCATTGGTAAATGGTCGCCCGATGTTGCTGTCGATGCGTGATCTGATCAAAAATTTCGTTGAACATCGCCACGATGTCGTAGTTCGTCGTGCACGTTACGACAAACGCAAGGCTGAGGAGCGTCTGCACATCGTGCAGGGTTTGCTTATTGCCCAAGACAACATTGATGAAATCGTACAGATCATACGTTCCTCTCAAACTCCCGATATTGCCAAACGTACGATGATTGAGCGATTCGAATTGAGCGAAATCCAAGCTGCGGCCATTATTGACATGCGTCTGCGTGCATTGACAGGATTGGAACATGGCAAATTACAAGCCGAGCACGACAAACTGACGGCATTGATCGCGCACCTCAGCGATGTATTATCCAATATCGGAATGCAAATGGAGATCATCAAAGAGGAGTTGTTGGAGATGAAAGAGAAGTACGGCGACGAACGTCGTTCAGAGATCGTCTATGCCTCGGAGGAGTTCAATCCCGAAGACTTCTACGCCGACGATGACATGGTAATTACCATCTCGCACATGGGCTACATCAAGCGTACACCGTTAGCCGAATACCGCACACAGAATCGCGGAGGCGTAGGTGTTAAGGGCAGTGCAACTCGCGATGAAGATTTCATTGAGCATATTTACGTTGCTTCGATGCACAACACAATGCTCTTCTTTACGGAGAAAGGTCGTTGCTACTGGTTGAAAGTCTATGAGATTCCGGAGGGAACTCGCGCATCAAAAGGACGTGCCATTCAAAACGTTATTCAAATCGAATCGGATGACAAAATCCGCGCCTACATCAATGTCAAGAATCTCAATGATGAGGAGTATATCAACAACAACTACATCATCATGTGTACCAAAGACGGTACGATTAAAAAGACCAAGTTGGAGGCCTATTCACGTCCCCGCCAAAGCGGTGTAAATGCCATCGTCATCCGCGAGGGAGACCAACTCCTCGAAGCTAAACTCACCAGCGGAAATGCCGAAGTGATGATTGCAGCTCGCAACGGAAAAGCCATTCGTTTCAACGAATCGACCGTGCGCCCGATCGGCCGTGTCGGAGCCGGTGTGCGTGGCATATCAATCGAAGAGAACGACGAAGTCGTCGGCATGATCTGCATTGAGCCCGACTCCAAACAGGATGTATTGGTACTCAGCGAGAAAGGATACGGAAAGCGTACTGACCTTGATGAATACCGAATCACCAATCGCGGAGGTAAGGGTGTCAAAACAATTAACGTCACGGAAAAGACCGGCAATTTGATCTCGATCCAAGCCGTTACGGATGACAACGATTTGATGATTATCAATCGTTCGGGATTGACAATCCGCACGGCAGTAGAGCAGATTCGTTTGGCCGGCCGTGCCACACAAGGTGTAAAGATCATCAACCTGCGTGAGGGAGATGCCATAGCCTCGGTAATGGCAGTACCCCGCAACGATGAAGAAGTTGCTCTGCCCGAAGGAGAGGAAGCTCCCTTATCCGAATCGGCCGAAATAACCACAAACGATGGAGCAAACGCCACAACAACAAACGAGTAACCAAGAACAAGAAAAAACAATACATTAACTTACTAATTTCATCAGCTATGAAAAAGATGATTTTGATGGTTCTTGCAACATTGATCGTTGCAGTTCCGGCTGTTCAGGCTCAAAAAGTCAACAAAGAGGCTCTTCTCGCCAAAATTGCAAAGTGTGAGGCTGACTCCAAAAACCCCAAGAAAGCGACCAAAGCCGCTACTTGGCTCAATTTGGGTAAAGCCTACTACGATGCAGCCATTGCCCCTACTGCCAATATTTTCCCAAAAATGGCAGCAAACACGATTGCTCCACTGCTTGGAGAACCCTCGTCCAAAGGAACGGCAAAAGTTTCGACGAATAGTTATGATACTTGGGAGTATCCTTACATCACGATTTTCCTGAAAAATAACATGATTGTGGCATGGAAGATCAATGAGGAGGTTGCAAAAGATGCGATGGCAAAAGCCATTGCTGCCTACAAAAAAGCATATGAATTGGATCCCAAAAGTGCTGAGAAAGTAAAAGCAGGATTGACCATGATTTGCGACTATTGCAAACAAGGTGGCGACATGCTTTTCCCGACGGGCAACTATGTAGATGCAGCCAACACCTACATTTTGGCTTACGAGGCCCAGTTATGCCCCGCTTATGGTACTTCCGAGCCTATGTTGCTCTACTTTGCAGGTTATCATCTGACAGTAGATGGCGGCAAGAATCCCGCATCATTTGCCAAAGGAGTTGAGGTATTGAACAAAGCTCTCGATCTGAATTATGTCGATAAAGAGGGTGACATCTACTACTACCTCTACCACTGCTACTATGGCCAAAAGGCACAAGATCCCGCCAACTTGCAAAAAGCCAAAGCTACGTTGGAGACCGGTATCAAGAAGTTCCCGAAGAATGAAAACATTCTCGACGGTTTGATCAACCTTTATACTACTGAGAAAGACATGGGTGACCCCGCCAATTTGATCAGCATGATTGATGAGGCTATCAAAAACAACCCGAAGAATACCGATCTTTGGTTTGGTCGCGGTCGTACATTCTACAAACTCAATAACATCGACGAAAGTATTGCATCGTTCGCAAAAGTTGTTGAGTTGAAACCCGAAATGTTTGAAGGTAACTACTATTTAGGCCTCTTCTATACGATTAAGGGTGACAACATGAACAAGGCACTCAACGACATCCCGAACAACAGCATGGCCGCATACGAGGAGGGTCTGAAAAAGGTTAACGCTGTTTATATGCAAGCTGTACCCTACATGGAAAAAGCTCACCAATTGCAACCCAAACATCTTGATGCAGTCAACCTGCTCAAACAACTCAGTTTCCGTCTGCGCGATGAAGCCGGTATGATGGAGAAATACAACAAATACAACGAGCTTTACAATCAGCTTAAAAAGTAACCATATTATAAAGATCCGGTAGGATCCCATCCCCAAAAGGAGTCAAGGAAATTGACTCCTTTTTTTGTGATCATATCTACACCATCACCGAGCCATGCACCGACTTCTCGAACTGCACATTCTCCTCTTTTACATTTTTTTTGGACATTACAGACAGCACCTCGATTTTTGCGACTGATTTTGCTATTTTATTCCGATAATTCACTTTGAAAACCTCCTATAAAGACCTATTTTTGCATCGATTAATACATATAATAACATAAACGGATTTTATATGAAGCGTTTTTTACTACTCCTGCTCATGTTCGGCATCGCATGCAATGATGAAACATCAAACGCCCCCACTCCATTGATCATTGTTCCTGCGATCAGCACTCGTGTAACGGGAACTAATTTCGACAACGGGGATCAAATCGGATTAAATGTCACACTCGCGTCCGAAACCTATCTCGAAAATCGCAGGTTGACTTATAACGGAACCACGTTCTCGGACGAGGGGTTGACTTGGTATGCGGATCCGGAAGCAAATTCGACATTGACCGCCTACTATCCATATTCGGCAAATGGTGTTCCCAAAGAATTTGCCATTGTCACAGACCAACGCAACGGCTATGCCTCCTCGGATCTGTTGGGTGCCGTAAGAACCGACATAAAACCCGAAAGTTCGCCGATAAGTATGATTTTCTATCATCTTCTGTCTCAACTGACCATTATCGTAGATAACGCCACCTCTTCGAAAGTAGCAAATGTTACCATCGGCGGAACAATTCCCGTTGCCGATGTGGATTTTACGACTTTGACTGCAACAGCCAAAAGCGATACGGAAAAGGCATCAATTCAAGCCTGCTGCATAACGGAAAACAGATCCTACCGCGCCATTCTCGTTCCCCAACAAGGCGACTTGGAGATTTCCGTTACGATGGAGAGCGGCACGGAATATCGAAAAAGCCTATCCGAAGTCACATTGGTATCGGGGAAACGATACGATCTGTCAATCACTATCTCGACCGCTGGCATGAATTTCGCACTACAAGGAGAAATCAACGATTGGCAAGAGGGAGGTATCCTCACCGGAAATATAGGCAACACGTCGGAAAGTTTGACCTATGCAGGAGAGACCTATTCGACAACAACCATTGCCGGAAATGAGTGGATGTCTGAGAATTTGCGCTACGCACCCGATGGAGCTGCCGCCGGAATAGATTATTGGTATCCGGCCGGCAATCGGGAGAATGTGGCAACTCTTGGTCTGCTGTATAGTTATACCACAGCAACCTCCGGCAACACGGAAGCCAACACCGAACAAGTGCAAGGTATTTGTCCTGCGGGCTGGCATATTCCGACAGCCGATGAGTTGGCAACACTGATAACGGCCGAAGACCGCAATGCAGAGTTTCTTGTATGCGCAGGAGCAAGAAACATCTCTTCCGGCATTGATGTCAGCACGACAAAGGGGTATTTGATGGGATCCACGCTCTCCGAGGGTAAGTTTACGGCACTATCCTTCACCTCGACCGGAACGACCTTGACACAAACAGCGTTTGCAACAACCGGAATGGCCGTGTCCGTAAGATGCGTAAAGAATAAATAGGGACTCGACAAGAGTCGCACGCGAGCCTTCGGAAATCACTTCGGGGGCTTTTTTATTACTCCTACCGCAATGCACTGAATAAAATTTTCGTTGCAATTGAGTTTATTCATTCAAAAATCGTATATTTGTTACATCCTTTTAATGGTATCATGGCAAGAATCGACAAACAAAACGGATTACCCGAAAAAGCGAACTTCACAGCGAAAGACAGAGCCTTTATGCAAAAGGCCATTGACCTCTCAATGAAAAATATCGAGGAAGGTGGAGGTCCTTTTGGAGCAGTCATTGTGCGCGGCGACGAACTGATCGCCGAAGGTGCCAACCGCGTTGTCCCAAACAACGATCCTACGGCACATGCCGAAGTGATGGCGATACGTAACGCCTGCCACAAGTTGCAAACTTTCGATCTCTCGGGGTGCACTGTATATACTTCGTGCGAGCCGTGTCCGATGTGTTTGAGTGCCCTCTATTGGGCCGGAATCGATCGAATCTGCTACGCCTGCACCAAGCGCGATGCGGCCGATATCAATTTCGACGACTCTTATATTTACGATCAACTGCGTTTGGATTACGACAGCCGCTCGATACACTGTGAGCATTTCATGCGAGACGAAGCAATGGTCGCTTTTCGCCGTTGGTCAGAAAAGGAAGATAAGACCGAATACTAATCTTCGAACAAATCTACTGCCGGTCGGTTTGTGGCATTATCGCTGCAAACCGACCGGCAGTCGTTATCCGCATCTATCCCACCGCCCCACATCCCTTATCATTTCAGCCAACAAGGGTATATTTCCGATGAAAAAACACAAAATTTCATCAAAAAGCATAAAATCCCCCCCCCTATATTTTGCAGTTAGGATTTTTTGCCATATATTTGTTGCAATGTACGGAATGTCAATTAATAATATTTTTGAGAAAGGCCTTTCCCAATCATAAAAACGAGTCTTTATGATTGTTCAAAAGGTTTTCATGCGGGAAATATACATTCAACCAACTTTATACCTAATTTAATCAATTTTTACCATCATGAAAAAAATCTTTCTGATGTTGGCAGCTGCCGGAATGCTTTTCAGCTCCTGCCAAAAAGACGAGAACCTCGGTGGTACAACGACCGGCGAGGCTTTGGTTACGGTGAATGCCACCGTTCCGCAAGCCGTAGCTGTACGTGCTGCCGCTGCTTACTCCGACAGTGCAAAGGGCGGTGTGATCAATGCCGACGATGCCAAGTACGACCTGCGTTTCATCCTCAAAGTATATGAGGGAGAAACCGTAGTGAAAGAGGATCAATGGATCGACGAAATCAATGCGCTCTCGCACCAACGACAGTATCGTTTGGTTCCGGGACACAACTACACCTTTGTCGTGTGGGCCGACATCGTTGACGAGGATACCGAAGCTGACCTCTTCTACAACACCTCTGCTTTCCCGAGCATTACCGAGGTTGCAGGCAAGCATGTCATCAACGAGGAGGCTCGCGATGCATACTTCGTAACTGAGACTATCGCCATCGAGGAGAATGCCAACGTAAATCTTACGTTGAAACGTCCGTTTGGTAAAGTGCGTGTTGTTACCACAGACTGGAAAGAGGACGCCGTTCAGAATGGTGGTGCTCCGACATCGGTAACCATCACCTACAACGATGTTGACGTATATGCCGGTATCAATATCAAGGAAGGCTCGCTGCTGACCAAGACCACTGCAACGAATGCCTACACCGCAGAGATCAACAACTATTCGGCAGATGCCGAGGGTGAGAAGACGCTCTATGTGGATTACATCTGGGGTTTGCCCGCAACTGAGGGGGCTTCGGCGACCAATGTGGAGCAATATCCCATTCACTTCACGATCGACGCCGGTATTCGCAAGTATGACGTAAAAGCCGACGTCCCCGTAACCCGCAACTGGTTGACTACCGTGAAGGGTAACATCCTTACAACAAACACTAACATCAACATCAATGTTGATCCTAACTTTGGTAACAACCATGAGGTTGAGGCTTGGGATGGTTCGACCAAACCCGTAACAGAGGAAAACGGCGTTTATACGATCACTACGGCTACCCAGCTGGCTTGGGTTGCAGAGCAGGTAAACAGCGGTGCCAATACATTCAGCGGAAAGACCGTAAAACTTGCCAACGACATCGATTTGAACAACGTGGCTTGGACGCCGATCGGTTTGAATGCCTACAACGCCAAAAAGTTCAAAGGAACATTCGATGGTCAAGACAAAACGATCTCGAATTTGTCGATCAACCTCGCAACGGGTTACACCGCTGCCGGTTTGTTCGGTGCATTGAACGGCACGGCCAAGAACTTCACAATCAAAGGTGCTGTCGTTAAGCACATCTCTTCGGGCGATCCCACCGACAATGGTATTGCTGTGGTTGCCGGTTCGATTTACAACAAAGGAACGATCGATAATGTACATGTTGAGAATGCAACCGTAGAGGGCAACCGCTACATGGGTGGTATCTCCGGTTATACATACGGTAACGTAACCAATTGCTCGGTTAAGAATATCAAACTGACTGCTACACCCGATACCGAAGGTGGTAGCTATAACAATGGCGATAAAGTAGGTGCTGTTGTAGGTTATTGGGCTGGTGATGGTCAATTTGGACTTACAGGCAATACCGCTACTGAATTCGAGATCAAGGGTTATCGCGACTTGGGCGGTATCGTTGGCTCGGCCAGTGCTGGTAACGTGGCTAACAACCGTGCCGAGAATGGTAAGATCCTCATCGATCAACAGACTGGCTATTATGGTGACAAAGACACCAATGCCGGAGTGGTAATCGGTCGCAAAAATGCTGGTGTAACCGAGTCGAACAATACTTCGGAGAATGTTGAGATTGCACAAGCTGTCGGTACAATTGCTGCTTTGCAAGCTGTTTTGAATAAAGTTACGAGCAACATCGTAATCAACTTGACCAACGACTTGGCCGGCGATGTAACCGTTACCGAGAAACAAGATCTCACCATTACAATCAATGGTAACAACAACAAATACGATGGTCAGATTTCGATCTATGGTAATAGCAGCGATACCAACTCCACGTTGATTCTCAAAAACATCAACTTCGAGACTTCGACTGATAGCCAAGTGTTTATCTATGCTTTCAACTCTGCAGGTGGCGATTATTCGCGTTACCCCGACAACGTAACTGTTGAGAATTGTACCTTTACGGCGGTTGCCGGTAGTGCCGCAGTACATACTGCTGTTGGTGCCAAATTCAAGGCAAATCAAGGTATTATCAAGATGACGGGATGTACGGCAACCAATATGCACTCGTTGATGCAGGCAGAATCCTGCGGAGAAGAATCTGTTTCGGTTGAAGGTGCTACTGTTATCAATGGTAAAAACGGTGTTTCGTTCAACAATACGAAAGTTGCCAAGATCTCCAACTCGACAATCACTGCTACCGGTGCCGGATCGTATGGTGTTCGCGTGAAAGGAGAGAACGCTGGTTATAGCTTGACCGTATCAAATTGTACGATCAGTGCATTTGTTCCCGTTTTGGTCCGCAACATGACCGCTACAAGCTATGCAGCAACC
Source organism: Rikenellaceae bacterium (assembly GCA_015059735.1). Taxonomy (GTDB): domain Bacteria; phylum Bacteroidota; class Bacteroidia; order Bacteroidales; family Rikenellaceae; genus Alistipes. The sequence continues at coordinate 30,039 of SUZX01000010.1, read as the reverse complement.
TTAGAGGGCAACAACACATTGACTGCTTCGGGTGCAAATCCCTATCAGGTTGTATTCTGCAAGGGTGACTACGATGGTACAGCTGCTTTGGTTGCACCTACCGGAACTTATACCGTGACGGGGACTGATAATTTCAATGTTTACCCCAATGTCGATAATAAGCCTATGATTGCCACTTCTACCGAGCAGGTTGATGCAATTATCGCAGCCGGAGTGACCAATATCAAACTTACTGCGGGTACATATGTTATTCCTCATAGTGCACAAGGTAAAACCATGACAATTGTGGGTATGGGCAATCCTGAGGATGTTAAAATCGCAACTAAGGACGATGGTAGCTATGAAGGTTGTAACTACGCTTTTGATGGCTCGACCGTAACATTTGAGAATATCTCAATTAATACACCCAGCACGACCTATATCGGTTATGCTCGTTGCAAAGGTACATACAAGAATTGTGTAATTAACGGTACATTTACTCTTTATGACAATTCGACCTTTGAAGATTGTACTTTCAATGTTTCTGGTGATGTTTACAACATCTGGACTTGGGGCGCACCGGAAGCTACGTTCACGGGATGTACGTTCAATTCCGACGGTAAAGCCGTGTTGCTCTATGGTACAGCCAACACCAAACTTACCATCGATACCTGTGTATTCAATGATAACGGGGGTCTAACCGATTTGAAAGCAGCGATCGAGATTGGTAACGACTATGGCAAGTCGTATGAGCTGATCGTAAATAATACTACGGTTAACGGTTACGAAATCAACGATAAAGGTATCAATACCGGTACGACTCTTTGGGCAAATAAGAACTCTATGGGTAAAGATAAACTCAACGTCGTAGTTGACGGTGTTGATGTTTATTAACCGATAGACCAATCCTTTATAAGTTTGAGCCTGTCTAACGAGTGTTAGACAGGCTCAAATATTATTAGGTAAACCCAAACAATCGACGCTACGACCGTTTATCCTCTACACTTTACAGAATTTCGAGCGACATACAAACCACGGATTACGCAGATCTTCTTCGTTATAGCAAAGTTCGCGTCCTTCGGGCAGCGACCGAGTCGATCCTCCGGCTTCCGAGAGAATCAACTCTCCGGCCGCCGTATCCCATTCATAGGTATGCGTTGTGCGGACATAGTAATCCACACGTCCCTCGGCCAACATACAGAACTTATAAGAGCTACCCTGCTCCACAACCTCCAAATCAGGAAATCGTTCGCGCAATCGATCCACATGTTCGGCAGTTTCGGGGGTTTGATGCGACCGTGACACCGCCACACGCAACCGCTCACGCGAAGCTTCATCGGCAAAAGGCAAGCGCTGTCGGTCGGCAACGATCTCATCGTAGGTATATTCAGCCGTTGTTTCGGGGGCTATACCCTCTTTGAGGAAAGCTCCCGAATCGCGTCCCGCCACATACATTTTTTGGAAATAGGGGACATAAACTACTGCTGCCATGCAGATATTATTCTCCATGAGAGCAATATTGACCGTAAATTCGTTGTTCCCCTTGATGAATTCGACTGTACCATCGAGCGGATCGACCAACCAATAAAGTTCCCAATTTCGGCGTTCGTCATAGCGCATCTCACGGCCTTCCTCGCTTAAAATCGGGATGCGTGTCGATCCTAAATAGTCGCGAATCGTTTTATGAGCCAAACGATCGGCCTGCGTAATCGGGGTATTATCGGTTTTAAGCGAAATATCGTAATCTTCGCGATGTTCGTAAACTTTCATGATTGCCGCACCGGCTCTTACCGCAGCATTGAAAAGCGGCGGCAACAAATATTTTTTAACCTTATCGTTTATCATCGTCGCGCGAATTTTGCCGACAATTGTCGTTGTTTCCATTGTAAAGATAGTGAAAATTTATGATATTCTCTCTTTTTCTCCTAATAATTTAATTCGACTTTCTGTAATCACCTACCGACATTCGGTTTCGATGGTTTCAATGATCATTGCTTTTGCATAGATCGTCACCGCACGAATCCATAACAATGTGGCTCCCATTGCTGCCAACCACCATACTTCGAGCCCGATTGCCACAACGATTGCAGCCACCATTGCCAAAGTGATTACCGTTTGAAACGCACCTTTTTGTCGCCGACAATCATTTCCGCGAGTCATCGGTTCCCAAAGTGTCACCCGATATCGTCGGGGAATTGTTCGAGTCCAATGTGTTTCGAATCCTCCGGCCGAAACCACCGCTTCACGACTTACCAGCATGATCGGCTCGCCAATAGCTGTGCAAATCAATCGCTTCTCATTTTGTTCCACCTCTCCCACTTCGGCAACCAAACGCAAAATAGTTCCCGACAGCAACTCTTCCCGTCCGAACAGCGGCAACAGATAGTCATAGGAAGCAACCGTTAAGGCTGTATTCCATGCCATCTCCACACAGCATTGTAACGCATCTACTAGCACCAAACGTCTGTAACAGCGACTTCGCGATCTATACAAAGCCCGTATTTCTGATGTCGTAACCTCCGATACGGGAATTGCTCCACCCCGAAACAAATGGTATCGTCGGTACAGCTCCTCGAACAATGCCGGTTTTTCACACGCATCAAGTACAATAATCACTTCACAACAGACATATTCCTCCGAAAGCAATCGCTCAATCCACACAATATCATAGGCTCTGCCACACAAAATCGAAACTCCCACACCTCCCGACATGTCGCAGATCGCCCCGCGAGTCTCGGTCAACAACCGCCGTTTATTGCAGGCCCGCACCACCGACATCAGCCACACACCGGCAAAGACCGACACGACGACAAACATTCCAAACAGCAAATATTCGTTCATGCCAGCACCGATTTATGCGATTTTACCAACGATTCATAATAATCACACTCCTCCGGTTTGAAGAGTTTACACATTGCGCCTGTCGCATAACCCTCCAAAGCCATGTTACGCAATAAACTTCGACGCTCGGCTCGATTCATTCGTTCTAAACGTTGTAATATTGGCGACCGCATCAGCGGCCGTCGCATGGCACACAATGTCCGCAGAGCTTCCCTTCCGGATTTGCCGGCATCCTCGGCCACCAATCGCAACAGCTGCATTTCGGCCTCTTCGATTCCGAACTGCCTCACGATACCCAATCCCACCATACGAAGGTTTGCAATCGGAGAAATCAACAACGGTTCATAAGCAATGGGAAGCATTCCTCGCCGCAACAACGCCAAAATTTCCGCCAACTCGGCAATCGAGAAGAGATTCGGATAATCGGCAATTCTCCGCAATATCGCCGTAGGATCAGATGATAACTGCACCGACAATGCATAAAATCGCACGCGACGATTGGAACTTGTCCGATAGCGGTCGACCGCATCTGCCACCTCGGCCCCGAGAGGCAGGCGCGAGAGCAAAGCCAACAACCGTGCGCGTCGATACCCCATACCCCGACGAGCTTGTTTGAGTAACCATTGCGGCAACTCATAATGTTCACACACATGCCGCAATAGATCGTTTCCCGATCCGCATATCACCGCAGCAGTTCCAGCGATAGTTTCGGCCAACAACCTACGCGCATTACCGCTACGACACATCGGGAATTTGGGAATTTTCTCATCGGACTCCACCAATGCCTGTATCAAAATTCGCAAATATTGGCTACGTAACGCCTCTTCCCGCCCTTTACGACGGCGATTCAGTATCCACACAGCATATCTAACAAAGACACCACCCGAAAGAATAATTAATAAGATAACATACATTATCTGTAAGATCGATTCGTTCATAAACTTCGCAACTCTTCAATTATTTTACGACGCAACCGATATAAATTTACCGGAAAAGTCATATATTGATCGGCACCTGCTTCAAGCAGGCTCATTACCGTATGTTCCGATTGTTGCCATGCCAAAACATATATCACCGGTCTGCGCATCCCCCGAGGTCGCAACAAACGCGCGGGATCAGAGCCACCCCAGAAACTGCCGGCACCCAGCAATACGACCACATCGAAATTGGTTCTCCGACAGAGTTCGGTCATACGCCCGACATTGGGCACACACCGTACTTCGGCATCTAAATCAGCCAATGCCAATCGCAGTAACTCCCCCATGAACCCGTCCTCGGAAACTATCAATATTTTACCCATTGATCCGCCCCTTTATCTCAATCTGTCGTATTGCCCCAAAACCATGCCAAAAAGCAGAATAATACAAATACTTATGTCGTACAAATTTCATTCAATTCTTTTTTTCAACCCAAAGAGCAATTCCACATCGGCAGCTACGTTTATTTTTTGTATATTTGCACATTGTTTATGATATATGACACATTCTATTATGAGAAACAACATAACTGATACCATCCAATATATCGGTGTTGACGATACCGATTTGGATCTTTTCGAGAGCCAATATATTATTCCCAATGGCATCTCTTATAACTCTTATGTTATTTTCGATGAGCATATCGCCATCATGGATACGGTTGATAACCGCAAATGTGCCGAATGGTTAGAGAATCTCCAAACGGCACTAAACGGCAAAACTCCCGATTACCTCATCGTTCAACACATGGAGCCCGATCATACCGGCAGCATCACAGAACTTCTTGCACACTATCCCGCATTACAGATAGTAGCTTCGGAACGAGCTGTTAAGATGCTCCCACAGTTCTTCGAGCAAGTTGATTTCAGCCAAAACACCATAGCCGTCAAAGAAGGCGACACTCTCTCACTCGGACGCCGCATCCTGCAATTCTTCATGGCACCTATGGTTCACTGGCCCGAAGTGATGTGCACCTATGATTCCACCGACAAGATTATCTTTTCAGCTGATGCTTTCGGCAAATTCGGAGCACTTTCGTACGACGAAGAGTGGGCTTGTGAGGCTCGTCGCTACTATTTCAATATTTGTGGCAAATACGGCGGTCCGGTACAAACATTATTGAAAAAGCTTGCGACACTCGATATTACCACGATCTGTCCGTTGCATGGACCTATTTTAACCGAAAATCTCGATTACTACATTGGTCTTTACGATACTTGGAGCAAATACGAAGTTGAAACTTCGGGAATTTTCATCGCCTATGCCTCAATTCACGGAGGAACAGCGGCCGTTGCACATAAATTGGCAGAGATACTACGAGCCAAAGGAGCTCCCAAAGTTTCACTCACCGATTTGAGTCGCGATGATATGGCCGAAGCTGTCGAAGATGCCTTCCGCATGGATCGTTTGGTGGTTGCCGCTGCATCTTACGATGCAGGAGTCTTTCCTCCCATGCACGATTTTCTGCACCACCTCCAAATCAAGGGGTACCAAAATCGTCGTGTCGCCATCATCGAAAACGGATCGTGGGCTCCGTCGGCCGGACGCGTGATGAAAACAATGCTCGAAACCATGAAAAGCATCGAAATCGTAGCCCCTACGTTGACTATCATTTCACGTATGAAACAGAGCGATCTTCCGGCGTTAGAGGCCTTAGCTGACAGTCTGCTCGGACAATAGAATACTTTTTCTCTATTTTTGCGATTCTATAATCCTTTTCATCATAAAAAAGCGAGCAAAACTCGCTTTTTTCTTTCTCTCCGTTTGTTTATAAGATTATTATGCGTATATTTGCAACCCGAATTATGTTCTAATACATATTATCGACTTAAATGTACGTTATAGTAGAGATCGCAGGTCAGCAATTTAAGGCTGAGAAAGGTCGGAAACTTTATGTTCACCGTCTCCAAGGCGAAGAGAATTCGTCCGTAAGTTTCGACAAAGTCCTGCTCACAGACAACGACGGTCAGGTTAAAGTCGGCACACCTGTTGTAGAAGGCGCCGAAGTGAAGTGCAAGATCTTGAAACACCTGAAAGATGACAAAGTCTTGGTGTTTAAGAAGAAACGTCGCACGGGATACCAAAAATGCAATGGTCACCGTCAGGCGTTGACTCAGATCCTTGTAGAAGAAATTGTTGCATAAACCTTAAAAACGAAGAAACATGGCACACAAGAAAGGTGTAGGTAGTTCGAAGAACGGCCGTGAGTCGGAAAGCAAGCGACTCGGCATCAAACTGTTCGGCGGCCAATTCGCAAAGGCGGGCAACATCATCGTTCGTCAGCGCGGCACGGTTCACAACGCCGGTGAGAACGTCGGCATGGGTAAGGACCATACGCTCTTCGCACTTGTAGATGGTACGGTATCATTCTGCAAGAAAAACGAGGGTAAATCCTATGTAAGCGTTACTCCGTTGGCTGAGTAAGCACACAATCCCTTCCGAAAAAGTAGTGGGTGTCCAATAAAGTTGGACACCCACTTTTTGCATCATTTCCCATTATTGTCTATTAAGATCGGACTTTTGACACCTCCTAATTCCCCGACATTTGTAACAACCGATCAAGCCACTTTTCGATAAACTCCACCGGTGCATCCTTGATCAACACCCGTTTCTCGCCATCCAGCAAATAGAGTGTAGGAATTGCTTTAAGGTCATATAATTGTTGCCCGTGCATTTGGTCATGAGCATCGAAAGCCTTGATCCATGCTTTCGGATATTTCGTTTTGCGCCAAATCGTCAAATCACTATCCGGATATATAGAGAGTATCTGCAAACCTCGTCGTTGCCACTCGGCAAAAATCGCCGACTCACTGAGCACCTGTTTCACCCGCGCACAGTCGTCGCAATCGGGATTATTGAAGTATAGCAACGTGTAGGGAGCTTTCAAAGCATACAACCGCGTCTCTTTTCGACGGCCGCCTTGCTCTGTTGTATAGATAAAATCGGTAGCCGGAGCCCCGGGTCTGTTGCGTGACACCAACTCCAATAACGCACGCGGTCGCACTTTCTCCCACTCATCCAATCGCTCTGAGGCCACGATATAACGCAAAAACGGAATGTACAACTCCTCATTTCGTGCCTCCGAATTAGGGTCATAGAGAATCTGCTCGGACAAATCAACCAGATGCAAAAAGAGCACACTATCTGTTGCTGCACGGTCGAACATCGCTGCAATACCTTTCTCCGGTCGGGGTGCATAGGGCAACGCGCGCGTAAATTCGAGAAACGCTTGTTTCAGCCGCTCGGGATTCGCAGTAAAAGCCGTGTCTCGCGAATCGAGACGATCCCAATAATGTTCGGTAAAGTATTGCGCCCGATCCTGCTGATCAACCAACATATGCGGAATTTCGGGAGCTCTAAACGGTCGAATCTTATCGGATGGCTGTTGCCTACCACCACACGACGACAGCAATAACACGCCAACTGCTACTAACAGCTGTTTCATTGCACTATCGTTTAGTCTTATAAGTACATTGAAACTTTCCTTTGGACAAATTCAGCAGTTTGCCTTTCAGCAGATTGCGACGCAAAGGCGAAAGCCGATCCGTAAAGACAACTCCCTCGATATGATCGTATTCGTGTTGAATTACACGAGCACGATAGCCGGAAAACTCTTCATCGTGTTCGACAAAATTTTCATCGAGATAGCGCATCCGAATCGCTATGGGACGCCGCACATCCTCATGCAGACCGGGTAGCGACAGACACCCCTCATTAAATAGGCCTGTCTCTTCCGATACGGCATAGATCTTCGGATTGATAAACACCCGTTTATAATCTCGGCATTCAGGATCATCTTCGCCCCAAGGTGTACAGTCTACAATGAACAGCCGAATATTCTTGCCGATTTGTGGAGCGGCAAGGCCGACACCCTCGGCCTCTGTAAGTGTCAAGAACATATCCTCGATGAGCTTATTCAACTCGGGATATTCGGGAGTAATCTCCTCGCAAGGTTTGCGCAGAATCTCCGATCCAAAAATAACAATGGGATATATCATAATTCTATCTTATCTCTTTATCCAAATCACTCAAAAACCTTTTTTAAGCCACTCCATGTATCCTTGCAGGATGATCGTCGCGGAAATCTTATCAACCAAAGCCTTATCTCGACGTGCCATCTTTCCGATGCCGCTATCGAGCATCGCACGGTGGGCGATTACCGAAGTAAAACGCTCATCGTAGAAAACCACCTTCTTATCAGGATAAGCTCTACGCAATCTCTCGGCTAATGGTTCTATAAATCGCCACGTATCCGACGGAGTTCCATCCATTCGTGTGGGTTTTCCCAGCACGATCGTGTCAACCTCTTCGCGAGCAAAATAATTCGCCAACCAACGTTCCAAATCTTTGGTCGCTACGGTCTCCAAGCCTCCGGCAATGATCTGCAACAGATCGCTCACTGCAATTCCCGTGCGTTTTGTACCGTAGTCTATGGCTAAAATACGTCCCATTCGATCAAAGCGACACCCCGATTACCCAGCCGATTAGATACCCTACGGCAAAACATGCCAGCAAGATGGCAATCACTTTTCCCCACATGATATTGCGCGGTTTCATCATACGAAGAGTTAGAGGTTCAGTTTTTTGAAGAGTTTACGATAGGAACACTCCTCATCAACCATAGCACGCAACGCCGAAATTGCCACACGCTCCTGTTGCATCGTATCGCGATGGCGAACCGTCACCGTGCCATCTTCCAATGTTTGGCCATCGACCGTCACACAGAACGGAGTGCCGATTGCATCTTGACGGCGATAACGCTTACCCACCGAGTCTTTTTCGTCGTAAGCGACATTATAATCGTATTTCAGTTCATCAACAATCTTTTGTGCCACCTCGGGCATACCGTCTTTCTTCACCAACGGCAATACAGCGACTTTCACCGGTGCCAATGCTGCCGGCAGACGCAATACGACACGCGAATCTCCACCATCGAGTTGCTCCTCAGTGTAGGCTGCCGACATCACTTGCAAGAACATACGATCGACACCGATCGAGGTCTCAACCACATAGGGCACATAACTCTCACCCGTTTCCGGATCGAAATACTGGATCTTCTTACCCGAGAACTGCTGATGATTCGAGAGGTCGAAATCGGTACGCGAGTGAATACCTTCCACCTCTTTGAATCCGAAGGGGAAATTAAATTCCACGTCGGTTGCAGCATTGGCATAGTGTGCCAACTTATCGTGGTCGTGGAAACGGTAGTTCTCGTCACCAAATCCCAAAGCACGATGCCAAGCCATACGAGTCTCTTTCCACGTGTTCCACCACTCCATCTCAGTGCCCGGGCGCACGAAGAATTGCATCTCCATCTGTTCGAATTCGCGCATGCGGAAGATAAACTGACGCGCCACGATCTCGTTACGGAATGCCTTACCGATCTGTGCTATACCAAACGGCAATTTCATGCGGCCGGTTTTCTGCACATTCAGGAAGTTGACAAAGATACCTTGTGCCGTTTCGGGACGCAGGTAGATGGTATTTGCACCTTCCGTAGTCGATCCCATCTGTGTCGAGAACATCAGATTGAATTGACGTACCTCGGTCCAATTGCGTGTACCCGAAATCGGGCAAACAATCTCACAATCGAGAATGATCTGACGCAATTCATTCAAATCGTTACTATTCTGCGCCTCGACAAAGCGGGCATGTACTGCATCACGCTTGGCAACGGTTTCAGCCACACGAGGCGATGTTTCGCGATATTTAGTCTCATCAAACGACTCTCCAAAACGTTTGCGAGCCTTCTCAACTTCTTTTTCGATTTTCTCGTCTTGTTTGGCAAGCCAATCCTCGATCAACACATCGGCGCGGTAACGTTTCTTCGAATCTTTGTTGTCGATCAGCGGGTCGTTGAATGCGCCAACATGACCTGATGCCTCCCATGTACGGGGGTGCATGAAGATCGCCGCATCAATGCCGACGATATTTTCGTGCAACTTGACCATCGAATCCCACCAGTAGCGTTTGATGTTGTTTTTCAACTCCACACCATTCTGTCCATAATCATAGACAGCTCCCAATCCATCATATATTTCACTCGACGGAAAAACAAATCCGTACTCCTTGCAATGGGCAACCAATTTCTTAAAAAGTTCCTCCTGTGTCATGGCTATATTTTTTTTATTGTTTTCTAAATGACAAAAATACAAAATAAATAGAAAAATGTGGTGTTCTATGATTTTTTTGATCAATATATCACAGATGTCCCAATAATGAGGAGGGGCGTTATAGCGTCGATTATTTGAAGACTCATGTTGCCGCTATAATATATCAGTATTTTTCAATGTATTGGAATCAGAATCAATTACTTCACATCAAAAAAAGTAGAAGCAATTGAACTAAAACTACTTTCGTAAACATCGCCAACGGGTAAACCGTCGCGTAGGAAACCGATGCTTTATCGCCCTCGATTGTATTGTTAACGTAATTTAGCGCCATCGGATTAGCCATACTACCACACAACATCCCACAAACCGTATCATAATCTAAATGATTAATTCTCAACGCATAAATTCCAACTATCAATACAGGTACAATCGTAATAAAGAAACCTACCGCAATCCACAGTACTCCTTCGGGACGCATAACAGTTTCGAAAAATTGCGCACCTGCATCAAGTCCTAAGCAAGCCAAATAAAGAGCAAGGCCCAAACCCCGAAGCATCAAATTTGCGCTACGTGTGGTATAAGTAATCAATCCAAATCGAGGCCCGAACGCACCAACTAAGATACCCACAATGATCGGTCCGCCGGCCAAACCTAAACGTACGGGAGCCGAGATGCCGGGCATCGAGAGAGGTACGGCACCTAATGCCAATCCCAAAATCAGCCCGATAAAGATCGACATCAAATTGGGTTCGCTCAACTCTTTCGAGGCATTACCGAGTTTGCGTTCGACACGCTCAATCGACGGTTCCTCGCCCACGACCATCACTCTATCACCGAGTTGAAGCACAAGATCGGGTGTCGCCAACAGAGGCACACCACTGCGGTAGATACGCGAAATATTGATCCCATAGCTATTGCGCAAACGCAATGAGCCGAGGCGTTTCCCATTAATCTCGGGACGTGTGATCACAATACTGCGCGAAAGCAATTTGCGATCGATTGTGTTCCAATCAACATCGCTACGGTTCCAATCGGTCTGTTCTCGCTCACCAAAAAGCACAGTCAACATTTCCGAGTCACGTTCCGAAGTGGTCGCCAACAGTCGGTCGCCAAGTTCGATGGTTGTCTTGCCATCGGGTATTGAAACATGACCATTGCGCCACACGCGCGAAACCACAAACTGAATGTTACTTAATCCGGCAACCTCCGCCAACGATTTACCTACGATAGCTTGATTACGGACTACATACTCCGCAATATATGTATTATTTACATGTTCGGCCTCGGGTGCTGCGAAATCCTCCTTACGGGTAAAGAACCTACGAATCACGATAATCGCCAAAATCATACCCACAACACCCAACGGATAGGTTACTGCGCAACTTAGGGCTGCTTCATTGGCCGACACTCCCAACTGCGAAAGCGTTTGTTGAACTGCACCGAGCGCAGGAGTATTGGTCGTTGCACCGCACAAAATTCCCATCATATCAGGCAATGGAATGGTTGTAATACAGGTCAATCCAAGCGCCATAACCGTCCCTACTAACGCCACGCCTAAACCATATAGGTTCAAACGCATACCTCCGCTACGAAAAGCACTGAAAAAGCCCGGACCGACTTGTAATCCAAGCTCATAAACAAAGATGATAAGACCAAAATTTTGGGCAAATGTCAGCATTTGCGGGTCTATTTGCAAACCTATGTGACCCAACAAAATTCCTGCAAAAAAGACAAAGGTAACGCCCAACGATATATCCTTAATATGCACTCGCCCAAGCATTAATCCTAGTGCGCAAATGGTTGAGATGACCACAACCGCTTGCAACGGCGAGGGGGTGAGATATAATGTTTCGAACCAATTCATAGCGTATATTATTACAACAAAAAATCTCCCTCTCTTCTACCCAAGCAAACCTTCCCGCAAAAACGAGAAGTCGCCCTCTCGCGAGATAATCAAATGATCGAGAACGCGGATATCAAACAAGGCCGCTGCTCGCACAACCCGCTCCGTTAGGACTTTGTCCTGCGGGCTAGCCTCGGCGGATCCCGACGGATGGTTATGTACCAATATCAGTTGTGTGGCCAGCAACTCCAATGCGCGTTTGATAATCAGCCGATGATCCACCACCGTAGCCTGCACGCCACCCTGACTGACACGCTGTCGTTCGATGATACGATTCGAAGCAGTAAGATACAACACCCAACACTCCTCATGTGCCAAGTTCTCTAACTGCGGACGAAACAATTGTACGACATCATTACTCTCGCGAATCACATCCGTTTCTGCTGTATGTGTCAGAGCCACACGACGACCTAATTCTGCTGCTACGGTCAATTGTCTCGCCCGTTTCAAACCCAAACCTCCGATCATCCGCAGGCGTGCTATATCTTCGGCGACCAACCGTGCCAACGAGCCACCGACAGATGCAAGCAACATCTCTGCTGTCTGCCTATCTCCGACAAGTAATGCCAACAATTCACTATCGGAGAGTGATTCAACCCCTCGCAGAGCCATCTTATCGGCTATGAGATCCATGTTTGTATGAAATTTATTGAATGCCGACGAATGTTACCGCGTCAGTTTATCGAATTTATCAAGCAACGAGGCGCATTGTTCGTCGCTCATAGCATGTGCCACCGAGTATGCGGCCTGCTGTTCGGCTGCTTTTTTCGAATCGCCGATACCATGTCCTACCTCTACCCCATCGACAAGAACTGTTGATCGGAATATCGGTCGCGAAGAGGTAGATTCCTTGTCGGAGCCGGTTTTGAAGACCAATTGATAGCGATTTCTCTGGCTCCATTCGATCAGCCGACTTTTGAAATCAATTTCCACTTCCGACAAACATTCGATATCGAGATATTCCGCAAATATCTTATTGATTAACAACCTATTGGTAAAGTTATAGCCTTGATCGAGATAGATAGCTCCCATCATTGCCTCAAAAGCATCGCCGTAAACATGTTTCTGCGCCCGTCCGATATTGCCACCGGCAATCAAATGGCGGTCGAGCCCCAATCGTATTGCCAAGTTATTGAGAGATTGGCGAGAAACAATCTTTGAGCGGGTTTTGGTCAAAAAGCCTTCGTCGCGATCAGGATATTCGATAAAAAGATAGTCGGAAGAAACCGATTCAATCACGGCATCACCCAAGAATTCAAGCCGTTCATTGTTGATCGGGGGTTGTCCTTCTAAGACCAATGAAGCTGACTTGTGAATCAAAGCCAACTTATAAAGTTCGATGTTATGCGGGATAAACCCGAACATATCATCAATAATTCTGTAATACATCCGATCGGGACCGAAATTCCTCCTCAGAGGGCGCAATACGAAATCCAACACGACGGATGCAGATTTTAATATTTACGGAAAATAACCGTTGCGTTATGACCTCCAAAGCCAAATGTGTTGCTCAACGCACACTTCACCTCACGTTTTTGAGCCACATCAAGCGTCAGATTCAATTGGGGATCGATTTCCGGATCCAAGTTCTCGCAGTTGATAGTCGGCGGCACCGTATCATGTGTAAGCGCAAAGACACAAGCCAAAGCCTCTACGGCACCGGCAGCACCCAATAAGTGACCGGTCATCGATTTAGTCGAAGAGATATTGACTTTGTAGGCGTGATCACCCAATACACCTTTTACAGCTTTCAACTCGGCAAGGTCACCCAGCGGAGTCGATGTTCCGTGCACATTGATATAGTCAATATCCTCCGGAGCAATACCCGCATCTTTAATAGCATCGCGCATCGATTTTATGGCTCCCATACCTTCGGGATGAGGTGCTGTAAAATGGTGGGCATCAGCAGAAGCACCGCCACCTGCAACCTCGCAATAAATTTTTGCACCGCGCGCTTTGGCATGCTCCAACTCTTCAAGTACCAACGCCGCTGCACCCTCACCGATCACAAAACCATCGCGATCTTTGTCGAACGGACGCGATGCATGTTCCGGATCATCGTTGCGTGTCGACAATGCCTGCATGGAGTTGAAACCTCCCACACTCGGTTCATTAACAGCGGCTTCCGACCCTCCGGCCACCATCACATCGGCCTTACCATAGCGAATGGCGTTCATGGCATCAATCAAGCCGTGATTCGACGATGCGCAAGCCGAGACACAGCAATAGTTCGGTCCCATAAAACCATACTTCATGGAGATAAAACCAGCTGCAATATCGGCAATCATACGAGGAATAAAGAATGGGCTAAACCGCGGGGTCATTCCTCCCGCAGCATAGCCCAAACATTCATCAAAGAATGATTTGATTCCTCCAATACCCGAACTCCATATCACACCGACCTGCTCTTTATCTACCGTTTCTAAGTCTAATGCCGAATCTTCGACAGCCTGCGTAGCGGCAATTAAAGCATATTGCGTAAAAAGGTCGTATTTACGCACCTCCTTACGGTCGAAATATAGAGTCGGATCATAATTTTTTACTTCACATGCAAATTTAGTCTTAAACTTTTCGGCATCGAAATGAGTAATCGGCGCGGCACCACTGACCCCTTTTTCCAAATTTGAAAAATACTCTGCAATATTGTTGCCGAGTGGATTGATCGTACCGATACCCGTAACAACTACTCGTCTTTCTGTCATAAGTTCAAAACTTTATTACTTACTGCGAAGCTAATTTTGGCTAAAATTATTTTTTATGCTCCTCGATGTAGTTGATAGCATCACCTACGGTAGCAATCTTCTCAGCATCCTCATCGGGAATCGTGATATCGAAAGCCTTCTCAAACTCCATGATAAGCTCAACGGTGTCGAGCGAGTCTGCGCCGAGGTGGTTGGTGAAGCTGGCTTCGGGTACTACCTCCGACTCCTTAACGCCGAGTTTATCAACGATGATCTCGACTACTTTTGCTTGAATGTCTGCCATAATTGTAAAGTTTTAGTTAGACAAATATTAATGAATGTTATTTTCATTTTTTCAGTAAAACTGCGCAAAAGTAACACTTTTTTTATTACTTTTGGCAAAAGAACAACTTTTTTTATTGACAAAAATTTGGACATTTAGCACAAAATCACAATTAATCAACTAAATAACAATACATTATGAATTTACTTCTCATATCAAATTCAACCAATGCAGGCGAAGAATACCTGCGTTACCCACTACCCGAGATCGGCCGTTTCCTCAAAAATGTACGCGAAATCGTATTTGTTCCTTATGCCGCAGTCACTTTTTCATACGCCGAGTACGAACGCAAAGTACAAGCCCGTTTTTCGGAGTTGGGAATTCGTGTGCGCTCGGTTCATCGGGCTAAAAACCCCACACAACTCATCCGCAATGCCGAAGCTATCTGTGTAGGCGGTGGCAATACATTTGCTCTGACCAAGAAAATGCAGGAACAGGGATTAATGAGTGCCATTCTTCGCAAAATCAAATCCGGAACGCCCTATGTAGGCTGGTCGGCTGGTAGCAACGTATGTTGCCCAACGATATGCACCACCAACGACATGCCGATTGTTGAGCCTTCGTCGTTCAAGGCAATCGGTGCCGTCAAGTTCCAAATCAACCCCCACTATCTCGACACCAACCCCCAAGGCCACGCCGGCGAGACGCGCGAACAACGCATCATGGAGTACATCCAAGCCAACCCGCGCCGTTGGGTTGTCGGATTGCGCGAAGGATGTATGCTCCATTATGAAGATGGTCGTTTGGAATTAATAGGCAAACGTCCGATGCGCATATTCAAGAAAGGAGTTGAGACCTTCGAGGTGCAAGCCGGCGACGATCTCTCGTTCTTATTATAATAGGGTATGACCATATTAATTATCGGATTGGGTCTTATCGGAGGCTCATTGGCTCTTGCTTTACGCGAACACGGAGTGGCTTCGGAGTTGTTGGGAGTAGAAAATTCAGAAAAGCATGCCACCGAGGCCCGAGAGTTGGGGCTTGTGGATCGAATCGTCACTCTCGACGAAGGTATTCCGCAAGCCGACCTGATCGTATTGGCTACTCCTGCCGATGTCTTACCATTGCTGGCGGTAAAAATCCTCAACCGCATAAACGACCGACAGATTGTCGCCGACACCTGTTCAATCAAAAGTGAGTTGTGTGAAGCAATATCCATGCATGCTCACCGCGGTCGGTTTGTTGCCGTTCACCCAATGTGGGGTACAGAGTACAGCGGACCGCGAGCCGCTCAACGAGGCGCTTTCACCGGTTGCACTACGGTCATTTGCGATGCCGATCGTAGTGATGCCGACGCCGTAGAGGTCATCACTTCGATCTTCCAACAACTCGGAGCCCCCATTCTTCACATGGGATCCGAAGAACACGACTTGCACGCTGCTTATGTCTCGCACATCTCACACGTCAGTTCTTTTGCGCTGGCTTTGACCGTATTGGAGAAAGAGCGCGAGGAACGTCACATTTTCGATCTGGCAAGTGGTGGTTTCCGTAGCACAGTACGTTTGGCCAAAAGTGCCGCATCGACTTGGGTGCCCATCTTATTGCGCAACAAATATAATGTATTGGACGTTCTACGCGAACACATCCACCAATTGGAAGTCCTGCGCCGCATGATCGAGCGTGACGATGCCGAAGGCATTACGCGAGCAATCGAACGAGCCAACTCCGTGCGGGAGATTCTCTCATGAGCACGACCGTAGCAGCCGATACCGGACGTCGGGGCGAACAAATCGCCACCGACTATCTGCGACAACATGGCTACGAAATCGAGTCTCTCAATTGGAGGCAAGGTCGTTACGAACTCGACATTGTTGCCCGCAAATGGGAAGTTTTGCACTTTATCGAGGTAAAGACCCGCAAAGCCAATGGGCTGACACCCCCCGAAGCGGCAATGACTTCGCAGAAACAGCAGGCCTTGTTACATGCCGCCCGTGCTTACCTCGCATATTCAGGATGGGATGGTGAAGTTGCATTCGATTTGGTCGCTGTAGATTGCCATCCCGACGGGAGTGTTACGGTTCGATTAATCGAGCAGGCTTTGGAAACACACTGGTAATTTTGCTATTCCGACAAATTATACTACCTTTGTCGAAATATAGTTAAGAACTTTCGCCCTATCGGAGGAGTATTGGCTCTCCGATATAGGGCGAAACCAAACTTAAAATCTGAAAATACCGATGTGGTTATATAATCTTGGCGTGACACTTTATGCGTGGGCTATCCGGTTGGCGGCCCTCCGGCATTCCAAGGCTCGTCTTTGGGTCGAAGGCCGCAAAGATCTTTTTCGACGCATGGCAGAGGCTATCGACCCTTCTGCTCGCATTATATGGATCCATGTAGCATCTCTCGGAGAGTTTGAGCAAGGCCGTCCGATTATCGAACAATTGCGCAAACAACACCCCGAATTCAAAATTCTGCTCACGTTCTTTTCGCCCTCCGGCTATGAGATCCGCAAAAACTATCCGGGAGCCGATTACATCTTCTACCTACCTATCGACACTCCGCGCAACGCTCGGAAATTCCTTGACATCGCCCATCCCGAAATCGCCATCATCGTAAAGTATGAGTTTTGGCTCAATTTGTTAAGCGAACTTCGTCGTCGCAAAATTCGTTCGTATATCGTTTCGGCTATTTTCCGTCGCAATTCGATCTTTTTCCGTTCATACGGCAGTATGTGGCGACAAGCTCTCGAAGCATTCGAGGTACTCTTCGTACAAAACAATGAATCGAAAAAGTTGTTGGAGGAGTTGGGATTCGACAACGCTGTGGTTGCCGGTGATACTCGTTTCGACCGTGTCGCCGAAATCGCTCAGGCTGCCAAGCGCATAGACACCATCGACCGTTTCAAAGGCGAGACCCGTCTTTTTGTCGCTGGCTCGACTTGGGGACCTGACGAAGAGTTGCTGATCCGTCTGATGAACGAGAATCCCGATATAAAATTCATCATAGCCCCTCATGAAATGAACGAGGATCGCATTGCCCGCCTAATGGCCGAGACACGAGGAGGTGCCCTGCGATTCACACAATGTACCCCACAGACAAGTTTCGGATCACATCAGTTGTTGATTCTCGACACAGTAGGAATCCTCTCCTCGGTGTACGGCTATGCCACTTGGAGTTACATCGGCGGAGGTTTCGGTGTAGGAATTCACAACACGCTGGAAGCTGCCACCTTCGGGTTGCCGATTGCATTCGGTCCCAACTACCACAAATTCAAGGAGGCTCGCGACATGGTCACCCTCGGGGCTGCTCGCTCGATCAATAACTACGACGAGTTGAAACGTTGGTTTGTACCCCTACGCGACAATGAGGAGTTTTTGTTGAAGACCAGCCGCATTGCAAAGGATTACACCACACGCCATCAAGGAGCCACAACAATTATCACACAGGCCATGTTTCATTAGAAACGTTTCGCCGATTACAACATTGGTGATTCCCAACGAGAAACGCGTTGTAAATCTGTTGTAAGGTTTCTCTCGTAGTTTGAGTTACATACAAATCACCATAACCTATTTCAATCCCTTTTTGCAGATTGTAAAAAGGGATTTTCTTATTATATCCGAACAAGACCCCCGACGAGTGTTGTCTTTTGCGAAAAGTTTTTTAACTTTGTGGTGTCTAGGCATTTTATGCTTGCGACATTACATATTTGATGAAAGTGTTTCGCTTTTGTCCTTGCAAGAAAATCTGACAGTTTTCAACGAAACGAGGATGACGACAACACTCATCATCTGTATTGGTATGCGACTCTACGCCATATCAAATACAGGTGTGGGGTCTTGTTATCGTTTATTCGTTTCGGGTTTTGTCAGAGCCTTCTTGCAGATAAACGAACCTGCTCCACACTTTCTTTTTATATGAATCCACCATAGAGGAGCCGTATGGTAAGTTGATTGGAAAAATTGTTAAACCAAAATCATATTACAATGAAGAAACTCGTTACTTTTTGGCTTGCGGCCATCATGCTCTTTGTAGCAGGCTGTGGCGAAGAGTACATTGACCCCAATGTACTCAACCGATTGGACAACCTCGAAGATCGACTCGAAAGACTCGAAGAGTTGTGCCTGAAACTCAACACCAACATCGCCTCGTTGCAGACGATCATCACCGCACTGCAAAACAACGACTACATAACCGGCATTACTCCCATCACCAAAGCCGGTGAAGTTATCGGCTACACCATCTCTTTTACCAAGAGCAGTGCGATCACCATCTATCATGGCGAGGACGGAAAAGATGGACAAGACGGTCAAAACGGCCTGAACGGACAAGATGGTAAAGATGGCAAAGACGGTTCGACGCCCATAATTGGTGTTCGACAGGACAGCGACAACATCTATTATTGGACCGTCAACGGCGAGTGGTTGCTCGACGAGAATGGCAACAAAATCAAGGCCGAGGGCAAAGATGGGAAAGATGGCGAAAACGGACAAAACGGCACCAATGGGACAAACGGTACTAATGGCGAAAACGGCAAGGACGGCATCACCCCACAACTCAAAATCGAGAACGACTATTGGATGATCTCCTACGACAACGGAAACTCGTGGACACAACTCGGCAAGGCCACAGGAGAGAAAGGCGAAAAGGGGGAAAAAGGCGACCCGACATTCAAGGATATCACGCAAGACGAAAACAACGTCTATTTCACACTCAACGACGGCACGACGATCACCATACCGCTACAACAAAAGTTAGCCATCACATTCTCCGTATCCGACCCTCTGCTGTTCGATATCAACGAAACCAAAAACGTAAAATATACGATTACGGGTGGCAGTGATAAAAATGTAGTCAAAGCCGAATTGCAAAATTTGGATGATGGCTACACCCTGCGCACAACTCCCACCGATTCAAAGAGCGGAACGATCACCATTACCGCCAATATCCCGACAGATAATTCTGTGATCGTATCGGTTTCCGATGGAGCACATACCATTATGTCGGCAATCAAAGTTTCGATCAAACCGAAATTCGAAGAGGGCGTAATAACGGTTACCACCCCGGGAACACTCGCCTCGTTATTGGAAGGCTACGACAAAACCTCCATCACCGAACTGAAAGTCATTGGTAATTTGAATAATAGTGATATTAGTACATTAAATAATTTGCCTGCCCTCTCTATATTGGATATGGAGGATGTTAATTTGGAGACATTGAAGGTATATGCATTTTATGCAAATGAAATATTAACTTCTATTAAATTACCGAAAACACTAAAAGTTATCGGATTTCACTCTTTTTGTCTTTGCGTCAATTTGACAGGAGAATTAGTACTGCCACAAGGATTGACATCAATTGGAGAGAACGCATTTAGTGGGTGCAATTTCACCGGAGAATTAGTGCTGCCACAAGGACTTACATCAATTGGAGTATACGCATTTTCAGATTGTAAATTTAGTGAAATTTATTGTAAAGCAACCACACCTCCCCAATTAGGAGGCTATGCGATAAAGAATCCTGATAAAATTTATGTGCCTACCGCATCCGTTGAGGCATATAAGTCTGCGGAAGGTTGGAGCAACTATGCTTCAATTATTACCGGATATGATTTTGAGTAACCAAATAAATAGTTAAATAATCTAACTTAAATAATTCAGGCGTATGCAGAGGTTTTTCGTTGACCACAGCATACGCCTGATTTATAAACACTCTTGCCAAAGAGCCTATTTTTCTACGCTCTCAACATTTATGGGTCATGATATCGAGCACCATGCGGTCGGTTTCATTCATACCATCACGTCCTATCAATGTTAAATTACGGATACTCTGATCGACATCTTCGTCGATGATTCCTTCGACCGAGGTCACACAATGCCCCTCCATAGCCATCATGGCCGAGAGAAACGCTGTCGAGACACCGCTCATCAGTTTCATCGAGCAACTCGGCTTCGCCCCATCGCAGATCATTCCCGTAAGGTTGGCAATCATGTTTTTCACCGCCGAAACAATCTCTCCGTAACCGCCACCCATGAGGTAGGTGATGCCGCAACTCGATCCCGTAGCAGCCACCACACATCCGCACAAAGCCGACAAACGGCCAAGACTCTGTTTGATATAGATTACGGCCAAATGGCTCAAAACCAGCGCGCGAATCGTCTGCTCCTCGGTTGCCTCGGTCTGCTCGGCATAGACCACCACCGGCAAGGTTGCAGTAATACCCTGATTTCCCGAGCCCGAATTACTCATCACCGGAATCATCGCGCCGGCCATACGGGCGTCACATGCTGCCGATGTATAGGACAATATCTTAGAGAAGATACTATCTCCCAACAAATTACACTTTTGATCTCCGCGCAACGTACGTCCCACGCAATGGCCGAATTCACCGGCAAAGGCAGCCTCGGCAGCCGCCTTGTTCAAGCGACGCGATTCGAGGATAAAACGCAACTCCTCGATCGGTGCTGTGGTAGCAAACTCCCAAACTTTGGCTAACGACAACACAACATCACCACTCTCCTCCGCTTGCACGACAGAAGTTGTCCGATGGTCAAGCGTTGCGATACCATCACGTTCTACATAGACAAAGTTGGTGTGACCTCCGCTGATAATGGCCACAGCACGGTGTTCGGATGCCGAAGCCTCGACCTCGATATAGAGTTTTTCGGCGATGTTCTCTTTAAGCACAATGGATATACGACGTTCGTCGATATAGCGACGACCTTGCTCCACAGCTTCGGGGTTGACATCGCGCAACACCTCCAATTGATAAGCCGACTTGCCGACCAGCGCACCGAGAGCCACAGCAATCGGCAATCCAATCATACCAGTACCGGGTATTCCCACTCCCATTGCATTTTTGAGAATATTGGCACTCAGGCGCACCTCAATTTTTTCAGGACACATTCCCAACTCTTCGGCAACACGCGCCGTACAGAGTGCCACCGCCATCGGCTCGGTACAACCAATGGCAGGCACAACCTCGCGGTTGATCAATGCGATAATTTGTTCGCGTTCGTTTTTTGCGATCATCATTACAATTTTCTTTGAAAGCAAAGGTACGAATTTTTCGGAATATAGTATAAAAAACGGACGCCTTTTGAAAAGAGCGTCCGCAAACGTTGTTTCGTTCGAAAATCAGCGACCGATCGACTGTGCCAAAGCAAAGAAATAGCGGTCGGTATCAAGCCCCAGCAGTGCGAGGAGTTCTGCCGTAGGAGCACTGCCTCGGGTAATCGCTTTCAATCCGTGACCGGCAGCGTAAAGGTTGGCATTCTCGGCATACCCCGCAGCATCTTGTCCACAGAGGAAACGAACATGCTCCGCAGGGATAGGTTTATCTGTATAGACCGACAGGTCGGCAATATAAACCAAATTCAGTGCAGCCTGAGCAACAAAAGGTTGCGCACCGGCCAATACACGGTGATCACCCTCAACGACACGGATCAATTTATGTGCTGCGGCATCATAAAGATAGACTCCGCCGGCCAAAAAAACATAGGTCTTAATCGGATAGAGAGCCAATGCCGAGGGAGCAGTTTGGCGTCCCAACTCCGGACGATTGATACCAGCTGCTGCCCAAATAACCCCCGAAAGCTCTTCAAGCGAGAGCGGCACATTGCTAAATTCGCGAGAAGAGGCACGCAGCCACAACACCTCATCAATGGTCAAACCTCCCGTTTTGGCAGGTTGTAAAAGAGTTATTTCATTCCCATATTCTATGGGGGTTGCAGTCGGCTCGACGACAGTCTTTTCGGACGACGAAGAACCGCAAGCGGCAAGAAACATTGTAACAGCCATAGCTGTAAAGAGTTTTTTCATGGTTTTTCGGTTTTAGGTTTTCGAACAAATATAGGTACAAAGTGCGAATTTTGCAAATCACAGAAAGCAAGAACCCGAGAAGATGAAATCGCAACGCTAATCGAGCACACATCTTCCTTCGGGAGCCCCTGCAACCACCGTAATCAACTCCTCGGGAGCAAGATAACGCTGTGCCAACAACTGGATATCCGCAGGAGTCATAGCGCGTACACGCTCGATATTACGACCGATTACCCCATTATCCACGCCGCAAAGAATATTCTCGATGGTAACATCTGCAATACCGAAAGGTCCATCAAGAATACGCATCATCTCGCCCACCATCATATTTTTAACCAGTTCTAACTCTTCGGCAGGCATCAACTCTTGGCGCAAGCGTTCGATCTCCGCCCGAATCTCGCATAACGCAGCTTGTGTAACCTCCGTTCCAACTTGGGTGGCGATAGCCAAATAACCGGCCTGCTCGAAATTGACCATAGCCGAGACCACACCATAAGTATAGCCGCGCTCCTCGCGAAGATTCTGCATCAGACGCGAACCAAAATAGCCGCCCAGTGTCATGGCAACAACCTGCATCCCAAAAAAATCGGGATGTTGGCGCGGAAAGAGCAGACGACCGATACGGATTGATGACTGCACTGCTCCTGCATGTTCGACAAACAATTCGCGAGTGGTTTCGGGTTGTGGAAAATCCGGATGCAAGGCCACACCCTGCGGCAGTTGTTCGGCAATTGCGGCGATTCGTTGTTGTTCTCGAATGCCGATACGTCCGCTGCAAACCACAAAACAGTTATCAGCGGTATAACAGCGATTGTAGAACGCAACAATATCATCACGCAACAACGAGTCGTAACAGGCCTCATCGGAAGAGATCCCATAAGGATGTTGTGCACCAAAAAGGGCATGGGCAAAGGCTTCGCGAGCCCGTGTATCGACTTTCGCCCGTTCTATGGCAAGACGTTGTTTGCGTTTAGCACAATACGTCACAACCTCCTCATCGGGAAACAGCGGGTGCAAAAGGATCTGCTCGGCCACATCCATCGTCGGCTCAAAAAACTTCGAGAGCATGCAGAAACTGATATAGGCATTGTCGCGGTCGATATTGACATCGAACCACGAGCCATGAAAATCCAACCGCTCAGCAACCTCCACAGCTGTCAAAGAGCGTGTTCCCTCAGAGAGCAGATTGGCTGCCGCAGAGGCCGAAAATGGAATTTGTTGCACCGACGAACCGGCTCGGAAAACAAATGTTACGCGCAACACTTCGAACTCTTCGGACGCAAGAGTATAGAGCGACACCCCGTTACGGAGCGTTGTGTAAGCTGCCTGTGCAAGGGTTACTTCGGCAGGAATTATGAGAGGGGGCTGTTTCATAAACACGCTTCGTATAAAAGGGTAGAACTATTTTCGGGACGGAAAATTCGGTGGCTGAATTCTTGAATACGTTCGGCATCGACCGCACGATACAATGCAACCTCACGATTAATAAGTGGCAGATCTCCCAACATCTCGTAAAAACCGAGATTCATCGCTTTATTCATTACATTCAATTCGCCAAAGAGCGTATTGGCCTCAAATTTGTTTTTGACCTTCTCGATCTCGTATGCCGGAACAACTTCATTTTGCAACGACTCGATCTCTTCAAGGAAAGCCGCTTCAGCCGCTTCGGGAGTCGTGTCGGGCAAGAGTTGTCCGGTAAAGATGAATAACCCGGGATCTACATCACCCGAGATATAGGCATTGACCGAAGCGAACAAACGACGTTCTTTGACCAGATGCGTATAGAGACGCGAAGAGTCTCCGCCCGAAAGCAGATCGGAAACCAAATCGGCCGTCTGAAAATCGGGAGACAAACGGCCGTCCATATGGTAAGCAATAGTCAACGTTGTAGCCGGAACATCGCGTTCAACTTTCAAACGTCGCGGAGCTCTTTGTATTGGTTCTTGCAGAATAACAGCAGGAGTAACCGGTGTATCCACAAGTTCTCCAAACCACTTCTCGGCCAACGTCAACATATACTCCTCTTCGAGATCGGCAGAGATCGAAAGAATGGCATTCGACGGACGATAATGAGTGTGATAAAACCGTTGTACCTCGTCGAGCGTAGCTTCGGCGATATGGTCAGGAGTAAGTCCGATGGCCGACCAGCGATAAGGATGTATTTGGTAGGCCAAATCGCGCAATAACATAGTCTGATCGCCATAGGGCTGATTGAGATAGCGTTGACGAAACTCCTCGATAACCACTTTTTTCTCGGTGGCAAGTTTTTCGAGAGTAATATCTAACCCCTCCATCCGGTCGCTTTCAAGCCATAAAGCCGTTTCAATGTTATCTTTCGGTAACGTTATATAAAAATCAGTATAATCGTTATTGGTGAAAGCATTGTTTTCCCCCGAAGCCATTTGAACCGGCAAGTCAAAAACAGGGACTTCGCGAGTACCGCGAAACATCAAATGTTCGAACAAATGGGCAAAACCCGTACGCATCGGAGATTCGTTGCGAGCTCCGACCTTATATAAAATATTTACCGCAGCAAGTTTCGAGGTGCGGTCTCGATTGACAACAACGGTCAATCCATTTGCTAATATTTTTTTTGTATAATCAATCATCAAAGGACAAAGATACGAAATTCGGACCGAACTACAATTCGACATAAAATCCAACCCTATTTTTTTCGAAGGATTTGGGGCACAACAGATACTAACTATTTATCGGTTAATGGATTTTACAACTCTATGATTTATTGCATTTTCAATGTTATAAAAATAACAATCCATCAACAAAAGAAAAAGTCGAAAAACTCTCTTTTTTTTTAACACAAAATAAGCACAACATTCCATCAAAATTTGTATCTTTGCAATGATTTCCGCTTTGCGAAAACCAATCAAAATACTCAATATCATTAAAAATCAAAACAATGGCAGAAAAGAAATTCATTACCTGTGATGGCAACTATGCTGCGGCTCATGTGGCTTACATGTTCTCGGAAGTTGCGGCTATCTACCCCATCACGCCATCGTCAACGATGGCTGAGCTCGTGGATGAGTGGGCTGCTCAGGGTCGTAAAAACATCTTCGGTGAAACAGTAAAAGTTGTCGAGATGCAGTCGGAGGCAGGTGCCGCTGGTGCTGTACACGGCTCGTTGCAGAGCGGTGCATTGACTTCGACGTTTACGGCTTCGCAGGGCTTGTTGTTGATGATTCCCAACATGTACAAAATTGCCGGCGAATTGCTCCCGGGCGTATTCCACGTTTCGGCTCGCGCATTGGCGGCTCAATCATTATCAATCTTCGGTGACCATCAAGACGTAATGGCAACCCGCCAAACCGGTTTTGCAATGCTCGCCACATCATCGGTTCAAGAAGTTATGGATCTCGCAGGCGTGGCACACATCGTGTCATTGAAAGCACGCGTACCATTCGTACACTTCTTCGACGGATTCCGTACTTCGCACGAAATTCAAAAAATCGAATTGATCGACGAAGCATCACTGACCGCCATGCTCGATCGCGATGCTTTGAAGAAATTCCGTGCCGGAGCACTCAATCCTGAACACCCCGTAACACGTGGTACGGCACAGAACCCCGACATTTATTTCCAAACCCGCGAAGCATCGAACAAATTCTACACGGCCGTTCCTGACATGGTAGCCGATGCAATGCAGGAAATCTCGAAGATCACAGGTCGCGAATACAAGCCGTTTGTATATTATGGTGCTGACGATGCCGAGAACATCGTTATCGCTATGGGTTCTGTTACTGAGACTTTGAAAGAAACAGTGGATTATCTAACTGCCCAAGGTGAGAAGGTCGGCGTGATCACCGTACACCTCTATCGTCCGTTCTCAGTAAAATACCTACTCAACGTAATGCCTACGTCGGTAAAACGCATCTGCGTTCTCGATCGCACGAAGGAGCCAGGATCAAATGGCGAACCACTCTATCTCGATGTTGTAGAGGCTTTGGCTACGGCCGATCAACTCTCCGTTAAACCGCTTGTTATCGGCGGTCGTTTCGGTCTTTCGTCGAAAGACACCACGCCGGCACAGATGTTGGCTGTTTATGATAACCTCAAAGCCGCAACCCCGAAAGCTCGCTTCACGGTAGGTATCAACGATGATGTTACCAACTTGTCGTTACCTGTTGGCGAGGAGATTTCGTTGGCCAAAGCCGGCACGTTTGAGGCTTTGTTCTTCGGTTTGGGTGCCGACGGTACGGTAGGTGCTAATAAAAACTCGATCAAAATTATCGGTGGCTCGACCAACAAATATTGCCAAGCCTATTTCTCTTACGACTCGAAGAAATCGGGAGGTTATACCTCGTCGCACCTGCGTTTCGGTGACCAGCCCATCACTTCACCCTATTTGGTAACTACGCCCGACTTTGTGGCTTGCCATGTACCTTCGTATGTCGATAAATACGACGTATTGAAAGGTTTGAAGAAAGGCGGATCGTTCCTTCTGAACTCAGTACACGATGTCGCTACCACCTGCGAGACGTTGCCCGACCACATGAAGGTTTATTTGGCCAAAAACAACATCAATTTCTATATCATCAACGCCACAAAAATCGCAGCCGAGTTGGGTCTCGGATCGCGCACGAATACGATCATGCAGTCGGCATTCTTCAAGATTGCCAACGTGATCCCCTTCGAGAAAGCTGTTGAGGAGATGAAGAAAGCCATCTTGAAGTCCTACGGTAAGAAGGGTGAGGATATCGTAAATATGAACTATGCCGCTGTTGATGCCGGTGGTAATGCAGTGGAGAAAGTCGAAGTTCCTGCCGAATGGGCAACCATCGAGGTTAAAGAGGCCGCTGCAACAGTGGACACATCGCGTCCGGAGTTCGTTCGCAACATCGTCGATCCGATCAATGCGTTAAAGGGAGATCAACTCCCCGTATCGGCATTCAACGGTCGCGAGGATGGTACTTGGGACAACGGCACAGCCGCTTGGGAGAAACGCGGTATTGCTGTAAGTGTTCCCCAATGGAAGATCGAAAACTGTATCCAGTGTAACCAGTGTGCCTATGTATGTCCTCACGCTTCCATCCGTCCGTTCCTTGCAACCGAGGAAGAGGCTGCGGCATCGGGGACAGAGTGGAAACAGGGTCTTGGCGAAACAAAAGAGTACAAGTTCCGTATTCAGGTGTCGCCGCTCGATTGTACGGGCTGCAACAACTGTGTGGATGTCTGCCCCGCCAAAGAGAAAGCATTGGTTTTGCAACCGCTGGAATCGCAGATGGCTCAGGCTGCCAATTGGGACTATATTACCAAGAATATCGGCTACAAAGAGGTTGTAGATAAGACCAAGTCGGTGAAAAACTTGCAATTCACACAGCCGCTTTTCGAGTTCTCGGGAGCTTGCGCCGGTTGCGGTGAAACACCCTATATCAAGGCTATTTCGCAACTCTTCGGCGACAAGATGATGGTTGCCAACGCTACGGGTTGTACGTCGATCTATTCGGGCTCGGCACCTTCGACCCCCTACTGCACCAACGCCAAAGGACAAGGTCCTGCATGGGCCAACTCGCTCTTCGAAGACAATGCCGAATTTGGTTTAGGTATGCACGTCGGTGTAGAGAAACTCCGCGATCGTATTCAGGCTACGATGGAGAGTGCCATCGCTTCGTGCGAGAAGTGCTCCGAGGAGCTGAAAGGTGTAATGAAGGAGTGGATCGAGAAGCGCGGTTCATCAGCGGCATCGGCTGAGGTTACGGCACGTCTGATCCCGATGTTGGAGGCTTGCGGCTGTGACTACTGCCAGAAGATCCTCGAAATGAAAGATTGGCTCGTGAAGAAGTCGCAATGGATCATTGGTGGCGACGGTTGGGGCTATGACATCGGTTATGGCGGTGTGGATCATGTTCTTGCATCGGGTCAGGATGTCAACATCTTGGTTGTCGACACCGAGGTTTACTCGAATACCGGTGGTCAGTCGTCGAAATCGACCCCCGTAGGTGCTGTGGCAAAATTCGCATCGAGCGGAAAACGTATCCGCAAAAAGGATCTCGGTGCTATGGCCATGACTTATGGTTATGTATATGTAGCACAGGTTTCGATCGGTGCTTCGCAAACCCAGCTGTTCAACGTATTGAAAGAGGCTGAGGCTTACCCGGGTCCGTCGCTCATCATCGCTTATGCTCCGTGTATCAACCACGGTATCAAGGGCGGTATGACACGCACGCAGACTGTCGGTAAAGATGCCGTGGCTTGCGGTTATTGGCACCTCTGGCACTTCAACCCGCAACTCGAAGAGCAGGGCAAGAATCCGTTCGTGCTCGACTCGAAAGAGCCCGATTGGTCGAAGTTCCAAGACTTCTTGAAGAAAGAGGTACGTTACACCTCGCTCCAAAAGATGTTCCCCGCCGAGGCCGAAGAGTTGTTCCAAGCTGCCGAGCAGAATGCCAAGTGGCGTTACAACAGCTACCGTCGTCTTTCGATGTTGGAATACTAACAGAAAGCAATATCTATTCAGAAGCCGCTCTTTGTTTGAAGAGCGGCTTTTTTTTCGACACCATCACAACGCATACTCGCGTAGATCACAACCACGCCTCGACTGCGAGTGTAGCGCAGAAAAATAACAATCTGATAAATTTGTGTTATCTCGGAGGTTAGCACCTAAAAAATTTAGCTATATTTGCGATGTCGGACTGCCGACATAACATACGAAAGTGTTTTCGCACACTCCTCAACTGAGAATGTGGCAATTCTTACCGAAGAAGGAGGACGAAAGGCACTCATTTCTTGTTTAGATCATGCGGCCGGATACCTCGCGGTGTCCGCATACCCCATATCTATTCAAGTGTGGGGTATTGCTTCGTCTATCTCTTCACGGTCGCCACAACCATCAGTTGGATAGAAGAAATCGACTCCACACTTTCTTTTTTGTATTGCCGCCATCGAGGAGTCGGATAGCAACAAAACGATTTTAACCATCAAAAAATCATATTACGATGAAGAAACTCGTTACTTTTTGGCTTGCGGCCATCATGCTCTTTGTAGCAGGCTGTGGCGAAGAGTACATTGACCCCAATGTACTCAACCGATTGGACAACCTCGAAGATCGGCTCGAAAGACTCGAAGAGTTGTGCCTGAAACTCAACACCAACATCGCCTCGTTACAGACGATCATCACCGCGCTGCAAAACAATGACTATGTAACAGGCGTCACCCCTATCACCAAAGCCGGTGAAGTTATCGGTTACACCATCTCTTTTACAAAAAGTGCTCCAATCACCATCTATCATGGCGAGGACGGAAAAGATGGACAAGACGGTCTGAACGGACAAGATGGCAAAGACGGTTCGACGCCCGTAATTGGTGTTCGACAGGACAGCGACAACATCTATTATTGGACCGTCAACGGCGAGTGGTTGCTCGACGAGAATGGCAACAAAATCAAGGCCGAGGGCAAAGATGGGAAAGATGGCGAAAACGGACA
>SUZX01000009.1 GCA_015059735.1 Rikenellaceae bacterium | reverse complement strand
AGATAAAATTGGAGCGAGGGGTATCCATCCAGGGAAGCTCATCCAAGAATACAATCTTCTTCTCGTCTGTTGAGTTCTTCAAATATGCTGAAAGCAGACTAAACGCCTCCAACCACGATTTCGGTATAGGGCAGTCATCATATCCAGCATCACGAAGTGAGATAGCAAAACTAAATAGCTGCTCCTTGGTATTACCCTTTGCCAGACCTGTGTGCTGGAATGTAAACTTGTAGCCGAAAGTCTCGCGAATAAGATATGTCTTACCCACACGCCTACGGCCATACACCGCAACAAACTCCGAGTTCTCCGATTGAGCTGCCGAATGCAATATCTGCTGCTCCTCTTTTCTGCCGATTATCATAACTTTTACTTTTTGCTACTGCAAATATAATACAAAAATCTATTATAATTTGCCAAATCGCATTAAAAAATCGAGATTTGGCAAATTATGAGTAAAAAATTGCAACGAAAATCATAGTTTTCCTTCAAAACCAGGACTATTATAGCGGTCTTAAATATGGTAGATTTCACACAATTCGTATGGTATGCAAGTGAAATTTTCACATTATCCCCATATGTTGTATATCGCTTCCCCAAATAGCACGACACTGTCATGCAAATTGAATTGGAGACACTATGTTGAAATCATCAAGGGCGATGCCCCTTTAGAGGCTGGTTTTTACGTAATATTGATTAAGTCTTGTTGTGCATTTTAGTTCCGAAGTGC
Source organism: Rikenellaceae bacterium (assembly GCA_015059735.1). Lineage (GTDB taxonomy): Bacteria > Bacteroidota > Bacteroidia > Bacteroidales > Rikenellaceae > Alistipes. The sequence goes on along the minus strand of SUZX01000009.1, from coordinate 80,703 downwards.
GCTATAAATGCTGCATTTCGGAAACAAAACATCATTCCATACTTTCTCGGACAGGTTATATATATGGCTTTATATCAATGTATTATCCATTTGAAGAATATATAGGTATTTATCTGAAAGGTTGCGTGAGCGCAGAAATATTATTGCCGAGCCGACATAGTGAAAGACAAGCATAGTGGGGCTTATGACACCGTAAACAAGAACGCTACGTTGTGTCTTATTCTATTTCTACATCAAACCACAACTTGGTATTGATGCTAATTTCTTAAATTCGGTTTAAATTATTATGTTTCTTATATTTATCATATTTTATGAAAATTTAGTAGCAATATCCCTAAATCTATTATCCATCATTACTAATACTAATCATATTACAAAACCAGCAAAAATGAATGAAACAATCAAAGAGGAACTCACAATGAATGCTGTTCCTAAAGCAGTAAACTATCTAATTGAAGAGGTCGCTGAAATGCGGGCATTATTGGATAAAATGGAAAAACAACTCGGCCTCGGCGTAAATAGGCATCGTCCAATATTGATTGAGCAAGCAGCAGAAATTCTTCAAATGAAGACAGGCACAGTACGCAGGCTTGTAAACGACCGTGCAATACCTCACTATAAACGAGAGCATAATATTTACTTCTTTGAAGACGAACTAATTAAGTGGATTGAGGATTCAAAGATTAAACCTATTTCGCATACTTCTTTTTACAGAAAATAATATGGAACTTACTAGAAAACAACTACATAACATGATGTGGACTGATGGCGTTGGACAGACTGAAAAAGCGCTTGGTCTGAAACAAATAGAATTAAAAACGATTTGCGAAAAATTCGATATTCCACGTCCATCAAGTAGATATTGGACCTTGTTGAAGCTTGGTAAACCTGTGGAAAAAACAGAACTGCCTTCAAATAATAGCGACGCAGTAATGATTAATACTAGCGATTACATCACAAAGAAGGTGTCTAATCGGCCGATTATAACTGTTAAAAGCATAAAAGATGATGAAGGTAAGTATCAGACAAGAGAATTGCCATTAAATGATCAAGGTGTTAATCCACTATATAGAGTACCAGATGTCTTATATGCAAAAGATCCCATTATTCTAGATACGAAAGCGAAACTACGCGAAAAGAATTTCCGAGACAACAATCTATGGAATGCTAAGAATCCATTTAAATGCAAGGTAGATAAATGGCTCTCTATACGTGTATCTCAAGAACAAGAGGATCGAGCAATTCGAATATATGCAACTATTATCAAGGCGGCAAAGGTTAGAGGCTATGAATTAATGATAGAAAAAGATGAAAATAGGTATTATCAGGAATGTACTACCTATATAGTAATCCGTGGGCATAAGATTAGAACCTTCTTAAAGGAGGGTAATAGATATACAACCAATGATGATGGAACTATAAACAGACATCAAACAGTTGGTAGTGGTGAACTTAAATTTGAATGCGACGAATATGAGCAACATCGCAGTTCTTCATTCACAAAGTGTGTAGCACAAGATACGAAATACTCTAAAATAGAGGATAAGATTGAGCATATTATTGAGGTGCTCGAAAAGGTCGCAGATAATAGAGATGAACGGGCCCGTCAAAGGGAATTGGAAGAAGAACGCAGAAAGCAAGAAGAGGAGAAAAGACGACTTGAAAAAGAGGAGAGAAAACGCTTACAAGCATTACAAGACGAAGAGTTCAGAAGAGTTCAAGATCTGATTTTTAATGCAGAACGATTGAAGTTATCTAAAACTATAAGAGAATACATCAATGAACTTCAATTGCGGATACAAGAATGCGGGGTTTCAGATGATGAAATTGAATGGATGAAAAAGAAGGCTGATTTTATTGACCCATTTGTGAACTGCTCTGATGAATTATTAACAGAGGAACATATAGATAAACTACTTAATCCGGAGATTATTATGACCGATAAGTCAAAGACTTCATATGGTTTCTTTCACTCAGAACCTCAATATTCATATTGGAGAATTAAAAATCTCTGGAGTAAATAATATTTTATTTATCGAGATTAACGACTGCGAAACCTTTATGAAGGGTATTGACTACTCTTACTATTATGAGCAGGAGAAGTAGCGGGAATATTGTGCTCATTGTGAGTGTCGTGTAAGCACAGGTAAGAAAAGACTCACAACTCTTTGACACTTTGTGCATCATAGCAACAATCTCCCATACCGCCGGAATCACGAGCGCAATTCGCAACAAGAAAGCCGTACAAAGTAGGGCTTTCTTGTTGCACATTGCCGAGGACTCCAAGGGAAAGACACCGTAAAGCGCAGAGGTGGATAGTTGTCGAACTATCAATTGGTGTACTTGTGTTAAGCGAAATTTGTAAGATGTTTACTCGAAATAAGTGGTAGTAGTATAACAAATTATGTCGTGTAGAGATTTACTATAAGATATACAAATAGTCGCATAAAAACTTCCGATATAAATTCCGTTTATAAAATTTGGCAATCCGATAGTGCAATGTTATCTTTGTGCTGTGTAAAACTAATAGAAGATAAAACTATGAAGACTATTTTGTATATTCTATTTGCAGCAATAATGATGGCTGGGTGCAATAATTCAAAGGCAACGAAGTATTTTGATTCGGTAGATGCAACGCGCTTTGCCGAGGTGATTGAGAACGAGAAGGTACAAATAATTGACACGCGAACACCTGCGGAGTTCAACGAGGGACACATTCCAGGTGCAGTGAACATCGACATTGATGGCGAGGAGTTTGCAGCAAAGATTGCCGAATTGGATAAGTCGCGCCCCGTAGCGGTATATTGTCGTGGTGGTCGCAGAAGTAAGGAGGCAGCCGAGCATATGGTGAGTTGCGGTTTGGAGGTTACGGAACTTGCGGACGGCATTCTGTCGTGGAAAGGCGCGGTAGAGAAGTAGTTAGTGTGTATGGTCGTGCATACTATACTGCGCGTCAGGCGTATTGCGCAGGGGGGGGTGGGTTGTGAGAGAGGTGTGAGTGCATTCGATGCTAATCGCACAACGCTTTGAGTGTTCAAGACTAACAAGTAACACCGCCTTCACCAGCGGGATCACAAGAGAAGGGAAAGTTTTTTAACTCTCCCTTCTCTGTTTTATATAGTTATGCGATTAGGGGGACAAGGGTTCGAACCTTGCTATTAGGATCGCGAATAAATTCGACTATATTTATTCAAAAAACCGCCGGATTTTTTCAATATCCGGCGGGGTACAATCATATTCTAATTTGCGTTATCCGCGTATCTGTGCTCCACATTTTTGTTCGAATTGCTTGGTCAAGTTGGCCATTACACGTTCGATAGTTTTATCGTCAAGTGTGCGGGTTTTATCCTCCAAAATGAAACTCAAAGCATACGACTTTTTACCCTCAGGAAGTTTTTCACCTTCGTAAACATCGAACAAAGCTACACTTTTCAACAATTTACGTTCGGCGGCCAATGCTACATCACGCAGTGCAGCAAATGTTACGGTTTTATCCACCAGCAGAGCTAAGTCGCGTTTCACTTCGGGGAATTTCGACAATTCTTCGGCAACCACACGTACTTTTTTAGTCGCTTTTACCAGTGCTTCGAAATTCATTTCCAAGTAGAAAACGTCCTGCTTGACATCCAACTTTTTGCGTGTTTTGGCATTAACCACTCCGATATATAACAACTCTTTGCCGTTCAAGGCCATTGAAAGTCCTTCGCTGAACAAGTCGTTTTGTAATGTCTCGGTTTTTAGTTCGTAAATATCAATTCCGAAACGGCGCAACAATTTCTCGGTTACGGCACGCAGGGTAAAGAACGATGCTTGAACAGGTTTGTTATTCCATGTGACAGGTGTCGCAGTGCCGGTCACTGCAATAGCCAATCGATATTGTTCGGAATAAGCTGCTAACGGATTCTCTTCCGTACGTTTGCTCTCATCGTAGTAATAACAATTTCCAAACTCATAGAGTTTCAAATCGCCATTGCGATGATTGGCATTCAGTGATACAGCCTCCAATATGTTGAATATCAGCGTTTGACGCATGACGTTCAAATCGGCACTCAACGGATTGAGAATTCGCACGCAATTTTCGGCTTTGTAGCTCTCCAAGCCTTCGTAATATGCACTTCGAGTCAATGAGTTGGACATGATCTCCGTAAAGCCTCCGGCTGTAAGGAAATCGGCTGCCATATTCATCAATTTGTTGCGATCGGGTTTGGGAGCATAAGAGAGTGTTGAACGCACTTGTGTCGGGATTTCTACATTGTTATATCCGTAGATACGTAAGATATCCTCAATTAAGTCGGCTTCGCGTTGCACATCGACACGATAGGGTGGTACTGCCACTGTCAGTACACCCTCTTTTTCTGACAAAATCTTTACATCAAGAGCCGCAATGATCGTGCGTACGGTCTGCTCGGGGATCTCTTTCCCGATCAGCATGTTGACGCGAGCTAACGAGAGATCGAAGACAAAATCGGCTGCTGGTTCGGGGCATATATCCGTAATGTCGCTGGAAATAGTGCCTCCTGCTAATTCTTTCATTAGCAATGCTGCACGTTTGGCGGCATAAATCTGCATGTTGGGGTCGATTCCTCGTTCAAAACGGAACGAAGCATCGGTGTTTAATCCAAAACGCTTGGCTGTCTTACGCACCCAAACAGGATTGAAATAGGCACTCTCGATAAAGACATCGGTCGTGGTATCACTGATTCCAGAATCCAACCCGCCAAAAACTCCGGCTATACACATCGGACGCTCGGCCGAGCAGATCATTAAATCTTTGTCGGTAAGTTTGCGTTCCACGCCATCGAGTGTGACAAATGGAGTCCCTTCGGCGCAAGTACGCACAACGACCTCTTGGCCTTCAATTTTATGAAGGTCGAAAGCATGCAAAGGTTGTCCCAATTCGAAAAGTACGAAATTGGTAATGTCTACCAAATTATTTTTTGGATTGATACCTGCAACTCGCAAGCAATTCTGCATCCACTCGGGTGATGGCCCGATTTTGCATCCAGTAACTGTTACTCCGACATAGCGAGGTGCGGCTTCGGTATTCTCAACCCGAATCTTTACTGGCTGATCATGATTGTCGGGAGCAAAAGCTGATACGTCGGGGAGTTCGACCCGAATATCTTCTCCTTGACTACGTAGATAAGCTGCCAAATCGCGAGCAACACCGATATGCGAGGCTGCATCAATCCGATTGGGAGTTAATCCGATTTCGATCAGGTAGTCGTCCTCAATATGCAAATACTTTTTGGCGGTTATTCCTGTCGGAGCATCTGCCGGCAACTCCATGATACCCTCATGTGAGCTACCAATACCTAATTCATCTTCGGCACAAAGCATGCCCAATGATTCTACTCCGCGAATCTTCGAGCGTTTGATTTTGAACTCTTCATCGCCACCGTTGGGGTAAAGTATCGAGCCGACAGTTGCACACATCACTTTCAAACCGGCGCGACAATTGGGTGCACCGCATACAATTTGTAATGGAGCCTCTGCACCGACATCTACGGTAGTTACATGTAGGTGATCAGAATCGGGATGATCCTCACAGGTTAATACTTCTCCGACTACAACGCCTTGCAGTCCGCCACGAATAGTTTCGATCTTCTCGAACCCCTCGACCTCCAATCCGATATCGGTCAAGATTTCGGCAATGCGTTCGGCCGAAAGATCGGTTTTCAAATAACGTTTAAGCCAATTATACGAAACGTTCATATTGTTGAATTTGAGATTTTGCCAAATAATTGACAAAGGTAGCGCTTTTTTACGAAAAACGCATTGTAAAATCGTAAAAACTCGTTGAGAATATGGTTATCAATCTTCCAAATAGTATGTAAATGATCGTCTTTGTTTATGAATCAAGCAATTTTTAATGATTATCTCTCTGTATTATATAATTTGCATCGATCTATTTTGAATAACCAATGTGGATAAAATAGTTCTGAATTTGTATCTTTGCCGAATAAAATATTGTTTTATATTTAACTTTTAATTTTTTTACGGATCTATAATAATAAGCGTTTTTTGACCATAATATTTGAAAATAATACAAACATTTAACTCAGATTGTACAATGAAAAAACTTGTTTTTCTTTCGATCATGTTGCTTTTTGCATCATTGGTAATGGCTCAACAGGTCGCATATCAACGGCCGTCCGAAGCAATCGAGCAACTTGCATTGGCTGATCCTGCACCGACTGCATCTTTCAATGCCGACTGCTCTGCACTGATGTTATTGCATAAAAATAGAACGATACCCATCTGCAACATTCCGCTTGATGAACTATTTCTTGCCTCGGTGCGCATCAATCCGGCAAATTATAGCCGTACGCGAGAAACCGGCAATTATGCCATTACGCTCAAACAAATTCCCAATGGAAATGAGATGAAAGTTTCTAATCTGCCTGAAGGAGGTATCATTCTTCATGCCGAGTGGTATCCGACAGGTGATAAGATTTTGATCTTCTATCGAGAAGCCAATGGAGTATATCTCTATGCGGCAACGTTGGCCGATGGTAAGGCAAAACGTATCAGTGACCGACGCATCAACACGACAGCACTAACTGCTGTTGCATGGGTAAGCAACACCGATTTTATTACGACTTGTGTCATTGAGGGGGGCAAAGCTCCGGCAAGAGACTATCCGATCGGTCCGATTGTACAGGAAAATCTCGGGAAACAAGTCCGCAGACGTACCAATCAAGGTTTGTTGCGCGACAATTACGATTTGCAAGCCTTCGAATATTATTTTACTTCGCAACTCGTACGTTTCTCGCCCTCCGGAGAAACTGCAATCGGTGAGCCGGCTATTTTCCGGACATTATCGGCTTCTCCTGATGGCTCTTTGTTGATGATTTATCGAGTTGTCAAACCCTATTCGCATATGGCTTCTTTCCGAAATCTCGTTTCTAAAACAACGATCGAGGATCTGCAAGGGAATGTGCTGAAACAAGTGAAATCCCGCAATAAACTTGCTTGGCGACCGGATAAACCGGCCACCATTGTATGGGTAGTAGAGCCGAAGAAAAATCCTGACTATAAAGCTGCTGTTTACGAGCAAGATGCTCCCTTTACCGAAAAACGACGATTGGTTGTACGCACGGCGAAATCGTTCGATAAAATCTATTGGCACGATGATGAGTTTGCTGTAATTTCCGAAAAGGGGAAAGGGCGTCGCTCGTTTTTGAGTTTCAAACCTTGTGGAGGAATAATTGATACCGTAGTCAGCTATCGTACCGGTAATCTTTATGAATCGGTAGGCGAACCTTTGATGATTTCCAATCGTTATGGACGCAAAGTAGTATGGACCGATGCCGCACATAACGAATTGCTCTTTACCAGCAATGGCTATTCTGTTGAAGGAATGATGCCTAAACTGACAAGTTACGATCTGCGCAAAGGAAAAAGCAAAGATATTTGGCAGTGTAAAGCTCCCTATTTCGAACAGGTGGTAGCTGCCAAAGACCCCGCGGCTGGTCTTTTCATTATTACGCGTGAATCACTCGAAGAACCGACAAACTACTATTTGAGTAATTTGAAAAAGAAGTCCGAAACGGCTCTTACGAATCTTTCTGACCGTTTCTCTGCACTCAAAGGGGTACAACGTAAACTGATCACTTATACTCGTGCCGATGGGGTGGAACTTACATCTCTTGTTTGGTTACCGGCTGGTTATGATGCCAAACGCGACGGCAAACTTCCTGTGTTACTTTATGCTTATCCGCGTACCCGCAGTTCGGCAGAGGCTGCTGCCCGTCTTAATTTTTCCCAATATACTTATCCGGCAATCAAGATTGCAGGATGCTCGATGCTCTATTTCTTGACGCAAGGCTATTGTGTAATGGAGATGATGGCCATGCCGTTGATCCCAAGCGAGAAGAAAAAACGGGCAAACGACACCTTTGTACAACAATTGACCATGAATGCCGAAGCTGCCATCCAAGCATTGGATAAAGCCGGTTATGGAGATCCCGATCGTGTAGCAGTTGGAGGACACTCATACGGAGCCTTTATGACTGCAAACTTGCTTTCGCATACAAAACTTTTCAAAGCGGGTATTGCAATGAGTGGTGCATATAACCGTTCATTGACTCCCTATGGATTCCAGAACGAAAAGCGCAATTTCTGGAATGCCAATCGCTTGTATAATGCCATGTCGCCTTTCAACTACGCCAATAAGTTACACGGTGCACTCTTGTTGCATCACGGAAACGGGGATGAGAATCAAGGAACATTCACTATTCAAAGCGATCGCTATTATCAGGCATTGCGTGGCCATAAAAAATATGTGCGTTATGTTGAATTACCATTCGACGGCCACAAATATATCATCCGTGAAAATGTGTTGCATATGCTTTACGAGACGAGTCGTTGGCTCGAAATGTATGTCAAGAATGCAAATACGCCCGAAAAAAAGAAATAGTGATTGCATATTACCTCTTGATTTCAACAGCAAGCGAGCTATCTTGATCAAAAAGATGGCTCGTTTGTAAAAAACTATTACCCATAATATCATAATATTATGAAAAGGTTTTTTGTTCTTGTATTTGTGCTATTGTGCATTGCGCAAATAAGAGCACAGCAGATTGCTTATCAACGACCGCCCGAAGCAATCGAACAACTTGCATTGGCCGATCCTACTCCGACAGCCCGTTTCAATGCTGACTGTTCAGCCTTGATGTTGTTGCATCGTAGCAGCTCGATTCCTCTCAGTCGTATTCCGCTTGATGGGCTCTTTCTTGCTTCGGTAAAAATTAATCCGCGAAATTACACCCGCTTGTTTGACTGGGGATATCACTCGATTGCACTCAAACAAATCCCCAACGGACCTGAGATCAAGATCTCAAATCTTCCCGAAAATGGGGTGATTTTGCATGCCGTATGGTATCCGACCGGAGATAAAATCTTGATCTTCCATTGCGAGACAGATGGTGTATATCTCTATTCGGCCACATTGGCTGAGGGGCGCGCCAAACGTATCAGTAATCGCCGCATCAACACTACGGCTAACAAGATCGTTGCATGGGTTGGTGATGACGATTTTGTCACTACCTGCGTGGTTGAAGGGCGCGATGTGCCAACTTGCAGCCATCCGATAGGTCCGATTGTTCAAGAAAGTCTGGGTAAGCAGGATCGTAAGCGTACCACGCAAGGTTTCTTGCGCGACAATTTCGATTTGCAAACCTTTGAATACTATTTCACCTCGCAACTTGTCCGATTTTCTACCTCCGGTGAAGAGGAGATTGGCAAACCGGCTATCTACCGTACTGTGAATAGTTCGCCCGATGGTTCTCTCTTGATGATCTACCGTGTGGTGAAACCCTTCTCGCATACCTCTTCGTTCAAAAGTCTTAAAGCAAAAACGACAATCGAAGATCTAAAAGGAAATGTGGTAAAACGTATCAAACAACGTGGCAAACTATCTTGGCGTTCGGATAAACCCGCAACGCTTGTTTGGGTTGTCGGTTCAAAGAAAAATCCGGATTACAAATCTTCGGTTTATGAGCAGGATGCTCCGTTTACCGAAAAACAACGTCTGCTCGTTCGAACGCAAGAACCGTTTGAAAGAATCTATTGGTGCGATGATAAATTAGCTCTAATCGTGGAGAAAGGGAAGAAAAACCGCACCATATCAGCGTTTACGCCCGGAGAAGAGAACCTTAAAAAAATACTTAGTTACTCGATCAAAAATATCTATGAGGATCCCGGTACACCGATAATGGTTACCAATCATTATGGGCGCAAGGTTTTGTGGACCAACGCCAAGCACACCGAAATACTTTTTGCTAGTAAAGGTTATTCTCCCGAAGGTATGATGCCGAAGTTAACCAGCTATAATTTGCGAAAGGGAAAGAGCAAAGATATTTGGCAGTGTAAAGCCCCCTATTTCGAAGAGATCATAGCCGCCAAGAACCCTGCTAAGCAGCTCTTCATCACTCGTCGTGAATCGTTCGAAGAGCCGAAAAATTATTACTTATTCAATCTGAAAAAGAAGACAGAAACAGCTATTACCAATTTCCCCGATCCGTGTGGAACGTTCTTGAAAGGCGTACGCCGTGAACGATTGATTTATACCCGTGCCGATGGCATGGAACTGCGGTCGGTTGTTTGGTTGCCTGCCGGCTACGATGCCAACCGCGATGGAAAACTTCCGGTATTGCTTTGGGCTTATCCGCGTACTTATGATTCGGAGAAAGCCCCTGCACGTAATAAATCCTCATACTATACTCATCCGAAAGCCTCCGATTTATATTGGTTGACACAAGGCTATTGTGTGATGAATATGGATATGCCGCTATTTCCGATCGATGGTAAAAAACACGCTAACGATACATTTGTCAAACAGTTGACCATGAATGCCGAGGCTGCCATAAAAGCATTGGATAAGGCCGGTTATGGAGATCCTGATCGCGTAGCAGTCGGAGGTCATTCGTATGGCGCCTTTATGACGGCCAATCTACTAACCCATACCAAACTGTTTCGGGCGGGTATTGCTCGCAGCGGAGCATATAACCGTTCGCTGACACCTTATGGATTCCAAAACGAAAAGCGCAACTTCTGGAATGCCCGTCGTGTTTATAATGCGATGTCTCCGTTCAATTATGCACATAAACTTCATGGTGCATTGTTGTTGATACATGGAAGTAACGATGAAAATACAGGGACCTTCACAATTCAAAGTGATCGATATTTTCAAGCATTACGCGGCCACAAGAAATATGTGCGTTATGTCGAGCTTCCGCTCGATGGACACGGATATCGAATACGGGAAAATGTTTTGCACATGCTTTACGAAACTAATCGTTGGCTCGAAAAGTATGTCAAAAATGCAACCCCCACAATCGAAGAAAAGTGATAAATGTTTTGATATGATTTAACAAAGAAACCGCTCACATCATAGAGCGGTTTCTTTGTAGTATATTGCGTTTTGGCTACGGTCTAAATATCAATGCTACTGCCGATACCGAAACGCCCTCTTCGCGCCCTTCAAATCCGAGGTGTTCAGTTGTGGTTGCTTTGACCGATACTTGATCGGTTTTGATCGACATTGCTTTGGCTAACGTTTCCCGCATCCGATCAATATGGGGGCGTAACTTGGGACGTTGCAACCGAATCGTACAATCGATATTGCCGATCTCGTAACCCTTTTCTCGTAATAAGGAGGCAACTCGTTGCAGCAAAATCTTCGAATCAATTCCTTTGAAATCGACCGAAGTGTCGGGGAAGTGCATGCCAATGTCCCCCAAAGCCGCTGCGCCCAACAACGCATCACATATGGCATGAATTGCCACATCACCGTCGGAATGGGCGACAAGACCATGTGAGTGTGGGATCTCCACCCCTCCTAATATCAATGGTAACCCTTCGGACAATGCGTGTACATCGTATCCGTGCCCTATACGAAAATCCATAATCTCAATATTTTGTTGTCAAAGTTAGGAAAAAACCCTATTTTTGCAAAAAGGATAACATAAAATATTATACTACGAAATAGCTATGTCAGAAATTACCAATCTTGAACCCCGCCTTGTTTGGGAGCAGTTCGATGCGATTACCCGCATTCCTCGCCCCTCGAAGAAAGAGGAAAAAATACGGGCCTACCTTATCAATTGGGCTCAAAAACACGCATTCGCCTATCAATGTGACGAAATCGGAAATATTGTGATTCGCAAACCCGCAACTATCGGTTTTGAAGATCGTCCGACGGTAATCTTGCAATCCCATATGGATATGGTATGCGAAAAGAACTCCGATGTTGAGTTCGATTTCGATAACGAGCCGATTCGTGTTAAGGTTGATGGCGGATGGGTAAAAGCCGATGGTACGACTCTCGGAGCTGACTGTGGTATCGGCATGGCTGCGGCATTGGCTGCACTGATTGACCCAGACATGCAACATGGACCGCTCGAAGCCCTCTTTACGGTTGATGAAGAGACCGGACTTACGGGAGCGTTTGAATTGGGCGAAGGAATGTTAACCGGAAAATATCTACTTAACCTCGATTCGGAGGATGAGGGTGAGATCTTCATTGGGTGTGCCGGCGGTATCGATACTATTGCCACGTTCCATTATACGATGGAACCGGCACCGAAAAACTACACCTTTTTCCGCGTCGATGTGTCGGATTTGCTTGGTGGTCACTCTGGCGATGATATCGACAAAGGCCGTGTTAATTCGAATAAAACTGTTGCCCGCCTGCTGTGGGATGGTATGCAGTCGTTCGAATTGAAATTGAGTTATTTCTCCGGTGGCAATTTACGCAATGCTATTCCGCGTGAGGCGTATGCGATTTTCGGAATCCCCGAACGGTACAAAACCGAGTTTATTAAACGTTACAACCTATTTGCTGCCGACTTGGAGCAAGAGTTCCGTTTCTGCGAGCCCAATTTCCGTATTACGCTCAATGAGATGCCACAGGTCGATGAAGTCCTCGATGCTCAAACACAATTCGGGCTGATCTATTCATTGATCGGTGTCCCCAATGGCGTAATCGCTATGTCGTTTGCCGTTTCGGGGCTGGTTGAAACTTCTACTAATCTGGCTTCTGTGAAATTTGTAGATGACAATCGTATCGTTGTTACATCCTCGCAACGCTCTTCTATTGAGAGTGCCAAAACCTATGTTATGCAGATGGTCGAATCGGTATTTGCATTAGCAGGAGCGGACGTGGCTCATACCGACGGGTACCCGGGATGGACACCTAACCCGCAATCTAGATTATTGGAAATTACGGTAGATAGCTACAAGCAACTTTTTGGAACTACACCTAAGGTGCGAGCCATACATGCTGGTTTGGAGTGTGGTTTGTTTCTCGAAAAGTATCCCGAATTAGAAATGGTATCTTTTGGCCCGACATTGCGTGGCGTCCACTCTCCCGACGAGCGGTTGGAGATTGCCACTGTTCCTAAATTTTGGGATTTGCTGAAAGAGGTACTCCGTTGCATATAATCCCTTGCCTATAAACAAAGAGATTGGTTGTCTTTCGGGATAACCAATCTCTTTGTTTTGCAATCCTTGCGAGAATTACTTAAACCACTCTTGCAGGTGATCTTTGGCCCATAACATGTAAACCAAAATACCTATCCAACTTGTCAACAATACCACAATAGCTGCGATCAATTTTCCAACCGTTGAGATATTTTTCTTGAAAATGTCCAACACGCACCATATGGCGCATACAAGGCCGATAAGCCAAATAATTGTTCCCATAAAAAGATATTTGAAAGTTAATAAAAGGTTTTTCGTTCAAAGATTTCGACGGGATAGCGCACATCGCTCAAAAACAATCCTTGCGGAGGGGCCCCGCCACTCGACAGCGAGAGATCGCGAGCTTCAATAATCTTGCGAAACTCCTCGGGAGTGTAACGCCCCCGACCCACATCGACCAAAGTCCCAACCAAAGCGCGTACCATATTGCGCAAAAATCGATCGGCACGAATCGTGAAACACAATACACCATTGGTGTCGGTTGTCCATATGGCTTGTTTTACATGGCAAATGTTTGTTTTGTTGTTGGAGTTGAGTTTGGCAAATGAGGTGAAATCGTCATATTCGAGGAGCATTGCTGCCGCTTCGTTCATTCGGTCAATATTGAGAGGGACATAATATTGCCATGCACAACTACGGGTAAACGGGTTTTTATAGGGTGAGATATAGTATTTGTACTCACGTTCGCAGGCACTGAATCGAGCGTGTCCTTCTTCGCAAACCGAAGTTAATGTGCTAACCGATATATCCTTCGGAAGTAAGAAGTTGAGTTTATACAGCGTCTGCACAAGATCATCAATAGGATGTGACAAGTCGAAATGTGCTACATAATACAACGCATTGACCCCCGTATCAGTACGTCCCGCTCCGGTAATCAAGATCGATTCGCGAAGCAATGTAGAGAGAGCCGTCTCTATGGCTTGTTGTACCGATGGCTGATCGGTTTGTCGTTGCCATCCACAATAGGCTGCGCCATCGTATTTCAGTTCCAAGAAATAACGCATAACGGAAATTAATGAGACAAATATAATAAATTCATCCAATTACAACAATCATTTGCTATAAATTATCTTTTAGGTCGATATTGTTTCAAGGTTATCACACGTTTTGTGGGTGATAGGATAGAAAATCGGCATGAAATGTTTATCTTTGCAAAAATATTTCCAAAACTATGAAAGTTGCAATTATCGGATATGGCAAGATGGGGCGTGAGATTGAGCGTATTCTTGCCGAACGTGGTCATGAAACGGCCCTGATTATTGATATAAACAATGCGCAAGATTTGGATGCTGAGCATTTGGCCGGAATAGATGTTGCGTTGGAATTTACCACACCGACAACAGCATATACCAACATTCGTACTTGTATCGAATGTGGCACGCCGGTTGTTAGTGGCACTACCGGATGGACCGATCGTTTGGAGGAATTGAAAACTCTTTGCCGAGAGCGACAAAGTGCTCTGTTTTATGCCTCTAACTATTGTTTGGGTGTTAATTTGATGTTTCGTCTCAACCGACAATTGGCTGAGATGATCGGACATGTAGGCGGTTATGATGTTGCTATTGAAGAGGTACACCATACACAAAAGAAAGATGCTCCGAGTGGTACAGCCATAACTTTGGCTGAGGGTGTATTGGCCGTATTGCCCGACAAAAATAACTGGGTAAACTATGCTCCTGAGATTGCCGAAGCTGCTCATCGGGTGACAACTCCCGAACAAACTCCGCCCGATGGAATTTGTATCAGTTCTATGCGAGAGGGTAGTGTCCCGGGAATCCATACGGTGCGTTACGAATCGGAAGACGATATTCTCGAAATCCGTCACGAAATCAAAAACCGTCGTACATTGGCTCTCGGAGCTGTAATTGCTGCCGAATTTTTATGTGGCAAGCAAGGCATCTATACAATGGATGATTTGTTACGATAATAACCTTAAAGACTAGTAACACATCATAAAACGAGTTTTTGTTTTTATTGAATATGAATAAGATCAAGCAGTTCTTTCGTAATAAATGGGTGGGGTTAGCCTCGGCTGTATTGCTCTATACGTTGTGGTTTGTTGTATGGACCGGCAATCTTTGGATGTTGTTGGGTTTGCCTATCATTTATGACCTCTATATCTCGAAAATATTTTATCGCTATATTTGGCGACATAACGAACGATTCTGCCAGCAAAGTAAACTATATAAAACGATCTACGAATGGGTTAACGCCATAGTTTTTGCTACGGTAGTTGCCTCGCTTGTGCATTTGTATATTTTCCAAATGTATGTCATCCCCACCTCTTCGATGGAGAAATCGTTGTTAGTTGGAGATTACCTCTATGTAAGTAAAGTAACCTATGGCCCTCAAATGCCCAATACGCCTATCTCGTTCCCGTTCGTACATCATACAATGCCCTTCTCGCAAACCAAAAAATCTTTCTGTGAGGCTGTCAAGTGGCCTTATCATCGCCTCAAAGGTTTGAAAAAAATCGAACGAAACGATGTTGTAGTCTTCAATTTTCCGGCAGGTGACAGTGTCTTACTTGAAAATCAGGCAGCCAACTATTACGACGTGTTGCGCAGTTATGAAGAGACATTTGGTGTAACGGCTCGTGAGGAGTTGGCCAAGCAATACACCGTCATTACACGCCCTGTGGACAAACGAGAGAATTACATCAAACGTTGTGTTGCGATTCCGAATGACTCGTTAGAGATTCGTGACGGCAAAGTCATTGTAAACGGTATTCCGCAAGAGCCAATTGCAGGTTTGCAATATATGTATATTGTGCAAACCTCCTCTCCGATATCTCAATATGCCATTGAAAAATTAGGTGTTACCGAATATAGTGGTAACGGGTCGGTTTACTACATGTATCTTACCGATGAGGCTGCTGCCGAGTTGGAGCGTTTGAACAATGTAACCTCGGTGCGTCGTTATATCTATGCTCCTAATAACGATGTTTTTCCACATTGGCAAACTCCGCGTTGGAGTCAAGACAACTATGGACCGATCTGGATTCCGAAAAAAGGTGTTACCATAGCGCTTACTCCCGAAAATCTGCCTCTCTATCGTCGCATTATCGAAACCTATGAGGGACACACCTTGCAAGAGCAAGACGATGCGATATTGATTGATGGTAACCCGGCAACAGAATATACCTTTGCGATGGATTACTATTGGATGATGGGCGACAATCGTCACAATTCGGCAGATTCTCGTTTTTGGGGATTTGTGCCCGAAGACCATGTGGTGGGTAAAGCCTCGTTTGTTTGGCTCTCGTTAGATGCTAATAAACGATTCCCTGCCAATATTCGTTGGAGTCGAATCTTCCAAAAAGTGAAATAACGTGGCGGACGATAGCTATCTGACCATTGCTTCCCCCGCAGAAACGGCTCTTCGGGAACGTAGCAGTAAGTTTCTTGCTTATGCCTATCCGGTGTGTAGTGAGGAGCAGATCCGTGATTACCTCGACGCGTTGCGTAAACAATATTACGATGCTACTCATCATTGTTACGCATGGCGTTTGGGACCGCATGGAGAAACGTTCCGTGCTAACGATGATGGTGAACCTTCGGGTACAGCCGGCAAGCCGATTCTCGGACAATTATTGTCGAACGAATTGACCGACTGCTTAATAGTTGTAGTTCGCTATTTCGGTGGTACAAAATTAGGTGTTCCGGGCCTGATTGCAGCCTATAAGGACGCGGCAGCAGAGGTTATTGCTGTTGCGGAGATTGTCGAACGTACGGTGGATTGTCGGATTAGGGTCGATTTCCCGTATATTGCCATGAACGACATTATGCGAGCCATCAAAGAGGAACAACCTGCCATTCATCGGCAGGATTTCGATAATCTTTGCACGTTTGAACTTTCGATTCGAGCAAGCCGCGCCGAGGTCTTGATCGAAAAGTTGAAAAAAGCCGGTGGAAGCATTGCCGATGACTCGTTGTAAACCATAAACGAGTTTGCCGCGACTAACCTGTTAAATACATGTCACACGAACATTCGATATACATAAAAGGTGCCCGAGTACACAACCTCCGCAACATCGAGGTAGAGATTCCGCATAACAAATTGGTTGTTGTTACGGGATTGTCCGGATCTGGAAAGTCAACGTTGGCCTTCGATACCATCTTTGCCGAGGGACAACGTCGCTATGTGGAGAGCTTGTCGGCCTATGCACGCCAATTTTTGGGTAAGATCAGCAAACCCGATGTCGATGTGATTACCGGAATTGCACCAGCCATTGCCATCGAACAAAAAGTCAATACACGAAATCCTCGATCAACGGTTGGTACAACTACCGAGATTTATGACTATCTCAAGCTATTGTTTGCTCGTGCCGGTCATACTTTTTCGCCTATATCGGGGAGAGAAATACGTTGTTACGATGTCGATGAAGTCGCTAACCGTATTCTTATGCGTAAGGGTAAGCGGGTTGTTGTTGCTGCTCCCATTCGACTTGCCGAAGGACAGGGACTGATCGAGAAACTTACGTTATTGCTCTCCGATGGACTGATGCGCATATGGGATGGTCATGAAGCGCGTCTGATCGAAGAGTTGCTTCCCGAGCTTCATTCAGATACTATGGCCGAAGGATTGTCGGTCGTTATCGACCGTATGCGTATTGTCGACGATAATGATATGGCAACCCGTCTGCGAGATTCGGTGGCACGTGCTTTTTCCTATGGGGATGGTATCTGTCGGATCATTATTGATGGCGAGTGTGAAGAGTTCTCTTCGCGGTTTGAAGCCGATGGGATTCGATTTGAGCTGCCAACAGAGCACTTGTTTAGTTTCAATAATCCGTTGGGGGCTTGTCCACGATGCGACGGTTATGGCAAAGTCATCGGAATTGACGAAGATCTAGTTATTCCCGACAAGAGTCGTTCGATCTATACCGATGCCATAGCCTGTTGGCGAGGTGAAACCATGCGTCGTTGGAAAGAAGAATTGATTGCTAACGCCTATAAGTTCGACTTTCCGATACATACTCCGTTTCATGAGTTGACTGCCGAGGAGAAGCGTTTGTTATGGCGGGGAAACGAATATTTTCATGGATTAGACGATTTCTTTGCCTATATCGAAAAGGAGAGACATAAAATCCAATTTCGGGTTATGAAGGCCCGTTATACGGGAAAAACACTATGCCCCGAATGTGGAGGATCGCGATTGCGTAAAGAGGCATTGTATGTCCGTATTGGAGGCAAAACAATTGCCGACTTGGTTGTCATGCCTATCGATGAATTGATCGTGTTTTTCAATGATTTGGAGTTAGGCGAATATGATGCTAAAACCGCTTCCCGAATTTTGGTAGAGATCCGCAATCGGTTGCAATATCTGTCGGATGTGGGTTTAGGTTATTTGACCCTCGATCGACTTTCGTCAACCCTTTCTGGTGGAGAAAGCCAACGTATCAATCTTTCTACTTCGCTTGGTAGCAATCTTACCGGCTCGCTTTACATCCTCGACGAACCATCGATCGGATTGCATCCTCGCGATACTAACCGACTGGTCGGGGTATTGAAACAATTGCGCGATTTGGGTAATACGGTGATTGTTGTGGAGCACGAAGAAGAGGTTATTCGGGCGGCAGATTGGATTGTGGATATTGGTCCCGAAGCCGGTGAGAAAGGAGGGGAAGTGATCTATTGCGGTTCGCAAGAAGGTTTGTTGCAAGCATGTAATAGTCTGACTGCCGATTATCTTTCGGGACGACGTAAGATCTCACCTCCTTTTGCCGTGCGTGGTTGGAGTCATAAAATCGTTGTAAAAGGTGCTCGCGAGAACAACCTGCGCAATATTGATGTACAAATTCCATTGGGGGTAATGACCTGCATTACAGGAGTGAGCGGTTCGGGAAAATCATCGCTCGCCAAAGGAATCCTTTATCCGGCTTTACGTCGAATATTGGCTGATACCGGATCTAAACCGGGGGATTTCGATGGCATGGAGGGCGATGTGCAGTTGTTGCGATCAGTGGAGATGGTTGATCAAAATCCGATCGGCAAGTCTTCGCGCTCGAATCCGGTAACCTATATCAAGGCGTATGATGAGATACGAAAGTTATTTGCCGATCAACCCTATGCGAAACATACGGGCATGAATGCCTCGCAATTCTCTTTCAATACCCCGGGAGGACGTTGTGAAGAGTGTCAGGGTGAAGGTGTGATTAAGGTGTCGATGCAGTTCATGGCAGACGTGGAGTTAGTATGTGATGCTTGTAAAGGTCGCCGTTTCCGCGATGAAATTCTCGATGTATGCTATCGTAACAAAACGATCGATGATGTGCTAAAAATGACCGTTGATGATGCTATCGTATTTTTCGGTGAAGATCAAAAAAATACAACTTGTCGGCGAATTGTTGAACGGTTAAAACCTTTGCAAGATGTCGGATTGGGATATATTCGGCTCGGACAATCGTCATCAACGCTTTCGGGAGGCGAAAGTCAACGTGTGAAATTGGCATCCTTTCTTACCAAAGAACATGGTGACGGCGGCGTGATGTTTATCTTCGACGAGCCTACGACCGGACTGCATTTTCACGACATCTCACGTTTACTATCCGCATTCGATGCACTGATCGCTCGCGGACATACTATTGTTGTCGTAGAGCATAATATGGATATCATCAAATGTGCTGATTGGGTGATTGATCTTGGACCGGAGGCAGGCTCTGGTGGTGGGAAAATTGTCTTTGAAGGGATACCACGCGAATTGGAAAAATGTGCCGAAAGTTACACCGGCCGATTTTTGCGTGAACGATCTAAAATTTGAGAAACCGAATGGAATTTTATACCTATATTCTGCCCAACGGTATTCGTGGCATCCATCGTCAAGTGAAAGGCAGCGTAGCACATTGCGCATTAGTGATTGGTGCCGGAAGTCGTGATGAACTGTCTAATGAATATGGATTGGCTCATTTTGCGGAGCATGCTTTTTTCAAAGGGACAGAACATCGGCGGGCTTGGCAGATAAACTGCCGGTTGGAAAATCTTGGTGGTGAGTTGAATGCCTTTACCACCAAAGAAGATACTACCATTCATGCTACTACATTACGCGGAGATTTTGCTAAAGCTGTGGAGTTGATTACCGACATTGCCTTTCATTCGACTTTTCCTGATCGAGAGTTGGAGCGTGAGAAGGAGGTGATTTGCGATGAGATCAACACCTATAAAGATTCTCCTGCCGATCTAATATACGATACGTTTGAGGATTTGCTGTTTGCCGATTCGGAGTTAGGACACAATATTTTAGGCCGTAAAACTGCTTTGATGCGTTATGAAGGAGATGACCTTCGTCGTTTCACGACACGTACTCATACAACCGACCGAATGGTATTCTCCTCAATCGGAAATTTTTCGCCCAAAACAGCTGAAAACATAGCAAAGCGTTATTTGGGCCTGCAATCCGAAAGTAAATATGGTAGTCGGCGAATCGTTCCGACCACAATTACTCCATTCGAACGTACTATAACTAAACATACTCATCAAACCCATTGCATCATCGGCAATCGAGCTTATGGTATAGATGATGAACGAAGATTGCCTTTGGCTTTGCTGATCAATATCTTAGGAGGCCCGTGCGCTAACTCGCGGCTCAATGTTATCATTCGCGAACGTAACGGATTATCGTATAATATCGAAGCTAACTATACCCCATATAGCGATACCGGCATTGTGGCAATCTATTTCAGTAGTGATCATCACAACGCAGAGCATTGTGTGGAGTTGATCGAAAAGGAGTTGCATCGGTTGCGTACCATCCCATTGACAACACGCCAACTCTCTATGGCTAAAAAACAATTTATAGCCCAATTGGCCATATCCAGCGAAAGCAACGAAAGTTATATGCTCAGTGCCGGAAAGAGTCTGCTGAATCATGACGAAATCGATACGATGGAGCAGGTTTATGCGAAAATACGTACGCTTACAGCCTTGCAGCTTTCCGAAGTTGCCGAAGAGGTGTTTTTCAATATGTCACAACTGATTTACAAGTAAATATGGATGCACTCGAACAATATATCCACAATTTTACCGAGCCGGAAGAGGTGTTGTTGCACGAATTAGACCGTGAAACCAATTTGCATGTCGTAGCACCGCGCATGCTGTCGGGGCATATTCAAGGCAAATTGCTCAAAATATTAACGCGCATACAACGGCCACAACGCGTGTTGGAAATCGGAACCTTCACCGGATATTCGGCTCTTTCGATAGCAGAAGGATTGGACGAGGGTGCCGAGATTCACACCATCGAAATTGATGATGAATTGGAAGAGTTGGCACAAAGCTATTTCGATCGTTCTCCCCATGGATCAAAAATTCGGTTGCATATTGGCTCGGCTCTCGACATAGCTCCTAAATTAGGCGGAGTGTTTGATATGGTATTCATCGATGGAGACAAACGCGAATATCCCGACTATTATCGTATGTTGATGGGAGATGCTGGAACTCCGGCTATGGTCGGATCCGGCTCACTGCTTATTGCCGACAATATTCTGTGGTCGGGAAAGGTAGTGCAACCTATTGCACATAACGATCGCCATACACAGGCACTTATCGTTTTTAATCGGATGATTGTCGAAGACCCACGAGTCGAAAATATTATTTTGCCGTTGCGCGATGGTTTGAATTTAATATATGTGAAGTAATGGAGATCAAAGAACTGCAAGAGCGTGTAGATGCTTGGATTAAGGAGTACGGCGTACGTTATTTCTCGGAACTTACAAACATGGCCTGTCTGACTGAGGAAGTGGGAGAGTTGGCTCGGGTGATGGCTCGACGCTATGGCGATCAGTCGTTCAAGGCAGGAGAGCATACTGATCTAGCTGAGGAGATGGCTGACGTATTGTGGGTGTTGGTTTGTTTGGCCAACCAAACCGGAGTTGATCTCACAACAGCTATCGAGGATTCATTTACCAAGAAAACAGCTCGAGATAAGGAACGTCATAGACAAAACGAAAAACTCCGCAAATAATCGTATCGAATCTCTGAACGTCACGCAGTTTTCGCATATATCATTTTGCAAAATAAAGCAGATCGACTCCGGTTGTTCTATCTTCAAACAACCGGAGTCCGATCCTCTTCAATCTTACTCGCGGATTTTTTTGCGCGAGATGAGCGATGAAATCCACAAAAGCACGATAGCACCGATAATGGCGGTTACCAAACTTCCCAAAGTTCCTGTGGGTACTATTCCGATCAATCCGAAGAGCCAACCTCCAAGCAAACTGCCAATGACTCCAATAATCAGATTAAGCAACAGTCCGGCACTGCCGCCTTTGACAATCAGGTTGGCAATCCATCCGGCTACCAGACCCAGTAAAAGATACCACAAATAATACATGGCTATGTTGTTTTAGTTTTGCAAAGAGGTGTTATGCAAAATCCATTCCTCAAAACTCGGAATATGTTAATTTGCAAAAAACAACGAAAAGAGATTACCGAATTAAACCGGCTTCGTAATAAATAACGATTTGTTCGATCATACGATCCTCGCCCGTTTTATCGTATTGTGATTTTAGATCCTGTCCGAAAATCTTCGAGATCCCCTGCCAAAATCCTGCCACAAAGCCTCCTCGAAACTCTTTGAGCACCTCATATGCGGTATATTCCGTTTCTCGATCGATCAGTTTCAGTAGTACACGTCCCTGCGTGCGGGTCATGCGTTTTAGTACCGGCGTGTATTCGGCCTTAATTTCATGATAGATTTTTCGGATGTACTCTTTTTGCGCCTTTTTGGTCGGCAACCGGCACAACTCCTCCTCCATGTTAGCCATCTTTTTCTTGGCGATCTTGGCGATCGGATAGACCTTCTTTACTGCAAGTACCAGACGTCGATAACGACGCAAATCGACAGGACGACTGAACACATAGACCGGAAGTATATGAATCAGCGGGATCGAATCTCCACGTTCAATCGCCCATTCCTGATGCCAAAATCCACGACCACCTTGCGCCTGCACTTCGAAAAGTGCGGCAAACAACAGTCCCAACATCAGCAACAGCCTTTTCATGATCGAAGAAAAATTCGTACCTTTGTGAGCAAAGATAAGCTATTTATTACAGAAACGAAATCAATACCGAAGATATTATGTTGAAAAAAGGGTTATCGGCACAAAGTAGAACAATTGTTTCTATGGAAAATACTGCCCAAATAATGGGTTCAGGTGATATGCCTGTATTTGCAACTCCTGCGATGGTGGCCCTCATGGAAAATGCTGCCATGAATGCAGTGTCGGCCATGTTGCCAGAAGGATCGACAACCGTAGGTGCAGAGATGAATTGCAGTCACATCAAGCCATCGGGATTGGGAGCTGAAATTACGGCAACAGCCATATTAACAGAGATGGAAGGCCGCAAACTGACTTTCAATGTCGGGGCGCGAGATTTTGAGGGAATGATTGGCGAGGGAGTACATATTCGATATATTGTTGATCGCGACCGGTTTATGAGTAAATTGAAAGATTAAACTGATCGGGATTTTCTCATTGTGTTGCGAAGAATATTTCTCCGAAATATCTCGAACAAAAAGAGCTTCAGAATGGCAAAGAATAGGCTTCTCGAATAAAAATTCAATAATTCAGCATAAACTTTGTGCTATTTTTGCATCAAGTATTGGAATTTGCATTTTTTTTTCTACCTTTGCACTCGCTTTCGAGCAATTGTTTGAGCTGTGGTGTAATGGTAACACAGCAGATTTTGGTTCTGTCGTTCTGGGTTCGAGTCCCGGCAGCTCAACCAACAAAAGGTGGTCAATATGGCCACCTTTTGTTGTGAATCATGGGTTATGATCAAACAAAACTCCCGAAGTCGTTAATAACTTCGGGAGTTTTGTTTCAATAATTGTTGTGGTTATTTTACTCCGAAAAATTTCTCTTTGATGGATAATTTTTCGTATTCTTCGCAAAGCGAGGAGATCAACTCTTTGACCGACTGTATTTTCTGGGCTCGCCATGCATTTGATCCGCAGAAAGCATACCCGTTTTGCAACTTGCCCTTGAATGCATTGTAGAGTGCCAACATGATGCAGTAGGGACTATGCGTTACGTCACATGTCTTGATGCAATCGAATGGGCAGTTCTTGGGACGTTTAAGTCCCTCTTTCACTCGTTCGAGAAACGAGTTGTGAATGGCTCTTCCGGGCATTCCCACCGGACTCTGAATGATTTCGATGTCTTGTTCCGATGCGTCGATGTAGCTCTGTTTGAAAGCCGGATCAGCATCGCATTCATCGGTGGTAACAAAGCGTGTTCCCATCTGCACGCCATCGGCTCCCAATTCCATGATACGATAAATGTCTTCTCCGGTATAAATGCCGCCTCCGGCAATGACCGGAATGTGACAATCGTGTTCTTTTTCAAAGTTGCGAACTTCTGCAACGACTTCGGGAACAATGTGTTCCAGTGAGAAAAGTTCGTCGTCTATTTGTTCGCGTTTATATCCGAGGTGTCCTCCGGCCTTGGGCCCTTCGACAACGATGGCATCGGGAGTATAACGATACTCCGACCACCATTTACGACACAACAATCCGGCGGCACGAGCCGAGGAAACGATTGGAGCTAACTTGGTTTTAGCTCCTTCGGTCAGAAAAGAGGGGAGATTCAACGGAAGTCCCGCGCCGGAGAAGATGATATCAGCTTTTTCGGCAATAGCTGTGCGCACCATATCAGCAAAATTCGACATGGCAACCATGACATTGACCCCGATAATTCCTTTGGTCGCTTCTCGCGCCTTACGAAGTTCTTGTTTGAGACCCCATATTGAAGCTTCGCGGTAATCTTTTGAATATTCGTTATAGATCACTCCGAGACCGGCCGAAGAGATGACTCCGATGCCACCTTCTTTGGCTACTGCCGAAGCCAATCCCGATAGGGAAATACCCACACCCATACCACCTTGCACGATGGGAAGCGAGGCGCATAGGTTTCCGATTTTTAATGATTTCATATTATAAGTGTTTTGTAGATAGAACGGCGCAAATCTACAAATAATAATTCATATGTCACAGATGCTCCCGAACTTTTCAATTCGCTTATCTTTGTGTGTAGCCCCAATCTATTTGATGACGAAATGGCTGATCTTCAGCTTGGTAAATCCTATCCCCCCCCCTCGTATAAATTCAGCCTTGTGTTTTATCATATCCTGTTATGGAAAGCCAGATTTTGAAAATCATATATCTAAAAACACACGAAAAAAGCCGCTCCTCACGGAACGGCTCGATATCCCTTTCAGGATATTGGGTGGTTATTGCTGTTGCAAACCCGAAGGATCGGCAACCACCATGTTCTTATCAATGCGCAAAGTGACATTGCCGTCCACCTCGATCAACAGCGTAGTCTCTTTGACCTCTTTTACCATGCCGTAGATACCGCCGGCAGTGATGATTTTGTCCCCTTTTTTCAGCCCGTTGCGGAATTCTTGCATCTGCTTGCGGCGTTTAGCCTCGGGACGCCACATGAAAAGCCACATGACCAACACCATAAGGCCGATCATGATGATAAAACTGGACTGCTGCATGAAGCCTGCTTGCGGCGGCTCGGTCATCGTTTGAAGGAAATTGATCATAATTTTGTGTTGTTTAAGTTCTGCTTGGTTTATTTTGGACAAAGATAGGAATTATTGTGGAATTTGCAAAAGATCATTCGACATCGGCTTCAATGATGAGGCGTAACGGTTTGGAGTGACCCGCCAAAAAAATGTCGAGTGTTTTCAGTTGCCATCCCCACTCGCCACGCGAATTGAAATAGAGCGTTATAGGAGCGGATTCGTTAGGCATAATTGGTTGAGTATCATATTCCAATGTTGTGCATCCGCAACTACGGTTGTATGAAGTGATAACGATTGGTTGAGTTGTTTGATTGGCCAAGCGTAGTTGTAGAAGCGCAACTTCTCCCGAATGTAAGTGCCCGAAACGCACCGTATCGGGAATTCCCGAAACAATTTTTTCGGCTGTACAGCTAATGATTCGTTGCGAAACATACGACGTTTTCGACATTTCTGTCGATTCATCGACTGATCTTTGGGATGGCTGTGGCCCGCAGGCCATGACTGTCAATACCCCGCAGAAAATCAACGAAAACAGCACTCTGTTTGTCATGGCTGTTTTACGGTTAGATCAAACCGCGTCCTGCTTTTTGGATTCGGCCGTCAGCGGTCAATGTTTCAACCATCTTGTCCAATACACCGTTGATGAAGGTGCTACTGCCGGGAGTCGAATAGTATTTAGAGATCTCGATGAATTCGTCGAGGGTCACTTTTACCGGAATCGATGGGAAATTGGTCAACTCCGTAACAGCCGTAGCCAAAATCAGATTATCCATGAAAACGATACGCTCCAAATCCCAGTTGGCCGTAAATTTCTCGATGAACTCTTGGTTTGAATTGTAGTTTACCAACGATTTTTCGAAGAGTGTGCGGATGAATATCGGATCCTCCTCGCTCTTGAATTGTCCGGCAATCTTTACATCCGTATGCGAAACGCGAGTGTTTGACAAGGTGCGCAGAATCATCATTACGATATAGGGCAGATCGTCGCTCCAAAGAATCGAGATCTCTTCCAACACCTCATCCAATGCGTCACACTCCTGCATGTCGTTGAAGAAGGCTTCCAACAAACGTTTGTCATCATCGAACGAACGCTCTTCGCGTGCCATATATTCGTTGAAATATGCACTTTCACAAAGGCGGGCATAAATGGTGCGGATTAAATCGGGATGTTGTTTCCATCCCAATTTACGAACAGCGATACGATCGTTCACCGAATCGCTGTTAGCGATCAAGCGGATGAGTGCATTATCAACGAATTTGGTATTGGGATTGAGATCCTCAAATGTCGGCAGCTTTTTCTGTTTGGCAATCTCTTGGCGACCTCGGGCATATTCTGCCACCTCTACGGGAAGTAGCAACATTTGGAAATAGAGGTCATAAGCCTTGTCCACAGAACTCAATAACGTCTTTTCCGATGCGATCATATTATCGGCACCCGACTTGATGTGGGCGAACAATGCTTTGAGAACCTTTATACGGAGTAATCTTCTGCTCAACATAATCTTTTAGAACCTAAAATGTGCATTTGCGACGACAAAGATAGGCATAGAAAAGTAAAAAACGAAGAATGAGACGCGAAAAAATGATTGTGGATCTTCCTCAGGTTGGTTTTGAAAGTTATTTCCGCTCAAAAAGTTGTTCAATATCGGATTTATTTATACTTTTGAGGAATAAATAAAAACCCACAATGACAATCATTCAGTTAGAATACCTACTTGCGGTTGCTAATTGCGGTAGTTTTTCATTGGCTGCCGAACATTGTTTCGTTACCCAACCGTCGTTAAGTATGCAGGTCAAAGCACTCGAAGAGGAGTTAGGCGTTATCTTACTCGATCGGTCGAAGAAACCAGTCATTCCCACCGAAGCAGGTAGGGTAGTACTCGACCGTGCCCGCGAGGCCCTACGAGCATATAACAATATTCGCGAGTCGGTGGCCGAGTTGAAAGGCGAAACCGCCGGAAAATTGCGTCTTGGCGTGATCCCTACTATCGCTCCCTATTTGTTGCATAAATTTATTCCGGCATTTGTACGTAAATTCCCGAAAGTCGAGTTGGAGATCTCCGAAATGGTAACGGCCGATATTATTGAAGCCCTCAAAAAAGATCGTATCGATGCCGCGCTTGTCGCAAGCGGGACTTGTGGAGACGGTATTCTTGAACAAGAGTTGTTCAATGATCGTTTTTATGCTTATGTATCTCCCGATAATCCGCTTTACGAACGTCAAAACATCCGAATAGAAGATATAGACCTCAAAGATTTGGTGATTCTCAGCCCGGGAAACTGTATGCGAGACCAAATCATCGAGTTGTGTCAGGCACGGCGCGATCTGCCTACTCACTATTCATTTGAATCAGGATCACTTGATACGTTGATGCGCATCGTAGATTGTACATCATGTTTGACGATTATTCCCGAAATGGCCATCGAATATATTCCACGTGATCATCGAGATCGCCTTAAAACGTTGGCCAAAGGTGCCACCTCTCGAAAAATTGCAGTGGCCGTTCGGCGAACCTATGTTAAGAACTCGATTATTCGGGCGTTGACTTCTACTATATTATCCGAATTAAACATTCCGCAATAATACAAGTATAATACGAAATTGGCTGATTAATATTTCAGCCAATTTCATTCTCTATCCGACAATTATTTGATCATAACAATCTCTTTTTAGAGGTTGTTACCACAAAATCTTTCAAATAGAAAGGTTCGAAATAGGCGATATCCTCCGTTTTGCCGGTATCGTAGGCTTGTTGTGCCAATCGTGCCAATCCGCGAGCCGATGGGGAAATCTCAATAAACTGCGCTCCTTCAAGAATCTCGGCACATTTGCGAGCTCCGTTCCCGAATATGACAAAAGGACGTTTTTGATCACGGAATGCCGAGAAACTATCTGTATCGATAATTTCGGCCGACACATCGTTTTGTGCAATTCCTTTGGTATCAAAGATTTGTGCATAAACCTCCATGCGACGTGCATCGACCATCGGACAAAGTAATGCTTTGTCCCAATCTTCTACTTGCAAGATTCCGGCTTCGTAGTCCTCACGCGCCACAGCTGCCAATGCGTCGAGTGAGCCGACTGCCAATAATGGTTTTTGCAAACCATAGCATAATCCTTTTGCAAACGATACCCCGATGCGCAAGCCGGTATAAGACCCGGGGCCTTTACCTACGGCAATGGCATCCAAATCATTAGGTGAAATTCTCGACTCATGCAATAACTCATCGACAAAAACACCCACCTTGCGGGCATGATCTCGCCCCTCATCACTTTCGCGCAACGATACCAATTCTCCATCTCGGGCAATACCGACCGAGCAAATGTCGGTACCGGTCTCGATACATAGGATCAATGCCATAACCTATCGTTTATAGTTTTTCATTACTTTATCCATTTCGCGGCGAGCATCATTTTCTTTCAAATGCTCACGCTTGTCGTAGGCCTTGCGGCCTCGTGCCAACCCGATAACAATCTTAGCCAAACCTCTGTCGTTTAAGAAAAGTCGTAATCCGACAATTGTCAAACCCCGATCTTGGGATGCGCGCTGCAACTTATCCAACTCTCGTCCCGTAAGCAGCAATTTGCGATCTCGACGCGGTACATGATTGTTGCATGTCCCCCAACTATATTCGGCGATATTGACCCCTCGAATCCAAAGCTCTCCCTTATCGAAATAGCAGAACGAGTCGGTAAGAGAGGCCTTGCCTGCACGGATGGATTTGATTTCCGTGCCAACCAATACAACTCCGGCAATCCACTCTTCGAGAATCTCATAATCGAAAGTGGCTCGCTTGTTTTTAATGTTTATCTTTTTTTGTTCGCTCATATAGTTAAAAACGGCACACGAATTGCACTTTTATTCGCGGGGGTGGGAATCGGTCAAGGTAACCAATTCTTTTATCTTCGATATGTTTTACACATCTTTCTGTTTATTTTCTGTTTGCACACGGTGTGCGCAGTGATGCGTGCACGACCCGATTTCCGCCCTCTTTTTCTTGTTTTAATATCTTTATAGTATCAATCGTTGCAATTTATTGGCAATGGTAACTTTGGCGCGGTTATATGCCGTAAGTCGCTGTATTAATGCAGCCATCTCCTCGTCTGGAAGATCATCGTGCAGGCGCGCCTGCAACTCTTTTATCCATCCTTCAATAACTTTTGATTTATAAAGCGTAACGGCTTTGGGTACTCCGACTGCCAGCATCTCGGCATCACTCTCAATATGTACCTCTTTGCGACGCCACAATTCGCTGGCAACATAGTTGTCATCCGATGTTAGGATATCGACCGCACGATTGCAAACATCCGGATCTGGGTGATTTATAAATAGGTATGCCGGAATTTCAACTCCAACACCTTTTTCCAACCATTGTTCACGATATGCCGACATGATTTTTCCATACAACGGATTGCGAAACTCGATGTGATCGGCTCCCAACTCGTCAAAGATCACTTGTGCGACATTGCATGCTACCATGTTACGCCCCTCTTTATAATCAAATGAGCAATGCCCGTATTTAAGCAGATATTTCACCAACTCTCGTTCCAAAGCTTCGATGCCACTGCCGGCTTCAACATTGGCGACATACTCGGTTGCGGGGCGTTCTCCTCCTTTTTGAACTTGTACACCTTGCCGTCGTATAAACTCATCGGTTTCATGATCTCCCGAAGTTACCATACGTTTGCGGGCGACCTCCGAGATCAACACCGGCTCGTCAATCTCCATGGTTCGGGCACATTCCTTGATATAAACCGAACGTTGAATCGGATCGGGGATTTGGGCAATCGACTGCACCATGTCGCTAATAAGAGTCGCTTTCTTGATCGGATCTCCTTGTGCATCCTGCAACAACAGATTTGCTTTGAAGGTTAAGAAATCCTGTTCGTTGTCTCGAATATATGCCTGCAATTCGGCGGCAGTGTGACTTCGGGCAAATGAGTCGGGATCTTCGGGCTCGGGAAGTAAAACCACACGCACGTTCATTCCTTCGCGAAGAATCATATCGATACCACGCAACGAAGCACGAATGCCGGCCGAATCGCCATCGTAGATTACCGTGATATTGCGTGTGAAACGTCCTAACAATCGAATTTGATCAGTCGTGAGCGATGTGCCGGATGATGCCACCACATTTTCGACTCCTGCCTGATGCATTGAGATTACATCGGTATATCCCTCGACAAGAATGGCAAATTCTTGTTGCTGGATTGCTTTCTTGGCAAAATAGAGACCGTAAAGTTCGCGTTTCTTGCTATAAATCTCGCTTTCAGGTGAGTTCTGGTATTTGGCAACACTCTTATCGGTGCGTAATGTGCGACCTCCGAATGCGACAACTCGCCCTGAGATATTATGTATTGGGAAGATCACACGATCACGGAAACGATCAAAAAGAGATCCATTGTTCTCACGTTGTAACGATAAACCTGTTGAAAGCAGAAATTCTTGCTGATAACCTGTTGCCAAAGCATCTTGCGACATGCGGTCACCTTTCGACGGACAAAATCCGAGTCCAAATTTTTGGATGGTGGCATCGGTCATTCCTCGTTTCTGACGGAAATAGGTCATTCCGACACTCATCCCTTCTTCTTCGTGGTGGAGGTAGTTGGCGAAATAGTCGGCAGCCCACCCGTTCAACGCAAACATCGATTCGCGGTCGTCGTTGCGTCGTACCTCTTCTTCGCTCATCTCCCGCTCCTTTACCTCTATTCCGTACCGTTTGGCAACGATCTTCAAAGCTTCGGGATAGGTTATGGACTCTTGATCCATGACAAAGGTTACTGCATTTCCGGCTTTGCCGCAACCGAAACATTTATAGACACCTTTTGTGGGAGAAACTACAAACGAGGGGGTTTTTTCGTTGTGGAATGGACAGCATGCCACATAGTTCACACCCTTGCGTCGGAGTGTGACATACTCGCCAACAATATCCACAATATTGGCAGCGGCATAGATGCGGTCAACAGTTTCTCTATCGATCATAGCCTACAAAGATACGAATTACAGAACGAAAAATTCAAGAGTCGAAATCAAAATCTGAGATTTTAATTCTAAAATCTTCATAAATAGGGAAAAACAAAGACAATTATATGCGATTTTACATCACAGTGTAAGATACCCTGCTTCCACCGCAGATGGACGGACGTAAGTCCCCTGCCTAAGGCGGGGGATTTGGAGGTGGGTCAGAGATTACAAACACGGCGCAGCTGTGAGTGTGGGGAGGTTAAAAGCAAGAGAGCAACAAGATTGTGTGAATTCGTATGTAAGCTCCAAAACAAAAATGCCGTTCGAGAAAGAACGGCATAAATTGGGAGGTGATAAATACCCAAAACGATTCTTAACCTACAATTTAATGTCGTAAATCTGAATCACACCTTGCAAAATGCCGTTGTCATTGGTTACAAGCAACGATGTGATTTTATTACGGGTCATTACCTTTTCGGCTTCGATCAATTTCTCCGAAGGACGAATCGAAATAGGATTCGGGGTGGCAATATCTTTGGCGCAGATATTGAAAAACTCTCCGCGCAAACGCTCCATAGCACGACGAACATCACCATCGGTAACGATTCCTTCGATGCGATCACCGTCGCAGATTACGATCAGTCCCAACCCTCCTTTCGAAATAGCGTGAATCATCTCCGTTGCACCACAATCGGGGGCCACAACGGGTAAATCTCGATCGCGCATCACATTCCCTACGGTCATCAATAGGCGTCGGCCGAGACTGCCACCCGGGTGCAGACGGGCAAAATCTACACTCGTAAAACCGCGCATCTGCATAAGCGATACGGCTAATGCGTCGCCCATAGCAATTTGAGCAGTAGTAGAACTTGTGGGTGCAAGGTGCAAAATGCAAGCCTCCTCTTTAACTCCTACATCAAGATGGACATCGGAATTTTTTGCCAAAGCAGACTCCGAATTGCCGGTCATCGAAATTAGTTTATTTCCGTTGGAGTGGATGAAAGGTACAATTTTCAATATTTCATCGGTTTCGCCCGAATAGGATAACGCCACAACAACATCTTCGGGAGAGATCATACCTAAATCACCATGAAAAGCTTCGCCCGGGTGCAGAAAAAAACTCGGAGTTCCGGTAGAGGCGAGAGTTGCAGCAATTTTGCGCCCGACAAGTCCCGACTTACCCATGCCAGTAATGATACATTTGCCACAGCAACCGAGAATAATTTCAACAGCCTTGACAAATTCATCATCTAGCGTCTCTTCCATGTAGCGAAGAGCCAGCATCTCGGTATGTACTGCTTTACGGGCTACTTCTAGAATCTGATTTTTAACGGTCTCGTTCATTATATCAGCGTTTTGATAAGGGGTTCAAGATTATCGAGTTGCAACATGTTTGGGCCATCACTTTTTGCGGTGTCGGGGTTAGGGTGCACCTCGAAGAAGAATCCGTTGGCTCCGAAAGCTTTGGCAGCATGAGCCATAGCCGGAACAAATTCGCGGTTACCACCCGTTTTCCCACCGGCAGCTCCGGGGCGTTGTACCGAGTGGGTGCAATCCATTACAACGGTTGGGGCGATACGCAACATGTCGGGAATATTACGGAAATCCACAACTAAGTTGTTATAACCGTAAATATTACCACGCTCCGTAAGCCAAATCTCTTGCGCTCCTGCTTCACGAGCTTTTTCGTATGGGTATTGCATATCTGCTCCCGAAAGGAACTGAGCTTTTTTAATATTAACGGTGCGACCGGTTTTTGCGGCTGCTATAAGCAGATCGGTCTGACGGCAGAGGAATGCCGGAATCTGAATCACATCGACAATTTCTCCGACGGGAGCAGCTTGCCATGCTTCATGAATATCGGTAAGCAGTCGCAATCCCCATTTGGCACGCACGTCGGCCAACATCTGGAGACCTTTGTCAAAGCCCAATCCACGAAACGACGAGATTGAAGTACGATTGGCTTTGTCGAACGAGGCTTTGAAAATAATGTCGGTATCTAATTTGCTATTGATGTCAACCAATCGTTCGGCCACAGCGTCAAGCAGTTCTGCCGATTCGATTACGCAAGGACCTGCTACAAATTTCACCATAATATCTCGATTTTTATCGTTCGTTTTTCAATAGAAAGGCTTCTGCCCGTTCTAAATCTTCGGGAGTGTCAATGCCTACGGTTTCAAAATCCGAAACACCTACGCCTATTTTATACCCATTTTCCAACCAACGCAACTGCTCCAAAGACTCGGCTTTTTCAAGTGTGGATTGGGGTAGATTCGTAACAGCTCGCAAAACTTCGGCGCGGAACGCATAAATTCCGATGTGTTTGTAGAATATATGATGCGCAAGCCACTCTTCACGGGGAACACCTCGTAGGAAAGGGATCACCGAACGTGAAAAGTAAAGAGCTCGCGATTGCCCGTCAAGCACCACTTTCGGAGAGTTGGGATTTTCCAAAGCCGACAAACCGTCTTCCGTAGTAAATGGTTTTACCAATGTGGCAATGTCGGTTTGAGGATCGTCGAAACAGTGTTTCAAACTTTCGAGTTGTTCGGCACGAATGAATGGTTCATCGCCTTGTACGTTAATTATTACATCGAATTCCTCTCCTAATTTGTCATAAGCTTCCCGACAACGATCGGTACCGCTTTTATGGTTGGGAGAGGTCATTATCACTTTACCTCCAAATGCCTTGACTGCATCAACGATGCGGATGTCGTCGGTTGCAACCACCGCATTGTCCAATACGCCGGCTACCTGTTCGTACACCCGTTGGATTACAGGCTTGCCTCCCAGTAACGCCAATGGCTTTCCCGGAAAACGGGTGGAAGCATAACGCGCGGGGATGATCGCTAAATATTTCATAATCAAAATGTTTATTCCAGAGCAAGTTTTAATACTTCCTCATTTGTCCGTACGTGGTGGAATGTCAAACCGGCGATATATTCGGCTTTGATCTCTGCAATATCTTTGCGGTTTTCTTCCGAAAGTATGATTTCGGTGATACCGGCACGTTTGGCTGCTAAAATTTTCTCTTTGATACCTCCGACGGGCATCACACGACCACGTAAGGTTGTTTCTCCTGTCATGGCGATACGTTCCTTGACTTTTCGTCCTGTATAGGTCGAAACCAATGAGGTAACCATCGTAATACCTGCCGAAGGTCCATCTTTCGGAATAGCTCCTTCTGGGACATGGATATTGATGTCGTTTTTTTCGAAGATTGTTGGGTCGATACCCAGCTCCTCATGGTGTGCCATAACCCACTCATGGGCAATGGTAGCCGACTCTTTCATCACATCACCCAAATTTCCCGTCAAACTTATCTTGCCTTTGCCGGGGGTCAAACATGATTCGATATAGAGGATGTCACCACCAACTTCGGTCCATGCTAATCCCGTAACTACACCTGTCATTCCGGCGACCTCATACTCTTCGCGGAGGAATTTGGGCATACCGAGAATTTTTTCGACCTCCTGTGTTGAGAGTTCGGGAGCAAAAGCCTCTTCAAACGCGATCTGTTTAGCGCGTGCACGCGCAATCTTTGCCAAATTTTTGTCCAACGAACGAACTCCCGATTCGCGCGTATATTCTGCAATGATCTTTTCAACGATCGCTGATGTTAGAATCAGCTCTTGTTCTTTGATACCATGCGCTTCACGCTGTTTGGGCAGCAGATGATCAAGTGCAATACGCACTTTCTCTTCAAGCAGGTAGCCTGCAATGTTGATCATCTCCATACGATCGCGTAGCGCCGGAGCGATGTTGCCGACATTGTTTGCAGTCGCGATAAAGAGCACTTTCGACAAATCGTACTCCATATCGATATAGTTGTCGTGGAACGTGGTATTCTGTTCCGGATCAAGAACTTCCAACAAAGCACTCGATGGATCGCCATGATTCGAAACAGTCAGTTTGTCAACCTCGTCGAGAATGATTACCGGATTCGAAGAGCCGCAACGTTTAATAGTCTGGATGATACGTCCGGGCATAGCACCGATATAGGTGCGACGGTGTCCGCGAATCTCCGATTCGTCGTGTAAACCACCCAACGAAATGCGTCCAAATTTGCGTCCCAAAGCTGCCGCTACCGACTTGCCAAGCGAGGTTTTGCCTACTCCCGGAGGACCGTAAAGACAGAGAATCGGGGATTTAAGATCACCTTTCAATTTGATTACCGCTAAGTGTTCGAGAATACGCTCTTTGACCTCTTCTAATCCGAAATGGTCTCGATCGAGTTGTTCGCGAGCACATTGAAGATCGAGATTATCTTTTGTGATATCGTTCCACGGCAGTTCGAGTAGCAGTTGCAAATAGGTCATCTGTACCGAGTATTCGGCAACCGCAGGGTTTAACCGTTCGACTTTCTGCAACTCTTTCTCGAAAGTCTCTCCCACCTCTTTGGGCCAATTCTTTTTCTTGGCCTCCTCACGCATCTTCTCAATTTCGGCATCGGCACCTTCGCCCAACTCCTCTTGAATGGTGCGCATCTGTTGTTGCAGGTAATAGTCGCGTTGCTGTTTGTCCAACTCGTTCTTTACGCGTCCTTGAATCTCGTTTTTGAGTTCGGCAAGTTGCTGTTCGCGAATGAGAATTTCAAGCAATTTGCGCGAACGAGCCAACAATCCGGGGGCCTCCAACAATGTTTGACGATCCTCGTCGGAGAGTTCCATGTTGGAGCAGATAAAGTTGATGATTCCGCGTTTGGAATCGATATTTTTGATCGCGAAAGCGGCCTCTTTGGGCATCAAGGGCGAAACGTTGATGATACTCAACGCCACATCGCGGATCGAATCAACCAAAGCCTCGAACTCCACGCCTTTCATATCGGGCAATGTGTCGCGTAAAGCTGTTACGCGGGCTCGGAAATAGGGATCCGTAGCAACATATTCGTTGACTTCGATTTTCTCCAAACCGTTGAGAATCACAGTCAAATTGCCATTGGGCATTTCGAGAATTTTGATGATACGAGCGGCGGTACCCACTTTGTACATATCGGCGGGGGTGGGATCATCGACTTCGCTCTCGCGTTGCAATACGGCTCCCAATATGCCACCTTCGGCATTTACAGCGCGCACCAACGAAATACTTTTATCACGTCCTACCGTGATCGGAGTTACCGACCCGGGAAAAAGCACCGACGATCGTAATGCAAGGATTGGGATAATCTCGGGAATTTCGGTCTCTTCGGCCGGTTCATCTCCCTCGGTTACAATGGGGATTACTCGATGTTGTCCCTCAAACAAATCGGGGAGCATCCCTACATCTTCGATCTCGATAACTTCTGTTTTATCTTTTTTATTCATATCTTCAATGATAATAATGTTGCAAAGATAACGAAATTTCGCCTAATTTTATTTCAACTTTGACAGAATGTTAATAACTTTGCCATTCGAAATATTCAAAATTAAAGATAAAACAAGGAGCTATATGCAAATTGCAGACAAATACTCGCCACAACACATCGAGGCGAAATGGTATGACTACTGGATTGATAATCGCTTATTCCACTCCGAACCGGATGCTCGTGAACCTTATACAATTGTTATTCCTCCACCCAATGTGACGGGTATGCTCCACATGGGTCACATGCTCAACAATACATTGCAAGATGTTTTGATGCGTCGTGCGCGTATGTCGGGTAAGAATGCTTGTTGGGTACCGGGCATGGATCATGCCTCGATTGCTACGGAAGCAAAAGTTGTTGCCATGCTCCACGAACAGGGTATTGAGAAATCGCAACTCACACGCGAAGAGTTCTTGAAATATGCGTGGGAATGGAAAGAGAAGTATGGCGGTGTCATCCTTAAACAATTGCGTAAATTAGGCGCTTCGTGCGATTGGGAACGCACCTGCTTTACGATGGATGATGAACGTACCGAGAGTGTGCTGCGTGTATTTTGCGATCTTTATGAAAAGGGCAAAATTTATCGTGGAGTGCGCATGGTCAATTGGGATCCTGCTGCGCAAACGGCTCTTTCTGATGAGGAAGTAGTATTCAAAGAGTCGCATGGGAAACTCTATTATTTGCGTTATAAAATCGAAGGAACAGACCGAAATATTATCGTAGCTACAACTCGCCCTGAAACAATTTTGGGCGACACGGCACTCTGTGTAAACCCCAACGATGAGCGTTATAAAGATCTTCCGACCGATGCACGGGTTATTGTACCGTTGGTCGGCCGCTCGATTCCGGTTATTCGTGACACATACGTCGATATAGAGTTCGGAACGGGTGCTTTGAAGGTAACGCCCGCCCACGATGTCAACGACTATATGTTGGGTGAGAAATATGGTTTGGAGAGTATAGACATCTTTAACGACGACGGTACGATCAACGACAAGGTCGGCATGTATGTCGGCCAAGATCGTTTCGATGTCCGCAAACAGATCGAAAAGGATCTCGCCGCTGCCGACCTGCTTGAAAAGACCGAAGAATATACTAACAACGTTGGTTACTCGGAGCGTACGGGTGTTGCCATCGAGCCGAAACTCTCGATGCAGTGGTTCCTTTCGATGCAAGAGTTGGCCAAGCCGGCAACCAAAGCCGTTATGGAGGATGCGATCCGTTTCGTCCCCGAAAAATACAAAAATACCTATCGCCACTGGATGGAGAACATCAAAGATTGGTGTATCTCTCGTCAATTGTGGTGGGGACAACGTATTCCTGCCTACTATCTTCCGAAGGGTGGATTTGTTGTAGCCTTGACCGCCGAAGAGGCTCTTGAAAAGGCGCGTGCAAAGTCGGGAGATGCTTCGTTGCAAATCAGCGACTTGCGTCAGGACGAGGATGTCTTGGATACTTGGTTTTCGTCGTGGCTTTGGCCGATTTCGGTGTTCGATGGTATTCGCAACCCGGGTAACAAAGAGATTTCCTACTACTATCCGACTAATGATTTGGTGACCGGTCCCGACATCATCTTCTTCTGGGTGGCTCGTATGATTATGGCCGGATACGAATACCTCAATGAGAAACCCTTTGCAAATGTCTATTTCACAGGTATTGTTCGCGATAAGATTGGTCGTAAAATGTCGAAACAATTGGGCAACTCGCCCGATCCGCTGGATCTGATCGAGCAATATGGTGCCGATGGAGTGCGTATTGCGATGCTCATGTCGTCATCAGCCGGCAATGATGTGATGTTCGACGAGGCTCTCTGTGAGCAGGGACGTAACTTTGGAAACAAGATTTGGAATGCCTACCGTCTTGTAAACGGTTGGAGCGTAGATGCCACAATTGCACAAAGCGAAAATAATCGTCTTGCCGTTGCTTGGTTCGAGCAGACATTGGGACGTGCTTTGCGTGAAGTGGCTGAGGATTTCAAGAGCTATCGTATTTCGGAGGCCTGCATGACTATCTATAAACTCTTCTGGGATGAGTTCAGTGGTCTCTATCTCGAAATGGTTAAACCGGCCTACGGTCAGCCGCTCGATGCTGCAACCATGACCGCCACCCGTGAGTTTTTCGATGCACTGATGCGTATGTTGCACCCCTTCATGCCTTTTGTTACCGAAGAGATTTGGCAAGCTATCGCACCGCGCGAAGCCGGAGCATCGATTTGTGTAGCGGCTATGCCGGAGCCCATTGCAGAAGATATCACTATATTGGCTCGTTTCGAGTTGGCTCATGAGGTGATTTCTGCTGTGCGTAATATCCGCAATCAAAAGAATTTGCCACAAAAGGAGGCGTTGACGTTGCAGGTGATTGCCGATGAGAATTATCCTTTGGAGTATGCTCCTGTTATTGCGAAGATGGCCAACCTTACTGCTATCGAAACGGTTACAGAGAAAGATCCCGCAGCTGCGGCATTCATTGTAAAGACCACGCAATATTGTGTGCCGATGGCGGGTAAGATTGATGTCGAGGCAGAGATCAAAAAACTCACAGAGGATCTGACCTACTACGAGGGATTCCTTGCCAGCGTGATGAAGAAACTCTCCAACGAGCGTTTCGTGCAGTCTGCACCCGAAAAAGTGGTTGCTAACGAACGTGCCAAACAGGCCGATGCCGAGGCGAAAATCGCGGCTCTTCGTGCGCAACTCGAAGCTTTGAAGTAAAACTGTAAGTAATAAAGAGGTGAAAAAGTCGAGAGAGATTTACGATCGACTTTTTACCTCTTTTTGATCATCAAACACCAACGACGTGCCACAAATCACAATCTATACCGATGGCTCGGCCTTAGGCAACCCGGGAGCGGGTGGTTATGGCGTAGTCTTATTGTCGGGACCCTATCGAAAAGAGTTGTCGCAGGGTTTCCGCTTAACGACAAACAATCGTATGGAACTGATGGCCGTATGCGTGGCACTCGAAACGCTGAAATTCCCTAATTCGGAGGTTACCATCTACTCCGATTCGAAATATGTAGTCGATGCAGTGATGAAAAATTGGGTCTTCGGATGGGAGAAAAAAGGCTTTGTAGGGAAGAAAAATCCCGATCTTTGGATGCGTTTCTTGCGTATTTATCGCCAGCATCACGTCCGTTTCGTATGGGTCAAAGGACACGCTGAAACCGTTGAGAATAACCGCTGCGATCAACTTGCAGTGGCTGCTGCCAACAATCGAAATAATCTTTTGGAGGATCGTGGATATAATCCGGAAGACTAACGTTTATTCGCGCAAATAAGCCCGCTCGATCTCCAATATATAAAACGTGTGGAAATCCTTCTCGGGATACCATTTTTCGATTGGTGCGGGATCAATAAACGCATCTTCTCGCAACTTATCAACATACATCTTGCGACATTCGAGAATCAGTCGCGCTTCAGCTAATGCCGGAACACCACCATCGGTTACGGCTACCGATAAACCAGCCTCGGCGATTTTGTCGCTATCACGTCCCGAATGTGTTCCGCAATAACTCAATGCCTTGCGATACTGTGCGTCGAAAAACGAGAGTGTCAGCTGCTCCGAATTATCGATAAACTCTTTGGTATAACGTTGCGGACGAATCACAACCATTGCGGCGTGTTTCCCCCACATCTCACCGACAAAGCCCCAACTTGCCGTCATCGTATTACAACATTCGGCATTACCTGCTGTGATAAGCATCCATTCCTGTCCGATCATACGAATAAAATTTCCGTCGATCTCAGTTGGATTTATCTCTTTGAATTTTTCCATGATCAAATTTTTATTAAGTATTATGAAATAAAGGTTGCCAATCAAATAATAGTAGGACAAGGATTGGCAAAAATAATGCGAAAGACAATAGAATCTTATTGTTGAATTTTCACCAGTTGCTCTCGGTATGCTTGGAGAATACGTGATTTGGAGATGAAACCGAGGTAGTGCCCCCATTTATCAATAACGGGAAGCATCCATGTATTTTTATCTTCGAATTTCTCCATGATACCCTGAATCGATTCGTGTTCGAGAATCTTGTCCGGAGCAGGAATCATATAATCGGAAACATGGACTCCGTATTTCTCCCGCTTAAACATATCCTCGCGTAGATCATCTAGCTGAATGATGCCTACCAATACCCCAAAGTTGTCGATGACCGGAAAGATGTTACGCCGAGCTGTGGATATGATATGTACCAAATCTCCCAATGTTAAATTTTCTCGGATGCGTGTGAAATCAGTTTCCATCAGTTCATCGAGTTTCAGGAAGACGAATACCGACTGATCTTTATCGTGGGTCAACAATTCGCCACGTTGGCGCAATTGTTTGGTGTATATCGAGTCGGGGTCAAGGTAATAATCCACAGCAAAAGATATGCAGGCTGTGATCATCAAGGGAATAAATAGACCGTATCCATTTGATAATTCGGCAATAAGGAATATCGAGGTGAGTGGTGCATTCATCACTCCCGACATTACGCCTGCCATTCCTACCAATGTAAACGAAACGATCGAAACATTCCAGTCGAACAGCGCATTGCAGATCAATGCCAATGTCGCTCCCGTGAATGCTCCGACGAAGAGTGATGGAGCAAAGGTTCCGCCGACACCCCCTGCTGCATTGGTTGAAGCCATCGCAATAACTTTGAAAAACATCGTTGCGATAACAAAGAGAATAACGACCCAATTAATATCCCGAAAACTATAAAATAATGAGTTTTCGAATATTGCTTCTGTCTTGCCATGCATTAATGCTGTGAATCCTTCATAACCTTCGCCATAGAGCGGGGGAAAAATGAAAATCAACACACCGAGAATAGTACCTCCTAGCAGCCATCGTTTGTATTGGTTGTCGATGCGTTTGAATATCCCCCCGATTCGAGAATTCATTGAGGTAAAATACCAAGCCATCAAACCGCATAATATGCCAAGCAGGATGAATAGCGGAATTTGCCACAATTCAAATGCGTCGGCAGAGGAGAGGGTTACGGCAAGAATCGGATCAAAACCGCGCAACATGAATGCGATGGTTGTGGCTGTGATTGAGGCGATAAGTAACGGAATCACCGATCCGGCAGTGATGTCAAGCATTAGGATTTCTAACACGAAAACTACTCCCGTTATCGGAGCCTTGAAGATGGCAGCCAGTGCCGCACCGGCTCCACAGCAGAGCAGTAGAGTCGTGTGTTTGTAGTTAAGGCGAGCCAAACGGCCGACATTCGACCCAATGGCAGCTCCGGTCAAGACGATGGGAGCCTCGGGACCGACTGATCCTCCAAATCCGATGGTTGTAGCCCCCCCAACAACCGAGGTCCAACAGTTATGAGGAACGATCAACGAGTTTTTACGTGACATGGCATAAAGTACTCGTGTAACACCCTCAGAAATATTGTCGCGTACAATGTATTTGACGAACAGCGTGGCGAGGATGATGCCTATGGCTGGATAGATCAAAAAAAGGAAATGGGCACTATCAACGGGGAACCAACTCGTTAATCCCTCTTTGATAAAGTGAAGCAGTAGTTCGAAACACCATGTTCCCAATCCGGCAAGCGTACCGACCACCACCGCCAATAGCATCATCATTTGGCGATCGCTCAACCGGCGGGTCAAGCGAAGAAAGAGTGCGTATATGCGATCGGT
The DNA here is from genome assembly GCA_015059735.1 of Rikenellaceae bacterium. Lineage (GTDB taxonomy): Bacteria > Bacteroidota > Bacteroidia > Bacteroidales > Rikenellaceae > Alistipes. The sequence continues at coordinate 38,234 of SUZX01000009.1, read as the reverse complement.
AATAAACACGAAGGATGCTTTTAGTTTTTATTTGCGTATGCCTTTGCCTGCTCTTCGATCAATGCCGCATCGTCGAAATAATCGATCTTCATGGCTGCACGCACCTCGGCAAGAGTGGCTGCCGCTGTTTGGCGTGCTACCTCCGAACCACGACGAAGAATCTCATATACTTCGGGAATGCGTGCTTCGTAATATTTGCGACGTTCGCGAATTGGATCAAGAATTTCGTTCAGTACGGCGATCAATAACCGTTTCACTTTTACGTCACCCAAGCCACCACGACGATAATGTGCCTTCAACTCGTCCAACGAGGCATATTCCGGCAAATATTTTGCGAAGTGTTCAGGTTGACAGAATGCATCGAGATAGGTGAAAACCGTGTTCCCTTCTACTTTTCCGGGGTCTTCTACCCGTAAGTGGTTGGGATCGGTGTACATACCCATTACTTTCTTTTTTACCTCTTCGGCGGTATCTGACAGATAGATGCAGTTACCCAGCGATTTCGACATTTTGGCTTTGCCATCGGTGCCCGGCAGACGCAGACAAGCTGCGTTGTCGGGGAGTAGGATCTCCGGCTCAACGAGCGTAGGACCATATACCGAATTGAATTTGTGGACGATTTCGCGTGTCTGCTCGATCATTGGCTCCTGATCTTCTCCGGCAGGAACCGTTGTTGCCTTAAATGCTGTGATATCCGAGGCTTGGCTGATGGGATAGGTGAAGAATCCGACCGGAATACCTTGACGTTGTTGCGTGTCACCCTCGACACTTTGCTCGGAGAATCCGCGAAGTGTGATTTCGGCTTTGACGGTCGGGTTACGTTGCAATCGTTGTACCGTGACGAGATTCATGTAATAGAACGCCAATTCGCACAATTCTGCTACTTGAGATTGGATGAAAAGTGTTGATTTGGCGGGGTCGAGACCAGCTGAAAGATAATCCAATGCAACCTCAATGATATTTTGACGAACTTTTTCGGGATTGTCGGCATTGTCGGTGAGCGCTTGCGCATCGGCAATCATGATGAATATGCGTTCGAACTCGCCCGATTCCTGCAACTCAACACGGCGACGGAGCGATCCTACGAAATGACCTAAATGAAGCCGACCTGTGGGACGGTCACCGGTAAGGATGATTTTTGCCATATATTTTGGATAGATATTAATTTCAGCTACAAAGGTAGTGCTTTTCGTGCAGATGAGCAAGACCTTATTGCGGGTTATTTTTCTTGGGGATCGGGATAGGTAAAGGGTAGAATCCAGGTCAATAGGAACGCCGGAATGGTGCCGAGCAATGCCCAAAGGAAGAATTGCTGATAACCGATAGCATCACTAATCACACCCGAAATCATACCCGGAAGCATAACGCCTAAATTGGCCAATGCCGAGCCGAAGGCATAGTGCGCCATTTGGTGCTTGCCCGGAGCTACCTGCTGCATGATGAATAGTGTAAGTCCTACATAGCCAAATCCATAACTGAAATATTCAAAGACAATGGCTCCGCAAACGAGCCATGCGTTGTCGGGCTGATACCATGCCAATAAGGCATAAACCACAAAGGGAATATTGAATATACAACAGAGTGGGAAGATGGCATTTTTCAATCCGCGCCACGAAATGAAATAACCGCCTAAAATTGATCCGATAATAAATGCCACTACTCCAAAGGTGCCATAATAGAGTCCGATTTCATCTTTTGTGAGTGAAAGACCTTGTGCAGCCTTATCGGCTTTCAAGAAGAGGGGTACGATCTTGATTACCAAACCTTCGGTGAATCGATAGAAGACAATCCATACGATGTAGAGCCAGATGTGTTTCTTGTAGAAGAATTGAACGATCACGCCCCAAGTTTCGCGCATGGTCTCTTGGAATGAGCCGTGTGCTGTGGTTTCAACTTCTCCTGATGGAAGAACTCGCCAATGGTAAACACCTAATGCGGAAAGCAGCAGACCACAGAGTAACATGATGATTACCCATGCGTAAAGCACTCCGAAATGAGCTTCTAAGACTCCTGCCAAATAGACCAATCCGCCCATAGCTGTTACTTTGGCCAAATTGTAGAAAGCGCCCTGCCAACCGACATATTGCGCTTGTTGGGTTTTGTTCAGTTCTGAGATATAAACTCCATCGAGTGCTATGTCGTGTGTAGCTCCACTGAATGCCAATACCGCCATGATAGCAACTACATATGGGAAAAAATCGGGAAGAGGTAAAGCCAAAGCAATACAGGCAAGCGAGGCTCCCGATATGAGTTGTGTGGTAATAACAAAAAACTTCTTGGTGCGATACATTTCCATCAAAGGGCTCCAAAATGGTTTGAGCGACCATGGAAGGATCAGCAATGAAGTCCAAAATGCAACTTGGGCATCACTGATTCCGAAATCGTTGAACATAAGTGGTGCTACAAGATTGATCAAGATCAACGGCAACCCCATCGCAAAGTAGGCAGAGGGGACCCACCATAAGGGCGATTTTTTGGTTTGAGTCGGTTCCATATTGGGTATATGATTTTAGTTGGTTTCTATATCATGACAAAAGTAGTGATAATTTGTTGAATGGAGAAATTTATCTTTTGGCATTGTAAAAGAGGCTGTCGCAACACTACTTGTTGGACAGCCTCTTGTGGGTGATTATGGGATGTTTATCGTTCGATCAGCGAAATGGATCGTTGGATAAAGTCGGTCAGCGATTTGCCTTTCAGCATGCCATTGGAAAGCAGTGCCAAGTCGATGATCTGTTTGACGAGTTTGTTCTCCGAACCGATTTCGGTTAAACGTTGATTGCGCTCGTCGCGCAAGGTGACGATCTTCTTCGAAAGTTCTTCGCGCATCGACTTTTCCTCGGTAGTAAGATCTTCCTCTTTTTTATCTTTGATTATTTCATCGAAACGTTGCTCCTCGGCAACAGCGGCATCAATCTTTTTGGTGATCGATTTCAGTTTGTCGCCATAGGCCTTTTCGGCATCGGATAAGATGTCGGCCACAATGGGGTGGTTGGCATTCACTGCGATCGTGAAATTGTCGGGCATTTGTCCATAGAATTGACTCATGCCGCCACCACTCATCTGTGCCATCTCCTTCATGCGGCGCATAAATTCGTTCTGCGTGATGACTACCGGAGCTTCGTCGGAGGCCATCGCTTCGAACGAGATGTTATAATGAATCTTCTCGTCTTTGGGCATTTGGCTCTCGAACACGGGACGCAGAATCTCCTGTTGTGTCTCAGAAAGCGACATTTTTAAGTTCTCCTCTTTCTGGATTAACTTATCAACCACATCGCTATCGACACGTACAAAGCGCGTATCCTTGTTCTTCGATTCATACCAATTGATATAGTGGTTGTCGAGTTGGCCGCCCATTTCCAAAATATCGTAGCCTTTGCCTTTGGCTGCTTCGAGGAAGGTGTGTTTCTCGATGGGGTCATCGACATAGAGAAACACTAATGTTTTGTTTTTGTCGGTTTGATTCTCCTTGACGGCTTCGGTGTACTCCGATGCGGTGAAATATTTTCCTTCGGTGTTCTTCCACAACATGAAATTCTGCGCCTTCTCGGCAAATTTCTCGTCGGTGAGGATTCCGTATTGGATGAAGATTTTCAGATCGTCCCACTTCTCCTCGTAATCCTTGCGCATGGTGGTAAACAACTCCTGTAAACGGTCGGCTACCTTGCGGGTGATGTAACTCGAAATCTTCTTGACATTGGCATCACTTTGCAAATAGCTGCGCGAAACGTTCAGCGGGATGTCGGGCGAGTCGATCACGCCATGAAGTAAGGTGAGGTATTCTGGAACGATACCTTCGACCTGATCGGTGACATAGACCTGATTGGAGTAGAGTTGAATTTTGTTTTTCTGGATCTCGAAGTTGTTGTGAATCTTCGGGAAGTAGAGGATCCCCGTGAGGTGGAATGGATAGTCGATGTTTAGGTGGATCGAGAACAGCGGATCGTCGCTCATGGGGTAGAGTTCGCGATAGAACTCTTTGTATTGCTCTTCGGTGATCTCGGTGGGCTTGCGACTCCACAGCGGGTCGATATTGTTGATGATATTATCCTTGTCGGTATCGACATATTTGCCATCTTTCCACTCCTTGACTTTACCGAAAGCAATGGGTATGGGCAGGAAACGGCAATATTTTTTCAACAGTCCCTCGACCTTATCGTTCTCGGCAAATTCAAGCGTATCTTCTGCAAGATGCAATACGATGGTCGTGCCACGATCGCGTGTTTCGTTGCTCTCTTCCATCTCGAATTCAGGAGAGCCGGTACAGCTCCAATGAACGGTCTTTGCATCCTCTTTATACGAGCGGGTGATGATTTCAACCCGATCGGCGACCATGAACGCCGAGTAAAAACCCAAGCCGAAATGGCCGATGATTGCTTGATCCTTGTATTTCTCCATGAACTCTTCGGCTCCCGAGAACGCGATTTGGTTGATGTAACGATCAACCTCCTCGGCAGTCATGCCGATACCGCGATCGGTGATGGTGAGCGTTTTAGCCTCCTTGTCGGTTGCAACATGAATTGTTAGGTCTCCTAATTCGCCCTTGACCTCGCCAATCGACGAGAGGGTCTGTAATTTGCGTGTGGCATCCACAGCATTGGAGATCAACTCACGAAGGAAGATTTCGTGGTCGGAGTAGAGGAATTTTTTGATGACGGGAAAGATATTTTCCGACGTAACACCGATTTTTCCGTTTTTCATAGTAGGTATCTTTTTTAGTTTATTTTCCGTTTGATGATTACTTCAAACCGTGTGCCACTATCGGTTTTCTGTCAGAATGTCAGTTAGCGACTGACAAAATGGGCGTGAAATAAAGACGAGAAGACTCCGTAAACGGAATCTTCTCGCAACAGTCGGAAAGAAACAACTTAAAATAGTTTCTCCAATTTCTCTTTCAAAGCCTCTTTTGAGCAGGCACCGACTTGTTTATCGACAAGTTCACCATTTTTTAGGAAGATGATGGTCGGGATGTTACGAACGCCATATTTCATCGTAATATCGTCGTTCTCCTCGACATCACATTTGCCGATAACGGCTTTACCCTCGTATTCGGTGGCCAATTCATCAATGATGGGCGACATCATACGGCAGGGACCACACCATTCGGCCCAAAAGTCGATAACTACGGGCTGACTCGATGTCAGCACCTCTTGAAAATTGTCTTTGTTAATTGCTAATGCCATAATGCTGATTTTAATTAGTTGTTAATTGAATATTGTATGTTGTTATCATCCAAGTAAGTAACCAAATCCGAGGCCAAACTGACACGGTTACTCTTGGAGAAGAGATTGAGCATCACTTGGGCGTTTCTATCGAAAATATTGACACGCAAAAGTGTAGAACCTTTCGAACTTCGGATACGTTCGGGAAGTTCGCGCAACAAACCGGAGGTAATGTCTTCGACAGGAAGTTGTAAAACGATCTCTTTAATAGACTCCCGTAACTCCTGCAATTGCATCATCGACAGTATTTTGAACTCCAAAATCTCCTTGCCCTCTTTTTGGTAGGGGCGGGGTTGTACTTTCCCACGAATGAACAGGAAGTAGTCGTTGAAAAGATATTTGCGGAAATTCTCGTAATCCTTGCCGAAAAGTGCAAATTCGTGTACGCCATCATAATCCTCCAACTTGAAACGTCCCCAAGGAGTTCCACTTTTTGTAAGCAGGTTTTGTACATCAATCACCATGCCGGCCACCGCGACCTCTTGCCCTTTGATGGCTTCAAGGTTTTCCAACTCAGGTAGTTGTAAACGACGCATGTGGCTGAGAATCACTTTGTATTCATCAAGCGGATGGGCTGAAAGGTAAAGCCCCATCATTTCGCGCTCTTTATTCAAGGTTTCCAATTGACTCCAATCTTCGCAGACGGGCATTGTCGGTCGTTGGATATCGACATGTTGGCCTCCTCCGAAAAGGCTTTGTTGGACATTGCTTTTCTCGGCTTGATAACGCTGACCGTAACGGATCAGTTGTTCGAGGAATGTGCTATTAGCTGAATCGCGATTATCAATTGCAAAGAATTTTCCTCGATGGAAATCCACAATGCTGTCGAAGGCTCCGGCATAGGCTAAATTTTCCAAACATTTGCGGTTGACTATCGAGTAATTCAGTCGTTCCATGAAATCGTAAATGTCTTTGTAACGCCCATTCTTGCGCCGCTCTTCGATGATACTTTCCACGGCAGCCTCGCCAACTCCCTTTACGGCGGCAAGACCGAAACGAACGTCGCCTTCCTGATTTGCAGAGAAGGTTTTTATCGACTCGTTGATATCTGAACAAAGTACATTGATTCCCATGCGTTTGCATTCGTCCATGTAGGCTGTAAGCTGCTTGACATTGGTCAGGTTTCGGCTTAACACCGCTGCCATATACTCCGAGGGGTAGTTGGCTTTAAGGTAGGCGGTTTGGAATGCTACCCACGAATAGCAGGTCGCATGCGATTTGTTGAATGCGTATTCGGCAAATTTCTCCCAATCACCCCAAATCTTTTCCAAGACCTTCGGATCGTAACCATTCTGTTGACCGCCTCGAAGGAATTTGGGTTTCAACGCATCCAGTTTATCGCGCAGTTTTTTACCCATTGCTTTACGCAACGTATCCGACTCGCCGCGCGTGAAATTACCCAACAGACGCGATAGCAACATGACTTGCTCTTGATAGACAGTGATTCCGTAGGTATCTTTCAGATATTTCTCCATGATGGGAATGTCATAGACGATCGGGCTGATACCATGTTTACGGGCGATGAACTCTGGAATATACTCCATAGGCCCCGGACGATAGAGAGCATTCATGGCGATCAAGTCCTCAAAGGTGGAGGGTTGTAACTCGCGTAAATATTTCTGCATGCCGGGCGACTCGAATTGGAATGTTCCAACCGTTCGCCCCTCGCAGAAAAGTTTGTATGTCGGCTTGTCGGTGATGATCGAGAAATCATCGATATCCACTTCGATACCTTTTGTTTGACGGATGTTGGCAACAGCATCGCGAAGAATTGACAACGTTTTTAGACCCAAAAAGTCCATCTTGATCAGACCGGTATCTTCGATAACCGACCCTTCGTATTGCGTTACGAGCATCTTTTCGCCCGTCTCCTTGTCGTCGGCAGTCGATACAGGAACCCAATCCGTAATATCGTCACGGCAGATGATTGTACCGCAAGCATGAACACCTGTATTGCGCACATTGCCCTCCAACATCTTTGCATAGCGGATTGTATCGCGCATGATCGGATCTGTGGATTCTTCAGCGGCCTGCAATTCGGGAGAGAGTGAGATGGCTTGTGCCAAATCTTTTACTCGCTTGTTATCGGGGGTCTTATCCAATACGAATCCGCAAAGGCGATTTGATTCGGCAAGAGGCAACTTTTGCACTCGGGCGACATCTTTGATAGCCAATTTGGTAGCCATCGTTCCATAGGTGATGATATGAGCAACCTTCTCTTTGCCGTATTTTTGTGTTACCCAATTCAATACTCGTCCACGACCATCGTCATCGAAATCCACATCGATATCGGGGAGCGAGATACGATCGGGATTGAGGAAACGCTCAAACAGCAGGTCGTAAGCAATTGGGTCGATTTGCGTAATTCCCAAGCAGTAAGCAACGGCCGAGCCGGCAGCTGAACCACGTCCCGGTCCAACCGAAACATCCAAATCTTCGCGGGCGGCACGGATAAAATCCTGCACAATCAAGAAGTAACCCGGGAAACCCATTGTTTTCATGATGTGCAATTCGAATTTCAAACGTTCCAATACCTCCTCGGAGAGCAGATCGCCGTAACGTTTCTTGGCACCGATCATGGTTAGATGTGCCAAATAGTCGGCCTCGAATTTGATGCGGTAGAGTTTGTCGTAACCGCCCAATTTCTCGATTTTTTTTAGGCCGTCTTCTTCACTCATCACCACTTCGCCGTTCTCGTTGCGCGTAAACTCTTCGAAGAGATCCTGTTCTGTTAATCGTGCGCGATACTCTTCCTCCGTGCCAAATTCGATAGGAATTTCAAAGTTAGGCATGATTGGAGCATGATCTATCGAATAGAATTCCACTTGATCGCAGATATCTACCGTCGTAGTCAACGCTTCGGGATCGCTTTCACCAAAAATGGCGGTCATTTCGGCCGTAGTCTTCAACCACTCCTGTTTGGAGTAGAGCATGCGTTTCGGATCGTCGAGATCTTTGCCGGTTGAGAGGCAGATCAAACGATCGTGTGCTTCGGCATCATCTTCATTAACAAAATGCACGTCATTGGTGCAAACCATGCGTACATCGTATTTCTTTGCCAACTCCCGCAAATGCCTATTTACCTCCAATTGCATGGGATAGGCTTCGTGGTTGGCTCGCTCAACGGTGGCTTTGTGGAGTTGTAGCTCCAAATAATAATCTTCGCCAAAGACTTTTTTATGCCAACGAACAGACTCCTCGGCTCGCTCCAAATCTCCGGCCGTAATAGCACGCGGAACTTCTCCTGCCAAACAAGCCGAACAGCAGATCAACCCTTCGTGGTATTTTTCAAGTTCTGTGCGGTCAGTTCGGGGACGCATATAAAAACCTTCGGTCCACGCCTTTGAGACGATTTTTATTAGGTTGTGATAACCTTGTGCATTTTTAGCCAGCAGGATCAGGTGGTAACCGCTTTGGTCCGATTTCCCTTCTTTGTCTTGCAAACTTCGCCGAGCCACATAGACCTCACAACCGATGATCGGCTTGAAATCGGGGGTTGCCTCTAATTGGGCTATTTTTTCACGGGCAGTATCGGTGTCAAATCCAAACTCCTTACTCATGCCTTCGATCTTTTCGACATGCTCTTTGAGTTTGGTGTAATTTTCGGCGTCATCGAGCGAGTCGTTTTTTCGCTTCTCCTGCGCTGCAAGCAATGCTTTCTGCTCGGTAAGGTACGTTTTGAGATCGCTCTGTTCCTGTTGCAAAGTTTCAAGTCCCTGCAATAATTTTTTCAGGGTTTTGATTTTGTCGTGTTTCTTGCCGTTCTGTTTCTTGACATAGTTGAAGAACTCTTTGACTCCAAACATGTCGCCATGATCGGTCAAGGCAATGCCGGGTTGCCCATCGGCCATCGCCTTATCCACCAAACGTTGAATGCTGGCTTGACCATCGAGAATCGAATATTGAGAATGGACATGTAAATGAACAAATCCGGACATTTTCATCTTTGTTTTATAGTTTCGAACAAAGATAACGGATTTTATTTGAATTTCTCGGCAAGACTCTTGCATTTTATCAACAAAATGCTTAATTTTATATACCCAATTATTAAAAAACCGGTAATCATGCAAGATGACACCTTGGTTGTATTGGCGGAGTACAACACTATCACAGAGGCTGAAATCAGCAAGTCGATGCTCGACAGCGCGGGCATTTGGTCGACAATCCGCAATGAATACATGTCGGCCATCTATCCGATCGGAACCATGCCCGCCCAACTCGTCGTAAAAGAGGAAGATTTTGGAAAGGCGCAAACGATGCTGCGGCACCGGTAAGAAGGAAATGAGCTATTCCATCGCGGAATAGCTCGTTTTTTTATTCCCTTTCTGCAATTATTCTTCGATTCCTCAATATTTATTACCACCTAATTTATATTCTTATTTGTTTGTAAAAAGAGTTTTTATACTCTTTATTAATGCAATGTCCCAGTTAGAGTGTTTGTTCATTTCGGAAATTCTTTCTAATTTTGCGACACTACTCAAAAGAGTGGTGTATATACGGAAAGTGTTTTCGCAGTCCTGAATAGAAAATCTGACAGTTTTCAAGACCAAGGGACAACGAACAGCACTCATTTCTTGTTTAGCTATGTGGCTGTGCACGTTCTTGTGCGTAGCGGGCCTCATACTATTCAAGTGTGGGGCATTGTATCGTTTATTTTGGTCAAGGTTTTGTCAGAGCCTCTATTCAGTAAACGGGAATCAACTCCACACTTTCTTTTTGTATTAATTCGCCCATTCGGAGTTGGTGTGCGAAAATACTTAACCCAAATGAAACAGTTGGTTATTTGTATTGTAGTGTTGTTTGCTACAACAATTGCTTCGGTGTCGGCACAAGACTACAAAGAACTTCTCAAAGAACGTAAGGAGATGGCGAAATTGGCTACGAAGGAGTTGAATGACAAGGTGGACAAAATCACCAAGAAAGAGGCCAAGAAGATCGTAAAAGAGGGTTGGAAAACAGCTCCGGGTGCTCTTCCTTTGGAAAAACAACTTGATCGTTCTTTCAAAATGCAGTACGAAATAGATCAAACCGGATTTCCCCGTTATATTCGGGGCGAGGCTCAATCGGTTGGCGGGAATTATGATGCTGCAAAAATGCAGGCAATTAATTTGGCCAAAATTCAACTTGCGGGAAATATCCAAACTGAGGTCAATGCGCTTGTCGATAATGCTGTCGGGAATAATCAACTCAATCAGAATGAGGCAGTATCGACCACAAAGTCGGTCATGGGAGCAGTCAATACGATTAGTCAAAATATAGGACGAGTAATCCCCGTAGTGGAACTCTATCGCGATACTCCGAGCAATGGTAAAGAGGTACGGGTTATGATATTCTACAATGCCGATTTAGCTAAAAAAGCGGTGCAAAATGCTATTCGTGAAGATTTGGAAAAGCAGGGTAATAACTTGGTAGATAAAGTAAACAAAATCTTAGGACTGTAATCTGTCAACAATATGACGATCAAACGTATTGCTTTATCATTGTTGTTGCTGTTAGGCATTGTGCCGGTTGTTGCTCAACGTGTCGAAACTGTTCGCGGAGAATACAGCTATCATGCACCGGAGAATATCTCTTTGGAGCGAGCTAAGCAGATTGCCATTGAACGTGCAAGGTTGAAAGCTATGGCAGATACCTTTGGAACAGAGATTTCTCAAACCAATATCTCCACAATATCCTCAAAAAACAATCAATCCGAGAATACATTCCAATCGTTGGGACGGAGCGAGGTGAAAGGTGATTGGTTAGAGGACATTGATACTCCGGAGATAGCCATTCGCTACGAATCTTCAATGCTTGTTGTTACGGCAAAAGTACATGGTAAAGTGCGTGAACGGATGAATGCAGATATTGATTTGCAAATCAAGGTTTTGTGTAATGGTATTGAAAGTTCTAACTTCAAAGACCGAGATCAACTTGCTGTCGATTTCAAAACTCCGGTCAAGGGATATCTATCCATTTATTTGCTTGATGATAATACCTCGACGGCATTTTGCCTGTTACCATATGATAATGAGGGTGGTAAAATACGCCATTTGAAGCACAATGTAAACTATACGTTGTTGTCACCCAAAGATCCTATTTATCCTTCTGATAAAGAAGCAACTACTTTAACGACAACGAAAGAGGTGGAACACAATCGTTTAATATTCATCTTCTCAACCAATGAGTTCACTATGCCTTTGACTAATGCCGGCAAATATCTTCCCGAATTGTCGCTCAAAGATTTCAATAAATGGTTACATCGCAACAAGGTGAATGATTCTCATCTTCAAGTTGTCGAACGTGTGGTTGAGATTCGCAAAAGATAGATACACTAACAAAATCAATATGACTTATGAAAAGAATTATTTTTAGTTTGTTCTCCCTGCTGATTGTGTTTTCGGCATTCGGACAAAAAGATAACCTGAAAGGTTTTTCACGCACCATCGATTTGGGCAGTAAAACTTACTGGGTATCCGATGGTACACTTTGTTTGGGATACCGTCTAATTGCAGAGAAAGATCGCTACTCCTCTGTCTTTGGTAAATTCCCGGCTTATGGATTGATTGATGGTGATGACCGACTCATCATTCCGTGTGAATGTGCTGCCATAGATGTTAATTATGCAAAAGGATGTATCTTGGTATTTCGCAGCCCCAAAGGGCAAAAAAGACTAACTTCTGCAAGATATGGATTGGTCGATTTCAATGGGCATACGGTATTACCGCCAAGTATATCGGTGAAAGCTTTTAATATGCAAAATCCCGATAAGAAAGTTTGGAAACATTATGATAAACTTCCGGAAGATGTAAAAGATCGATGTATAGAGGTGCGTAAACGCAAGGAAGCATTGTTTGCGCAAAAGATGGGTAATCCCTCCGGCAATACCGCTCCGCAACAAGCCCCACAAGCCGCTCCGCAACCCGCATCTACGAATGTGGCAGAGAATACGAACGCAAAAGCCCCTACAAATGTGGCAGTTCAAACAACTCTCGCTCCGACATCGGATGTCGACATCAATATCCCCATGACCGAGAGTAAAGCGAACGACACGTTTGTGTTGATTATTGCGAATGAGCAATATTCGTTTGTCGATAATGTCGATTTTGCGCTGAATGATGGTCGTATATTCAAAGAGTATTGCATCAAGACTTTGGGTATCCCCAAACGCCAAATCTATCATTATGAAAATGCTACCGGCGGAATCATGGCCGATGGTATAAATAAGATTGTGCAAGCTATGAATATTTTCGATAAGTCGCGTGCTATCATCTACTATTGCGGACACGGAATCCCCGACGAACACACGGGTGATGCTTATATCATCCCGACAGATGGCAAAGGAAATAATGTAGCCTCATGTTATCCGTTGAGTGAACTTTACAAAAAATTGTCGGATTCAAAGGCTGCCAACATAACCTATTTTATGGATGCCTGCTTTACGGGTGCCAATAAAGGCGGCTCGATGCTTGTGGCGGCTCGTGGTGTTGCCCGTGAAGCCAAGAAAGAGACTCTCTCGGGTAATACGGTGGTTTTCTCGGCTGCTTCGGGCGATGAAACGGCAATGACTTACAAAGATAAGAAACATGGATTGTTTACCTATTTCTTGCTTAAAAAGTTGCAAGAGAGCAAAGGCGAAGTCAATTATAAAGATTTGGCCGAATACATTCAATCCAACGTGAAAAAAGAGTCGTTCCTGACAAACGAAAAGTTGCAAGTTCCCGCGATTATGGTCAGTGATGATGTGAAAAACAATTGGGGAAAATTGACTCTAAAATAAACGGGTAAGAGCTTTGCGAATTCGTCTTATAAAAGTGGGTGTCCATAAAATTCTTGGACACCCACACTTGTTTTATCACGTCTTTATTCATCCCAGATCTTCCATGAGGCTTCAGCCTGTGTGCGAAACATGATTTCGCCGTTGAGGATATGAGCTCCGCGCTGGCGACCGTAATCGAGAAACTGTGTAAGAGGAGGATTATAGACCAAATCGAACAGGTAATGATCGGGGGTCACGTAGGCATATGGAATCTTTGGAGCGGCATCGACAGTCGGATAAGTGCCTACGGGTGATGCATTGATAATCAAACGACTGCGCTCGACCACCTCACACGGAAGATTATCATAAGTATAGTTGCCTTTGGCCATATCTCGCGATACGAGGGCAAACTGAATTTCTCGTTCGGTCAAAGCATATTGCACGGCTTGCGATGCACCTCCTGTGCCGAGGATCAAAGCTTCTTCGGGTTGATCTGTCCCCAACAGCTGGTCGAGTGACGCGCGCAATCCGATAATGTCGGTATTGTGTCCTACCAAACGGCCATCCGAATAACGTCGAATACAGTTTACCGCACCGATCATCCGAGCGTCATGGGAGAGTTCGTCAAGAAAGGTCATCACCTCGCGTTTATAAGGAATGGTGACATTTAACCCACACAATTCGGGATAAGTGTTCAACAATGCGGGAAATTCGGCAATTGTCGATAATTCGTGTAATTCATATATACAACAATCCGACAACCCCTCTCGACTAAACTTCTCTGTAAAGTAACGTGCCGATGCGGAATGCACAAGCGGTCGGCCAATCAATCCGAAACGTTTCATGGCTTTTATTTGTTTTTTGCGATTAATTTTGCAATCATTTCAATCCCGAGGATTATGCCGAATCCCGCCATGCAAAGAGCTGCGGCTTGCCACAATTCGGCATCCCGACCGGTTAATAGTTCAAATTGTGCAGGCGAAATATTTGCCTCGACAAGCGGTTGGGCTTTACCATGACTATCAAGATAGGTTTCGATAACCTCTTTCCATGGCCATACTTTATTGAGTGATCCAACCATAAAGCCCATCAATAAGGAGACGGTAACATCGTGCCAATGTTTAAGCAACCAAGATAGCAGATGCGAGAAACTGATGATACCGGCAGCAGCACCGATTGCAAAGATCGCCATAACAGGGATGTTGAAATCGCCAACTGCCTGCATAATATATTGGTATTTTCCCATCAGTAATAGTATGAATGCTCCTGAAATGCCGGGTAGAATCATGGCGCAGATGGCTATGGCCCCCGACAGCATTACAAACCACCATGTTTCAGGAGTTTCGGCAGGTGAAGCTATCGTAATCCACCATGCAACACCCACGCCGACAATCAACGATAAAACAGTTCGCAGATCCCAACGCCCGATCTCTCGTGATACCAACAAAGCAGATGCAACGATCAATCCGAAGAAAAAAGACCAAATGGCAATGGGGTGGTGTGTCAACAAATAGGTCATCAGTCGAGCCAAAGAGAAAATAGCTATGGCAATTCCTAACAATACGGGACATAGGAATCCGCCATTTACATAGTGCCACAATTTGCTCACTTGACCTTTACAAAGCAGTTTCAACGCAGTGAAATCGAAACGTCGTATAGAATTGATCAACTCTTCATAGATGCCAGATATGAAAGCAATAGTTCCGCCCGATACTCCGGGAACAACATCGGCCATACCCATAGCGCAACCTTTCAGTGCGAGTAGCAAGAGTCGAGAAAATTTCATAATCAAACAATTAGTACACACCGAGTATCTTTCTACCAATTTTTCGGATCGGATTAACATTGCTGTTGTTACGCCGAAGTTGGGTGATTTTGATGCAAAGATAGTATATTTTAATGATTATATCGCGGGGCGCAATTGTAAATTTCAGGAAGAAACTCCTTTGAGACCAACTCTCTGTTGTGGTAATTCACCAATTTATTGTTGTAGCATCAGATACCGTGTAAAAAAATCGTTGCTAAATAGACATTTTAACCAAATTTTAATAAATTTGCACCAAATCCTAAATTGATGAACAAGAAACACTATATCTTGGCATGTTGTCTGCTATTGTTGTCGTATATTGCCTCGGCGCAGACTGCAGCTGTGAATTTTTACACGATAACAAAGAACGCTTTTGTCGATTATTATCAAAAAGTCGGAAAACAAGAAAAACTCTATCTCATTACCGATAAACCCTATTATAGTGCAGGTGAGAATATCTATTTCAGCGCATTCTTGATTCATCCTACATTATTTACTCCTGCTATTGAGTCTTCATTCCTTTATGTTGAACTGATCAGTGCAGATGGGCGTTTGATTACCCGACTGAAAGTTTTGAGTGACAAAGGTCGATTCTCCAATGTCATGCCGCTCTCAACCAAACTTGATGCAGGACGTTACACTTTGCGAGCATATACCAGGTGGATGAGTAACTTTGATAAAGAGTTTCTTTTTCGAAAGGAGATTGAGATTGGAAACTACATCGATGATGCCATTCAAACGCATGTTAGTTATAGCACCAATAGTGATAAGTCGGTTGTTGCACGTATAACGTTTAGAAACAGTCTCGGACGTCCCATCGCCAATCAGGATATGGAATATACGCTCAACTTACGAGGTAAGTCGAAAGCATATATGTCAAGGAGCAATGAGAAAGGTGTCGTTACCATAAAATTTCGTCCCTCCAATACCCTCAGTGATTGCTTGCGGGTGCGAATTACGGCAAATAGTCGAATCCTTGAACGTACCTTTCAGCTTCCTTCGTTTTCCAACGATTTTGCAGTACAATTTCTACCGGAGGGAGGTAATTTGATTGCGGGAATGCCCCAAATCGTTGCATTCAAAGCAATCGGCACCGATGGTAAATCGGTTGAAGTTGAAGGCTATATCAGTGATAATAACGGCAATGTACTCTGTGATATAAAGTCTCGTCATAAAGGTATGGGTGTATTTTTGATGACTGCGCAGGCCGACAAACGATACACGGCGACCATAACTTCGGAAAAAGGATTGACCCGCACATTCAATCTACCTAACGCTCTTGTTTCGGGGTGCTCAATACAGGTGAAACACAGTACCGGAAATTCAATTTTGATGAAAGTCGCAACAACTCCCGATCTCCCTATTACGCGCTTGGCAGCAGTGATTCAAACACGAGGTGTTGTCGAGGCGGTTATTGAGGATGTTTCTCGACTCAAACGTATTTCACTATCGAAAATGATGAGTGGAATTGCTTTGATTTCCATCGTAGATAAAGAGAGTAAGCATATTGTGGCAGAGCGCCTTGTGTTTGTCGATAACCAAAACTTTGCTACCGCAGAGATCACAGCTGATAAATCGCATTTCTCGCCTCGTGAGAAAGTGTCGCTTAATTTCCGTTTTCGTAACAGCGATGGTCGTCCCACATCCGGTAAGTTCGTGGTTTCGGTGACCGATTCCGAAGCGGTGCAACTTGATCCCGCCAGCGAAAATATTTTCAGCTACTTGTTGTTGAGTTCTGATCTGCGAGGTCATATCGAAAAACCTGCCGAATATTTCAACAAAGAGAATACAAACCGTAAGGAGTATCTCGATCTAATTATGCTTACAAACGGTTGGCGTCGGTACGATTTAGGCAAAATACTCAAAGGCGACCATCTGAAAATACAACATCCGGTCGAAAAAGAGCAACGTATTACAGGGCAGGTGATGGGTATAATCGGCAAAGCTCGAAAACCAAGCATTGCAATCTTTCAAAAGAACGGTCGGATGCACGGAATCTTCCCACTCAATGCCACAAACCGATTTAGAATCACAGGTATTGATTCTCCCGATACGATTCAATACAATATTCAAGCACTCAATCGCAAAGGTAACACCCGTACGGTGGTTATCAAAGTTGACCCTGAAACATACCCTTCGACAAATATTCCGTTGAATCGTCCGAATTTCAAGGAGTATAAACCGTCGGTGACAGAAGCAATGCTCATAGGGGCAAAAGAGAAATACTACACCGAAGGGGGGATGCGCGTGATTGACATCGATGCGGTAGTCGTTACGGCGAGCCGAGAGAATCAATACTCTTATGCAACAGCTATCGACTCGTTCAATTCGCTCAGTGGTGATTTGACTCGCTATGCTTCGGTTTATGATGCGTTGCAACGATTCCGCCAACTCGAAATTGTCGGGGTGGATGTTCGCGTACGTAAGCGAGTTAAAATCGCAAATAACTTTATCGAAGATACGGATCAAGAGATAACGGAAACGGAAGAAGAAATTCCCGGTGACGAGGAAAGAATTCCCGGAGTACTTGTCAATGGAACTCCGGCAGATATTGGAGTGCTCGACATGTATGCTATGGATAATATCACAAGGCTTGCCTATGTAGAAGCCAAAGATGCTGTCGGATTGAGTGCAAACTCTCGTTTTGGCGTGATTATTTTGGAAGTGCGCGATGTCAATCGTACCACTTCCACCGGCAACAGATCGATAGCCAATGTTTTGGTGGCGGGTTACTGTAAACCGGCCGAGTTCTATGCTCCGAGTTATGATACGCCGTCCACATCCAACAAAAAAGATCTCCGAACAACGATTGCATGGAATCCCGACCTGCGTAGTGGCAAAGAGGGAATGGCTACGATGTCATTTTGGACAGCAGACCGTCGCAATGATTATAATGTTGTGATTGAGGGAATAACCGATGAGGGAGAGTTGTGTAGAGCAACATACCGATTGATTGCCAAACAATAGCTATAACGTAATAATGCCAAATAAGTAATATCTAACCTAATAATTAAACCATACTATGAAGAAATTTTTTTTCTGTGCAGCATTGTTAGTTGCGGGAATTATTGACATTTCGGCACAAGCCCCCAATGGTGGCATCAGCAATGAAATGTTGGCTCGAATCCGGCAAAGTTATACCGGTTCGGCAGAACAAAAAGCTGTAAAAAACGCTTTGGCCTCAAATTCTATTGCTACATTGGCCATGAATTCCGAGAATTTGGCAATGATTGACACTCATTTCTCCCATCGGGTCAAGACCAAAGGAATCACGAACCAAAAATCCTCCGGACGTTGTTGGCTCTTTACCGGATTGAATGTACTTCGTGCCAAAATGATTGCCAAACACAATCTTCCAGCATTTGAATTTGCACAGAATTACAACTCGTTCTACGATCTTTTGGAAAAATCAAATCTTTTCCTGCAAGCCATTATTGATACCCGCGATTTGGATCTATCCGACCGCAAAGTCGATTGGTTGTTGCGTAATCCTATCAGTCAGGGCGGTCAATTTACCGGCGTGTCGAATCTGATCATGAAATATGGTGTGGTTCCCAAATCGGTTATGCCGGAGACCTACCAAAGTGAAAATGCCAAAGAGATGATTACGATTTTGAAACTCAAATTGCGCGAATATGCTTTGGAATTACGCACATTGAAATCGGAACAGGTAGCCGATCGCAAAGTGGGCATGCTCTCCGAAATTTATCGAATTCTGGTGGAATGTTTGGGTGTTCCCCCTACCCAATTCGAATGGACGCGATATGATAAATCCGGCAATGTAGTCAGCACCAAAACTTATACTCCGAAAAGTTTCTATGAGGAATATATTGGAGAGGATCTTGAAGCTAACTATGTTATGATCATGAACGATCCTGCACGCGAATATGGCAAAGTGTATGAAATCGAATACGATCGACATGTTTATGATGGCGAGAATTGGTTGTACATCAACTTGCCTATCGAGCGAATTAAAGAGATGGCCATAGCTTCGATCAAAGATAATACGGCTATGTATTTTTCGTGCGATGTGGGAAAATTCTTAAACCGTACGAAAGGAACACTTGACCTTGCCAATATGGATTATGCTTCGTTGTTCCGTACTTCTTTCCCGATGGACAAGAAACAACGTATTATGACATATGCCAGTGGTTCTACGCATGCCATGACATTGATTGCGGTTGATATTGATGCTTCCGGAAAAACTAAAAAATGGATGGTAGAAAACAGCTGGGGCATAAAATCGGGCTAC
Organism: Rikenellaceae bacterium; assembly: GCA_015059735.1. GTDB lineage: Bacteria > Bacteroidota > Bacteroidia > Bacteroidales > Rikenellaceae > Alistipes. The sequence goes on along the minus strand of SUZX01000009.1, from coordinate 19,215 downwards.
AAAGGAAACCTAATCATGACTGATCAATGGTTTGATGAGTATATGTACCGTCTTGTGGTTGAGAAAAAGTACGTTCCAGCCGATATCTTGAAAATGCTTGAACAAAAACCTATTCTGCTACCTGCTTGGGATCCTATGTTTGCGCCCGAAGAGTAGGGTAGTTCACTACTCCGAATTCCAACAAATAAACCGGTCGAATGTCAAATTCGACCGGTTTATTTGTTGATCAGTTAGAACAATTATTCCTTATTATCCGAGACGGATTCCTGCGCAAAAAAATCAGGCTTACTGCGCTTGATAAAGTCAACAACTTCTTGAAGACCATCGGCAAATTTTACGAAATCCTCTTTGTAAAGGTAGATTTTATGCCGATCATAATTGATAGAACCATCTGGTTGAGTCATTTTGCGACTTTCAGTAATAGTCAAGAAATAATCATCAGCTCGTGTGGCACGTACATCGAAAAAGTAGGTGCGACGTCCGGCTTTGACAGCCTTCGAAATAATTTGATCGCCGAAATCATCGTTGTCACGGCGCGATACAGGATAGAGAGACATGAATTTTAGGTTTCAAGTTGGTTTTCAATAGCCGAATTTATTAATAATTCATATAACTACCAAGAAAAAAGTAATAATTTTTAACCGATAGCCCCTCTATGGCCTTACAGCCGACATTGGAAACTTTTGCTTCTATCCCAAATTACGGTTTTGCATCAAGGAGTGGAGCACCTCGACGTTTCCAATCTTCCATCAGTATCACTGCCTGTCGATACGCATCGTTGCGACCTCCATTCATGACTTGATAGAATCCTTCGGTCCCGAAAAGTCGTTGTGCAATCAAAGCTCGCAGTTGTAATCGGGCTAATGGGCGTGATGTTGCAAGAGATACAGAATCAATGGCAACACCTCGTGCTGCTCCCAAGTTTGCCAAATCGGAAATCATTTGTTCCGAAATTGTGTAATTTTTTGTGAAATCATCGAAAGTCGGAGATATTTGTGCGATCTCCTCTCGATGTTTATCCATATAATCGTTGACATATTCGTTTACAATACCTCGACGAATCAACTTGGCATAATAAGCCGTATATCCGGTCGTATCTGTCGGTATAAGCACATCGGGACGTATCCCACCGCCTCCGTAAACCTTACGACCGGTGCGTAGCGTGTTGTATTCGGGAGTTTGGGCATCGAGCGAGTCTTGTTTCGTATCATCGTAACGACGCAGATGGTCGAGATAATATTCGCGACGTTTGCCCTTTTCGTACGGACGTTGAATTACACGGCCGGAAGGAGTATGGTAACGCGCAACGGTTAGCCGAATTGCCGATCCATCTCCTAATGGTATCTGTCGTTGCACAAGCCCTTTGCCGAAACTTGGGCGTCCGACAATAATTCCCCGATCCCAATCTTGTACCGCACCGGCAACAATCTCAGAGGCCGAGGCCGAAGTTTCGTCAAGTAAAACAACGAGAGGGCCCGAAAATTCTCCTCCGTTTCGTTGTGCACGAAATGACATCGAAGGTACGGCACGCCCTTCGGTTGATACAATGGTGGCACCGCGTGGCAACAGAAAACCGGCCATCTCAATAGCCTGATCAAGCAATCCGCCTCCATTTCCACGCAAATCAAGGATCAAACGTTGTGGACGGCCTAATTTTTCGAAAGATTGCCGAAATTCGGACATGGTGGTATGCCCGAAACGATTGATACGGATATATCCGATATTTTTACCGGCCATATATGCTGCATCTACCGTATTGAGTGGAATTTTATCCCGCACAATTACAAAATGCAACATTTCGGGAGTCCCAAGACGCACTACATCGATCTCTACGCGAGTTCCGGATTTCCCACGCAGGTATTTGGGGACATCTGTCGCGCGAAATCCTACAGCATTAACTGTGTCGATCCGTACAATGCGATCATTCGGACGTACTCCTACTCGTTCGGCCGGACCGCCAGTAATTGTATTGACCACATGGATTGTGTCGCGCAATACCGAAAACTCGACACCAATGCCACTAAATTCGCCATCAAAACTCGCTTTAACTCCTTTCATCTCCTCTGCGTCGATATAGGCAGAATGCGGATCCAATTCGTTAAGCAATGCTCTAATGGCACTTTCGGTCAACGGAGCCATCTCTACGTCGTCGATGTATAGACGAGATAGATAACGATAGATATGCGAAAGTTTTTGCAGCTGCCGTACGGCAGCTGCATCTTGTTGCTGAGCCACAGCAGAAACAACTCCTACCAACAAAAACGCAAGACAATGCGCGATGAATATTTTTCTGATCTTAACCTGCATATAGTTCTTTCTTTTCGCGCTCGCCTTTGAGGTCAATTATTCCGAGCAGAGAGTAGTTGCCAAATCTGCAAAGGCAATATTGCGTTGTTCTCCTGTGCGCATGTCTTTTACTGTGGCACTTCCATTCTCCAACTCTTGCGAACCGATAATTACAACCAGAGGAATCGAACGACGATTGGCATATTCCATCTGTTTTTTCATCTTGCTGCTTTCGGGGTAGATCTCGGCAGCAACTCCTGCATCGCGCAGTTCACGCAACAAGGGTAAAGCCGCAGTTTCTTCGGCCTCTCCTAAATTGACAAAGAGTACTCGGGTTGTGCAGTTGACCTCCTCGGGAAAGAGTTCCAAACCGCACATCACATCGTAGATGCGATCTGCTCCAAACGAAATGCCAACCCCCGAAAGATTCGGTAGCCCGAAAATACCGGTCAGGTCATCGTATCGACCGCCACCGCAAATCGAACCAATGGCAAAATCGAGAGCTTTGACCTCAAAGATTGCGCCTGTATAATAATTCAAACCGCGTGCCAACGAGAGATCCAGTTCGACGGGGAGGGTTACTCCCGATCGCTCGACATAACCCAATACGGTACGCATCTCATCGATACCTTTCAAACCGGTCTCCGATGCAGCAAGTACCTCGCTTAATTTGTCGAGTTTTTGCCAATTGTTGCCACTTAATTCGAGAATAGGTTGAAGTTTGTCAACGGCTTCTTGCGACAATCCTCGTTCCAACAACTCGGCTTTTACATGCTCCAATCCGATCTTTTCGAGTTTGTCAATAGCTACCGTAATATCCATCATTTTATCGGCATGACCGATCGCTTCGGCGATACCGAACAGAATTTTACGGTTATTCATTTTCAATGCCACACGGATTCCCAAAGCTTTGAAAACGCGTTCGACGATCTCCACCAACTCAACCTCACATAGCAATGAACGTGTGCCGATCACATCTACATCACATTGATAAAACTCGCGGTAACGTCCCTTCTGTGGACGATCGGCACGCCATACGGGTTGGATTTGATAGCGTTTGAACGGGAATGCTAATTCGCCTTGATGTTGTACGACATATCGTGCAAAAGGTACTGTCAAATCGTAACGAAGTCCCTTTTCGCAGATTTTCGAAGCTTGACGAATTTCGTTATCCGAAAGTCCCACAGCGTAATCTCCCGAATTTAGTACCTTAAAGAGCAGTTTATCCCCCTCGTCGCCGTATTTACCCAACAAGGTTGAAAGGTTCTCCATTGATGGGGTCTCCAACGGAGCAAAGCCGTAGGTACGGAAGACACTCTTGATGGTTTCGAAAATATATTGACGACGCATCATCTCCACCGGAGAAAAATCGCGTGTTCCCTTTGGAATAGATGGTTTTTGTGCCATATAAATTATTTTCCTACTATTACTTTGTTAACAATTTCTTCGATATTCGGAACTGAAGAGGCTATATATTGGTTGTATTCGCTGACAAACTCTTTCTTGAAACCCTCTTTTGCAATACGATCGCGGGTAGCACCGGCTGCACGGATGAATTTTTGTTCATACGGACGTAATGCGGCGATGCTGCGGGCAATAAGATCTATACGCATATAATGCTTGCCATTTCCCCGTTTAATTGGGAATACATTGTGTTTTAAGGTTACCGACAAACGATTGGCTGACGATCGACCCTTCTCTTGGCCAGCAATTACTCCGGCAATATCGCTACCAGCCTTGACCCAAGCTGCAACGGCATAACTACAAGGCGGATAACCGAGAACGCTATAAATAGTTGTGGCATCCACCGATTCTCCGGATGCAACACCTTCTATAACAATCGATGCGCTTGATGAGTAACGTGGAATGTAATCTTGATCAACAGCCCATTTTTTCGGGGTTATGCCACTCAACAGATCTTCGCCAAGCATTGCGTTGAAAAACGAACGAGAAGCCGAAGAAAATATCCACTCGGCCGAGAGTTCTCCCGTTGCGTATGCCCGATGTATGAGGTACTCGGCATTTTGGTAACGAATATAACCCTTGCCATCGTCTTGAACTCCGGAGAATGAATAGTTCGAACGAATGATATAGCCGTTAGGAGCTTGAATGGAGTCGTTTACATCGTATTTCGTGTAACCATAATCCCAAACCTCAAAATAGGCAGCATTGCCTTCGGCATCTATCACTCCAAAGTTAGTTTCCAAAGCGCGAGGTTGCGGCATCTTTTTCAAAAACTCTTCAAACTCAGTGACGTTGGCACACTCTCCCAAAGCCTGCTTCATGATCTCTCCTTCGCGTTCGGGAAGATATTTCAGTGAGTCGGGTTTCATATTATACGAGGCGGTGTTCATAATCGCAAAGCCACGCTCGTTGGCACCGGCCCAAACCTCTTTACGGGTTTTATCATCAGAATTAACCAATCCTGTATAAGCAAAACGTTTTCCTTTAAGATGCTCAATGTGATTCCATTCTGTGGAACCGGTATCTCGATGTTTCCACAACAAAGGTCGCCCCGAACGAGTTGCCCGACCCGAAATGACGGCGGAAGTACAAGCTTTTGCCATCGGACATGTCATGATGCCGATAAAGAAAAGGATGGCAAAGCGCAGAATAATCTTCGTTATCATATTTATGATATTACTCTATCAGTTTCTTGTATTTAACACGTTTGGGAGTGGTATCCTCGCCTTGTGCCTTTTTCCACTCTTCGTATTCGCTATACGATCCTTGATAGAAGACAACCTTTGAATCACCTTCGAACGAGAGGATGTGTGTGGCAATACGGTCGAGGAACCAACGGTCGTGGGAGATAACCACAGCACAACCTGCGAAGTTTTCAAGGCCCTCCTCTAATGCTCGCAATGTGTTGACATCAATATCGTTAGTCGGCTCGTCAAGCAATAATACGTTGCCCTCCTCTTTCAAAGCTAAGGCTAAGTGTAAGCGATTGCGCTCACCTCCCGATAACATGCCGCACTTTTTCTCTTGATCGGCTCCCGAGAAGTTGAAACGTGCTACATAAGCTCGTGCATTTACCTGACGGTTACCCAGCATGATAAGATCGGCACCACCCGAAACCACTTCGTAAACGGTTTTTTCGGGGTCGATTGACTTGTGTTGCTGATCGACATATGCCAACTTCACGGTCGGACCTACGCGGAATGATCCTTCGGTCGGCTCATCGAGCCCCATGATCATACGGAATAGGGTAGTCTTGCCCGTACCGTTCGGACCGATGACTCCAACAATACCTGCGGGAGGCAATGAGAAATCGAGATGTTCGTAAAGCACGCGATCGCCAAATGCTTTTTTGACATCGTGGGCTTCGATAACTACATCGCCCAAACGCGGACCGTTTGGAATGAAAATTTCGAGTTTCTCCTCCTTCTGTTTGGTGTCTTCGTTCATCAACTTGTCGTAGGCCGACAAACGTGCCTTAGATTTGGCATGACGACCCGACGGCGACATGCGTACCCATTCCAACTCGCGTTCGAGGGTTTTGCGGCGTTTCGATTCTTGTTTCTCCTCCATAGCCATACGGGCGGTCTTCTGCTCCAACCAACCCGAATAGTTGCCTTTCCACGGAATACCTTCGCCACGATCCAATTCCAAGATCCAACCGGCAACATTGTCCAAGAAATAGCGGTCGTGTGTTACGGCGATTACTGTTCCTTGATATTGTTGCAGGTGCTGTTCGAGCCAATCGATCGATTCTGCATCGAGGTGGTTGGTCGGCTCGTCGAGCAGTAAAACATCGGGTTGTTGGAGTAATAACCGGCACAACGCCACGCGGCGACGCTCGCCACCCGAAAGAACTTTTACCGGTTGATCGGAGTCGGGACAACGCAGAGCATCCATTGCACGCTCCAAAACGCTGTCAATCTCCCATCCGTTTACTTGGTCGATTTGCTCGTATAGTTCACCTTGACGTTCGATCAAACGAGCCATTTCGTCGTCCGACATGGGCTCACAAAGTTTTTCGTTGATCTGATTATATTCGTTCAACAGAGCCATTGTTGATGCACAACCCTCCTCGACCACTTCGCGTACGGTTTTGCTGTCGTCGAGTTGCGGCTCTTGTTCCAAATAGCCTACCGTATAGCCCGGGGAGAAAACCACTTCTCCCTGAAAGTTTTTGTCAATACCGGCGATAATCTTCATCAGGGTTGATTTACCCGAACCGTTAAGACCGATGATACCGATTTTGGCACCATAAAAGAAGGAAAGGTAGATGTTGTTGAGCACCTTTTTCTGATTGGTAAAGGTTTTCGAAACACCTACCATTGAAAAGATGATTTTTTCGTCTGCCATATATCTAATGTTTTATAGTTTCGAATTCTTGCAAAGATAAGATCAAAAGGCGAAATAACGAAATAAAAGCGGAGAAAATCTATGTCGTAGAGCAAATATCCAACACGGACTTCTTCAAACGGATGATGCCGACAAACTGCTATGGGGTTTGGAAAAAGGGAAAAATCTGTTGCTCTTTTGTGAATTTATTCATTCTTGCTTTTCGTAGCTTGGCAAAACTCTGCCTATGGCGTGTATAGTTTTTATGCGGATTTGCAAATTTCCCTTGTGCCCGATAATAGCGTTTTGTTGTATAATTGGTTGATTTACAATAGTAAAATAGATTGTGATACTTCTAGAATCGATGTATTTAAGTCTCTCTTCCGCTACACAAAAAAAAGAGGTCTGCATGCAAACCTCTTTTTGGTGATTATATCAAACCTTTGGTCGAAATCGGAGCATTGCGGGAGCTCGATTTTCGGGCGTTTCGGCTTTTGAAGATTTAGAATTTTGATAAATTAATCTCTTCCAGTCCTTCCAGATTGGGGAACGTAACTTTTGCAGATTCCACATTCCATAGATCAATACCCACCTCGTAGCTGCCGGCAGAGGAGTATGTGTGGGGGGTGGTAGCCGGATAGTCATTTTGCGAACCATCGCCCCAATAGATGATTCCATAGTGTTGCGACCCCGAAATCGTAGGCATGGTAAATACGCTTTGGTTGTGGCGGATCGAGATATGCCCGTATGAAATGTCAGCTATCTCCTGAGTTGTGTCCATCAGATGAATTGCTTCGGTCTTGTCGGCTTGCAGTGTAACACCTTGTGCGGTTCGTACTATATAGATGACATATTTGTAGGCTTGCAGAAGTTGCATTGCCGGAATATTCACGGTATATACCTGACCGTCGATGGTGAGTTCCACCGGAAGACCCTCTACTCCGATTTGGTGGGGAATTGCGAAGATTGCGGGGTGATTCGAGGTCCATCCCGTAGAAGTCAGTGACAAATCACAGTTTTTGGTATAGGCACCATAGGCCGTAGGCGTGGTTCTGCCGTTTGTTACACGCAATTCGCCCTTGCTGGGGAATTTGTCGTTGCCGATTTTGATAGCCGTTAATTTGCCTCCCACATAGCTTTGAATATTGAAGGCGATAACAGCCATTGCATGGTGCATTTGAAAGGCGACGGTAGGTTGGGATTCTGTGGCCATAACTCCCGATCCGGAATAGAGGTAGTCGGTTTGAGCGGTCACATCAATAGGAATGGCCAACGGATCGATTGCCGAAGTGCTCTTTGAAGCAGGATAAGTGGCGAAGAAATAGAATTTCTCCTTGCCTCGGATGGTGGCAATAGGTGATACAGCCCATGTGGAGTTGTTATATGTTGCTCGGTAAGTAACCAAACGATCGTTGGCATCCGAATTGGAGGAGCTACGGAAGATGTGCATGGCATCACCATCTTTGAAATTCGACATGACCGAAACTCCGGTAGCTCGGGTTTGAATATCGGTGGTAAAGGTGATTCTTGTGGGAGCCGGTCCCTCATCTTCCTTGCTACATGCTGCCATGAGTAACATGAACAGCAGAAATAATATATTATGCAACTTTTTCATCTTTATCTGTATCGAGAATTAGAACACAATGGTAAAGGTTATAGGTGTGGAGATCTCCTGATGACTGACTTGAACCGTATATTTGCCGGTTGCAAGTTTCGAGCAGTCAAACGTGATAGGAGTCTCTTGATAAGTTTGTGATGCTATTTTTGAGCCGGTGGAGTTCAAAAGAGTAAATGTAACATCGGGATAGTCGCATGTGAATTTCAATGCGCGCGTTGCACGGTCGAATTCCATCGAGGTTGTAGTGCGTAGTGCTTCGTAGCTGATTTGCAGATTTTCCATGAGAATAATACGGGAGGGAACATCTGTCCGATTGCGGATAATCTCCCAGCGTTGCTTATTTCGCTCCCAAAAGACACCGGCTATATAGTCGCCCGATCTGATAGGTTCGGTGATGGTACATGCGACGGTGTTGTTATAGGAGTAACCGCTGTTAATTTTTACATCGCTCCAACTATATTCTTTTGAAACAGCTCCTTTCATTTCTCCGTTTTTCGAAAAATGCTCCAAACGGATTTTCCCGGTGTAAAGCGTGTTGCCATAATTAAAAGCGCAAAATGATGCTTTGAAAGTATCCCCCTGCTTAAAACTGGTGGCAGTTGTTGATAACCCTTTGACAGCACCGTTGGAAGTGGAGCTAGTCATCACAAGATCGGTATAGTTGGAGGTACCATCGCGGTCGGGTATCATATCGAATGCGCAAGCCTGATTATTTGCGTAGTTATGCTTGTCGGATGCCGTTGGTGATATGTTGAAGAAACCGTTGGAACTACCGTTCCAACCCCAATTGAAATGGATCAAACCATTGGAGTTATAGCCATCCATTACCCATGCGTGACCACCTCCGGAGGTTATATGATTACCCTTGTAAATGCAGGGGTGATTGGCGTCGATCTCGGCTTTGAGCATGGTAATCCATTCACTATCGGAGAAGGATATTTTGGTAAGATAGCGACTTCCTTTGTTATAACGCATGTAGGTTGCAAGGGATGTGGGAATTTTGCTGGTGGAGGCACCTGTGGCACTCGTGCCATAATTTGCTTGAGTCATTGAGCCTAAATCGGCCATCAAGCGAGCAACCTCTGCGGCTTGTGCGGTTGTGTATCCCGACTTGTATGAATTGGGCATCAAATCGAAATTGTAGCCCGAAAGTGTGCGCTCAGGAACCTTAATACCCTCCGTTGAGGTGGTATATGCCGGTACAGTGCCCGAAATATCGGTAGGCCACTTGAAGTATTTGCAGATAATTGCGGCAGCGGTTTGGACACATCCTGTTATACAACGAGTACCATTCAGAAGAGGACAGTCATTGTTATAAGGAGTACGCTGCCCCCATGTGGCAGTTTGTAATACTATTTCTGTGCTGGAGTTTACGATGTTTTGGTCATAATAGGGGGCGAGGCCTTTGTCGCGAGCATCGTTGATTGTCGCACGTATCTCGTCGAGCCACCAACGCAAGTTGTCGGGTATGTCGTTCGCGTCGAAATTATTTTGGTGCGAATAACCGATCAGCGGTGCTGCTACATCGTCGCCGGCAATGATTACAAAGCCGGATGCGTCGGTTCGGTTAAAGACATAAAAAGCCGGTTGGGTGGTTGCGCGTGTAGTGGTGGTTTCGCCGTCAAAAACCATCTCCAATCGAGGCGTCGTGCGGGTGCCTTTGCCGCTCATGAAAAATTGGACGGCTTTGGCCAATGCTTGTTCTTGGGTTACCGAGTCTGCAAAAGCCATGCAGGGGATCAGTAGGAGAGCAAATAATGCAAATAGGTAGCTATGTTTCATGGTGCTTTTGGATATAGCGAATATATTGTGTTGCAAGGTACAAATTAATTTGTTAACTGCAAATGATATTAAAATATTTTTTGTTGAGGGTTAAGTTCCTACCCGAAAATTTTGAGGGGGGGGGGAATTTCTTACATTTGCCGAAACTTTAATTTTTCGATTTGCTATGAAGAAATATTTACTTTTGACAAGTGTATTGTGCTCGTTGTTGACCGGCTGTTCTTATTATTCTACCTTTTATTATACGGATTTCCAAAAATATGCAAAATCCGGATTTACGGTGTCGAATCTTTCCGATTTTACGGGCCGATCCTATGTGGCTATTGGAAATTTAGTATTAGAGACAAATAAGAAGTTAAATTATCAAGAGTTGTTGGATCAAATGGTGAATAAGGCAAAAAAATTGGTGCTAATGGATTGGTCGGATATAACGTAGAGATATATAAGACAAAATATAGCAGTTATCGAGTTGCATCGGGAGTAGCGGTTGTGTTTGATAAACCATTACCTGTTGTAGATAAACCATTGCCTGTTGTACGGGAGAAAATTCGAAAGAATGTTCGATATGACATCGCAAAGGCTTTGGAGGATGCCAAATATAAACGGATTTATTTGGTTGTAAAAAATGGAACTGTTGTGGAACAGGTGTATGATCCGGACACCAAAAAATATTTAACGCTCCAACAATTTATAGATAAATATGGAGAGGAAACGCTCTTTGAAATATACAAGTCTCTTGAAAATGAAGAAAGTAATATATTCCAAAATCTTTTAAGAATCGAAGAGGGGGTGAAAAATCCAAATCACTTATAAATCTCGTTTAACAGATGCGCCAAACGCAATCCGCCACGCAGGAATTGTTGCTCGACAACGGGGGCGTATTTGTTTAGATAATCGTAGGATATTTTTGTCCCTTCGGGAGTAAAATCGTAGATCTCGCAACATAGAGCCCAAGTCTCTTCTGCCCAACTATATGGAGTGCCGGCAACGATATGGTTTATCTCATCTTCATCGGCTCGGTCGATTTGTTGTTGCCATTCGGTATAACTCCATTTATGTATAGCTTCGGGGATTGCCGTGTCCCATACGGAATGGAGATTCTCCGGTTTGCCAAATATGCTAACCGGTCGTCGGTTGCCACCCAAGTCGGTCGCCCTGCCCAAGTGCATCGGACAATGGAGATCGCCGACAAGGTGGATCAGCATTTTCAAGTACACTTTTTCTTTCTCGGCAGTTAGGGTTTGGGATTTGAGTTGAGCTATGAGTTCGTTGATAGCCTGTACTACATCACCATCGGGATTTAACGGTAAGGAGTTTAATGTTTTGCCTTCATCGACATTGCGGTAATGCCAAGTTTTGGTATAGGCATACTCCTCAGTATGGCTGGCATGATCGAGCCAGTTGGCATAATAAACCAACGAATGACCTTCGAGTAGTTTATCGATCTTCTTGGCGACATTGTTTGTCAAATGTTGCTCGGCAATATAGGCAGTAACGTCATGGCCTTTTTGCCCCCAAGCATGCGCTTGGGTGATGGCAAACAGGCTTCCGATGAGGAGAAGTAGCTTTTGAAACATGGTGTTATTATTGATTCATTGTCGCCAAAAACTCTTCGTTCGTTTCCGTGAGATTCATCTGTTTTTGGAGGAACTCCATCGCCTCGACAGGGGTCATATCTGAGAGATATTTGCGTAAAACCCAAGTGCGATTCATCACTTCGCGCGGCAATAAAAGATCTTCGCGACGTGTGCTGGATGCAATGACATCGACAGCAGGATAGACGCGTTTGTTAGCAAGTTTGCGGTCGAGTTGTAGCTCCATATTACCCGTACCCTTGAATTCTTCGAAAATGACTTCGTCCATTTTCGAACCGGTGTCAATCAGTGCAGTAGCGATGATTGTCAGTGATCCTTTCTCTTCGGTATTGCGGGCTGCACCGAAGAAGCGTTTGGGCTTGTGGAGTGCATTGGCATCGACACCTCCCGAAAGAACCTTGCCCGATGCGGGTTGTACAGAGTTGTAAGCACGAGCTAAGCGGGTGATCGAATCCAAGAAAATCACGACATCGTGGCCACATTCTACCATGCGTTTAGCCTTTTCGAGAACCATTTCGGCAACTTTCACATGGCGCGAGGCTTGCTCGTCGAAGGTCGAGGCTACTACTTCGGCTTTGACGTTGCGAGCCATTTCGGTAACCTCTTCGGGACGTTCGTCGATGAGCAAGACGATCATATAAACCTCGGGATGGTTGTCGGCAATGGCATTGGCAATTGATTGCATCAACATTGTTTTACCGGTTTTGGGCTGTGCAACGATCAGAGCACGTTGCCCTTTGCCGATCGGAGAGAATAGATCGACGATGCGCGTTGACATGTTGTTGTGGCCGTTTCCGGTCAGACAAAATTTATCGCTAGGAAAGAGCGGAGTCATATATTCGAACTGTACGCGGTCGCGGATGTATTCGGGTTTCAATCCGTTGATCTCGTTTACGCGTACCAACGGAAAATATTTCTCTCCTTCTTTTGGTGGACGGATTGCACCATTTACCGTGTCACCAGCTTTGAGCCCAAAGAGTTTGATTTGTGTCGGTGATACATAGATGTCGTCCGGCGAGTTGAGGTAGTTGTAGTCGGCTGAGCGGAGGAAACCGTAACCATCGGGCATCACTTCCAAAACACCTTCGCCCTCGATTTCACCGGCAAAATCATCTTTTGTGATGATTTCATCTTCGGGGGAAGTGGCAATCGATTGCTGCTCGGCAGGTTGCGACGGGGTATTCGGCTCTTGATTTATGTCAACGGCTGGTTGGAGTGCAACTTGTTCGGAGGTCGATTCCGTTTGAATTTTATTTTGTGCTTGTGCAGCGGCTTGTTCTTGTAAAATGAGTGCTTTGGGTTTACGTCCACGACGTTTGGGAGCCGTTACAATTCCTTCGGTGGCAGAAGTGCCTATTGGCGCATCTGATTGAGAAGTGGGAGAGGCGGAGATTGGAGTTGGTGCAGGAATCTCAATGGCAGGTTGTTCGTAAATCTTCTCAGATGGGTTTGTAGAAGGTGTTATTTTCGCTCCTTGTGCTGCCGGTTCGATTTTGGCGACACGCGGACGTCTGCCTCGACGAGGTTTGTGTATTTCGTGGTCAACACCTGTATTTGGAGAGGGAGGAGTAGCGACCAACTCGGAAGAAGATGTTGATTCTTGCCGAACAGGAGAGTTCGTTGGTTTTAGGGTTGTCTCCTGAGGTGTGTCAGAAAGAGCTCCTCCGGTGATTTTCTCGATAAGCTCGCGCTTTTTAATCATGATGTTTTTAATACCCAGAGTTTTGGCGATTTCTCGCAACTCTGCAAGGCTTTTGCCTTTAAGCGCATCTAAATTTTGCATATTGAAAATGTAAACAAGTCTTTTGGGATGATTAGATGTCGAATGATTCTTCGAACTTTCGAATTTGTATGCAAATATAGTGCATTATTTCGAATTGTAAAACAAAAGTGAAAGATTTTAAGAAAAGTTTATCGATAAGAACTCGTTATTGAAAAATAATGAGCACTATTGTTGGTTTATTGGAAATTATTGTAAAAAGAGTGGTATGATTGGTACTCGGAGCGGGAATCGAACCCGCACGACCATTTCTGGTCACAGGATTTTAAGTCCGGCGTGTCTACCTATTCCACCATCCGAGCAATCCATTCTTGGGAAAGACAGCGACAAAAATAATACAAAATTACGATTTGTCCAAATCCGTGTAGGTAAATATCGTTTCAATATCGTTAGGATTGACCCAATGGATATCTGTGTCGCGGCGAAACCATGTAAGTTGCCGTTTGGCATAACGTCGAGAGTTTCGTTTGATCAGTTCGATGGATTCATCGCGTGAAATCGCACCATCGAAATACTCGAATAGTTCTTTGTAGCCAACAGTTTGCAGCGCGTTGAGGTGCCGAAATGGATAAAGATTTCGGGCTTCAAACTCTAATCCAGCATCCATCATTGCATCGACACGACGATTGATGCGATCGTAAAGTATATCGCGAGGTATATCGACTCCGATTTTTATGATTTCGAAATCTCGTTTTTGACGTATCCCTGTTCTTAGGGTTGAGTATGGTTTGCCGGTTTGTAGGCAGACCTCCAATGCTCGCATTACCCGTGCGGGATTGTTTCGATCGACTTGTTCGAAATAATCGGGGTCGAGTGCGCGAAGTTCTTCTGCAAGGGCACTGACACCTTCGCTGGCAAGCTTTGCGGATAACTTGTTGCGTAATTCGGGATTGGCTTGGGGTAGATCATCCATTCCTTCGCACAGCGCACGAACATATAATCCGGAGCCGCCGACTGCCACCACGCAATCATGTTGGGTAAAGAGTGTTTCGAGTTTTTTTAGTGCTTGAACCTCATATTCACCACAATTCAACTCCTCGGTAATGTCATGTGAGGCTATGAAATGATGTTCTACGGCTTGTAGTTGTTCGGGAGATGGTTGTGCTGTGCCAATCGGCATTCCCCGATAAAATTGTCGGGAGTCCATCGATATAATCGGGGCTCCGTAGCGACAAGCCAGAAGGATGCTTAAATCGGTCTTGCCCGAGCCGGTGGGCCCTACAACCACCAACAAACGTTTAGTATTCATCATCGAAATTGTCGTCGCCTTCGAAATCGCTGAATTCATCCATTACCTCATCGAAAATAGATCCGTCACCCGATTCAACATGTTTGGCGGGGTCATATTGATCGGGGGCCTCGGCTTGTGCATAAATTTCGCGAGGATAACTGCTGTCGGCCTCGGCCTCGTAAGTGCCTGTTAGTTCGAGGTAGTAGGCACGATCGCCGAACAGATCGAACAGATAGATCAGTCGGTCACGGTTGTTGTGGATGATCTGTCCGAGTACGACCTCTTCCATCGATTGCGGAGATGTTTCGGATCCGTCGTCGCCCATGTCCATCAAGGTAAATTCACGCAGTTTTTCCCAACGATTATCGGCTGTGAAGAACGATGCCATACAAGGTTCATATTCGAGTGATTGGAGAATGAACTCGTGGAAATCGAGTAATGACATATCGTACATCACTTCGTAGTCGCGAACAAAATTATCATTCTCGTCACTCAGCATTCGGAATCTAAAAATCATGGACATATTTATCTGGTTTTAAGTTTTTATTTATCTGTTTTTGTTAGATCGGTAAGGAATCGAAGGGTATCTTGACCATCCGGCCAATCGGTTAGTTTCGGGGCTTGTGCCATCCCAAATCCGCATCTGCGTGTATGTTGTACACACTCCGAAACAACACATTGCAGTTCGTTGTCATGTTCGGCAAGCCATGTTTCGACCTCTGCAAGATCTTGGTAGCGAGTAAAGCAGATCGAAGATAGCGCCGTAGGAAATTCTCTCTTTTCCAAAAGCACGGCAGCTCCGAGGTCTCGAAATGGGGCGTCGGTCATCTCCAATATGGCACGGGTTTGTCGGTAGTTGTTTCGGTATTTTGTGTTTACCTGGGGCATGGATAGTTGTAAATCATATCCTTTCGGGATAAATAACAGCGAAACGTTGCGGCAACCCAATCCCGAATAGGCCCAAATATCATCGGACAAGCCGATTAATTGGTTTGCGGTCTCTTCTCCAGATAAAACCGCAACAGATTGCCGATTTCCTCGCAAAAGTGTTGGGAGATTGGCATAATGGTTACGGAAATATCGATTGGCATTTTCGCCTCCTGTGGCAATAACGGCGTCGATTCTTTGATTTTGATCGTAACGAGTGATGGGTACGTCGGGATCAATAGCCTGCAACTGATCGATGATAAAATCGGTCAATATCCGATCTTTGCTCGACGGTTTGACGATACATTGGTGACCGCTTGCTATGACGCACAGTAGATCAAAAAATCCCACCAACGGAATGTTTCCGGCCATGATAACCAAAATATTTTGCGGTCGGCTGACCGGTACGGCATAACCTTTCAGCCAATCTCGTAATAATTCCGGTTGCAACATGTTATCGACTAATGCGCCGATGGCTCGACCGATTTCGTGCAGCGTAAACCAGTCATTTGCCGAACAAGCCTGTTGGGCAACGGCCTGTATGCGGGGATCTCTTTCGAATCCTCGCAAACGTTCGCCCAAAGCGGAAAAAAGATCGATGGCCGATTTCATAAGTACAAAGATAATATTTCGTTACGAATGTAAAAAGATTTCGCCTATTTTTATGTGAAATCAGCTCCGTCGGAATTGTCCGATGGAGCTGATTTATCTTCGAGGGGCGGATGAAAATCTCCTCGATGGTTGTGTGGCATATTTTAGTTGTTTTCCAATTTTGCCGCAACGATTTTACGCAACAGGGCTTGGTAGCGCGAAGACTTCGTTTTGCGTCCATAGACACTATCGGTCTTGTGAACTACCACCATATCCAACTCGGGGAATATGGTAATATATTGTCCCATTGCTCCGTGGGCGGCATAGGCTCCCTTGAATCCGGGTCTTTTTACATCGTAAAGCCACCACATATAACCATATCCGAATTGACCTTTACGCGACTTCTTGGGGTTCATCTGATTGCGGGGCGTTGAGAAAGCAATCATTTTGTCATGCCAATCTTTCGAGATGATTTGTTTGTCTTCCCACTTTCCGTCGCGCAACATCAAGTAACCGATACGAGCCATATCGCGGGTTGAAACGTAAATATGATAGGCAGGGTGAATCGAGTACTTTTTCTTACCACCGTAACGCTGATTTTTGATGTCCCAATCTTGGAAGCCGAGCGGTTTTGCCAAATCCTCTTCCAAAGCTTGATATACGCTCTTGCCAGTCAATTGCTCGAAAACGGTACCGGCAACATTGAAATCCCAATTGTTGTAAAGGTGATACGTACCGGGCTTTTTCGAGCCGCGTTCCGGTACATATTCGGGGTTATCGAGTGAACTGCCCGGATTGGAAGCCGCATGATAAACGCCCGAACGAGCCTGAATCAAGTGAAGGATTTTGGCTTTTTGCTCGATGGGAAGCAATCCTCCGTGGTCTGTGATACCCAACTCTCCGATGGTTTTATTCAGATCGATAGTGCCATTTTCGACATACTTGCCATAAAGCATGGAAAGAACACTCTTGCGGCACGATGCGATATAGCTGATGCGCTCAACATTACCAAATTGATAGATACACTCGCCGCCAACGATGACCATCAAACCGGTGGTTTGCATCGAGTCGATGATGTACTTGCGCAACTCTTTCATCTTCTTCTCGTTGAACCCATACTTCGATGGACGCGCTTTCGGCCAGTTCTCACCTGCTTTGGGGTAGATTGCTTGCGCCGAAACTCCTGCAATGCCGGCAACAAGGAGAAGTGTCAATACTAATTTCTTCATGGTATTTTTAATTTTAGAGATTAATTTGTCTTCAAAGATTTGTTAGTTGGTCATATTTTCGGCAAATATAGAATTTTTTATCGATATGTTTGCTGTTTAGAGCCTATTTTGATTATGGAGATTGGAGAGTAATAGAATGTTTTTATTGTTTAATGTGTTGATTTGCATGATATAATACCTGTTTATAATTTGCCAAAGATGAAGGATGTTATTTTGCTTTTATCGTAAAATTCGGGAGGATGGCTAAAAAAAATGAGCGGGATGACTCAATCCTGCTCATTGTAAATCGAATATATAAATAATTGTATTTATTATTTGTATATATTTGCGTACACGTTGCCACTGACTAATTTTATTGCTCTTCTTTGAGCCAATTGTCAATACTTTCTCTTGTTTCGAGTCTTGATTTATTTGTGTTATGTTTTAGTTTGAGTTGTGCGTTTTCGGGAGCATACTTGGCTGCTAATCGCTTAATACAATTACAGGCATTCCAGACCTTGAAGAATAAGATAATACAAAGTATACCCCAAATTAAACTTAATATTGCTAAGCCTTCCATGTTGTATTTATAATACTAAATCTACAATTAAATATTTTGTGTTCGTATATAATTATACTTAAAAATGGGTGTTTATATACAAATTTACACTTAAAAATTTTGTTATCAAAGGGAGCAACCGAAATTGCTCCTGAATCGTTAAAGGTTACATTCAATAAATTCTGTCATTGATTTGAATGTTGTATCATTATCAACGCCTCTTGTAGAGCTATTGCTTGCATATACTACGAGGATACCTCCTATCGAACTCTGATAAGCCATTTTACCTGCATAATCTACTTGTGGATTATCTTTTCTTCCGTAGCAATGTGCAAAAGTTGCTGTATAAGTTGATGTGTTTACTGAATAAAACACATATCTTTCTCCTAAAAAATCAACCAATGCACTACCTGCCGTTAATTTAACGACCGCACCACACGAAAATAATCCAGTTTCATTAAACATATATGCGATGTATGGTACTGATGTATTTGTCGTTTCATACATAATTGTTTGCCCATCATCAGCAAATGGAGTCCCATATTTCGATATGATTGAACTCTTACTACTTCCCCAAGACATATCAGGCTCGGTGTATAATGAATAGCGAGGTTTCACTATGACACTAATTCTTTGTCCATTGCAATACAATTTAGTTGAACCTACTTTATCAGAAGAAAGAGTATTTCCATTGGCGGTGGCAACATACTCATTATTAGAACTCCAAGTTACATTAGTTAAACCACTTCCGTCTATGGTTATAGTTGCATCTGAATACATAATGTAAGATGTTCTAGATAGCAACACCTGACTCCCTGCATCTTCGCCCTCTTGTTCGCAGGACATAGTACCCACCATTGTTGCACATAGCAACATCAATCCGAAAATCTTTTTCATAATACTTTGAATTTAAGTTAAACAATAAGTGTCAAGCCATAGACGGCAACCGTTCAACTCAAAAAAAGAAACGTGGGTAGTGCCTTTGTTGACTGGTACGACCAAGCACCATACTGACGAAAGCACATACCCACGCCATAGGGCGTGAGCATTTAGCGTGCCTATTGTCCGTCAGTTGTTAAATTGGTCGTTTCGTCAACTAAACAATAGCCTAAATGCCATCAAAACAAACTGCGTATTCCGCAATTCTAACAACAAAGGTAAGAAAAAGTTTGGAGTTTCGAAAATTTTTCCTACCTTTGCACTCGCAATTGCGAAACATATGCGGAAATAGCTCAGTTGGTAGAGCACAACCTTGCCAAGGTTGGGGTCGCGAGTTCGAGTCTCGTTTTCCGCTCCAAGTCCAAAAGTTTTGAGGACAAAATCAAGCAAAACCCTTTGAAACATC
>SUZX01000015.1 GCA_015059735.1 Rikenellaceae bacterium | reverse complement strand
TTTGTTTGGTTTGCCTTTGTGGGCAATCATCTTAATCCTTAACATTTCTGTTCTCATAGCTTCTAATCGTTTTTATAGTGTACTATTTATGTTGCAAAATTACGCTACTAAAAACGGCTGGAAGAATCTATACATAGACAACTTTTAGACAAACATAGACAATGTTTAGACAAAGGTGGACATTGTGCAAATTCCTTTCAATGAGCCGTTTACGAGTGCAAACATAAGCTCACTATTCGGAAGTGTCAAGTTAATTCCAAACTATCTGCCAAGATTATCGCAGATTAATGAAAGCGGGGCAAGATTACCCGAAACCTATGTCCAAGTTTTCGGTTATTGGTTTCAAATAGGTTTGTGAATTTTGTCTATTCTACATAGACAGAGGATGGACAAACATAGACAAAACAGCCACGATACGCCACTGGTGCGCCCCAGGGCGGGCTGCTTAACTCATTGAGCAACAACAAAAAGCGAGAAACTTTCGTTTCTCGCTTCTGTACCCCCTCAGGGGCTCGAACCCTGGACCCCAACATTAAGAGTGTCGTGCTCTACCAACTGAGCTAAAGAGGCATCAATCTTTTAGATTGCGAGTGCAAAGATAGCGACAAAAGTTTGTCCATGCAAATTTTTTCGAAGAAAAATATTTTCCACATTGTGCACCAATCTAATCGTTCGATAATTTAGGCTCGATGAAACGATCGACATCTACGATTCTCGACAATCCGAACATTAGCGAATAACTACTTCCATTTTAAGAGATCGCTATTCCATTCGCCTCCGGCAGCCGGATAAATAATCGGTCGATCATCTTCGAATTGTTTCATCCGCAAATAGGTTTCATAGAGATTGATTCCATTGGAGGATTGTTCGGCAATCGAAAATGCAATAACCGATGGATGGCGTTTCGTAGCATGGTAACTATCTTCTACCCTTTCGATAAATGCTCCCTGCCATGCAGGGTTGTTCGAGATATTTCCTCCTTTGCGGCGGGAATCTCCTCCAGATCGAGTATCGATCGCGGCTTGTGTGATCACAAACATTCCCAACGTGTCACACATTGCATACAACTCCGGACGAGCAACTCCCGAGGCGAGTTTCAACGTATTATAACCCTCTTTATGGACTTTAACCAATGTAGCAGAGTCAATTTGGGGAGAAACCTCGCGAACACGCAACTCTACCGGCTCACCATTTACAGCCATTTGGCCATTACGAACACTCACAACACGAAATCCGATAGGCAGGTTCAAGAACTCAACAAAACGACCTTCGTGTTGGGTTTTCAGTTTCAAGGTATAATGCACAGGGTGTTGCACACTCCATAGTTGGGATTTGGGAATACGTGCCAAAAAGCGCAACGTATCTTCCCCACGCATGGAAAGTGTCAACTCCTGCTTTCCGACAGCAGCGACCTCGCCTTGCGGAGAGAGTAGTTCGTAGTGGAATTGCGAAGTGCGCGGATTGAGTGCATGACTTTTCACCACAATTCCCACCTCAGCCGTTGCCGTTTTGGCCTCAGCATCGCCCAATCCGGTCTTCACCAAGATATCACGAATACGCAATGTCGGCTGGCTAAATACGCGAGTGGCGCCAATCGCAGGCGTTATCCCCGATTTCCAACTCTCCATCGGAGTAAATGCCGATGGATCTGCCAATACGATTTCGAGGGTATTACGTCCCTCTTTGGCATAACGAGTGATATTAAACTCGGCGGGCTGATTTGGGTTAGCATTACGACCTACTCGGCGTCCGTTCACGCGCACCTCATAATCGGACGTGGCAGAGCCCACATAAAAAAAGACTTGTCTGTTAACCCATGCAAACGGCATGGTAAAGGTTGAAGAGAAGACGCTCTGGTGCAACTGCCATGTGGTCAAATGCGTCAGATAGCGATTATTTTCACAATTTCGCGTTGCGGCGATCTCTGCCGTAGGATAAACCCAAATAGAACCCCGCGCCAGTTCCCGATTGTCGGAAGATTTGTATGGTTGCGCACAAAGGTTACCCAATAAGAGTAGCGCTATGATTGAAAAGATTCGTCGCATAATATTTTATTTTACAGGTTACAAAACCTAACTTCACTTACCTCTATTTTATAGGACATAGGATGCTATTCGGAATAAAAATCAAATAATTTGCTTTTCTTCGCTCTCCTTTCATTATATTTGCAGGTAAAGATACTACTTTTTTTTCGATCCTACGATGTCCGAACTTGCAAAGCTCAATTTCCCTGCCATTCGTCTTCGAGCCCGCCGTCGAGGCAAACAAATCGAAGTTTGGGACGAATTGCGTGGCATTTGGTTGGTACTCACTCCCGAAGAGTGGGTTCGGCGTCATTTGATCTCCTATTTGACAACCTATTGCGGAGTACATCCCATGCGCATTGCCCAAGAATATGCCGTACCACTAAACGGGCAAGATCAGCGAGCCGATGTAGTGGTGGTCGATGATACTGCCAAGCCACTGTTATTGGCAGAATGTAAAGCTCCCCACGTCGGAATCGGACAAGAGGCCTTCGCTCAGGCCGTTCGCTATAATTCGATCCTCGAGGCACGCTATATTATCCTTACCGATGGAATACGCCATTATTGCCACGAACTTTGCAATGGAGAATACACACCCCTTTCCGATTTTCCGAATCTCAACAACACGCCACCGGACAAGCCGACTACGAAGCAATAACATACGTTCTTGACACAATTGGGATAATCCCTTCCCAACAATGAGAAGATACTTTAAGCCTCCAAATTTTTGAATTTCCGATCTACAAATTGCAGAAAAGCATCTTTATATAATTCGCCAATAGGAACATACTCCGTATCGCTCAGATATACACGGCCTTTTACATAGGCTTTGATATAATCGAGGTTGACTATATAACAACGATGTATCCGCATAAAACGCTCGGCAGGTAAGGCAATCTCCATGTTTTTTAGCCGGAACAACGTGGTAATAGTGGTATTATCGACCATATGCAATCGAACATACTCACCTTCGCTCTCCAAATAGACGATATTACTGATTTTGATGAGCGAGGTTTTATAGTCTGCTTTTACGGAGATATACTCGTTATCTTGCGGAACTGCCTCTGCGGCCGGCTCATGGGTTGCAGTTCGTTGGTTATTTCGCAACTCATAAAGTGAATTGGCTTTGGCGACAGCCCGACTGAAATCGGCAAAACTGAAAGGTTTGAGCAAATAATCTACTGCATCGAGTTTGAACCCTTCAACGGCATACTCCGAATAAGCCGTTGTAAAGATTACCATTGGTCGATCAAGTAGCGTACGCACAAAATCCACCCCATTAAGATCCGGCATATTGATATCCACAAAAATCAAATCAACACTCTGTTGCGCCAAAAGTTGCTGCGCCTCAATAGCATTCCGACAAGTTGCAACAAGTTGCAAATAAGGGATCTTCGCAATATAAGTGGTCAACTGACGCAGAGCCAACGGCTCATCGTCGATAGCAATACATTTAAGCATGAAGTGTAGGAATTACAAGTTTAACAGTGTATGTTTCGGGTTCTTCCCGAATATCAAGGGTATAATTTTTCTCTCCATAAATCAGTTTCAATCGTTTGTGTACGTTTTCCAATCCGATGCCGGCCGAATGTTTCTTTCCCGTTGACGCATGGCGACTATTGACAATGGTTCCTGTCACTTTGTCGTTTGCATACTCGACCCAAATATGAATAAACGACGGACGATTATAGCTGACTCCATGTTTGAAGGCATTCTCCACAAATACAATAAAAAGCAATGGCGGAATCACAATCTGCTCCGAAAGATTATCGGGCACCTCAACCCGAATATCGATCTCGTCGGAATAACGAATCCGCATCAATTCGATATAATTTCGCAAAAACAAAATATCATCTTTAAGCAAGATCCGCTCCTTGCCAGACTCGTAAAGTACATAACGCATCATCTTCGAGAGCTCGATTACGGCATTTTTTGCATACTCCGTATCAATATCGATCAAAGCATGGATATTATTGAGCGTATTCATGAAAAAGTGCGGATTGATCTGATATTTCAAATAGTCCATCTCTGCCTGCAAATTACGGCGTTTCAGTTCCTCCATCTCTTGCTCATCGCGAATCGACTGATAAATAAGTTTGATACCCGTATTTGCCCCCGTCATAAAAAGCCCCAATATACAATTCCAATACATCGGCAGATCGGTAAACGACACCTTATGAGGCAAATTCGTAGTTTCTGCCGCTATCTCAAAACTCATAAACCGAACACCCAAAAACAACTCATAAAGATCCAAGCACCAAAACACACCGACAATCAAGGCAATGTCTAAAGCAAGATACCATCCGTATTGATGTCGGAGCATAAATCGTGGGGCCAGCAGATAGTTATGAACAATGAAAATCACCAAATAAGGGAAAATTTTCCGCCACGCAATCAGTACGTTTTCGAAGTTAATATGCAACTCCTCCATCATCTCCGAGTTAAGTACCGGAACCAAGATGATGGCACTCCACACCAAAACGTAGAGCAAATTTTCACCAATCGAAGTCTTCTTTTTTGTGATTTCCATGGCGTAAATATACGAAAAATTATGAAACATCTTCTCGATCCATACGAAATGAAAAACATCCGTTCCTATAAAAGGGACGGATGTCTCGATCAAACTTAGACCATTTGTTATTTATTCAACAACACAGTACTATACAAATAACGTTTGATGCTTCGTTTGGGAGTCTTCTCAAATTCAGTCGGATAAAGCACAATTTCCGATACCCGCTCATAAGCTGCTAACAACTTATTCAACTCCACAAGATTGTTCTCCATGATTGCCGGCAGATCGTTCTTATCCACACCCTCTTTCTCCGCTAATTCATAATCGGGAACCACCAACGCTTTGAGTTTGCCGTTTCCAACATCAAGTACCAACGATTCAAGCACCATATACATATTGTTGAGTCTATCCTCAATCTCTTCGGGATAGATGTTCTGTCCATTTCCTGACAGAATCATCGTCTTCGAACGACCGCGAATATAAAGCGTTCCATCGGGATCCATTGTTCCCATGTCACCGGTATGCAGCCAGCCATCGGCGTCAAGCACACTATTGGTATCTTTCTCATTTTTATAATAGCCCAACATGACATGTTCGCCTCGCACGATGATCTCGCCAGCCACATGCTCCGGATCGGGCGAGTCGATCTTCACCTCCAACATATCTTTCACATAACGGCCACAGGAGCCCGGCTTAAATTCGTTCTCGGGAGA
The DNA here is from genome assembly GCA_015059735.1 of Rikenellaceae bacterium. Lineage (GTDB taxonomy): Bacteria > Bacteroidota > Bacteroidia > Bacteroidales > Rikenellaceae > Alistipes. Next base: position 10,620 of record SUZX01000015.1, on the reverse strand, counting down.
AAAACTGATCAACGGAGCACACTCGGTCATACCATATCCGATTGTTATCGGGAAATGAATCTTCATTAGGAAAGCCTCGGTTTCTTGGTTCATGGGGGCACCTCCTACCACAAATAGTCCCACGTTCCCGCCAAAAGCATCCATCAACTTTTTACGAATCACCGAATAGATAGCGGTATTGAGCAACGGAATCTTCATGGCAATCGACATCGGGCCTTTTTCAAGCATCGGCAGCACCTGCTTACGGTAAATCTTTTCAAGGATCATAGGTACACAGCAAATGAGTGTTGGTTTCACCACAGCCATCGCTTCAAGCAGGATTTTCGGGGACGGAATCTTACCAAGCAATGTAACATGTCCTCCTACTGCCATCGGTGCTAAAAAGTCAAATGCGCAACCATAAGCATGCGCTAACGGGAGAAATGACAGCGTTCTACTCCCTTTGTAGAAATAGTGATATCCCGTTTGCGCATTGGTCATAACCATTGCAGTATGCACATTTCCTGTTAGATTATTGACCGTAAGCATAACACCCTTCGAATACCCCGTTGTTCCAGAGGTGTAATTGAGCAAAACCAATTGATCATTGGGGACATCGGGATATTTGATGTCGTTGACGCTGAATCCTCGCGGATATTTTGCACGGTAATTCTTCAAAATCTCGGTTTGGAACTTGGTGATTGATTTACCATCACGCTCATAAATCACATGAAAATCAGTCAACGAAAATACAGCCTCAATCTGCTTAATCTGATCCTCTTCGATCACATCCCAGAAATTATCGCCAAGAAACAGCAATCGACTCTCCGAGTGATTGATGATATGAATCATATCGGCCGGAGTAAAATCTTGAAGAATCGGGACGATTACTGCTCCATAGGTAATGGTTGCCAAATATGAGATACACCAACGAGGGTTATTGCGACCAATCAGTGCGATCTTATCGCCTTGTTTGATCCCTACTTTTCGGAAAAGCAGATGCAATTTGGCGATCTCTTTTGCCATTTCGTAATACGAAAATGTTTCACCCTTGAAATAGTCGGTCAACGCTGACATTTCACGGTTCTCGCGAAAACTCTTTTCGTAGATTTTAATCAAATTTTCTTGTAGCATAATTAAAAAAATTTACTCTATTTTTCCTATTTATTCGTATATTATGGTATAAAAACCATAAAAAAACGGAAAATGTTGTGTTAATTACCCACAACAAATTCCGGATTCAGTCTATTTCGTTTTTTGATTTTCTTGTGTTTTGTTCTTCTCTTCGTTCAATATCCGCACCTTTCTCGGACGCCAAATATAAGTTTTCGACTCCGTACCGTCGAGCAATCGTTTGATATTTTTACGATGAGTAATGAGCAACAATATGGCGATCACTATCGAAAAAATATAAAACGGAAGCGAATCATATACTTTGGGAGACATGAATGTAAATACCGGGAAACAGCATCCGGCTACCATCGATGCCAACGACACATAGTGCGACGCCATCAACACCAGCAACCATACTCCAAAGCACAACATGGTAATCGAGGGATAAATTGCGGTCACAGACCCAATCAGCGTTGCCACCCCTTTGCCTCCACGAAATCCGGCAAAAACGGGGAAAATATGCCCCAAAACAGTTGCAAACACCGCACCGATCTGCAAGTTTATCAAATCGTTTTGCCCGATCAGATCATCGTATTTAAGCAACTTGATAATCGTCACGGCCACAAATCCTTTCAAAAAGTCCAAGACAAAAACCGGCAGCGCAGCACGACGTCCCAACACACGCAACATGTTGGTAGCTCCGGCATTCTTACTACCGTATTCGCGAATATCTACGCCATAATATTTTTTACCGATCCACACGGCACTAGGAATCGAGCCGAGCAAATAGGCTAATACGATCATGGTCGTAGCGGTATAAATGGTTAAAATCATTCTTTTTGTCTATAATAAACAGCAAGTTTGCAGATGCAAAGATAATCAAAATTTCCGGAAGGCAAAGATTTACGACAAAAAAGCCCCGAACACATTCTGCGTTTTTGAATAAATATTGTATCTTTGTACCACACTAAACTCGTATTTATGAATACCAAAGCACTACTCGAACCGATGGGATCATGGCCTTGGTGGCGCTCATGGACTCTAATTTTATTAGGATGTATACTCATCAGTGCCGGATTTGTATTATTCATCAATCCCTACAAGTTTGTTCCGGGAGGAATCTATGGTATGGGGATCGTATTACACAACATCTTCCCCTCAATTCAGGTGGGAACTTTCGGCTACATGCTCGACACTCCACTGTTGCTGATCGGCCTATTGGTCTTCGGGCGTCAATTCGGCATGCGCACATTGGTTGCTGCTCTAATCACACCGGGTCTTATGAACATTCTTACACGAATGGTCTATCCCAACGAAGCTGCCATCGAAACATTGGATCCAACCCTACTGCTTAATGGTCGACTCGACTTGTCTAACGATTTGCTTTTCACATGTCTGATCGGATCGGTATTGATCGGTGTCGGCTTGGGACTTGTCGTCAGACAGCAGGCCACCACCGGTGGCACCGACATTATCGGCATGCTTCTTCAAAAATATGCAGGAGTTAAGTTTTCGACCGGTATTTTTTTAGCTGATGGTTTTGTCGTATTATTAGGTTTGATCGTCATCGGATTCGGTATCGGTATCGATAAACCTGCCTCCAACGGGTGGATGCTTACCCTCTATTCGCTACTGGAAATTTATGTATCATCGCGCGTGGTTGCCTATGTTTTGAATGGTGCATCCTATGATAAGCTGCTCTTCATCGTTTCCGATCACCATGCCGAACTAAAAAATTTCATCATCAACGATCTCGATCGTGGAGCCACCTATCTTAAAGCCAAAGGTATGTACACCGACCGTGAACGCGATATGATTTTTTTGGTCGTAAGCCGTAAAGAGGTTCGCTTAGTACAACACATGATCAAAGAGATCGACCCACAAGCTTTTGTTGTGGTAACCGATGCCTACGAAACCTTTGGCGAAGGATTCAAACCTTTCCCCGAAAAGAACGCAACACAAGCGGAGTAAACGTTAACTTCTCAAAATTGAATTTCGCATTTTGAACCTCGATTTGAATAAATTACGGCCATTGCAGGGTAACGGCCGTAAACTTTTCATCGAAACCTACGGGTGTCAGATGAATGCCGGAGATACGGAAATTGTCGTTTCGGTAATGCAATCCGAAGGATACATTTATACGGATAACATCCACGAAGCCGACATCATCCTGATTAACACATGCTCGATCCGCGACAATGCCGAACAACGCATTTGGGGCCGTTTAGCAGAAATGAAACGCCATCGTAAAGCCAAACCATCACTGATTATCGGCATCATCGGTTGTATGGCCGAACGACTGAAAGAGAAACTCATCGAAGGAGCATACGGTGTCGATATCGTTGCCGGCCCTGATACCTACCGCGATCTGCCACGATTAGTGCGCGAAGCAGAAGCCGGCGGAAAAGGGATCAACGTATTACTATCCACCGAAGAGACTTATGCCGAAATTGCGCCCGTGCGATTGGACCGCAACGGTGTCAGTGCATTTGTTTCGATCATGCGCGGTTGTAACAATTTTTGCTCTTATTGTGTCGTTCCTTATACACGCGGTCGCGAACGCAGTCGCGACTGCGACACGATCGTTGCCGAAGCTCAAAGTCTCTTCGATAACGGCTATCGAGAAGTGACTCTTCTCGGACAGAATGTCAATTCGTACCGGTTCAACGAGGTCGATTTCCCCGAACTCATGCGCAGAGTAGCCTCAATTTCGCCATTATTACGGGTTCGTTTCGCAACATCACATCCCAAAGACATGAGTGACCGGTTGTTGGAGGTCATGGCCTCAATGCCAAACATCTGTCGGGCAATTCACCTGCCGGCTCAATCAGGAGCTTCGACCATGCTCGAACGCATGAATCGCAAATATACTCGCGAATGGTATCTCGACCGAATTGCGGCCATTCGACGTTACATGCCTGACTGTGCCATCACAACCGACCTGATTGCCGGGTTCTCGGGAGAAACCGAAGAGGAGCACCAGCAAACCCTGTCGCTCATGCGCGAAGTAGGCTACGAGTTTGCTTATATGTTCAAATACTCCGAACGCCCGGGAACTTTCGCACACAAACACCTTCCCGATGACATTTCTGACGAGGTAAAATCTCGGCGGTTGCAAGAGATCATCGCACTACAAAACGAATTGGGTTATGCTAGCAATCAACGAGACGTGGGCAAAGAGTTTGAGGTATTGGTAGAAGGAGAGTCGCGTCGCAATGCCGCACAACTCTCGGGACGCACATCGCAGAACAAAGTTGTGGTTTTCGATCGTGGCAACCACCAAACCGGTGATTATGTACAAGTTCGCATCACGGGATGTACTCCGGCCACGCTCTTCGGCGAAGAGATTTTTACCGATAACTAACAACTCGCTAAAACAGGTTTTCCATGCGTTTCGATGAATTGGATTTGGAGGACGAGATCCTCGACGGACTCTATGATATGAATTTTCATGAGATGACCCCTGTGCAAGAGCACACCATTCCGGTCATTCTCGAAGGTCGTGACATCATCGGTTGCGCCCAAACAGGAACAGGGAAGACTGCGGCTTATACATTACCACTACTCAATAAATTGCTATTGAGCGGAAACGATAACAATGTTGTCAAATCCGTTATCATCGTACCAACGCGCGAGTTAGCCCAACAGATTGATCAGCAATTTCAAGGGTTTTCCTATTATCTGCCGGTTTCCACAACGGTTGTTTATGGCGGAGGCGACGGCAAAGGATGGGATGTGCAGAAAAAAGGAATGTTGATGGGATCCGATGTGGTAATTGCCACCCCGGGACGCATGATTGCCCACTTGCAAAACAGCGGCGTCGATCTTTCGCATGTCGAATACCTGATCCTCGACGAGGCCGACCGCATGCTTGATATGGGATTTGCCGACGACATCATGAAAATTGTGTCGTACATGCCCAAGAACCGGCAAACCATCATGTTCTCGGCAACCTTACCTCCCAAGATCCGCGAGTTGGCCAAAACCATTTTGCGAAATCCCGCAGAGGTCAACATTGCCATTTCAAAACCCAACGAGGCGATCGACCAATCGGCCTATATCTGTTACGAAAGTCAGAAATTGGAAATCATCCGCGAGTTGTTTGCCGAGCCCTCCGAATCGAAAACCATCATCTTCTCCTCTTCAAAGTTAAAAGTTAAGGAATTGGCACACACGCTCAAACGCATGAAATTGGACGTTGCGGCCATGCATTCCGATCTCGAACAGATCAAACGGGAAGAAGTGATGCTCGCTTTCAAAAACAACAAAGTGCGTATTTTGGTCGCTACCGATATTGTGGCTCGTGGAATCGACATCGAAGATATCGGCTTGGTTATCAACTACGATGTTCCCCATGATCCAGAGGATTATATTCACCGTATCGGACGCACGGCACGTGCTGCTGCAACAGGTGCAGCCATTACGTTCGTCAGCGAAGAAGAACAAGGAAAGTTCCATTTGATCGAGAAATTCATCGAACGCGACATTCACAAGGCTGAGCTTCCCGAGATTGTTGGCGAAGGTCCGAAATATGCTCCAGCTGAGAGTCGGGATCGCAACAAACGCAGACGTGGCGGACGATCGAATCGAAATCATAGCAAAGGGCGAAAAGGGAATCGACATAATCCCGCAAAACCACAATCTGCACAAGAAAACTTTGTTAGCACAACTCCTACAGACAACCACGTCCCATCATCGACAAATCCTACGGGCAACAACCAAGCATCGGAACATGGCGAGGAGAATCGCAGATCACGCAATCGCAAACGACACCACCGAGGCGGTCACAATCGTCGGCGCAACAACAAGCCACAAAGTAACAATATTCCCCAAGCAGAATAACAATAGGCGGGTGAAAATCCGCCTATTGTTATTCCACAAACTATCTCATAAGAACCTCCGATCGATGCTTGCGCTTATCCCATACCGGATGAGCCGGATCCTCGGCGACAAGTGCATCCTCAAAGGAGATTCCCAATGCTGCAGCCACTCCTTTTCCGTAATTCGGATCAGCATAATAACAATTGCGCACATGTCGTTGTTTGATGAATAGCAACGCATCCCCCATAGCACGCGCCGTATTTTCACATGTAGCTTGCCGATCCTCGGGTGACATCAATCGCCAAAGTTTCCCGGGCTGCGTATAATAATCGTCATCTAATTCACGCTCATCGTAGTTATAAGTCGCTCCTTCAAATGTTAAAGGAGGTTCCTTCAATTTCGGACTATCCTGCCATTCTCCAAAACTGTTCGGCTCATAAGATACTGTTGCCCCATAATTATCATCCGTGCGCATCTGTCCATCCCGATGATAAGCATGAAACGGACAACGAGGTCTGTTTACCGGAATCAAATTATGGTTTACTCCCAGTCGATAACGTTGTGCATCGCCATAGGAAAACAATCGTCCCTGCAACATTTTATCTGGTGAAAAACCGATTCCATCAACCACATTCATCGGGTTGAATGCCGCTTGCTCAATCTCGGCATAAAAGTTATCGGGATTGCGATTGAGTTCCAAAATTCCGACATCGTGTAGCGGGAAATCCCCATGATACCACACTTTCGTCAAATCAAACGGATTGATGTGATAAGTATGTGCCTCTTCTTCGGTCATCAACTGCACCTGCATCAGCCACTTGGGGTAATCTCCTCGCTCGATGGCCTCGAACAAATCACGCTGATTCGATTCGCGATCTTTAGCAATTATTGCTTCGGCCTCGGCATCTGTCAGGTTCTTAATTCCTTGTAATGTGCGAAAATGGAATTTTACCCATGTGCGATGATTCTCTTTGTTGTAAAAACTGAATGTGTGACTGCCAAATCCGTGCATGTGCCGAAACGATGCAGGAATACCACGTGGCGACATGGTTATTGTCACCTGATGCAATGCTTCTGGGAGCAGAGTCCAAAAATCCCAATTATTTGTGGCACTGCGCATACCGGTTCGAGGATCACGTTTAATGGCATGATTCAAATCAGGGAATTTCAACGGATCGCGTAGAAAAAATACCGGAGTATTGTTCCCCACCAGATCCCAATTGCCGGTATCTGTGTAAAATTTGAGTGCAAATCCACGAATATCACGTTCGGCATCTGCTGCGCCACGCTCTCCGGCCACTGTCGAGAATCGCGCCAAACAGGGCGTTTGCTTACCGACTTCGCCAAAAATCGATGCTCGTGTATATTGTGTGATGTCGTGTGTTACGGTAAATGTCCCGAATGCACCCGATCCTTTGGCATGCATACGCCGTTCTGGAATCACTTCGCGATCAAAATGTGCGATTTTTTCGAGATACCAAGGATCCTGCAACACCACAGGGCCACGCACACCTGCGGTCTGAATGTTTTGATTGTCTGCAATAGGTCTGCCGTTCTCGGCAGTAAGCCTCTTCTTGTCGATTTTGTTCATGGCATTTATGTTTCGATTCTCTATTTCCGATCGCCGGAATCAATCAAAACAAAACCTCCCAAAATCGTGCCTCTTTTGATAAGAGGTAAAAATCATTATTCGGGAATCCCGATCTGCTTGATCCAATGTAACAACTCTTCGCGCCGAGCTTTCGGAGCAACCTGTTGTAACACTAAAAGATAGGAGTTACGAATTTGAAGTCGGATAAAAGCCTCCGGAAGATCACCATTGACATAGACATCGTTCCAATGTCGTTTGTTGAAATGCCATGCAGCGCAAATTTCCGGATACTCCTCGCGCAGTAACAAAGCCTTATCGGGATCGCATTTCACTGCAATTCGATTGAAATCGATCATATTAGCAGCAGCATATATCCTCCCTTCGACTTTATACACCAATGTCGTGTCATCAAAAGGGGTTGTTTCTTGGGTTAATGGTAACGAAAGACAATAATCTCGAAATGTCAACAGATCCATTTTAACTCAATCAAAGAGAAGATATTCCCCTCCTACCCTATTTCTGTCGGAAATAGATTTGGATCGGGACACCAGAAAAATCCCAATGCGAACGCATATTGTTTTCAAGGAATCGACGATAAGGCTCCCGAATATACTGCGGCAGATTCACAAAGAATGCAAACTGCGGTGTCGGAGTTGGCAACTGGGTGATATACTTGATCTTGATATATTTACCCTTTGTCGCCGGTGGTGGATAGTTTTCGATTAATGGCAACAAAACATCGTTCAGCTCCGAGGTTGAGATGCGTCGTTTACGCGACTGATGTACCCGAATCGCCGTTTGTAACACATCCAAAATACGCTGTTTGTTGAGTACGGAGGTGAAGATGATCGGAATGTCGTTGAAAGGAGCAAGTTTCTTCTTCAAGAACTCGGTCCATTCCTTCATCGTATTGTTATCTTTCTCTACCAAATCCCATTTGTTAACAACAATCACACAACCTTTGCGGTTGCGGACAATCAAATTGTGGATATTGAGGTCCTGCGACTCCAAGCCCTGTTGCGCATCGAGCATCAACACGCAGACATCCGAGTTCTCGATAGCCCGTATCGAACGCATCACCGAATAAAACTCCAAATCCTCCATCTCCTTACCCTTCTTGCGCATACCGGCTGTATCCACCAAATAGAAATCCATTCCAAATTTGTTGTAGCGCGTATGGATCGAATCGCGGGTTGTGCCGGCTATCGATGTCACAATATTACGCTCTGTCCCCAACAACGCGTTGGTCATCGACGATTTACCTACATTCGGGCGACCTACGATCGTGATACGTGGCAGATCTTCCTCCTCTTCGGATCGCGCATCTTCGGGCAACGCCTCCAATATGGCATCCATCAAATCGCCCGTACCACTTCCCGACATCGAAGAGATACAATAGGGATCGCCCAATCCAAAGGCATAGAACTCATGCGAAGAGTATATTTGGTTGTTGTTATCTACTTTGTTGCAGACTAAAATCACCTTTTTGGAGCTGCGACGCAAAATGTCGGCCATCATGGCATCGAGGTCGGTGATTCCCGTTGTCACTTCCACCAAAAACAAAATCACATCGGCCTCATCGATCGCCAACAACACCTGTCGCCGAATCTCATCTTCGAAGATGTCGTCAGAATTGACCGTGTAACCTCCTGTATCGATCACCGAAAACTCGCGACCGTTCCAATCTGTTTTACCGTAATGGCGATCACGGGTCGTTCCTGCGGTGGCGTCAACAATCGCTTTGCGTTCACCAACCAATCGATTGAAAAGTGTACTTTTACCCACATTCGGGCGTCCTACTATGGCTACAAGGCTCATGGTGTTTGATGTTTGTTTTTATTTCCGGACAAAGATACAGAAAAGAAACGAAAAGAAGAGCAGAACGCCAAAAGAATGTTATTTGTTAAAGTTTCACCCCCGCCAGAAGCCTTCTGACGGGGGTGATTTTCATTTTTTTTAGGACTTGTTAGACAGCCTAAATCTTTTAAGCGTATGGTTACTTTATTGTATAGTCCAAGTACCGTTACCGTTATTAGTCATCTTTTCGAGAAGTGCGCTATTTACACTATAACCAGAGAGCGTTTCTTCTTTGATTTGTACGATCTCTGTACCACCACTACCCCCTTTGTGTACGATCTGATCTTCTTGGGGAGCATAAGTACCTCCTACAAATTTCAAAGTGCTTGTTGTTCCGGCTACGGCATCGCAGCTAAACAACGGACGCTCATACTGAGGCATAAATCCGGTCGCAGGAACATTGGTAAACGTACCACCATTGAGCGTGAGATTACCACCCGAACTCATAATGATACCGACCCAACCACCGTGCGAAGCTCCTGTATTATAGGTATCATTGTTGATAAGTTTGTAATTGCCACTTGTTACAGTCATTTGACCACCACCCATAACAGAGAAACAGGTCGAATTATAGGGAGCAGAATACATGCCGGTTACTGTTATATCGCAATCATTCAGCGTTACGATTGCACCTACACCAGCATTGACACCTAAGCCATAGTTTACAGCGATCTTCACATTGGTAAACGTACCTACACCGTTATAAACTTCAACGGCTCTGTGACCACCACGTTGGCTACCAATAATCTCTACGTTGTTCATGGTGACATTTGCGCCGTTACAATAGACAGCGTTGGAGCCGCCCGTTGAAGCGTTTGTACCGTCAACCTGTCCATTAGTGCTGATGATTTCAAGTTTACCATTGGTAATGGTAATGTCGCTACTTCCATCCACATAGAACATCTTCTGACGATCAGCCTGACCGGCTTTCAATGTTTTGCCATTCAAATCGATCGTTGCTTTTACGTTGTTGAAAGATAAAGCTGCATTGTTTGTGTCATCCATATTGGTAGCAGGTAAGGTGATATCTCCTGACAAAACGATAGTAGCACCCTCTTCAACGTTTTGGACAGCGGAAATGAGAGCCGTATCGTTATTTACACTAACACCCTTCACCACACTCCAATTGCCATCTGCATTTTGAGTAGCTACATATCCGTCAGCCACATAAGCCGAAGGATTGAAATTGAATACACCACCACTTACAATAGCAACACCCGGGCGCATGCCGTCGTTAGAGCCATTGGGATTAACATATC
>SUZX01000002.1 GCA_015059735.1 Rikenellaceae bacterium | reverse complement strand
TAGTCCAAACTCCTTGCCATTGCCACCGCCTGCGTGTCCAACACCCCAAACGGGATATGCCAAAGCAGCAGCCTCACGAATATCATTTTCTGTAAATTCCTCGATTCTCATTGTTTCCATAATTTTGTAACAAATTTAGAAACTTATTTTTGATTGAGCAAGAGGTGGGCGCCAATTAAAGGTGATTAAGGAATTTAAGGAGTTTAGGGAGTTTAGAGTTCACTAAATTCACTAAACTCCTTACAATCTGATAGTGACAACAGAACCAAGTCCCCCTTTGTCAAAGGGGGATTTAGAGGGAATGTCAAAATCGGTGGTTCGCCACCACTATATTAAGGGTTAAAAGAAAGCCCTCCCAAAAAGGGAAGGCTTTACACTAAATCACACCTAAAAAGGGTTATTTTGCCATATACCCCTTAATATAGTGGTGGTGCGAACCCCAACGTTCGAAGGCTGCACGATCCAACTCCTCTTGTGCAGAGGGGTGTGCCACCGAAATCAACAGACGTGCACGTTCCTGCATGGTCTTTCCATAGAGATCTACGGCACCATGTTCGGTAACAAACCAATGGATATGGTTACGAGTAGTAACAACACCTGCACCATCCAACAAGGTGGGGCAGATTTTCGAAACGCCCTTATTGGTGATCGACGGCATGGCAATAATAGCTTTACCGCCCTTCGACAACGATGCACCATAGATAAAGTCGATCTGACCACCTACACCCGACCAGAATTTAGTACCCAGCGAGTCAGCGCAAACTTGACCGGTAAGGTCAATCTGCAAAGCCGAGTTGATGGCTGTCATTCGGTCATTCTTCGAGATAACATAGGGATCGTTCGTATAACCTACGTCCATCATCAAAACGCCCGGGTTATCGTCGATAAAGTCATAAACTTTCTGCGAACCCATCAGGAAGGTCGAAACCATCTTACCGACATCGGTCTTCTTGGCCTCGCCATTGATAACTCCCTTCTCTACGAGCGGCAGAACACCATCGGCAAACATCTCAGTATGGATACCGAGGTTTTTGTGGCCACCGAGCTGTGCCAACACAGCATTCGGAATAGCACCAATACCCATTTGAAGGGTAGCGCCATCCTCAATCAAGGCTGCGCAATGTTTACCGATTGCCACCTCGACCTCATTCGGCTCCGAGAAGTGAGCCTCCATCAGCGGGGTATCGTCTTGTACAAAGATATTGATCTTCGACATCGGAATCATCGCATCACCAAAAGCACGAGGAACATACTTGTTCACGACTGCAATTACATAATCAGCACACTCTACGGCTGCCAATGTAGCATCAACCGATGTACCGAGCGACACATAACCGTGTTTGTCGGGAGTGCTGACTTGGATCATCGCTACGTTGCAGGGAACAGCACCGCAACGATAAAGTTTCTGGGTCTCGCTCAAAAAGATCGGAATATAGTCGGCGTAACCGCTCTGGGTAACTTTGCGAACATTTCCGCCCACAAAGAACGAGTCGAGTTGGAAAACGCCTTCGAATTTCGGATCTGCATAGGGAGCCTGACCCTCGGTGTGCAAGTGGTGGATATGCACATCTTTGAGTTCGCCAGCCTCGCCACGTGCGCACATGGCGTTAATCAAACATTGGGGAGCCGAGGCAACCGAGCTAAGATGCACATGGTCGCCCGACTTGATGACCTTAACGGCTTCTTCTGCCGTAGTAAATCGAATAGGTGTATTCATCGTTAAGTTATAAATTAGTAGTTTGTTTTTATGTTATTTGCGTTTTACTTCAACCTGTTCGTATCCCTCGACAATATCGCCCACACGGATATCGTTATAGGATTCGATGTTCAGACCACAATCCTGACCGGAGGTAACCTCTTTGACATCGTCTTTGAAACGACGCAACGAGCCGAGTTTGCCGGTATAGATCACGATACCGTCGCGGATGACACGAATCGGAGTATTGCGTTGCAATTTACCCTCACGGACAATACAACCGGCAACCGATCCGACTTTCGAGATCTTGAAGACCTCCATAACCTCTACCGAAGCTACGATCTCCTCCTTCATTACCGGCTCCAACATACCCTCGATGGCATCCTTGATGTCGTTGATGGCATCGTAGATGATCGAGTACAGACGGATCTCGATCTCTTCTTTCTCGGCCAACTTACGAGCCGAAGCCGATGGACGCACTTGGAATCCGACAATGATAGCATTCGATGCCGCAGCCAGCAAGACATCTGACTCGGAGATCTGACCCACAGCCGCATGAATAACATTGACCTGAACGCTCTCTTTCGAGAGTTTGATAAGCGAACCCGACATAGCCTCTACCGAGCCATCAACATCACCTTTCACAATGATATTCAACTCTTTGAACGATCCGATAGCGATACGGCGACCGATCTCGTCGAGTGTCACGTGCTTCTGGGTCATGATACCCTGCATACGTTGCAACTGCTCACGTTTATTAGCAATTTCGCGTGCCGAGCGGTCGTCTTCCATCACATTGAACGAATCTCCGGCTTGCGGCGCTCCGTTAAGACCCAGCACCTGAACAGGTGTCGAAGGTCCGGCTTCGGTGACTTTCTTACCGTTTTCATTGAACATGGCTTTTACGCGTCCCGTATGTGTTCCCGAAAGAATGACATCGCCAACACGCAATGTACCGCTCTGCACAAGAACGGTCGAAACATAGCCGCGTCCTTTATCAAGGGTCGATTCGATAACCGTACCGACCGCACGTTTATTGGGATTGGCTTTGAGTTCAAGCATCTCTGCTTCGAGCAACACCTTTTCAAGGAGTTTATCGAGATTCAAGCCCTTCTTGGCCGATACCTCTTGGTCTTGGAATTTACCACCCCATGACTCCACAAGATAGTTCATCTGCGAGAGTTGCTCCTTGATATGATCCGGATTAGCTTGGGGTTTATCGATCTTATTGATGGCAAATACCATAGGCACGCCAGCAGCCTGAGCATGGTTGATTGCCTCGATGGTTTGCGGCATCACGCTATCATCGGCTGCAACAATGATGATTGCCACATCGGTAACAGCTGCACCACGTGCACGCATGGCTGTAAAAGCTTCGTGACCCGGAGTATCGAGGAAGGTGATCTTCTGACCGTTAAGTTCCACGCTATAAGCACCGATATGTTGGGTAATACCTCCTGCTTCACCCTCGATAACGTTTGTTTTACGAATATTATCAAGTAGCGATGTCTTACCGTGATCGACGTGTCCCATCACCGTCACGATCGGTGGACGAGGAACAAGATCCTCTTCATCGTCGGTTTCGTCGGCAATGGCCTCCTGAATATCGGCCGAAACAAACTCAATCTTGAATCCAAACTCCTCGGCAACGACAACCAAAGCCTCCGCATCGAGACGCTGATTGATCGACACCATCAAGCCCAAATTCATGCAAGCCATGATAACCTCAGTCGGCGCGACATTCATCATCGTAGCCAACTCACTAACCGTTACGAACTCAGTAACTTTGAGGATTGAACGCTCTTGTTCTTCGCGTTCGAACTCCTCGTTCATACGCTCGGCAACGGCATCTCGTTTATCCTTACGGTATTTGGCACTCTTGCTCTTGGCACCTTTGGCTGTCAAACGCGCCAACGTATCTTTAATTTGCTTTGAAACCTCTTCATCGCTCACCTCAGGGCGAACAACGGGTTTAGGTCCTTTGGCCTTATTTTTATTACGACGGCCTTCGCTGGCTTTGGACTGATTTTGGGATTGGGCACCATTGCGGTTTTGACCACCCGAATTTCCTCCCTGATTACTGCCTTGATTACTTTTCCCTCCGGATTTCTGTCCACTCTGGTTACCGCCTTTGGCTCCCTTGCTGACATCAACTTTCTCTTTTTGAAGACGTTTACGCTTATGACGGCCTCCCGGGACAAATCCCGAAACATCCATCGTACCAAGTACTTGCGGTCCTTGCAAAGTAACCGTTGCCGGACGGAACACATTGTCCTCTTTCACCTCGACCGGTTGGGACTCCGGTTTCTCAACCGGTTTTACCACCGATTTTTCTGCCGGTTTAGGTTCCGGAGCTTTGGGTTTTTGAACGGATTGCGAGGGAGCAACCTGTTCTTTCTTCTCGCGTTTCTCGATCACATCTTTTTTCTCAACAGATGTTGCCACCGGAACTGCTGGCTTTTCTGCCGGTTTGGCAGGAGCAGCCGGTTTTACCTCGGGCTTGGACTCGACAGTTTTTCGTTCGACACGCTCCGGCTTGGGTGCAACGGGTTGGGGAGCAGGAGCCGGTTGGGGTTTGGGTGAGAGATCAATCTTGCCGAGAATCTTCGGTTGCGGAATCTCATCTTTCACACTGATGACATTGCTTTTGATAACCACCTCTTTCTCCTCTTCAATCTTCTTGGCCTGCTCGATAGTGATGATAGCCTGTTTTTGTGAGATGCGTTCGCGGACGGAATCACGGGCATTGCCGGCCGTGCGATTTGCGCCAAACTCTTTTTCGAGTACGGCATAAGTTGCCTCATCGACCAACGTATTGGGCGATCCGTCGCTCTTGATGCCCTTCTTGTGCAAGAAGTCTGTAACGGTGTTCAAACCCACCTTAAACTCCTTAGCGACCTGAATGAGCCTTAATTTTCTTTCGTTACCCATATTATTTGTTTTCTCGCTTGCAGTTGTGGTGATTATTCGAATTCGGCTTTCAAGATCTCAACAATCTTCTGAGCCTGTTCCAATTCAAGGTCAGCGCGAGTGGCAACCTCCTCAACGGAGACTTCCAAAACGCTCTTGGCGGTATCGAAACCTACATTCTTCAAAGCCTCGATCATCCAAGTATCGATCTCATCAGCAAATTCGGAGAGAGCAACATCTTCTTCCTCTACTTCACGATATACATCGATATCGTAGCCGGTGAGCATCTTCGAAAGACGAATATTCAAACCGCCTTTACCGATGGCCAACGAAACTTGATCAGGTTTGAGGTAAACCGAAGCGGTCTGTTTTTCTTCGTCGATGGTTATCGACGAAATCTTTGCGGGATTCAACGAACGCTGAATCATCAACTGCACATTGGCCGTATAGTTGACAACATCGATATTCTCATTTCGCAACTCTTTCACGATTGAATAAATACGCGATCCCTTCATGCCGACGCAAGCTCCCACCGGATCGATACGCTCGTCGTACGACTCCACAGCAACCTTCGCACGCTCACCCGGGATACGGACAATCTTTTTGATCGTGATCAAACCATCGAAAATCTCCGGGACCTCCTGTTCGAAAAGACGCTCCAAGAACTGTGTAGCGGTACGCGACAAGATGATACGCGGCTGATTGTTGTTCATCTCCACCGATTTAACAATTGCCTTAATCGTATCGCCCTTACGATAGAAATCATTGGGAATCTGCTCCGTTTTGGGCAGGATCAACTCGTTCTCCTCATCATCAAGGATCAGCACCTCTTTCTTCCAAACCTGATAAACCTCACCGGTGATGATCTCACCCACCTTCTCCGAATATTTTTCATAGAGGTTGGCCTTCTCCAAATCGAGGATACGCGACGCAAGATTTTGACGCAACGACAGCACCGTACGGCGACCGAACGACGAAAGTTTCAACTCATCGGCATATTCATCGCCCACCTCATAGGTTGAGTCGATGGCCTTAACCTCCGAAACTGCAATCTGCATATTCGGATTCTCCACAGCACCATCCTCTACAACGGTGCGGTTACGCCAAATTTCAAGATCGCCTTTCTCGGGATTGATGATCACATCGAAATTTTCATCGGTTTCGAATTGCTTTTGCAAGGCGTGACGGAAAACATCCTCCAACACCCCGATCATCGTCGATTTGTCAATGTTTTTCAGCTCTTTGAATTCTGCAAAGTTGCTGATCAGATTCAGATTGTCCATTGTCTTCTATTATCTTATTTTTCGGTTTTTACTATTTGAAATCGAGATACTCGCGTGTCCATTTGATTTCGGCGAAAGGATAGGTACGAGTTACTCGCACGATTTGTTTGCGTTTTTTGCCCTCTACAACTTGTTTTTCATCATACGAAAGCGTGATCATATCTTCACTCACTTCGTCAAGTGTGGCCAACACCTTGATACCGCTTATGAGTAAGACCTCAATGGGACGACCGATGAGTTTGCGGTATTGGCGCAACGTTTTCAACTCCGAGCCAATACCGGCCGAAGCCACCGTCAGCGAAAAGTCCTCTTCGTCGCGATCAAATTCGGCCTCGATAGCACGGCTCAACGCCACACAAGCATCAATATCCACCGAGGTATCGCTATCAACGGTAAGTTCGATCTCGTTGGTTGCCGAGCAGGTACAGCCGACAACAAAGAGGTTGCTCCCTTCAAGTTTCTGTTCGGCGATCTGTGTTATTTTCTTTATATCGATCATAGGTCGAGATTGTACGATTATTCCCTTGTGTAAAAGTATGAAAGAAGGGGACATTGCGTCCCCTTACCTTCTACGTCTCTTTCGATGTGCAAATATAGTAAAAAAAATCGATACAACAATATTTTATGCAAAATATTCGCCAAAATTTAGTAATATCAACCATGTCGATCACATGATTAATACAACCATATTAATTAAACTTCAATTCTAAAACAGATTTCTCAGCAAAAAGAGTAGGTCTGCTTTATGAACCTACTCTTCATTAATTATTTAGTAACTACGAACGATTTACTTTCGTGGTACTGTCGTTCTCGTTTTCCAACCAGATTGGTAGTTTACGGTTTCACAATTGCTATTAGCATCACAGCAAGCTTCTCGTGTAATTGTTTGAGAAGAACTGCTACCACTGCTACTCCCATTTGAAGAAGTTGAATTAATATTTCCCTGAACCTCAGCAATCCCTTTTATCCCCATATTTCCAGAAGTTTCACTACTTATCGACGTAGAACTACTGTTACTATTATTATTTTGCCATGTTCCAGAAACTGTTGCCATTCTTCCATTATGGACATTACCATTCGAATCTTTGAAATGGCACTGAGGAGGTTGATTAAAATTCGATGCCGTAGCATTAAAACTACACATTATTGCAAGCATTGCAATCAAAACAAAATACTTTTTCATTTTCTTTAAGTTTGAGATATTTTCCTTACTCTTTTAACGGCTTTTCAGGGGACTCCGTTGTACCTTAAAGTTTTTGAAATACGCACAAAAAAAAGCGCGGTACTTTTAGTATACCCGCTTCCCAAGGTGTTTGGCGTAACCTAATCTGCAGAATAACCAAAAGCCCACGCCGTCTAGCGTGAGCATTTTTGCAATATTCTTGCAGATTTTCCTATTTAGTCGCCAAACTTTTGGGAATGCAGAATAAAGCTAAAACGCTTTTCCAATATGTCTAAAATGTGCGTATCAAATTATACGCGATGTTTCATAGGCTGTTTAATTTAGTGCTGAAAAAATAATAGTTTAATATACCTCCGAATATAAATTACTATTTATTAACCCGATACTTTTTCAGCGGCAGCATCGTCGGTTTCTGTTTCAGCATTTTGAGGATATCTTCGGGAATATATTGGCGTTCGATAACCACATTGAACACATATTTATCAAACCACTCATCCGTCATGATAAGATTCCCCTTAAAACCGTTATTGGGGCCCCAACTATTCTCAACCATCCACTTACGCGGCTTGCCGTTCTCATCGAGATCCACCGCAATCAATGTCATGGCATGATTCGAACTGATCGCACGCGAAACGACTCCATCATACTTATTTTGTGTCAATGGAGTGCGGAAAAGCGATTCGTAGTCGAAGTTTTTCAAATCGAGAGAAGCTCTTTTCTTGAAGAATCCCACACCGCACGACAGATACATGGCTGTATTATCCTTGATTGAAGCAATTGCCATCTCTTTAATGCGATCCATCGGAAGATTGAGGAACTCAAAACTCTCGCCATCGTAAACATGACTTCCGCCCTTACGCTTGTAGAACTTTCCGTACTCATATATTGGATTATTCATAAAGATCACATAGTTACCTTTAAGATCCTCGGCGATATACTCCTCATAGAAAGATTTAGGTGTATATTTCTTGGTAGAGATTACTTTGCCTTTTCGATTACGCATAGTCCACTCAAATTCGGTCGGAGGGACACCCATACACTCCGTCAAGATACGATACACCTCGGCAAGTTGTTTCTCTTTCAATGCCATAGCCTCCTTACGACTCTTCGCCGCACGCAGTTCAAGTCCGAATATACGCAGTTTCTGCGTCAAGACCGAACGATAGGCTTTGGTATGCTCACTTTGATAGGTTTCGGGCATAACCTCCTTAGGAACAACTCCATACTTCATCACAAGATTTACCACGCCTCGGAAATTACCACCATCACCGATAGGTGAGCCAAACAATCGCTGCACCTTACCATCATTGACCGGAAGGTTGCGGGTATCGATAATTTTCTGCAAGAAGTTATTCGATTTTTCGAGTTGATCGTAGAACGAGTTATAGTTCTGCGAAAACTCCATTTCGCCGAGCCTATACTTGTTTATCATCTTGGCACGCAGGATATTCAATCCAGTGAAAAGCCAACAGCGTCCCGATGCTTTTTGATTGGTGATACCTTTGGTCCTTACGCGATGCGAAAAATGCTTATCTATTTTTGCAAGATTTTCGCTATTGATGATAAGTTTTGGTATAGGAGTCGAAGCCAAAGCATTCTTAATGGCCCGTTGTTCGGGAGAGTTGGTATAACTCTTACGCATCTGCTCCAACATATCGTTGCTGATACCACCATCTTTCGATTGGGCAGCAACACCCAGTGCCATTATTGTCGCAACAACGATCAACAAGATTTTCTTACTCATACAGAAAGAATATTTGAGAAGGAATTAGGTTGAAGATTCTTAATGGTTTAAATTTACGACTCGCTCTTCGAAGCATACGGCTTGATGACGCCTCGTTTCGATGAACGGATAAATGCAACCAACTGATCGCGCTCGGGAGTTTGCGGAATTTGCCGCTCGACCTCATCGCAACCATTGATATAGTTTAGGCCGCTTTGAAACAAGATGCGGCAGGTGTCATGAATTGTGGCGATCTGTTCAGGAGTAAATCCGCGACGCGAAAGTCCGATTTTATTGATACCCGCAAAGCGCAATGTATCATTGCGAACAATAACAAACGGCGGAACATCTTGACCGAGAAGTGCTCCTCCTTGAATCATCGAATGATCGCCGACATGTGTCCATTGGTGAATGGCAACATGACCACCAATCACTACCCAATCACCGACATGTACTTCACCGGCAAGCGAAACACGATTAGCAATCACACAATGGCTGCCAACCACGCAATCATGTCCCACATGCACATAAGCCATTAATAGGTTGTGGCTACCAATACGAGTGGTACCGGTAGATGCCGTTCCTCGGCTGATGGTAACATATTCACGAATGTCGTTATAATCTCCAATTTCACAAGTGGTGATTTCACCAGCAAACTTCAAGTCCTGCGGAAGACAAGATACCGAAGCCGCCGTATGCACTTTACATCCTTTACCAAGACGCGCACCATCGTGAATTACTGCACCGGAACCGATCCAGCAGTCATCACCAATAACAACATCGCCGGCAATATAGGCGAAAGGTTCTACTGTTACATTCGCGCCAAGTTTGGCATCGGGATGAACATAAGCCAAATTACTGATCATAGAGTTTGGGATGTTTATTACTTATTTTTATTTTTAACGATCTGAGCCATCAACACCGCCTCGCAAGCGAGTGTTTCTCCGACAAATGCTTTAGCTTCGACAAGGGCTACTCCGCGACGAATCGGCTCCAACAAATGGATTTCAAACTGCAACATATCACCCGGGACCACTTTATGCTTGAATTTCACGCCATCGATCTTCATGAAATAGGTCGAGTAATTCTCCGGATCGGGCACACTGCGCAACACCATGATACCGCTACATTGAGCCATTGCCTCGATGATCAACACACCGGGCATAACCGGTTCCTCGGGGAAGTGTCCTACAAAGAAAGGCTCATTCATCGTTACGTTCTTGATACCGGCAACCGATGTGGCATCGCAATGGAAAATGCGATCAACAAGCAAGAACGGTGGACGATGCGGCAGCATGCGACGAATGGCATTGATGTCGTAAAGTGCCGGTTTGCGGCAATCGTATTGGTAACGGGGTTTCTCTCCTGCCTTACGAATCGAGTATTTGAGTTGCTTCATGAACTCCGTATTGGCAAAATGGCCGGGACGAGTAGCCCAAACACGCCCTTTGATCCGCATGCCCAAAAGCGCAAAATCCCCCAACAGATCGAGCAATTTATGACGAGCCAATTCGTTGTTATAACGCAATTGAAGGTTATTCAGATAGCCGGCTTTAACTTCGATGTCGGGCTTGTTGAAAATCTTTTTGAGGTTATCCAATTGCTCATCGGGCACAGGATTCTCCACAACAACAATTGCATTATCAAGATCCCCACCTTTGATCAAATTCATTTTCATAAGCGGTTCGAGCTCATGAAGGAAAACAAATGTCCGACAAGGAGCGATTTTCGAAGAATAATCATCTCTCGGGTCGAAAGTGGCATATTGGTTGCCGATCACTTTTGAGTTATAATCGACATGCAACGATACCGAAAACTCATCATCGGGATAAAGGATGATGGCAACTCCCTTCTCGGGGATGGTATAGACCATCTTCTCGGTCACTTGATAGTATTTGCGTTCGGCGGGTTGCTCTACAACTCCAACTTCGGTAATTGCTTGTGCATATTCACGCGATGAGCCATCCATGATAGGGGTTTCCGGAGCATCGATATCGATAATTGCATTATCCACACCAAGTGTCCAAAGAACCGACATGATGTGTTCGATGGTTGAAACCCGATGACCGCCAGCTTCGATGGTTGTCCCGCGCGAAGTATCTACTACATTGTCGCAAGAGGCCGGAATGACGGGCTGTCCCTCAATATCCGTACGACGAAATACGATACCAGTATCCGGATCGGCAGGATGAACAGTCATCGTAACCCGCAGACCCGTATGAAGACCTTTCCCAGAGAAAGAGATCGAGCTATTGAGTGTTTGTTGTTTAGTCGACATAGCGTAAATCTTGTTTTTGCATGGATAAAAATCCGATTATTTTTTGCAAATATATATAAAAATAGTTGAAAAGTCCTATTTTTGCATGAAATTATGGAACGTGAGATGAACGAACACACCCCCGAACAGGCTCCAAAGCCCCCAAGACGTCAGCGTATCAAATTGCCTTTCGATAACCGCAAATCGGATGTCGGAACATGGACATACGACCATCGTATCGGTCTTTGTGTGACACTAATAGCCTATTTGGTGCTGATGATTGCGTTCGTAGGATCAAAGATCATTGTCGGTCGCAAACCACATACGCAAGGCATGTATATCGACTTGCAACAGATTCCCCGCTTGGAAGACGAGCGTGACCGTTTGGAACGTGAAATTCGCGAGAAAATGGCCCAAGAGCAATTGGATTGGAATAACATCCGCAACCGTTCGTCAAACGAAAATGCGCTCAACGAGCAGTTGAAGGATGATCGTGGCACCAATACAGCCGCCATCAACGACGCGGCAGCCGAGGCACAAGAGCGCATGCGAGCCAATCGCGAAGCTTACGAAAAAGGACTGGCCGAAGAAGCTGCTATCCGCCAACATCGTGGCACAAGCGAAGGCGAGGAACACCGCGACGTAAAAATTAAAGGGCGTGTCACGGTATCGTTTTCGATTACTAATCCGGTGCGCACCTCCCGTCATTTGGAAGTTCCGGCCTACCGTTGCGAGGGAGGTGGAGAAGTTGTTGTCACCGTAACCGTCAATCGGGGCGGAGAGGTCATCGGAGCACGCATTACTGCCGGAGGCGACGACTGCATGCAAGAGGCCGCGCTGCGGGCTGCACGTCTTTCGTTATTCAACATTGACGATTCGGCTCCGACCAAACAAGTTGGCACAATCACCTATATATTCATTCCGCAATAATAGCAATGTGTTTGCCGCACGGCATCACACATAACTTAACGCATTCTCTCCATACTCTGCTCTCAGCAAGTTGTGTTTATACGAGAATAACCTTATCATATTCCGGCATACTTTCGATGAAGAGGTAGGATTTTTGCCGAAAGTTTGCTATCTTTGTAGACCAATAAAAATCGGCACAATGCACAAATTTGCCATTCTACTCATCGGAATATTAAGTGGAGTGCTTTTCGGAGAGGAAGAGCACACTCAATCAATATATACATGCGTATCAGAGGTTAATATTGATCGTGCAGAAGAGACTCAATGGCAATGTGAACGTCGCAGCAATTCCGATTTGATACTTACCCGCATTCTTTGCGAAGTCGTAGCACCCAGCAGTACACTATTGAGCCATAGCCACCGTAGTGAATGGGGCAAGGAGTGGTACCGCGCAAATATCAGATTAGAAAATGAATACTCCGAGCGAATAAAAAAAACGTATAATTACTCCATATTGTCAGCCGTCGTACGCGTAGCAGATCGGTATATCTATCGGCTGCGACGGCTCATTATTTAACAGAATCACTCCAAAAGTGAAATAAAAAAAATGTTAAAATAATGAATATAAGCATAATATGGATAAAAACAAAATTTGCGAGGCATTGTATGCCTTGTCGAAAGATGTCGTAGTAAGACGTCGTAAACCTTTGTATATACCAATGGCATTATTTGCAGCAGGAACATTAGGTGTAGCATTGAATGGGCTATACTCCTCGGAGATATCAAACAATCTGCAATCGGCCATAGTGTTTATCGGAGGAACAATTGCTCTGTTGGGACTGATTTTATTGGCATCACGATTGTTAGGTAACGAAGGTGCACCATACCACATAGAAGAGCAGTGCTATCTTCGTTACGAGGAGTTGTATTTCGATCACAACGAGTTAGATCAAGTGGTCAACGATATAAATGCCGGAGCAATCGACTTGATACTCAATGGCAGGCACACCAATATACCAGCCGTAGCCGTAGCTCTGTACCACACTCCCAGCAATCGATTTGTGGCCATGCAGGCCTTCGAGTATACCGATTTTGAATATCGTCCGCTTACCGATCTGCGTGTGATCAGACGAGAATAACATAGCAACAAACTGATCGGAAGCGGTCTTTTTACAACTCCGCTTCCGATCTTATAAAAATTAAGAATTAACAAAACAAGATGATTGATATCAGTGGTGAAAATATCGTATTGATAGGAGCTTTACTGCTCTTTGTAGCAGTGGTAGCCGGTAAAGTCGCCTATCGTTTTGGCGCTCCCGCTTTATTGCTGTTCCTCGGAGTCGGCATGCTATTCGGGTTGAATTTCATCTCCTATCGTTCGGTGGACATGACCCAATTTATCGGAATGATCGCTTTGTGTATCATTCTATTCACGGGAGGTATGGACACCAAATTCTCGGAGATCCGTCCGATCATCGGCCCGGGAGTGGTACTCGCCACTGCGGGTGTAGCGATGACGGCATTGGTCATGGCCGGATTTGTTTGGCTCATTGCACCGTGTTTAGGATTGGAAATCCCCTTTGCTTTGGCACTATTGCTTGCCTCCACCATGTCATCAACCGACTCAGCCTCGGTGTTTTCGATTCTTCGAAGTAAGAAACAAGGGTTACGCCAAAATCTGCGACCTCTTTTGGAGTTGGAGAGTGGATCAAACGACCCGATGGCCTATATGCTGACCATTTTGTTGGTCGGAGTTCTCGCACAAGGAGGCCGAGAGATAGGTATCGGATTGAGTGTCGTCTATTTCATCGTACAAATGGTAGTCGGAGCCTTATCGGGATACCTGATCGGACGTTTGGCGGTATGGACCATAAATCGGATCGCTTTGGCCAATCATTCGCTCTATCCGGTGCTTTTATTAGCCTTCATATTCTTTTCTTTTGCATTCACTGATCTGATCCGAGGCAATGGTTATTTGGCCGTCTACCTATCGGGATTGGTGGTCGGCAACCATAAATTACGCCAAAAACGATCTCTCACGGTATTCTTCGATGGTTTCACATGGCTTATGCAGATCATCATGTTCCTCACATTGGGTCTGTTTGTCAATAGCCGCGACCTGCTACAACCCCAAGTTTTACTGCTCGGCTGTTTGGTTGGTGCATTCATGATTTTGGTAGCACGCCCCATCACGGTCTTCACTTGTTTAGCTCCCTTCCGTAAATTTTCAACCAAAGCACGATTATATATTTCGTGGGTGGGATTACGCGGAGCCGTGCCGATTCTTTTTGCCATTTACCCATTGATAGAAAAAGTTCCACAAGCCGATCTGCTGTTCAATGTGGTCTTCTTATCCACGATCATCTCGCTCATCGTACAAGGCACAACGGTCAGTGGTATGGCTAATTTGTTGGGATTGGCATACGAAGAACGCGAATCGGCATTCGATGTTAACATGCACGAAGACATGAAATCGGAACTCACGGAGGTAGAAGTCAACGCCTCGATGTTGGCAACAGGGCATACACTCAAAGAGATCTCGCTGCCGGAAAACACGTTGGTAATGATGGTCTGCCGCAATGGCGAGTATTTCGTACCGCGTGGAAATACCGAGTTATTGACCGGAGATAAATTATTGGTCATTTCCGACCGCAACGAGGAATTGGCCAACAAATACCGTGACATGGGTATCAACGACGTGATGAAATTAGGATAATATTGATCTACAAGATCAAATTTTCATTATCGTTGAGATAGATGATCTCAACATTGGGAAGCAACTTTACACAACTACCTCCAATCTTGTGGGTCTCTAATGTGTTAAATCGCTCTCTTTGATACGCTCACCGAAATTGCCATAATCGGAACAAAAGAGCGAATGAATACTTGTCCCGAGGTTGCCTCTCCGCAAAAATAATAGACCTTACCTTCGCTGCCACAATGTGAGTTCGCTATCAGGCTACTGTTTATTCCGGCTGTTTTTCGACTTGTTCCTCTTCGAGTAGCTGCTTTTTGCGCTCGATCATCTTGCCCGAGCGTTGACCGCAATAACCACCCAACGAGCCATCGGCTGCCACAACACGATGACACGGTACTTGGGGCGCAAAAGGATTGCATTTGAGAGCCTGCCCTACGGCTTGGGCACTACGACAACCGATCCGTTGTGCCAATTCACCATAGGTGATGGTCGAGCCCGATGGAACACGCAGCAGTTCTAAATATACACGTCGCTGAAAAGGAGTGATGCAGGACGAACGCATTACCCGCATATGAATATCCCAAGTATTCACTCGTTGCAAATGCCACATCCGATGCCCAAAAAACCAACGTTCACCAACCCTCTCAAACCCTTGCGAAGTATAGAGCATTTCCGCTTTGGGGTTATCACAATCAACAATCAACCCTACTCGCTCATACCCTTCGGCAAAGGCTTTGTCGCAAAAAGCATTGACCAAACAGACACCTAAGCCAAGACCACGAAATTCAGTCATAACAGCAACCGAATCGAGATAATATTCACCAGTCTCGGTTTCGTCAGCAATAGTAGGTACACGCCCCACATGCTTTTGGATCACCGCAAGGGTGCCTTTGCGCAATTGCTCCAACTGCGCGCCATCATATCCCACCACAGCACCTGCCACCTGTCCCTCATACTCGGCAATGAGAGCATTTTGCCAACTATATTGCGTACCTTTGGTACAGGCTATCGCAGCCAGCACGGCAAGGTAGTTATCGCCACAATAGTTCTGCAATGCCCGCTCGTCGCCAATTGCCATCGCAACCGTCATGGCAATCGTCGCTGCATCTCCACGTTGAGCCGGACGTATAACAATCTTTGATGTGTTCATAGCACAAAATTAACCAATTTTACCTGATGGACAAACGAAAAACTCCCTGCTCGAAAAGCAAGGAGTTCATCATTTCAAAAAAGATCTTTATCTTATTAATAGTTCTCTTTTTTCGGTTCGAAATACGACTGCGGATGCAGACATGCCGGACACGCCTTCGGAGCCTCGGAAGCCTCGCAAATATATCCGCAATTGCGGCACTGCCACCAAATCTTACCATCGCGTTTGAAAAAGTCGCCATCCGAAATACGGCTCAACAACTTCAAATAACGACGCTCATGCTCGGCCTCAACCGTAGCAATCGCCTTGAAAGCAGCAGCCACAGCAGGGAATCCCTCTTCCATAGCAACTTCGGCAAACTCTTTATAAAGCACATCCCACTCCTCTTTTTCACCCATAGCAGCGGCCAACAGATTCTCAGAAGTTGTACCGATCACTCCGGCAGGGTAAGAAGCCGTAATCGTCACATCGCCACCTTCGAGGAATTTGAAAAAACGCTTGGCATGTTCTTTTTCCTGCTCGGCAGTCTCCAAGAACACTCCTGCGATCTGCTCGTAACCCTCTTTCTTAGCTACGCTGGCAAAGAATGTATAGCGCGTGCGCGCTTGGCTCTCGCCGGCAAATGCTTTCAACAGATTCTGTTCGGTTTTTGTACCTTTAATGCTCTTTCCCATATTAATTGTATTGTTTTGTGGTTATGTTGTTTGCGAGTACAAAGATACAATAAATATCCTAATAGCAAACAACGTTTTTTGATTATTTATTTTTATAATACCATTTGAAATACTTATACGTCTATTTGACAAATAGGTTATTGACGTTTGGGATTTTTCGGGAACCATCCTTTTTCGACCCGTTTGCGTTGCTCAAACAATTCGCCAATAGACCAAAACGATGAAGCTCCCCATACAGCCAATAGTATTGACCAAAACAGATCAGCCACCATAATAGAGGCTGCAACAGCTGCGATTCCTATCAGCAAAAATGCCCACCAACATTTCACTCCGAAATAATATTCGCCTTTGATCACTAACGGATGAAACAATCCAATTATCAAGAAAGTTGAAACTCCGATTGCCAAGCCCAGCAAATTATATTGTGTCAAAAATTCCATAACATTTATTTGAGTTACAAACATACGAAAAATGGACGATTCCCAAAAGAATCGTCCAAAGAAAAAAATCGAAAAGGATCAAAAATTATATTGAATCATCATTTGCGCTCGATTAGCATGATTATCGGACGAGTCCATGTTTTTACGCGAGCCATAAAGATATTCGCATGCGAGTTTGCAACGTGGCGTAATGGCATAGAACACATTTCCGAAGATGTATTGACCTTGACGGTACTGCTCAGCAAACGAGCCATTTTTCTCCTCGACACGCACCATCGAGAAACCGCCCGATACAGAGAGTCGTTCCGACAGATTAAAGCGGGCTGCGGCCTGCCAACCCCACATAGGCATGGTTTGAATTTGTGCTGGATTTTCAGGATTCGGGGTAAAATCAAGGCCTGAACCGGTCAAATCTTGGATATAAGGGGTAATACCTTCGCCATAAACACCATTCATAAAGAGACGTACCCAAGAGCATACTTTGATTGTACCACTGAACTGTACACCCCAACCCAACAGCGATGTATTGTTTCCCGTTGCAAGATTATGTGCATAAAGGTTACGCAACACTCCCGAAGCACGAAGATGACTGTCTCGATCAGCGCCCCAAGCATATTGGAAATACATCGGAAAATCGGGCATTCGTTGCGGGATCGAAGTAAAAGCATCACTAAATGTTGCACTCAACGAAGGCATCTCAGCCGCTACTCCAAATTTCAGGTGGTCATCGGCAAAGGAATATTCATAGCGAGCCACTGTCGCGAAGTTGAAGTTATAAGCATTGGGGCCTTGAAAATCGATTGTGGTAGGAGCGGCTTCCAAATCACAGAAAGTGGTTACATCACGTCCTAACGTCAAACCCAAGAATGACACATAGGCCGAACGTACTCGTGGGGTATAGCTACCGGTAGTTCCTCCTCGGAAATCGGCATCCATGAAGACGATGACACGACCCAAAGCCTGCGTATTCGCCATTGCTTTCACAAAAATTCGCGATGTCGAAGCATCCATCGTCAATTTTTGGCGCGTATTATAAGCCGCAGGAATCGGAATATCATACGGCACGAAATCGATATTATCAACGATTCCCTCAAAGTCGTAAGCCGCACGCAAAGCCACAAATCCGCCTACCGCAAACGAGAATCGGTTGTTTTTCCCCGTAAAGACAAATTGAGGTTTTTCGCTCTGTTGGAAGCCTCGGCGATGCGTTGCTAGATAATCCAAAGTTGCTCCTTCAACAGCCTGACGATTGAGCATGGCTGCTTGACGAGCCGCACCACCGCAATTGTAGATTGTGTCGGTTTCATGCACAGAGATCAGATAAACCGTTGGCGAATACGCACCATCGGGAGTCTGCGTAGCATAACGCTGCGCCGAAACGGAAGTGGCGAAAAGCAACGCCACGATCATAAGTCGAAAAGTTTTCATAAGCCAATAATTTTTGGTTTTCAATCATTTCTACGTTGTGCAATCTTTCTTTTAACACACAACAAGTTGACATTCACGGCAAAAATTAGCAAGTTGTATGCCAAATAAATCTTATGGTTTGTGGTTTTTCGCCTTTGTATCGTAGTTTTTCATTATCTTTGCATGCATATTTACAAAAGGTATAAACTGATACAATGCTCTTGACGATTATCTCTTTATTGACACTTATCACGATCGGGGTTGACATCCTGCATATCTACCGCGCTCACCGCCGAGAGCGTCCGCTCAGCATCTTCTCCTTATTGGGAATTGCAGTCAGCGATCTGCTTTTACCGACTGTTGCAATCGTTGCACTTTGCTCCCAAGATAACACGACGGAATTCATGCTCTTTGCGATGTGGATCTTTTGGTTTTGGATGCTCTTTGTTTTGCCTCGTATGATATACTATCTGTTTCGTCTGCTGCATCTTCCGAAGATTGGATATATCGTAGCCGGAGCTGTGGCACTTTTCCTTATATGGGGAGCAACCATAGGGCGCACATCAATTCGGGTTAAGCGAATTGATATTACCTCCGACCGTCTGCCGAAATCATTCGATGGACTACGCATCGTGCAGTTATCGGACATCCATATTGGCACATTGGTCTGCCCCGAACAAGAATTGCAGCGCATCGTTGACAGCGTGGCAGCTCTACGCCCCGACCTTATTATCTTCACCGGTGATTTGGTCAATATTCGAGCCTCTGAGTTAGACTCCAAAGTCCAACGGATATTGGGGTCTTTACAAGCACCTTTCGGCGTCTTTTCGGTGCTCGGTAACCACGACATCGGGACCTATATACGCAACACTTCCCGACAATCGAGTGCCGAAAGTTTAGCCGATCTGCTCAAACGGCAAAAACAGATGGGCTGGCAGGTGTTACAGGATACAACCCTTTATCTGCATCGCAACAACGAGTGCATCACTCTTTCAGGTATTTCGTTTGATCCGGCTTTGCGCAAACTACGTCACGACGCCAAGCTGCCTCCGGCTCGTTTGGATGTGGTCTATCGCGATATCCCCGATTCGCTCTACAACATCACAGCAGTACATCTGCCACAACTTTGGTCGCAGGTTATCAATGCCGGCTATGGCGACCTCACGCTTTCGGGACATGTACACGCAATGCAAATGAAGTTGCATCTTTTTGGCAAGGTTTTCTCACCTTCGCAATGGCTATACAACGAGTGGAGTGGTCGTTACGACAACGGTCGACATACCCTTTATATCAATGATGGTACAGGATATGTTGCTTACCCCATGCGCCTCGGTGCTTGGCCCGAAATTACACTCTTCACACTGCGAAGCAACTGCCCAAACAACTTTTGATTATGCGCATAACACTCTCTACCGCAATATCCGCCGACGGCTTTTTAGACGACAACACCTCACAGCGGCTACTCATCTCCACTCCGGAAGATTGGGCAGACGTATATCGGTTGCGCGCCGAACACGACGCCATTCTCGTCGGAGCCGAAACATTGCGCTGCGACAATCCATCGTTGCTGATCCACGATGAACATGTCCGCCAGCAACGAATTGCAGCAGGGCTGAAACCCGACATTGCCAAAGTGACACTCACGGCCTCAGGGACACTCGATCCGACATTGCGCTTTTTTCAAACAGGCGATGCGGATCGATATGTATTCTCACAGCACAATATCCCTGAATTACAGGATATTGCAACCGTTATATCGGGTTGTAATCCGATTACGGCCAAGTCCATTATCACCACGCTGGAAAAACTCGGCATCGAGCGATTGATGGTAGAGGGTGGTACATGTGTTCTCAACATGTTTCTCTCGGAAGGCATGGCCGACACCTTGCGATTGGCTGTCAACCCTTCGTTGTATGTCGGAACTGCCGGAAAAACCAAATTCGAGTTTACGCCAACTATCGGGATACCTTGTCGTCGGGAAAATCTCGGTGGCATGGAAGTTTCAACCTACACCATACATCCGGATACGACGGTCGATGATATTCGTTACCTACGTGAGGCCATTGCAGAAAGTCGTAGATGTACCCCATGCAAAACATCGTATTGCGTAGGAGCAGTGATTGTCACCTCTGACGGCCGCATCTTTCGGGGATATACCCACGAAACTTCACACACACACCATGCCGAACAAGAGGCAATAGCCAAAGCACTTGCCGCAGGAGCCAAATTGCAAGGAGCAGCGATCTACTCCTCAATGGAGCCCTGCTCAAAACGAGCCAGTGAGCCGGAAAGTTGCACACAATTGATCATCCGACACGGTTTCTCACACGTTGCTTTCGCACTTTATGAGCCCGACTGTTTTGTGTGTTGTCGTGGTGCTTTGACCTTGCGCGAAGCAGGTATTGACGTTCGTTATTACCCTTCGTTGGAGAGCGAAGTACGGGCCGTCAATGCACATCTATGGCAATAACAGACCTGTTTAACGCCGAAAAAGACCTATCTTTATTTCTGCCTGCCGAACGACGGAATATAGTTTGAAATATCAACTATTTTTGCCGGAAAACTCATCCGTGCGGCATGAAAAGAGTCTTCATTATTTGCATCTTTCTTCTTAGAGCTATCAGCTGTGGTCAAGCTCAAAATCTCGACCGGCAGCTGACACTCGATGAAGCACTACACATCACTCTTACCACCAATCCGGCCATCAAAGCGACTGCCAACGAAAAACAAGCCGCCACCCAGCTTCGGCGTGCTGCCATCGGGTTGCGCATGCCGCAGTTCAACGTGGTGGGCAGTTATACACACCTATCGAAAGATATCGGAGTTAATCTCAATAATTTAAAAGCACCAATCAGACAAACAGCGCAACAATTGTTACCATTAATTCCCGAAACGCTGCAACCTTCGATCACCGGATTGCTTGGATCCATCACTTCGGCCGATTGGTTTTTCAAAATTCAAGACCGAAACTTAGGATTTATCGGAGGAGAAATGCAAATACCGCTTTGGCTCGGCGGCAAGATCAATGTTGCCAACCGAACTGCCCGTATCAATGAGCAGATAGCCAAGCAACACCAAATTCAGATACGAAACACGCTGATCACTGAGCTTATCCAACGCTACTTCGGATTGTCATTGGCATTAGAGGTAATAAAAGTTCGGGCACAAGTGGTAGCGGGTATTCGACAGCATTTGAAAGACGCCGAAGCCCTCGAACGCAACGGCATGATCGCCCATAGCGAACGGCTTTATGTCGAATTCAAATTATCGGAGGCAGAACGTGAATTATCCGACACACAATTACAACTTTCAACACTTACTGCGGCTCTAAATAACACATTGGGAAGCAACAACGTATCATGGCGTCCCATTACCCATATGTTTCTGCTCGATCGGATCGAAGAGGTTGCCTATTTCCAAGACCTCGCCCATTCGCGCAATCCGCAACTCCGACAGGTCAGCTATAAGCAGAATCTTGCCGAGGAAGGGGTTCGCCTTCGCCGTGCCGATTTTATGCCTCAAATCGCTATTCTTGGCGGAGGATCGTTTTATAATTATCAAGTAGCCGGCATAGTTCCTCGCTGGGCCATAGGGATCGGAGTCAGCATCAAACTATTCGATGGGTTAAATCGCGAATACAACTACTCGGCAGCCAAATATACCGTTCGCCGTATCGCAGAGTTGCAACGAAAAGCCGGCAATGACATCTCCGTTGCAGTCGAACAATCGTACAATCAACTATCGGGATATCGCCAACAGATCATCGCACTCAATACATCACTCTCTTTTGCCGAAGAGTATTTGCGATCAAAGCGCACTGCATTTCTCGAAGGATTGTGTTCCTCTTCGGAATTGATCGACGCCGAATTGGAACTTGCAAGTGTACGCGCCAAACGATTGCAAGCTGCCTACGATTACGATTTGGCATTGGCTCAATTACTCGAAATTGCAGGAATAAGCGAGGAATTTTTCAGCTATATGCGCCGTATCGACGCCTTTCCTATTTTGTTCAATCAATCACAAAATCAGCAATGAAACGCAACATTATCATCGGAATCATCCTACTTATCTTGGCGGGAATCTTTTTGATTTTTTACCGATACACCCATCGCAGGCCAACGTTAGTACAAGGTGTTATTGAGTGTACAACCTACAAAGCCTCTTCGAAGATTCCCGGACGGATCGACAGCATGCGTGTTCGGCAAGGCGATCATGTAGAGAAAGGTACTTGGCTCTATTCGCTTTCGACCCCCGAACTAAACGCGCAACTACTACAAGCTCAAGCAGTTCAACGTGCCGCTACCGCACTCGATGATGCCACCCTTGCCGGTGCCCGATCCCAACAAATCGAGGAAGCTCGCAGCATGTGGCAGAAAGCAAAGGCCGGAGCTCAGTTGGCTCGCAAAACTTACGACCGCATTAAAAATCTCTACGACGAAGGGGTTGTACCCTCGCAAAAGTTCGATGAGGCTGCCGCAAATTGGCAAGCCATGCAAGCAACGGCCCAAGCAGCCAAAGCACAGTACGATTTGGCATTAGCAGGAGCTCGTAAAGAGGAGAAAGAGGCAGCATCGGCTCGTGTTCAACAAGCACAAGGAGCGGTCAAAGAGGTGACATCCTATATCAACGACGCCCAAGTCTATGCTCCAATCACCGGCGAAGTTTCAACCATTGTTGCCGAGCAAGGCGAACTTGTCGGTAGCGGCTATCCCGTTGTCACCATACTCGATTTAAGCGATATTTGGGTCACTTTCAACATCAAAGAGACACTGCTCCCCACAATTCGCATGCATAGTCGCATGCAAGGATATCTGCCCGCTCTCGATAGCTTGATTACATTTGAGGTCAGCTACATTGCCCCACAAGCTGACTTTGCCACATGGTCGGCAACGCGCACACAGGGTGGTTTTGACATTCGCACCTTTGTTATCAAAGCCCGCCCGACGGGTGTAACAACTACCCTACGCCCAGGGATGAGTGTGTTAGTCGATTGGAATCAATTCGAACACTGAAAAACACATGTCTCTCCGACTGCAATATACCGGATCGGTTTTTCGGCGAGAAATCTCCCGCATCATACAGCGCCCCATCTATCGGACCTCGCTCATGGTATTGCCGGCACTTTCGCTTGTTTTCTTTGTCGTGCTGTTCGACAAAGGGGTTGCACACGATCTGCCGATTGCCATCGTTGATAACGATCACACCCCTCTCTCTCGACAAATTACCAGTATGATCGATGCAACTCCGTCAGCACAGGTTGCATACAGTATTCAATCGACAACCGAAGGCGAAGAACTCATCCGTAAAGGGCTGATTCAAGCGTTTGTATTAATCCCCCATTCTTTCGAAAAAGAGATCCTTAGCAACCGACCTATCCATTTAGAAAGCTATATCAACGGTACAAATATTACCGTAAACGGATTATTATCCAAAGATATCCAAACAGTTGCTGCCACATTCTCTGCCGGCATTCAACTACAACTGCTCGAAAGCAAAGAGATCCCTCACCAACCAATTCTCTCGCAACTCATGCCGATTCGTTTCGACAAGCATGTTTTATTCAACCCTTATCTCAACTATGCCTATTATCTGTTGCCGGCATTTTTGCCCATGATGTTAGTAATCTTTATCATGGTCACCACCATCTATGCTATCGGCAGCGAACTGCGATACGCCTCCGCTGTCGAATGGCTTACAACAGCCAACAACTCAATCGGAATAGCTCTTATTGGTAAGCTATTGCCCATTACCGCAACATTTATCTTGAATACACTGTTAATGTTCTTTCTACTCTTCGAAGTAATCGGAATACCACTCAACGGCAATTTCCTCGTGTTATTTCTTGGCACATTGCTTCTGCTGTTAAGTTACCAATCAATTGCCATAATGCTCGTTGCATTGTTGGCGAATCTGCGATTAGCACTCTCGATCGGTGGCGGATATACGGTATTAGCATTCAGTTTTTCGGGATTTACATTTCCAACTCTTGCTATGTGGACCCCGATTCAATGGGGAAGTCATCTTTTTCCGTTTTCCTACTATACCGAACTCACCATCGACCAATTGATGCGGAATGCTCCATACAATTATTCGCTTTCGGATTTGGGCATGTTAGGTATATTCGTAGTCCTACCATTACTCTGGCTGCCACGCCTTAAACAAATTTGTCACGATGAAAGATATTGGCGAAAAATATGATATGAAAGCCACCACATCTCTTTCCAGATTTCAACTTCTCTGCACCATATTCCGGCAGGAACTCCGCAAGATATTTACCGATGAAGGGGTGCTACTGATTTTAGTGTTTGCCACACTTATCTATGCCACACTCTACTCTGCCACCTATGGAGCGCAGGTGCTACGCAATATACCTATTGGCGTTATCGACGAAAGTCATACAGTATCAAGTCGTCGGCTGATCACACTGCTTGATGCCGGGCCAAATATCCATGTTGCATACGAGCCGACGGATATGCCAACGGCTCGCGAACTTTTCTTTCAGCGGGAAATTTATGGTATAGTCTATATTCCAGCCAATTACGAGCGACAGCTGCTCGACAATGTGCAGACTTGCATTGCGATCTATTGCGATGCAAGTAATTTTCTGATGTATCGCCAAGTATTCCAAGATCTTGTCACGTCTATTAATCTCACAGGAGCACAAGTAGAGTTGCAACGGTTGGTTACCCGTAATACCGATATTCGCCAAGCACAGGCTACGATACAACCCGTCGTTTATCAATCACACAATCTTTTCAACCCGTATCTGGGCTATGGCACTTTCGTCATGCCGGCTGTTCTCATGGTGATCATCCAACAAACACTGCTCATCGGGATCGGCATGCTCGGTGGCACTTGGTATGAACAAAACAGGCAACCGATAAAACAGCCATATTCAAACCTCATCACTCGTTCCGACACAATACCTTTTATTGTACTGGGGCGGTTTTTGGCCCATGCACTGATTTATACAATAACAACATCCTATATTCTTGGAGTACACTACCGCCTTTTCGATTATCCCGACAATGGTTCAACGTTGGCTGTCATCGTATTTGCAGCATTTTACCTAACTGCCTGCATCCTTTTTGCATTGGCCGTATCGACACTTTTTCGACATCGGGAAGACTCCTTGATACTCTTACTTTGGACTTCGATTCCAATATTGATGCTCAGTGGCGTATCGTTTCCTCGCGAAGGAATGCCACAATGGCTTTATGCAATCGGACAATTGTTTCCCAGCAGTCACGGCATCGATGGATTAATCCGCATCCGCTCGATGGGAGCCTCGCTCAATGAGGTGTTCCCTGAAATCAAAGCACTCTTAACATTGGCATTTCTGTTCGGTATTATGGCTTGCATAAGTACATATCGAACGATTCAACGCAAATACAGCATTCGTAAATAGCCTGTGAAACCATAAAAAAACGGAAATGATGCAAAAACATTATCTTTGCATCATTTCCCAAAATTATGCGCGAGTCCCTAAATGCTTGCAAGATGTCGTTGCGATTGAACCCTAGTGCTTTTACTTCTTCACAATTTTTTTAATTTGACTCGCGCATTGTTTGAGGAATATCAAACGCTCAAAATAGTGCAAAAGTATCCGACAAATCGGCTCGTTAGATAAAACTCTTGGCAACTATTTTTACAGAGCTATACTTTATCTGAATCCTCCTCTAAAACCACTGGACCTCGGCACACTCATCATCCGACGATGCTGTGCATCACTCGATGAACGTTCCATGCCGCTATAATCTTTCATATTTCGTGAGCCCTTTTTACCGAAGTGACGCAGGTTATATACAAATTGCACCATGTAGTAGCGTCCGATAACACTATTATATACATTTTGGGTATATCCCGACTCAACCGAGCGAGTGAAACCTTTATTCTGGTTGAATATATCATTCACGCCAACCATAATCTCACCACGTTTATTTTTGAAGAGTTTTTTACCCAACCAAGCATTGCAGAGCAGATAGGAGTCTTCATAGTCATTAGTGAAGCCGATATATTGCGTATAAGCGGCACTTGCCGAAATCGTAAAGCCTAATGGCAACACAAACTTCATATCAGCCGATGCCGTATGGTCGAAATAGCGATTTGAAACAGACTCGTTTTTGAACGCATTGACCGCATCGTTATAGGTACCACTCCATGCAATCGTAAAATCGACATTCTCCGAGATGTTACTACCCAATATCACACGTGCATTATAACCGAGATTTCGGGTATCGTTACGCACACCGTCTTCGATCAATTTGGTAGTATCATTCCACTTTCCACCAATCATACTCGGAATAGTCGTATAGGTAATTCCTGCCATGAGGTTGAGGTTGCTCTTCAAGAAACCAACCGGAAAACCATAGCTCAAATTAGTGCGCACACTGCGATAGCCATCGAGATTAACCGAAGTAGAATAGTAGTTCGGATTGTAGGTTTCACTGCCAATGGTCATCGTACCCGGTTTTTGCAACATGTGGTTGGCATTGTAGTCCTGAATGGCTTGGAATGAGAAATGCCACATAAAAGTACGTCCCTTCTCCACATTGGAATTGGTATAGTGGAAATGGATTCTGTGGCTGTATGCCGGATTCAGGTTCGGATTACCGCGCGAGATATTTTGAGCATCCGACACATCGAATACATTCTGTAAATCCATTACCGAAGGATTGTCAGTATAGGAGCTGACATACATACGCAACGAATTTTCACGATTGAAATTCCAACGCACCATCATAAAATAGGTGATGTTGTCGTAGTTGCGCTTGATGTTCTCGGTATTCATTTGAGCAATCATACCATCCAACGTCGAACGTTGATAATAAACATTGGCAACGATCGTATTGCGTTTCTGCGACCAACGGAATCCCGGGCCGATATTGTGTCGGAGGTAGGTACTGCGATAGGCATTCGACAATTGCGGATCAGGATTGATTCCTGCGATCGAGAAATCTTCTCCCGTAACGTATGATTTTTTATCGCGCTCCGAATTCTCATACGAGAACCGATATTGCAAACTCAATTGTGCATACTTGGCGATCGGCTCGGTATAGGTGAAATTCGAACGGATCGTGTAGGATGTCGATGGAGCCTTCGAATAGAGATAACGCAAATTCAAATAAGGAGCATATTTTTCCGATATTTGCTCTTCGGACAACCCTTTCAAAGCATCAGGATCTGTAAAATTCCAATCTGGTCGAGTAGGCTGGAATCCCAATTGATTCGAC
Source organism: Rikenellaceae bacterium (assembly GCA_015059735.1). Classification (GTDB taxonomy): domain Bacteria; phylum Bacteroidota; class Bacteroidia; order Bacteroidales; family Rikenellaceae; genus Alistipes. The sequence goes on along the minus strand of SUZX01000002.1, from coordinate 227,129 downwards.
CACGACGTCGAGTTGTTGGTATTGTCCGAATAGTTTCCCATTCCGTCAATCGTTATGGTACGCCCCTTCTTTTGGCCCAACTTGGCGCGATAAACCGCATACATGCGTAAGTTATAACCATGACGCAACGCATCGCTACGACTATCTGTGCGACTGTAACCGCTACCGCCAAATTCCGGATCACCATATTGCCAACCATTTGTTCTACTAAACGGATCATTGGTTTGATAACTGAAACTCGGACGAATCATCAAGTTTTGATTCTTCGAGATTTTCCACTCCAAACGGCCGTTGAAACGATGGTTGTAGGATTTTGTATCAGAATATCCGATATTTGACAACGTATCCGCATTTTGATATTCCAAAGCTTCGTACCAACGATCGGTAGTCGAGTTATTGATGGTGCTGGTGTTGTTGAAGAAATAACTACCTTGAAAAGTTACTTGATTCCGTTTGCCCCATGTATCCGAATAGTTCAAGCCAATGGCATTAACCGAAGCCACGCCGCTCTGCGGACGTACCATATATTGGCCCACACCGCGACGACCTCCACGACCGCCTCTTCCGGTACTGCCTGTCACACCCAAAATATCTTCAAACGAAAAATTCTGTTGGTTGACATTGTTGAACAAACCGATCATCGAGATACGGCTGTCATTTTGGAAGACATTGACATTTCCTCCGGCCAAATATTTGAACTCTTTCGAGTTGTCGAAATCATAACCCAAACCGGCGTAAACCTTACCGAACTGGCCTTGACGCATGTGTTTGTGAGTCACGATATTAATGGCTTTATAACCCTCACCATCGTCCATACCTGAGAATTCGGCATTGTCGCTCAATTTATTATACACTTCGATACGATCGACAGCCTGCGCCGGCAATGACTTGATTGCCGTAGTTACATCTTCACCAAAGAACTCCCTACCATCGACAAAGACCTTTTTAACCTCCTCACCTTGTGCTTCAACCGTTCCGTTATTAATGGTAACACCCGGCATCTTTTTCAAAAGGCCCTCGACATCGGCATCAGCCACTACCTTGAAAGCTCCGGCATTGTAGCTCACCGTATCGCCGTGTTGCGAGGTACGCAACGCTTTGGCCTCTTTCACTACGGTTTCGATCTCCACACCCGGCGTCATGAGAATATCGCCAAGATTAGTCTTTGCAGCAGATACCTTAAACGTAGATTTATAATCGTTATAGCCCAAAAAGGTTACCGTCAGCGTATATTCGCCATAAGCAATCGACGGGATTGAGAACATACCTTTATAGCCCGATGTCAGCATCTGTTTTTTATCGGGATTTTTTACTGGTGCAACCGTTACTACCGCACCGATAACGCTCTCTCCTGTATCTTTATCAAGAACCTTTGCAGTTACAATACTTCTTTGGGCGTATGTAGCCACGACAGAAGCAAGCAATAATAATGTCAATAATACTCTCTTCATCATCTTATTTTGTTTGCCTTTCAGAAAGGATGCTTACATTTTGTGCGAAGATAACTTTTTTATCGCACAAAACCGCAATTTCAGCAGGTGAATCGCCCAAAAATGGTGGTCAGTCGCCCGACTAGTCTCCAGTCATGACAAATATTTCAATCGAATTGTCTTTATTCGGGTCTATTATTGCGTTTTTTCTTGTTGCGAGCCGGCTCGGATTTTTCCTGTTTCCCAGCCTTACTGTCGCTTTGTCGCATCGAAGGCCCTTGTTGCATACCGGATCTGCCGCCTTGCCCCATGCGCTGTTGGCTTTCACGCCACGTTTCAAATTGTTCGGGAGTCAGAATTGCCTTCATTTGCTCGGCCTCAGCTTGGCGAAGAATCTGCATCTGTCGACGCAAGGCCTGCATCTGTCGCATCTGTTCGAGTTGAATAACATATACTTTGGATGCCTGTTCGTCGGACAAACCAAGTTGCTGTTGTATCCGCTCGGTTTTACTATTCGCACGCTGTTCGATTGAAACTCGACCTTGTGGTCCTCGGGGGCCTTGCATGCGGGCAAAAGCGTTAGTCCCAACCAACAGACAAAGTGACATGGCTACTGCAAAAATAATCTTTTTCATGGTTTTAATATATTTGTTTGAATATCGACAACACCAATTGGGGTAGTTGCTATTGCAAAGGTAACTTCTAACAGAGTTTCGCGACTCCATAGTATCGGTTAAACGGTCGAACAACTCGGCGAATCGCCTATTCTATCGGGTGAGCTGCCGTCAGCCACCCTTTGAATTCGGGGACACGAGCCTTCGAGATGATGATCCGTTCGGGAGTTTCGACCGACAATTGCAACGACAGGCGGCTTCCAAACCACACCGCCATCTCTTTCACGGCACGTCGCGCCACGATAAATTGGCGATTGGCGCGAAAGAAATCGTTCTCGGGCAACAAAGTCTGTAATGCTTCAAGCGTTTTATCCAACGGATAGATCGTGCCGTCATATCCATAGGCCGTTACTCGTTCATTGCAAGTATAACAAAATGCAATATTATTGCGATGCAACGGAATAATTTTGTCACGAATATGCACCAAAAAGACATCGGTATGCTGCTTCTCTGCCATTGTTTTTATCCGCATGCCATACTCGCGGCGCTCATCCCCCGAAAGTCTCCGCAATTTATCGAGAGCACGTTCCACTTCGGCGGAGTTGATCGGTTTTAACAGGTAATCGATGCTGTTTACCTTAAATGCCTCCAAAGCATACTGATCATAAGCCGTCGTAAAAATTATAGGAGCCGAAATATCCACATCCCGAAAAATACGGAACGAATCACCATCGGCCAAATGAACATCCATAAACAGCAAATCGGGATGCGTGTTGTTTTGCAACCACTCGACACTTTCCCGCACACTCTCCAAAACCTCAACAATCTCTATTCCCGGAGCTACCTGTCGCAAAATAGCCTGTAAATTGCGCGCCGCCGCTGTTTCATCTTCAATTATTAGAGCTTTCATTTACATTAGGATTTTGCAAGGGTAATTTCACTTTGAATTCGGTTTCGGATTCCAAAATATAGATCTGCATTCCGGTTATCAACTGCCAACGATTGACCAGGTTTTCCAATCCGATACCGGTCGATGGTTCGGATATCAATTTCGGGATCTTCGGATTCGACACCACCAAATAATCATCCTCAGTATAGATCGACACATGAAAGGGACGGTTACGGGTTATTGCATTGTGCTTAACAGCATTGCCAATCAGTGGCTGCAACGAAAGCGAAGGCAACTGCCAATCGAGGTACTTCGGATCAACTTCGACATCGAAAAAGAGTTTGTCAGCGTATCTGATCTTGAAGAGGTAGCTGTACGCCTCGGCGAATTTCAACTCATCGGACAACGACATCAACGTACTTTGTCCGTTTTGTATAATATAACGGAACGTATAGGAGAGTTGATCGATATAAGTCAATGCCTTTTCATCTTCTTTATCGCGCACCAACATGGCCAATGAATTGAGCGAATTGAAAAAGAAATGCGGGTTAATCTGCCCGACAAGCATGTTGTAGCGTGTTGCTAGATTTTCGTTTTTGAGCCGTTCATTCTCCACGACAACCTCCTGCCGTTGCGAGATCAGCCCATAAATACGACCATAAAGCAACGATACAACTACTGCAAACGAATACTTCAACAATAGCAAATAATCAAACATGCGGCCCGAAGTAAAATTCAAAATGATTTGACCCGTTTTTTTATCGATAACCGGAGCCAAACAATAGAGTAAGACCGCCACAATCAGACATCCCAAACATCCGCGTGTAAAATTGCGAGCCGAACAATTCCCACGACATGCAACCGACAAAATCGAAAGTAACAAAAAAGGAACCAGCAGATAATACACCAATTGCACGGTCAATTCAATCACGGCCGGCGGTCGATTATAAACCGATGAGATATCAAACTTCTCACCATTGAGCATTTTGACCTTTGAAAGTTCCGGATAAGCTCCCGCACGATGCCGTATGATCATATCGGCCTCGATTTGATCACCATCGTTAAGTTTCCATCGCCAAATACGGTTTCGTGAAACATAAAGACTATCGCCGTTGGGATAGATCAAATATCCGTGCCCATTCGGATTAACCGACAAGCATCCCACTTCGCTGCGTGGCACGGATCGACCTCTTTCGGGACGTTGCAGTTCTCCGGTTGGGTCAACCAACAACAGCAACATGTATGAGAAATTGACCACCAAACTGATGGCCATAGCCACCAGCAGATTTAATATCACATCAGAGTATTTCGATTTCAGTTTCATTTTTAGTTAAATTATTCCTCTTCGCTATACCATGAGGCATAAAGCATATAATCACGCGCCGTGCGGCGAATGATCTCCTCGCGCTGTTCCGGAGTTACCTCCTTGACCTTTTTGGCAGGAATGCCCGCATAGACCGAATTAGGTTCCAATTGGGAGTTGGACAGCACCAATGCATTGGCAGCAATGATACAACCCGAAGGAATCACCGCATTATCAAGCAGCGTGGCCCCCATGCCGATCAAACAGCTATCTCCGATTCGCGCACCATGAATCACGGCATTGTGTCCGACCGACACATCACTGCCGATGATTGTCTGCGAGGGGTGTTTCGATTTATCGTAGAGCGTATGTAGCACCACCCCATCTTGAATATTTGTACGGTCGCCGATGACAATTTTATTTACATCGCCACGCAACACGGCATTGTACCAGATCGAACAATCGCGCCCGATGGTCACATCGCCTAAGATCACAGCCGTTTCAGCCAAAAAAGTATTCTCACCAATCACGGGTTCGTGCCCACGCACCTTTCGAATTAAAGCCATAGTATCTTTTTTTAATGTTTTATCTAATCTCTTCATTTGATTGTTTTTTGGCCTCTTGCCACAAACTCTCCTGCTCATCCAACGTCAATTCGTGCAAAGTATGTCCGCTTTGTTCGGCCCGTTGTTCCATATAATTAAAGCGTCGGATAAACTTTTTGTTGGTACGCTCGAGCGCCGATTCGGGATCTACTCCATAAAGCCGGCAGGTGTTGACCAACGCAAAAAACAGATCGCCAAATTCAGCTTCAAGATCAACCTGCGAGCCGGAGCGCATCTCAGCTTCGATTTCACGAATCTCCTCTTTGACTTTTTCCCAAACATCTTCGCGCTGTTTCCAATCAAAACCCGTTCCGGCAGCTTTTTCACCCACACGATAAGCCTTAACCATTGCAGGCAACGAACGGGGGACTCCACCCAACGTACCGCTTTTGCGATTTTTCTTCCGCAGTTTAAGCGTTTCCCAATTCTCTTTCACTTCGGCTGGTGTATTGGCATGAATATCGCCATATACATGGGGATGGCGATAGATTAATTTGTCGCACAAAGCATTTGCCACTTCGCCAAAATCAAAAGCACCTTCCTCTTCACCAAGTTTCGAGTAGAATACCACATGCAACAATAGATCTCCCAACTCCTCTTTGATGCCTTCCATGTTACGATCGGTTATTGCATCGACCAATTCGAACGTCTCTTCGATCGTGTTATTGCGCAACGATTCAAAAGTCTGTTCCCGATCCCAGGGACATTCGCGGCGCAAGGTATTCATTACCTCCAACAGACGTGCGGTAGCCTCTAATCGCTTATCAGTCATAAATATAAAACTTTTATCTCCACAAAGATAGTATTTTCATCGAAAAAAAGTAACTTTGTTCACAACAAATTCGCTATTCGACATGAAACTTCGATTGCAACTTCTTCTAATTGCATTATTCGGCACGCATCTCGCAACATCGGCGCAACCATATCCACAACAAACAACCCATTCTTCCGGCTCGTTCGTATTTGGTCCCGAGACACACATTATTACGGATCCCACACTCGCAGATCTTGCATCCTATGCTGCCGAACACCTCAAATGTGCTGTTCGCAACAACCACTCGGGAAATAACGCCATCTCGTTATTTCTCGACCCGACCCTGCACACTGCCGAAAGTTATCAACTTATCATAGCCTCCGATCACATTTCGCTATGCGGAGCCGATCACGGCGGGATATTCAATGGGCTACAAACGCTTTTTCGTCTTTTACCACCCCAAATTTACACCCGCAAAGGACTTCCCGCAGGAACCCGCATCGGCTGTACAACGATTCTTGATGCACCTTGTTTCTCTTACCGAGGCATGATGCTTGACGTGGCTCGCACGTGGGTCGGTGTTGACGGCATCAAACGTTTCATAGATCTTCTGGGTTACCACAATATCAACAAACTGCATCTCCATCTCTCCGATGATGAAGGGTGGCGTATCGAAATCAAATCTCATCCTGAGTTGACCCAAATCGGCGGATTCCGAGGTGGAGACTCTCCCATACGCCCCGTTTACGGAAAATGGAATGAAAAATACGGAGGCTACTTTACACAGGAGGAAATGCGTGATCTGATTACCTATGCTGCCACACGCAATATTGAGATCATTCCTGAAATCGACCTCCCGGGACATAGTCGCAATATCGCCTCGGTGCACCCCGAAATTCGTTGTAATTTTCCTCCCGACACGATATCGACCAACGGATACGACTATCGTTCGGCGTGGTGTGTGGCTCGCGAAGCGAACTACACATTACTCGAAGATATTTTGGCAGAGCTCTGTACACTTTTCCCCTCTCCGTATATCCATATTGGCGGTGATGAGGTCGATACCGAGCAGTGGCAACGTTGTCCCAATTGTCAAGCATTGATGCAACGCATTGGCGCCGATGATCCGCGCCAATTGGAAGATCATTTCATGGAGCGAGTAAACCGTATCCTCGCCATGCACGGCAAATATGCTGGTGTTTGGAACGAGGCAGCCGCTTCGGGGCGTTTTACGCGTAAGAGCCGTGTCTATGGATGGCAACACGTTGCGGCCTCCCTCGATGCAACAGCCAAAGGGTATCGCACGATCGTCATGCCCGCCGAATATTGCTACCTCGACATGCGCCAGTCGCCCCACGAAGAGGGACACGATTGGGCGGCCATATTCGACATTCGCAAAATATGTGAGTTCGATTTTTCAAAACTCGGATTCTCCCAAGAGCAACAATCTCATATTGAGGGGATCTCAGGAGCCTTTTGGAGCGAGGCCTATATCTCCCACAATCCCGAAAAACCCGATTACCTCGACTATATGTGTTTCCCTCGCCTATGTGCACTTTCTCGTTTGGGATGGAACAGAAAGACCGGCTCGTGGCACGAATACGACAGATTGTTACGCACCAAACATTACGACCGATTAGCTGCTATGGGAGTCTGTTTTCGCCTTTTCCCTCCCGAAGTAACATATAAAAATGGGGAATTAAGCGCCGTGACCGATCGTAATTACACACTGTGGTATACCGAAGAGTACTCCTCCGAAGAGCATCGCTACACCGGACCGATCTCCACCGACCAACCCCATCGCTATCTGTTTTTCTCGCGTTATAAAACGGCTCGTAGCCCTTATGCCGCTGTGCCAGCACATTATCGCACCATACGTCCGACGGTTACAATTACGACATCGATGGGAGAAGATCCGGATTTTCCATACACAAATGCCTCGACCTATAAAGGTCTTACGCGTACCAGTCGCGCCTGTCGTCAAGGCGACTGGATTCGCTACGACTTTACTCAACCGGTAGATTGTCGTGCGATGTTTCTCCAAACCGGCAATCGGCAACTTCCCAAAACAATCATTACCACCGGCTATGCCGAGGTTTCGTTCGATGGACGACAGTTTGTACCTGCTGGCAACCTCGACAAAGGGAGTATCACCCTGCGTTACGACCGTCCGATTCGTGCCGCACGAATCTACTCCACTTGCAATGACAACGGAACGCCTTACGTTACAATCCAACCACCACAGATCAAACCGAGGTTTTAAGATTTAGGGGTGAAACAAATAATGGGACTATATCGGAGTGGATCTTATTGATCAAAAAGTCGCCTTGTATAACTCCTTACAGAACAATTTATGATTTCATGTTATTCTCCGACTCCCGAAACGAAAAATACTTGGCAGCCAAAAAGCTATAAACAGTTGTCAAAAGTGTTGTAAGCACCTTTGCCGGTGTCGGCCAAATTCCACAAACCTCAACAAAAAATTTCAACCCCACATAAGTCAACACGACCGATCCCGCCACCGACAAAGCATAGCGCATCAGCTGAGTACGACTACGCAACGAAGAGTTATTAAAGGTGACATGCCGATTCAACCAAAAACCATTAAAAAAAGTGATCGGGAAGACCAAGATCAATGCAGCGACGTGTGGCGAGAGAACGACAAAGCCCACATCGACAAAACGTTGTGCAACAATAAAATGATAAATGAGGAAATAATAAAGCGGATCCAAGACAAAGAAGTTGATTCCCCCACATACAGCATAACGGAAAGTCTGCCGCGAAAAAAACGTTGCGACAGGACGAATATAGAAAAAATCTATTCCCCGAGTTATAATCTCCGCCAATGACATCAACGAGCGGTATAAGTCCACATATCGGGATAATTATCGGCATGAGCCCGAATAAACAGCGTGCAGGTTTCCGGATCGGTGGATTCAAACGGCGACACAAGAAATTTTGCTCCAAACCGATAGATACCGCAAGTCAATGGCGATTTTGCCTCGGCCGCTTGGGTGACAGCCCGCACTGCATTTTCAAACGTGCTGTAAACTCCCAACACCACATATTTATGTCCGGAGACAAGAGCTGCGGCCTCTACGGGTGTCGTAACCTCGGTTTTAGACGATACCATCGGCTTACTTTGAGAAGCAGGCTCCGACGGTTGAGCAACATTCGGGGTATTCTTGGCGGGAGAGGGAGCAACAACAGTTGTATCAACCATCGGTCGATCTGCATTTTGTTTCAGTTCAACTACTTTCTGCTCCGAGAAAACAACAGCAGGTTGCGATTGAATAAAGAACCACCAATATCCTACTCCGGCAACTACACACAAAATCGTACAGATACCAACCCACAACGTCCAATCCATGCGATGCGATCGCCGAATCCGTATCGGTACATGTCCTTGTGGGTTTAATCGAGCATCAAAAACTGCATCCATCCTAAAATGTTGCCCTTGCAATCTGCCTATACCCGCCATTACCAATTCATCGTTTCTACGGACATTGGTCAACCAACGAGTATAAACATCCTGCGCTGTCGCATCATCGCATGCAGCAACATGCGCGATATGCGCGACCAAAGATACCCCTTTCTTCTGTGGAGTAAACACGACTATCCGACACGGAGGCTCGATCATACGTTTTGAAATCTTACGAGTAGCACGTTGCTCGGTATAAAGCGTACCGATCTCCGGAAGGAATATTGATATTCCTTCTGCCAACAAGTTTCCAACAAGGCGATTAACCTGCTCGATCATCGGATAGTTACTCATTTTTTTTGTTTTTTTGTGGGTGGGATGTTTTTGACCTCGGACAATTTTACTGTTTTTTGCTCAACCGCAGGGCGCGAAAATCCGTACCATATCATCCATATACCCAAAATAACAAAAGGAATACTCAACCACTGTCCCATATCGAGAACCCATCCAACTTCAAAAGCCTCTTGTTCAGTTTTGATAAACTCAATAAAGAATCGGGTAAAAAACACCCCGATCAACCCTACTCCAAATATCACGCCCGGGCGACGACGTCCCATATCCTTTTTATAGTACAGCCAACAAAGTATCAAAAAGGTTACCAGATAACACAATGCCTCATATATTTGCGTCGGATGTACTGCCGAAGGTGCATATTCTGCTACCCATTTATGCGATCGAACAAATTCAAACCCCCACGACAAATCGGTTGCCCGACCAAAAATCTCGGAGTTGAACAGATTACCCAACCGTACAATGGCCCCTCCGATTCCCACCGGAATCATAATGCGATCCAACGACCAAACATAAGGCAGTTTGTTTTTACGCGAAAATAACCACAATCCGATCAATAAACCACATGCGGCACCATGACTGGCCATGCCACCATCACGGAAACCCGTAATGATCGTCAAAGGCTGCGGCAAATACTCCATCGGATCATAAAACAGACAATGACCCAAACGCGCTCCGAGAATCGTTGCCAATGTTCCATAAACAAATACCGACTCGGAAACTCGTTGCGGCAATCCCTCTCTTTTACAAAAATTATCAAAGAACTTTGCACCTATCAAAATCGCCAATGCCCACATTACCCCATAATAGCGGATTTCAAACGACCCTATGGAGAAAAATACGGGATCAATATCCCAAACCACACTTAAAAAAGATTGTGCCATTTTTCTGTTTATCGATTAGCAGTCTGTAACTCGGTTATTTGATATCTTGAATATTAACTTTGGGCAGTGTAAACGAGAACGTACTTCCTACACCCAGTTCACTACGCACCGTGATTCGTTCGCCATGCGCCTCGATGATATGTTTGACAATGGCCAAACCAAGGCCTGTACCTCCCTGCTCACGCGAACGCCCTTTATCGGTACGATAAAATCGTTCGAAAACACGCGGCAGATCTTCTTTACCAATTCCTTGCCCATTATCTTCGACCTCTATCAAGATTCTATCAAGCATATCTCGAAAATGAACTCGAGTTGCTCCGCCCTCCTTACCGTAACGTACCGAATTGATGATCAGATTCACCAACACCTGTCCGATAAAATGTTTGTCGGCCAAAACCCAAAACGATGATGGCAAATTATCGGCACCTTTCACCGAAATGCGGATATTTTTCTTACTAGCTTCGATCTCGGCCTGCTCGGAAATCTCACGCGCAAGAGCTACAATGTCGAATTGCTCCATATTCAACCGATTCATGTCGCTCTCCAATTTCGAGATCGTATCCAAATCGTTCACGATATTAATCAACCGATCAATACTTTTCTCGGCACGTTCAAGATATTTACGATTGATGAGTTCATCCTCTAATCCGCCATCGAGCAATGTCGAGATATAACCCTGTATATTAAATATAGGTGTTTTCAATTCGTGCGCCACATTACCCAAATACTGTTTACGGAACTTCTCCGTTTCTTTCAATCGGGCAATCTCCCGATCATTGGTATCAGCCCATGCAGTAAGTTCTTCACCAATATTTTCCACCCGTTTGTCTTTAAGTTCGGAGAATACTTCGCGAGTATGCACATCCCGCGATAATACAATCGAATAGATTGGCTTTAACTTATATGCGACATACTTACGAATAATGAACAAAGCTACAAATCCTATAAGGGAAAATGTAGATAAAATAACGATTGCCACGAAACCGACATGCAACTCGACACCCTGAGCCATGAGCCCACCGAAAATTCCGGCAACAATAATCGTTGCAAGCAGAGCAATCCACAACGATGCTGCTTCTTTTGTCTTAATATGTATCATAGCTATTATTTTATATATTGTTGCATCAGGCGGGCAATGTATTTCCCGACAATATCAAACTCTAAATTTACAACAGAACCGACCTCTATTCGGCAAAAATTCGTATGTTCGAACGTATAGGGAATAATCGCAACTCGAAACGAGGTCGGTGTCGAATCACACACCGTTAAACTTACTCCGTTTACTGCCACCGATCCCTTTTCCACCGTACAAAGGCCTCCGCCTCGTGGTTCGTATTCAAACGTAAAATACCAACTACCATCGGCGTCTTCTTTGGCCGTACAACATGCCGTTTGATCAACATGGCCTTGTACGATATGACCATCCAACAAGGCATCGGGTTTCATCGAACGTTCAAGATTTACCAAATCGCCGACCTTCAACAAGCCCAAATTGCTTTTATCGAGCGTCTCCTTCATGGCCGTCACCGTATAGGTATTCCCCTCGATCTCCACCACCGTTAAGCATACTCCATTATGAGCGATACTTTGGTCGATTTTCAACTCAGAGGTAAAATCAGCCCGAAAAATAAAATCTTTATTCTGCCGATCGGTACGAATAGCCACCAACTCGGCAGTACGTTCAACGATACCTGAAAACATAATCGTTAATTATTAATAATTATCTTAGCTTTTACTTTGTACAAGGCGATTATATCACTGCTATTCAGAACGATATCATCATAATTTTCATTATCTCCTGCTACCAGTCGAAGTTTATTAGCTCCTTTAACCACCCGAACTATGCGCAAAGTTACAATTTTTTGGCTGACAATCACATATTCTTCACCCGGAATTATTGCATCCAATGGTATCTTTTTCAAAGCAACGATACTCCCCGTCGGAACGATGTTGCCCATCGCCCGCCCATTATAGCGCATAGCGAAATCACAATCATCGGTGGTCGGCAACATTAAAAAACTTTCCACACACAACTCCTCTATCCGTGTAATATCCGCTTCGGGATCTGCCGGATAAAATGGGATCTTCTTTCCCATTCGCCCCTCTTCAACAAACATCTCGCCGTCTCCTGTCAAGAGCCATAATTTACTAATCTGAGGGAACTTATCCACGATACGACTCGCTAAATCAATAGAGATGCCGTTGTTCCCTCGTTTGATCTGATAGAGATTTTCACCACGAGGCAATCCTATATGACGCGCAAAGCGATTTATCGTCATATTTGCCCAGTTGATCACCGCCTCTATTCGTTCCCAATAATTCCGTTTTCCTCTCATTTTTTATGAATATTAAAAAAAAATTTGCATCTTTGCACCGCCGGTCCCGTAGTTCAATGGATAGAATACAAGATTCCGGTTCTTACGATATGGGTTCGATTCCCGTCGGGACTACTTAACACAAGAGCAACCGTTTGCTTTTGTGTTTTTTTATCCCAAAAGATCATTTCTATTCTGTCGAAATAAAGGATTTCACGCTACTCAAAACCTCTCATGCTCTTTTGACCTTTTTCGAGTATTTTCCTATTAATCATTTCGCATTATTACCAATTATTTTTCAAAAGTAGATATTATTTCCCTTTTAACCATAAAAAATGGGCATTTTTTAATCTTTTTCTTCACACTTTTACACTATCTTATACCACAAACGGCTTTTTAATTGAGATATACAACTGTTTTTACTATTTCAAACAGATACACAATACAATAAAAGGACTTTCATTCCGACCCGATCCCCAACATAACATAGGCAGAGAAGAGGGATCCTCTTTATTTTTGCTACTAAAAAGGGTACTAAATACTATATCAATTTTTTTTTCGTTATCTTTGCGACATTCTAACAAAATAACATTTATAATTTTGAGTAACAAATAAACTTTATGATCATGAAAAAACTCCTTTTTTCGCTTCTAACCCTTATAACATTTGTCTTCTCTTCATGCAACGACGGTGAAGAAGGAACACATGCTTATCAGAAATTCGTCACTGTAAAAACGTTAGAAAGTCCCAACTATTATTTCGAAATGGACAATAAAAAGACGATTTATCCCGTAAATAAGAGCAACGTGATCTATGCCCCCAAGGAGGGTCAGCGCGCCATCTTATTGTTCAGTTTGGAGGATCTGGGAAAATTCTCGCAGGAAGAGCAGAAAGATCTCAAACAATACGACTACCTCGCTACCATTTACCAAATTCAAAACATTTATACTGGTGCGGTCGAATCCATGCCTATCTCCGAAACCGAACAACAACAGAACGATCCTCTCGACATTGTCGATGCGGTACTAGTAGGCGACTGGCTCACAATTCGAGTTTTACACCCGTTCACATCCGAAACAAAGAATAAACACAGCTACAAAGTGGTCTATGACGAAAATGCTTTCGAAGCCAATAGCAACTATATCAACCTGACCCTCATTCATAATGCCGGCGACGATCCGCAAGACGGTAGCAGTTACTACAACGACATATCATTCAACACATTGAGCATCGATCAGTTCTTGGCTAGCAAGAAAGGTGTAAAAATTACCTACAAACGTCTCCAAACCATGAAAACGGAGACAATCACCATAGATCGCCCGACCGAAAAACAATAAATTTGGCCACATAAAAGCGAGACCGGACCGATAGAAAGTTGGTTCGGTCTTGCTTTTTTCGCGCTCGCTATTTTTCTCGGAAATTTTACTATCTTTGCAACATGTCTATCATCCGCAATACCGAGAGCGATCTCGAATTCGAGAATAAAATTCGTCCGCAAGAGCTTGAAAACTTTTCCGGACAAGACAAGATTGTCGAGAATCTTCGTATCTTTATCAAAGCTGCGCTCATGCGCGGCGACTCGTTGGACCACGTGCTCCTGCATGGCCCCCCGGGCTTGGGAAAAACCACATTGGCCAACATCATCGCCAACGAAATGGGGGCACAGTTACGCGTCACTTCGGGTCCGGTATTGGATAAACCCGGGGATTTGGCAGGTCTGCTGACCAACCTCAACTCGGGAGATGTACTCTTCATCGACGAGATCCATCGTTTAAGCCCTATTGTCGAAGAGTATCTCTATTCCGCAATGGAGGATTACAAAATAGACATTGTTCTTGATAAAGGGCCCTCAGCTCGTTCGATCCAAATCGAACTGGCGCCTTTTACCCTAATCGGTGCCACCACCCGTAGCGGCTTGCTGACCTCTCCATTGCGAGCCCGCTTCGGAATTCAATGTCACTTGGAATATTACGACGCCAAAGTTTTGGCCGGCATTATCAAACGTTCGGCTCGCATCCTCGATGTTTCAATCGACGATGATGCCGCACTCGAAGTGGCACTACGTTCGCGTGGCACACCGCGTATAGCCAACGCCCTGCTACGACGTGTACGCGATTTCGCTATGGTCAAAGGCGAAGGACATATCGACCTCGACATTACCCGTTTTGCCCTGACGGCTCTGAATATCGACTCTCGCGGACTGGATCAAATGGACAATAAAATACTCGGTACAATCATCGAAAAATTCAAAGGCGGACCTGTCGGTTTGAATACCATTGCTACCGCTGTTGGCGAAGATGCTGGTACCATCGAAGAGGTATATGAACCGTTCTTGATCAAAGAGGGTTTTCTCAAACGAACACCTCGTGGTCGAGAAGCCACCGATTTGGCATTTTCGCATCTCGGACTTACTCCGTCAAATCGCGAAACTACCCTTTTTTAATTCTATGATATAATTGCCGGAACAATATTTGCATCTCACCACCCCCTAAATATCCAAAAAGAATATTTATGCTATCCGAAAAACTAAACCAAGAAGCGCTAGACTATCATAGCCATCCACACGCCGGAAAAATAGAAATACAACCGACGAAACCATATCATACCCAACACGAATTATCATTGGCCTACTCCCCGGGAGTAGCCGCTCCCACCCGCGCTATTGCCGATGATCCCGAAACTGCCTATTGTTATACCAACAAAGGGAATCTCGTGGGTGTCATCACCAATGGTACCGCCGTTTTAGGTTTGGGGAATGTCGGAGCTCTGGCATCGAAACCTGTAATGGAGGGGAAAAGCATGTTGTTCAAGACATTTTCGGGGATCGACGCTTTTGATATCGAAATCAACGAAACCGATCCCGAAGCCTTTATACGCGCTGTGAAAGCCATCGCCCCCACCTTCGGTGCCATCAATCTCGAAGATATCAAAGCTCCCGAATGTTTCGAGATCGAGCAACGATTGCGCGATGAGTTACCCATTCCGATCATGCACGACGACCAACACGGTACCGCTGTCATTGTCGCTGCTGCTCTGCTCAATGGGATCGAAATCGCTCAAAAGAAAATCGACACCCTAAAAGTGGTGGTCAATGGAGCCGGAGCAGCCGCTATTGCCTGTGTAAAATTATTCTTAAAATTGGGACTTCGTTCCGAAAATATCACGCTTTGCGACAGTCGAGGCGTAGTCTCAACAACACGCACCGACCTCAACCCAATGAAACGGCAATTTGCCACAAGCCGACAAGTTTCAACCCTTTCTGAGGCACTTATTGATGCTGATCTGTTTCTCGGAGTATCAAAGGCCAACATCCTCACCCCCGAAATGATTCGCACGATGGCCGACAATCCAATCGTCTTGGCTTTAGCCAATCCCGATCCGGAAATCTCCTACGACAAAGCCATGAGTGCACGCCCCGATATTATTTTTGCCACCGGACGCTCCGACTATCCCAATCAGGTAAACAACGTGCTGGGATTCCCTTACATCTTTCGCGGAGCCCTCGACGTACGCGCCACACAGATCAACAACGAAATGCTACTTGCCGCTGCTCATGCTTTAGCAACTTTGGCCCGTGCTCCGATTCCGGCACAGGTACTGCATGCATATGGCATCGAGGAATTGGAGTTTGGTCGTGAATATCTGATACCCAAGCCCCTCGATCCCCGTCTGCTACACACCGTAGCTCCGGCTGTTGCACAAGCCGCCATTGATTCGGGTGTGGCAAAAATCTCGAAAGAACAATATCAAGCAATGCACACCACATCTGCCTCTCTCTAACGCCCAATCTCGCAACATATACCATACTATATGAGGCTGTCCGACAAATAGTGTCGCGACAGCTTCACATAGTATATGTCGTATAACATGAAGGATTTCAAGTTCGCAAAAACCGAAAAAGCGCAGCATACACAACGTTAATGAGCATTTCGAAGACATGCATAACACAGAAATCACCTCGTCAGGCAACTTCTTGTTTTTGCCGATTTGGTTTTTCCGATGCAAGAGGCTATTTTTGTCCCCTCTAACCCATTAGTTATGTTATTCAACTCCATCGAATTTACACTATTTCTGCCCGTAGTATTTCTGCTCTACTGGTTTGTATTCAATCGCAATATCCGACTCCAAAATCTCTTTATCGTAGCAGCCAGCTACTTGTTCTATGGCTGGTGGGATTGGCGATTCTTGATCCTTATTTTCTTCACTTCGCTTTGCAGCTACGTTGCAGGACGACTGATCGAATCACGTCCTCGACAAGCCCGCTGGATCAGTGCCGCAAACATCGTATTGAATCTCGGTATTCTCTGCACGTTCAAATACTACGACTTTTTCATCCAATCGTTTGCCGACTTGTTCGGATTTGCGGCCGATAGTTTATTACTCAAAATCATCTTGCCGGTCGGCATCTCGTTCTATACATTCCAAGCGTTGAGTTATTCGATCGATGTCTATCGCAAAAAACTCCAAGCCACCCACGACATTGCAGCCTTTTTCGCTTACATCTCGTTCTTCCCGCAACTTGTGGCCGGTCCTATCGAGCGAGCAACCAACCTCCTGCCCCAATTCCTCCGCTCCCGCACATTTGATATAACCCAAGCCACCGATGGCGTGCGCCAAGCCTTGTGGGGATTGTTCAAGAAGATGGTCGTTGCAGACAACTGTGCCATCTTGGCCAACTATGTTTTCGAGAATCACGCTACCGAATCGGGTGGCATGCTCATATTGGGAGCTTTGGCTTTCACCTTCCAGATCTATGGCGACTTCTCCGGCTACTCCGATATTGCCATCGGTGTTTCACGGCTTTTCGGTTTTGAATTGATGCGCAATTTTCATTTCCCCTATTTTTCGCGTGACATTGCTGAGTTCTGGCGTCGGTGGCACATCTCACTCAACACATGGTTCCGCGACTACATTTATATTCCGTTGGGTGGCAGTCGCGGTTCAAAAGCCTCGATCATCCGCAACACATTTGTCATCTTCCTACTCAGCGGCCTGTGGCACGGTGCTAATTGGACCTTTGTGGTATGGGGAGCCTATAACGCCCTACTTTTTCTGCCTTTGATCCTTGCACAACGCAATCGTCGTAACCTCGGAGAGATAGCCGAAGGTCGAATCTTTCCTTCTGGCCGTGAGATTATCCGCATCGCCGCTACTTTCATTTTGATAGTCATCGGCTGGATCATCTTCCGTGCCGAAAATATCGACCATGCTTGGGAATACATCTCCCGTATCTGCTCGCCGGCTCTTTTTGAGCCAGTTATCTGGCCCGACAGCTGGTTCGAAACCGCCTTCATTCATTCGTTAATCGGCATCGTTCTTCTGCAAACCGTCGAATGGTTCCAACGCAGCAAACAACATGCGTTGCAATTCAATAGGGGGGGGGTAATTCGATTTTCCGCCGTTCGATTCAGCATCTACTACCTCCTTTTGATCGCCATTTATCTGATGTTCGCTCAACAACAAGCATTTATCTATTTCCAATTCTAACCCATGAAACGTTTTATCATCCGCTCCATACTCTTCTTGTTGCCACTTGTTGCACTGATATCGGCATTCGAATACGTACAACGACAAGCCCCGCACGAATTCAAATACAAGGCGGCATTTATGGACAAAAATGCCGAGCAACTCGAAATGTTGATCTTCGGGTCTTCGTTCACACATCGTATCAATCTCAACGATATCGGATACAAAGCATTCAATCTTTCATTCCCGGGTCAGCCCATCGAGTTGGATTATGCCCTTTGGCAAAAATATAAACCACGACTCACCTCGTTGAAATACATTGTATTGGCTCTCTCTTGCTGGACTCACGGCAAAACAGCCGACGGACTTGAAGCATGGCGTACGCCTTTCTACAACATCCATTACCATTTGCCCTCTTCGCTATTCGATCTGCAAAAAAACTATATCGTCGCTAATCCCAAGAGTGCTTTGAAGCGCATGGATGTTATCATGCACGGCAACTTCGATCAAATGCAACCTACATGCGACAGCCTTGGATCCTCTATGGATCTACTTCGAAACCGACCAGCCAATTGGAACGGGAGAACAGGAAAAACGATGGCACGCCGCCATTCGGTCTATACTCCCGAAACAGCGGTTAAGAACCATCAAATTCTCGAACAAATGATTTCGGAAATCACCTCACAAGGTATCCGTGTAATACTTATCACAACCCCTACCCGACAGGCCTATTATGAGCATCTGACCCCCGAAATCAGCGCAATGACCCTTGCTATCGGTACAAAGATGACAAACACCCATCCGCTTGTGAGCTACCTCAACCTGCTGAAAAGCGACCATTTCACCGAAGAGGATTTTATGGACGATTTTCATCTAAACTACGACGTAGGTGGCCGCAAATTGGCGCGGCTTCTGCACGATTACATCGCAGCCGACACGTTACAAACAGCTCCGATACAATAATTATCTCCAATCAATAACAACATCCAAAAATGATAAAACGATGAAACTTTGTATCAGTTTCATCGTTTTTTGTTTCAATATAGACCTTGCACAAGTTTAATATTTTGCGTTTTCCGATAAATTCACTACTTTTGTAGGATTTAGCACTCCAAACGCAAAACATAACAACAACTATGGATATATTAGCCAGTTTAATCAAGTTGATTTTCGGCTCAAAAGCCGACAAAGACCGCAAAGAGATTGAGCCTTATCTTCAAAAAATCAAGGCCGTTTACCCCACCATCGAGGCGCTCTCTAACGACGAATTGCGTGCTCGTAGCGAAGGGTTGAAAAAACAGATCGCCGACTTCATCGCTGCCGACGAAGCCCACATCGTTGAGCTGAAAGAGATGCTCGAAAAACCCGAAACCTCGCTCGAAGAGAAAGAGCGCATTTCGAAAGAGATCGACGCAACGACCAAACGTATTGACGAAAAGATTGAGGAGAAACTCGACGAGATCCTGCCAGAGGCATTTGCCATCATGAAAGATACCGCCCGCCGTTTTGCACAAAATGACGAGGTGGTTGTTACGGCAAACGACTTCGACCGTGATCTTGCCGCCACAAAAGATTTCGTACACATCGAAGGCGACAAAGCGATCTACGCCAACCATTGGATTGCCGGAGGAAACGACATCAAATGGGATATGATCCACTACGACGTCCAGCTCTTCGGTGGCGTGGTACTCCACAAAGGTAAAATCGCCGAGATGGCCACCGGTGAGGGTAAAACCCTTGTCGCCACCCTTCCGGTATTCCTCAATGCTTTGGCAAAAAAAGGTGTGCACCTCGTTACAGTGAACAACTACCTCGCCAAACGTGACTCCGAGTGGATGGGCCCTATGTATCAGTTTCACGGGTTATCGGTAGCCTGCATCGACGAAACCCAACCCAACTCCGACGCGCGCCGCAAGGCATATATGGCCGACATCACATTCGGTACAAACAACGAATACGGTTTCGACTACCTGCGCGACAACATGGCTTCGTCACCAGCCGACCTCGTTCAGCGCAAGCACCATTTCGCTATTGTCGATGAGGTGGACTCTGTCTTGATCGACGATGCCCGTACCCCACTCATCATTTCAGGACCCGTTCCCAAAGGCGACGACCAACTCTTCGAGCAATATCGTCCGGCCATCGAGCACCTCTATAACCTGCAAAAGAATTTGGTCACCTCGTTGCTTTCCGAGGCACGCCAGTTGATCTCCGAAGGTAAAAACGAGGAGGGCGGTGTGAAATTATACCGCACCCACAAAGGTCTTCCGAAATATAAGCCACTGATCAAATATCTCTCCGAGACAGGTGTCAAAGCCTTGATGCAGAAGACCGAAAATATCTACATGCAGGACAACAACCGCCGCATGCCGGAGATTACCGACGATCTGTTCTTCGTCATCGACGAGAAACTCAATTCGGTGGAACTTACCGACAAAGGTCATGAAGTGCTTTCGCGCTACTTCAATGAAGACGGATTCTTCATATTGCCCGACATCGGAGGTGCCGTTGCCGAGTTAGAGAAGAGCGATCTCTCGGCTGAGGAACGTGCCCAAAAGCGCGACGAGGTAATCAACGACTACTCAATCAAGTCCGAACGTGTTCACACCGTAAATCAATTGCTCAAAGCTTATGCCATGTTCGAGAAAGACATCGAGTATGTGGTGATGGACAACAAAGTGAAGATCGTTGATGAGCAAACCGGTCGTATCCTCGAAGGTCGTCGCTACTCCGATGGTCTGCATCAGGCTATCGAGGCCAAAGAGCACGTCAAGGTGGAGGCTGCAACACAAACCTTTGCCACCATTACATTGCAGAACTATTTCCGCATGTACCACAAACTGGCTGGTATGACCGGTACGGCCGAAACCGAGGCTTCGGAGTTTTGGAGCATCTACAAACTCGACGTGGTGGTCATCCCGACCAACCGTCCGGTGATCCGCGACGACCGTCAAGACTTGGTATATAAAACCAAACGCGAGAAATACAACGCCGTAATCGACGAAATCGTACGATTGGTAGAGGCCGGTCGTCCCGTCTTAGTCGGCACAACTTCGGTGGAAATCTCCGAGTTATTGAGTCGCATGCTCAAATTACGCGGCATTAAACACAACGTACTGAACGCCAAGCAACACGCTTTGGAGGCACAAATTGTTGCCGAGGCCGGACGTTCGGGACAGGTTACCATCGCTACCAACATGGCTGGTCGTGGTACCGATATTAAACTAACTCCCGAAGTGAAAGCTGCCGGAGGTTTGGCTATTATCGGCACTGAGCGTCACGAAAGCCGTCGTGTCGATCGTCAGCTACGCGGTCGTGCCGGACGTCAGGGAGACCCGGGATCGTCGCAGTTCTTCGTATCGCTTGAAGACGACCTAATGCGTCTGTTTGGCTCCGGTCGTATCGCAACCATGATGGACCGCATGGGGCTGAAAGAGGGTGAGGTGATCCAAGCCGGTATGATGACCAAAGCCATCGAGCGTGCACAGAAGAAAGTCGAGGAGAACAACTTCGGCATTCGTAAACGTCTGCTCGAATACGACGATGTCATGAACTCACAACGTGAGGTAATCTACACCCGTCGTCGCCATGCCCTCTATGGCGAACGTATTGAGATCGACCTGAACAATATCATGTACGACTATGCCGACAACTTTGCCGAGGAGCATCGCGGCATCGATTTCGAGGATTTCCGTTTCGAGTTAATCCGCGACGTTGCCATCGAGCCATCATTCGACGCTGCCTACTACGAGAAAGCCAAGCCCGAAGAACTTACCGAAGCTATTGTTAATGACCTCAAAGCCGCCTACGCTCGTCGAGCCAAAGCAGTTGCCGATACCGTACGTCCGGTAATGACCCGCATCTACGAAGAGCGCAAAAATCAACTCGACGCGAACCTTTTCTTCCCGATAACCGACGGCCATTTGGGATATAACATTCCCGTAAACTTGCGCAAATGTCGTGATACCGATGGTGCTGAGATCTACAAGATTTTCTCCAAAGTGGTGATGTTTACATCGATCGACGATGCTTGGCGAGAGCACCTACGTGAAATGGACGATCTACGCCAAAGTGTACAGAATGCCACCTATGAGCAAAAAGATCCGCTGTTGATCTACAAGTTCGAATCGTTCGGTTTGTTCTCGAAGATGCTCATCAAGGTCAACCGCGATGTCTTGGCCATTTTGAACAAAGCCTATATCCCTGTCAACGATCAAAACGCCGAAGCGGTACAACAAGAACGCAAACCCCAAACAAAGGTAGATGTCAATAAGTTGCAAGCTTCGCGTATGCAGGCGGCAGCCCAAGCCGGTCAGCAGGAACGTCAAAAGACCATGCCTATTCAAGTAGAGAAAAAGGTCGGACGTAATGATCCATGTCCGTGTGGCTCCGGCAAGAAATTCAAGAACTGTCACGGTAAAGGAATGTAATAGGTATGACCTACGAAGAAGAGAAACAGCGACAGTTAGACATGCGCTACCTGCGGATGGCACGCATTTGGGCAGAGAATTCCTACTGCGTGCGCCGCAAAGTCGGAGCATTGATCGTCAAAGACAAGATGATCATCTCCGATGGATACAACGGTACCCCCTCAGGTTTTGAGAATATCTGTGAGGATGAAACCGGCCGGACCAAAGCCTACGTGTTGCATGCAGAGGCCAATGCCATTACAAAGGTCGCAAAATCGGCGAACAATTGTAACGGATCGACCCTCTATATTACGGCTGCCCCCTGTATTGAATGTTCGAAGTTGATCATACAAGCAGGAATCAAACGAGTGGTATATTCCGAAGCATATCGTTCCGAAGATGGTTTGGAGTTGTTACGTCGTGTGGGAATCGAATGTGTTCAATGCGAAGTTGAATAGAGATGAATCGTATCGTCATCGTCGGAGCAACCTCTGGAATCGGGTTGGAAGTGGCGCGCATTTTCTTGCGCAAGGGATGGCAGGTCGGAGCCGCAGGGCGACGCATTGAAGCCCTCAAATCACTGCAAGCCGAAGCTCCGCAACAAGTGAAGATAGAGCCGATCGATATCACCCACAACGATGCACCCCAACATTTGGAGCAACTCATCAACCGATTAGGTGGCATGGATCTCTATTTTCATGCTTCGGGGGTCGGCAATCGCAACACTACACTGAATCCCGACATTGAGATCGCGACACTACGCACCAACGGAGAAGGTTTCGTTCGGATGATAACCACCGCATTCAATTGGTTTCGTAATCACAACGGAGGCCATATCGCCGCCATCTCCTCTATTGCAGGCACCAAAGGGCTCGGTGCTGCTCCGGCCTATTCGGCAACCAAACGTATGCAGAACACCTATCTCGATGCCCTCGCGCAACTTGCTCGCATGGAGCACCTTAACATCCGTTTCACCGATATTCGCCCGGGATTCGTCGCAACTGCGCTGCTGAGTGACAACAGCAATTATCCACTGTTAATGAGTCCTGAAAAGGTTGCCCTCAACATCGTTCAGGCATTGGAGCACAAACGTCGCCGCATCGTAATCGATCGTCGCTATGCATTGTTGGTCTTCTTTTGGCGACTGATTCCTGCATGGCTATGGGAACGTTTATCGTGGGTAAATATTCGGTAGTACAAACTTACACCTATGAATAAAATATAAGCCCCATTGCTTCAAGAACAGCAATGGGGCCTTTCGTTCGATCGACAGCCTAAAATGGCAGATCATCCGGATCGTCTGCCGGAGCTACGGGAGTTTGCGGTTGCGAAAGAGCTACCGGTGTTTGTTGCGGAGTTGCATAAGAGGTGGCAGTTTGTTGTGCTCCTCCATAATTAGAAGTTTGCGTATTTCCGCTATCCGATGCGGAATTGTCGCCACGACGTCCCAATAAGTTCATCGTATCCGCCAAAATCTCGGTCGTATAACGTTTATTATTCTCTTTATCCATCCACTCGCGTGTACGCAAACGACCCTCAACATAGATTTGAGATCCTTTGCGCACATATTTATCCACAATATCGGCCAAGCCACGCCACAAAGTAATCGTGTGCCACTCGGTATGCTCTTTTGTTTCGTTGGATTGACGATCAAACATGCGTTCGGTCGTTGCCAATCTAATGCGGGCAACTTTTGCACCGCTTTCAATGGTGCGCACCTCGGGATCCATTCCGACATTGCCCACCAAAATCACTTTGTTTACCATAATATTATTAAAGTTCTTGAATCATTCTACGGAACAATTTCTCCATACGGATTCCGGCCTTACGACCCTGCAATTGCACATCCTCATGATCACCTACTTCATCCGAAAGACCGCAGTTCGTGATGACCGACACGCCAAATACCGGAATCGACATATGACGGGCAACAATCACCTCCGGCACAGTGGACATTCCGGCCGTATCTCCACCAATTGCCTTGAAATAGCGATACTCGGCCTGTGTTTCAAACGTAGGGCCTGTACCTCCCACATAAACACCGTATTGCAACTTGATTCCCTCTTCCTCGGCAATTCGTGTCGCACGTGCAATCAAGTCTTTGTCGTAGCAATTGTGCATATCCGGAAAACGTGGGCCGAGTTCATCCAAGTTAGGGCCGATCAACGGATTAGGCATCAAATTGATATGATCGGTAATGATCATCAAATCGCCAACTCGGAACGAAGTATTGATTCCGCCCGAAGCGTTCGAGACGAAAAGCGACTTGATTCCCAACTGCCCCATCACACGTACAGGCAGAGTAACCTGCGACATGGTATAACCTTCGTAATAATGGAATCGTCCTTGCATGGCAACAACACTCCGTCCCTCGATCTCCCCAAAAATCATACGACCGGCATGTCCCTGCACCGTCGAACGCGGGAATCCCGGGATCTCCTCGTAAGGTATTATTACTTTGGCCGTAATCTTATCAGCGAAATCGCCCAAACCCGTACCAAGAATAACTCCGGCCTCAGGAGCGAAATCACCAATACGCTCGCGGATAAAGGCAGCCGTTTGCACAATCTGATCCATCATTTTAGTTTTCACCTCTGACATCTTCTTCAAGTTTTTGGAGGAAATCCGTTGCCGAATCCTCTATGAATGAAATATTTATAGGCATATAATACAATTTTCGTCTAACCTCTGCGGGGATCTTATTCCTATTTGTCCACTTTACAGCATCTTTTTCGGTCATCACGACCACCGCATCAGGATACTCTGCCAATAACTCTCTAATGCGCGATACATCCCGCATTCGATAGACGTGGTGGTCATTCAATGTCATTTCGACAACGACTTCATAACGACTATGCAACGTATTGACAAACGGTTTCGGATTCCCGATACCCGACAATGCAATTACAGCCCGATGACTTACGGTAAATGGGTCCTCCTGCACTTCGTCCGGATAGATAGGTTGCGGTCTAAAACTCTCAAAACGAGTGAAATATACTCGCTGATATGCAGCCTGTATCAGCACTTTGCGCAAAATCCGGCGATCGATGGGAGCCATCCGATCAGGACATTTTGTCACAATGAAATAATGTGCCCGATGCAACACCTCCGGCAAATCACGCAAAGTCCCCTGCGGCAACATGTGATCATGCTGTATGGGGCGTGTCGCATCGATCATCACCACATTGATTTTAGGCTCAACGTAACGATGTTGAAACCCGTCATCCATGATAATCAAATCCACCTCCGGATGTTCCGCTTGAATACGACGAATTCCATCGGCTCGTTTTTCACAAACCACCACCACCGTTTCCGGGAATTTCAGTTTGATCTGCAACGGCTCATCGCCGACATCCCGATAGTGTGAATCACATTGTACCTCGATATAACCTTTGGTACGACGACCATATCCTCGCGACAACAAGGCGACACGATGAGTTTGTGCCATGTATGCGATGACCATCTCGGCCATCGGGGTCTTTCCTGTTCCTCCGACAGTTATATTGCCAATACAGATAATCGGAATATCGAAACGCTCACTTTTGAGAACCCCCCAATCGAAAAGGCGGTGACGCAATGTCACCCCCATTTTATAGAGGAACGCAATAGGAGCTCGTAAAAAATCCGACATCTCGACAATTATATTATCACACAGTTTCCAAAGTTAACGATAATTATCGGTTCAGCAAAACAAAAAACAACAAATCTCTGATCCGAACGATTAATTTGATAGATTTTTTCCTGTTTTTAGCATTTTTTCATTATTTTTGTTTCCAGCTATGAAACAATTGATATATTCCGTCTATCTGCTACTGTTACTCTGCGTAACAGCCTGCAACAGTGAGCAATCAACCGAAGAGCAAAACATCGAATCTCCGCGCACTCTACTCTACGGCATCGATATAGATTTCTATCGTACCGAAAGTGGAGAAGTGGGTAGCGGAGAAACAATGGGAAAGATTCTAAATTCTTATGGGGTATCGGCTGCCAACATCGATAAGTTGGACCGTATATCCAAAGCGATCTTTCCGTTACGAAACATCCGTGCCGGCCACAAATACACCGCGTTTATCCATGAGGATTCACTCAACACACCTCATCTCGACCATTTGGCCTATGAATGTAGCATTACCGAATATGTGGTTTTCAGTTTTATCGGTGATTCGATCAGCATTCATCGAGATACCAAACCCTACACCCTGCGTCGCACAAAAAAGAGTGCTACAATCAACTCTTCATTGTGGGGGGCAATCATGGAGCAAAACCTTCCGTACGCTTTGGCTGCCGAATTGGAGGATATTTACCAATGGAGCATTGATTTCTTTGGCATCCAAAAAGGTGATAATTTCACGGTAATCTACGATGAACGCTTTATCGACGATACTGTATCGGTAGGTATCGGACGTATTTGGGGAGCCCGATTCATGCAAAATGGTAAAGAGTACTACGCCATTCCGTTCCGCCAAAACGAGAAGATTCAATATTGGGAGGCCGATGGAGGCAGCCTACGCAAACAGATGCTCAAAGCCCCGTTGAAATATTCACGTATCAGTTCCAAATTCACCTACCGCCGCAAGCACCCTGTTTACAAGGTCTATCGTCCGCATACGGGCGTCGATTATGCAGCACCCAAAGGCACTCCCGTTCATGCCGTAGCCGACGGTGTCGTCATTTTCAAAGGCTGGGGCGGAGGTGGTGGTAATACACTGAAAATACGCCATGCCAATAGTTTACAGACGGGCTACCTCCATTTGAGCCGTTACGCCAAAGGCATAGCCAAAGGATCGCGCGTATCGCAAGGGCAGCTGATCGGTTACGTCGGCTCAACAGGAGCATCGACAGGACCGCACCTCGACTATCGTGTTTGGAAGAACGGGAAACCGATCGATCCGCTAAAAATACCCCAAGAACCCGCTGAGCCGATCTCGAAAAAAAATAGAGCCGATTTCGAATATATTCGTGATCGCATCATGACCGAACTAAACGACGACGTTGCAGAAGAGGAGCGTATCACACAACTCGACTCGCTTGTTATCCCCGCCAAGTCGGAAAATAATACCGCCACTACGGTCGAAAACAAATAGTCCGAT
Source organism: Rikenellaceae bacterium (assembly GCA_015059735.1). GTDB lineage: Bacteria > Bacteroidota > Bacteroidia > Bacteroidales > Rikenellaceae > Alistipes. Next base: position 199,598 of record SUZX01000002.1, on the reverse strand, counting down.
TATGGAATCTGTTGCCGTTATCATCGTAGCAGGAGGCAGTGGCACACGTTGTGGAGGAGCAATTCCCAAACAATTCCGATTGCTCGGAGGAGTCCCTGTCTTGGCAAGAACGATCAATCGTTTTGCCGAAGCGTTTCCCCAAGCCGAAATTATCGTTGTCCTCCCCGAGCAACACCTACCGTTTTGGAAAAACTTCGCAGCTCGTTTTCCGATCGCCACACATAAAACTATCGCAGGAGGGCAGGAGCGTTTCCACTCGGTACGTCGCGGTCTTCAAGCCTTGTGTACAACCCCCGAACTCATTGCCATACAGGATGGTGTTCGTCCGTTGTGTTCTACCGAGATGATCCACCGTGTAGCCGCCGATGCCGCAACCTACGGAGCCGCCATTCCCGTAGTGCAACCGGTGGATTCGTTCCGCAAGATCGACGGTGAGGTTTCCCATGCCATCGACCGCCGACAACTTCGCATCGTACAAACTCCCCAAATTTTTCGAACCGACATTCTTACCTCGGTTTATGCTACCGAATACAACCCTTTGTTTACCGACGATGCCTCGGTAGCCGAACATTTCGGCCATGCCATTCATCTCTCCGCAGGAGAGCATCACAACTTGAAAATCACCACCGAGGAAGACTTTATTATCGCCGAAGCATTATTGGCAGTATCCGAAAAATCACGCGTTGCCGATGACAACAACTTATAAATATCATTTTGACCGCCACACCATCTACTGGTCGATTATCTACCTCGTAGTCTTCATTTTGCTGGGTATAACTCTCTATTTTTTGTATGAAGGTGGTTATCTGTCAGCATGGTTCACCTCGTTTATTGTGGCACTTATCGCCTTGATGTCGCTCTCCATTCCGCGCAAAATTGTCATCACCGACGAGTGGGTCGAGATCTGCTGTCTGCTGGATATTACCGAGATCCGTCGCGAAGAGATAGCCTCGATTCGTCGGGTGGAAAAAAAGCAGTTAAAGTGGGTTGTTCCCCTCTTTGGAGGATGTGGATTCTTTGGCTATTACGGTCATTTTTTCGATTTACGTCACTTCGAACGAGTGAAAATCTACGCCTCGGAATGGAACAATTTTGTTGAGATCATCGATATCTACGAAGAACGCCTTTATGTATCTTGTTTCGAGGCCGATAAACTCATAGCCCAACTGACCCCCAAAAAGGCATAAACTCATCTTGACTCAAAACCCAATGGGGCTGTCCTACAATTGTTAGGACAGCCCCATTATTGATCATTCTATTGCTTGCCTTAGTTTCTATTCGGCAGGAACGAATAGTTCTTAGCGTAGTGTAACATCTGCTCCACATAGTTGGCCGGATAGCTGATCTTCACATCTACGACCTTGCCATCCTGCTCGACCAATTCGTACTCGGGATTGACAAAACCGCCATAAGGTTCGATGCCGAGTGCCGCATAACGATCCAATACCTCTTTGTGCAATACGGGATCAACCTTTACAGCATATTGCTCAACCAAAGCTTTTCCGGCTTCATAGTCGCCTTCCGACTTGATTCGCTGTACCTCATAGAGCAACTCACCAAAGAGCGCACGCAATTTATCAAAATCGTTAACTACCACATAGGTTTTGCCATTCTCTTTCACCAACTCAATAACATTGTCGGCCTTTCCGCGCTCATAACACCACTCCGAGATCAACTTGCGGTTGCGCATGTGTGACTCCTCGACATTTTTACCGAGTTCAACTCGTGCCAGCTGGGTCATCATGCCGTTCATCAGGTATTTGGCATAACCGGCTTTTGCCACATCAAGCGAAGGAATCAATCCCAACTCGACCATCTTCTCATCGCCCAAATAATAGAGACCAAAAAGATCAGCACGCGCCTCTTCGAGTGTCGAGCCATAACTGCGTAACTCTCCGCCTTTAACACCCTGTGCCAATTGACCCGATCCATGTCCCAAGCACTCATGCAGATCGGTATGCAGGTCATCGGCAAGTTTGCCGTATTTCTTCATTCGCTCACGATCCTCCGCCCGCAATACGAACTCCTCGGAGAACCCGTTACCCTGCGCAGCTTTGTCATAGGCATAGGTAATATTGTCGATCGTCACCGACTTAGAGCCATGCTCCTTGCGAATCCAATCGGCATTCGGCAGATTGATACCGATAGGCGTTGCAGGGAAGCAGTCACCACCCAACATCGCTACGGTAATCACCTTCGCCGAGACCCCTTTAACTTCGGGCTTGCGATAAGCCGGATTAATGGGCGAATGATCCTCAAACCATTGTGCATTGTCGGAGATAACCTCCGTACGATGGCAAGCCGCTTTGTCCATGAAATTGACATTGGCCTCCCATGCGGCTTTGCGTCCCAATACATCACCATAATCCTCGATAAAGCCATTGATAAAATCGACGTTCGACACCGTATCCTTCACCCAGCCGATATTATACCGGTCAAACTCCTTCAAATCGCCTGTTTTATAATAAGAGATCAATGCCGCAATATTGGTTTTTTGGGGCTCGGCAGCCACAGCCTCGGCTTTTTCAAGCCAATAGATGATCTTTTCAAGCGCAGCAGAGTACATACCACCCACTTTCCAAACACGTTCGTGAATACCCGAGTCATCTTTTACCAGTTGCGAGTTCAGGCCATAAGAGATCGGGCAGGGATTTCCCGCATCGGCCGCAGCCATACCGGCATAGAAACTCTCGGCTTCGGCTTGGCTAACATTTTTGTAATAGTTACTCGACGAAGTAAGCAGCAGATCATCGCCTGCTCGCTGATTCAACTTGGTCTTATAGAGATTCGGATCAAAGATCGCCTTGCAAACCTCTTCGCGCAAAGTGTTCAACTCGCCGAATTTATCTTCGGGGATGGTTTCAATCACATCAAGAAGATACCCTTCCGAAAATTCGGGAACGAATTTATCGTTGGAATAGTGGTGGTGAATACCATTGGCAAACCACACTTTTTTGAGATACTTCTCCAATGCAAGCCACTCGGCTGTCGTACGGTCACCGGCATAGTTCGTATAAACGGTTTCCAACGTGCGACGCACCGCAAGGTTGTATTCGAAATTCTGATCGTAGAGAATATCCCAACCACACTTGGCTGCCTCGGCCAAATAGTAGATCAGCACCTTCTCATTAAGGGGAAGATGTTCAAACTCGGGAACTTCATAACGGATAACCTTGATGTCATCAAAGCGATCGACAATCCAAGGAGCCTCATCTTTCGGTGCATTGCAACACGATGTGAGAGCTAAAACGGTAAATGTCATAAAAACAATTCTTTTCATAGCGTTTGGGGTTATTGTGCAAAGGTAGCAAAAATTCGGCAAAAGACACAAAAAATGCGGAATCCACCTATCAGATTCCGCAAATCGAGATATAATACCCCTGCTCAATTAGAAGTTATATCCCAACCGAATATAGAATACACCGTTAGTAACTTTTATATTGCCATCAAACATATCTTTATTGATGTTCAACAAGCCCAAATCATATCCCAAACCCAATTTATAATGTTTGGAAAAGACGGCATCTACACCGAAACGCAAACCCAAATCTGAAGATTTGTAGCCTTGTTCCCCATTATACTCCGTAAAGAAATCGAAATTCTCGCCATCATACTGTTGAGGCTCACCATTCACTTTCGTATTGCTGAAAAGGCCAAGTGCATAATAAATACCTACCTGAGGTTGTAATGAGACCTTCTCACCAAGATTGAAATGATAGCTTACGGAAACCGGAATTTGAAGATAATAGAGATTATCGCTTAGCTTATTCCCCGAATTTTTGGACTCACCACCACGTCCCGTAAATTCGAGGCCAGTAGCAAAATAAAATGGAAGTTTTTTGCCTATCGGAGCTGCAACCGAAAATCCAAGATGAAATTGGGCATGCGAATTGATTTCGGCAGAGACACTCTCCGTACTCACTTTTTCATTTGCCAAGTTCAAACCGGCATGCACGCCCCATTCAAGTTTGCTTTGTGCCGTAATAGTAGAAACACACATTACCGCTCCGATCAAAAGAAAAAATTTCTTCATACTACTAAAATTAAAGGTTAATAGATTTTTCAGAAAATCTGAATTCTATTTACAAATATAGTAGTATTTGGCACAATTTTTTCAGGGGGGGGGGTAGCAAACGAAAAGAACAATAATAAAGGGATTTCAAACAATATCCACCCTATACAACAGTTTTTCGAGCTATCCCACGCTCGCAATAATCCGCTGCCCCACTGGACACACCGCACAACGAGTACGGGCACAATATTCAGTCGCCAACTGCAACAGAGCTTGAGTCTCAAAAGCATTTGCTGGTTTCAATACCGCCGCCGAGCACCACGCCGTAATGTATCGGTTGCGTTCGGCCGCAAGTCGCTCCAACAAGGTCAAAGCACGATCCCGCAAACCATCATCACCGATATAACTGCCATAAGCAAACTGATAAATGGCAACCAAATTAATTCCTATGATATGGGATTTGAATCGTCCGATGCGACGAGGCTGATCACTTACCGGAAGACCTGAAAGATGAGTCGTTCGCCAATACTCCGAGGCTTCGACTCCGAAAATACGATAGATATCATCGGCTGTCCGACAACCCAACGTGCGATCGGCTACAAAATCATCTTGTCGGAAAAAAGCCGCAGCCTCTGCCATACGCAATATCGGATGGTTGGCCGGCCGCATATCCGCCAGATTCCACACATCCGACGACATCGGCTCGATCTCGTATTTGGCTGCCAAATAGGAGAAGGTTTCCGCTAATTTTTCTGTATAATCATCGTGACGAAAATCATTCAACAATCCTGAAGCACCCATAAGCAGCGCCTCAACAGCATACGGATTCTCTCTTTCGCGTAAAACAATTCGATAAGGGACACGCTGCGACAATTCTAGATAGGCTTGTTGATTTTTCAAATCGCCCAACGTGCGAAGATAGAGCATGTAAAATGTCTGATTCCAATCTTCGGAAGCCTCGATAAAAAGCTGTTCCACCAATCGCATTTTGCGTTTCAACCGATCGAAAACAAGAGAGGTATAGACCTCCGCACGATTCAGTGCCGCAAGTCCAGCCAAATAATTGGCACAGGCATACTCTACGGCTCTTGCTTTCAACCGTGTCAACAACTCTTCACGATCAGACTCCATCTCAACCTGAATTTATAACAAATTCAACTCCAACATTGCCTCTTCCGACATCATGCTCTTATCCCAAACGGGATCAAACGTAAGAATCACATTCACCGTCTTCACCCCTTTTACTTTGGCCACCTGAATATTAACATCCTCAACTAATATGTCGGCCATCGGACAATTCGGAGCCGTCAGCGTCATGCGAATCGTTGCCACCCCATCGGGCGTATAATCGATCTCGTAAATCAGTCCCAAATCATAGATATTGACCGGAATCTCAGGATCGTATATGTTTTTCAGTGTCAGAACAATGTCTTTCTCAACCTGTAAAATCTCTTCGGGCGTCATTTCCATTTCAAATTTATTCGTCAGGTCTTTTTTTACACTACTCTTTGGTGGCAAAAGCCAACGCATAAAGGCGCATCTGTTTGATCATTGCCACCAAACCGTTAGCCCGCGTTGGAGAAAGATTCGCTCCCAATCCGATCGCATCGACAAAATAGAGTTCCGTATCCAAAATTTCACGCGGCGTACGACCATTAAACACACGAATCAACAGCGCCACAATACCTTTTGTAATGATCGCATCGCTATCGGCAGCGTAGTAAACTCGGCCTTCTTCCATTCGTGCATCGACCCACACGCGGGATTGACATCCTTGAATCAAAAACTGCTCCGTGCGATGTTCTGCCGCAATTTCGGGTAGCGTGTCAGCCAATCCGATCAAATAGTCGTATTTATCGAGCCAATCATCGAATACCGAAAACTCTTCGATGATCTCCTCTTGAATTTTATCCATTTTCAACTAAATTATCTTTTTCAATCTACAATTTCGACCAAAACCTCTCCCTCCGACGCTGCCGGCTTTGATATTCCGGCAATACGCGCCAACGTCGGAGCCACCGAAGTCATATCCACTCTGCGACTGATTCGTTGCATTCCGACACCTGCCCCATAAAATATCAAGGGGACTTGTGTATCATAGCCGTACATCGATCCCGATGTCGAGCAGACACGCTCTTGCTCTTCGATCCACCCGGGCATGAGATTCAAAATGACATCACCCGAACGTCGTGGGTAAAAACTATTTTGCAACTTACGTGCATAACCGCTTCCGAAATAACTCGTGCGCATGGCTGTCGCCGCCAAAGCATGCGATACACCTCGGAACTGCATAGCGAATATTGCCACCTCGTTTTGTACTTCCGAAAGGTTCAAACCACGCTCATAAATCAAATTGTGATTCAACCACAAACACTTGCTATCGAAAGCTGTAACCCATTTTCCTGTTCCATAACGAGCATTGAGGAATCCGTTGACAATCACCTCGAACTGCCGTTCATTAAACCGATCTGCGACCACAGAGCCGGCATCGTATGCTGGACTGGTACCATGATCGGAGGTAAGCACCACCAGCACCTCTTTATTTTTAACTTGTGCCAAAAGGAATGTGAGGAAATCAGCCAAATCGTTGTCAAGGCGGTAATAAGTATCCTCCACTTCGATCGATTCCGGCCCATATGCTTCGACGATACGTCGCGAGGCATCGAGATAAATATTCAGTATATCGGGAATTTCATCGTTTCCCAAACCGTATTGCGCAATAGCCTGCTTGGCCAACCCCAATACAGCGGTATTTCCTGCCGGAGTATAGAGCATACGTTCGTAATCGGAGCCATGTTTCAAACGGCCACTACCCTGCACAGTACGCTCTTTGCGATTCTTTCCGGTCAAGGAGATATCCCAATGGCGTTTATTTATATAACGCCCCCGATCATAAAGTGTTCGCCATTCGGCAGCTACATACGATAGGTTATAATGTTCGCGATTGCTACGAGTAATCCATTCTGGCAAAGTTTCGATATATGCTTTTGAGGAGGTCCAACCACAATGTTGATCCAACCAAAAACAACTGCCTCCCCGACCGTTCATCACAACGGCAGAGGTGGCCTCTGCTGCCACCGTCACACTTTGGCTACCTGCCGCATGGCGTAATAAGGTCTCCGAGATCGTGGGTGCAATCAGTTGCTCGGGGCTCGGATTTTCTGTCGAAGAGATCAACTCCACCGACTGATTGGTCGTGTAATCCATCCAACGGGCACCGATTACCCCATGCGTCGAAGGCATGGCTCCGGTCGAGAGTGTCGCCAACGAAACAGGCGTTGTGGTTTGCTGGTAGTCGTAACCGCTATCGGTATAAACCGTACCTCCAATCATCAAACGTTTGAATCCTCCCTCACTGAAATTCGAAGCATACCGATTCAAATCCTCTGCACGCATCGATCCCACGACAATATTCACAATCAACCTCGGTTTCGTTGCATGCGCCTCAAATAGAGCACAAAATGCCGAGATCAGCAATATAAATTTCAATTTCATAACACGCAGACCTAAATTGCTCACAAAATTACGAATTTATTTCGATAGATCGACGAAAAGCAGCAGCTTCTTCACTAAAATCGATCTCAGGTAATGCCGCGATCTTCTCCAAGAACCGCCGACAGAACTCTTTATGCCTCTCACTCCGCTCATTTCGCGGACGATGTGATGCCGCCGCAACCACTGCCTCCACCTCCGGCAATAATTGCCGTGCTTTTGTCGAGAGTGCCGCATCCACAAACTTCTCCCACACATAAGCAATAGCTTGCGACGAAGGATGCACCAAATCATCGGCATAGAAACGGTAATCGCGTAAATCATCCATCAGGATCTCATATGCCGGAAAATACTCCACCTGCTCAAAACGAGCAGATAATTCTTCGGCCGCCAAACGTAATATAGCTTTCGACAAATTGTTCTCAGCCAATCCTTCGCCCACATGCCGCACAGGACTTACCGTCAGCACCACCCGTTTATCGGCCAAAGGGCCACTCAGCAACTCGGCAAACCGTTCCACGATCTCGGACACACCCAACCGTCTTCGTTGAAACTCATTAGCCGGTTGGCGATGACAATTGGCTACCACCCGTCCGTGTCGTTCATAGACCCACGCCGTTCCAAAGGTCAGCAACAACCAATCGGCTGCCGCCAAAGCCTCAGCCCCCTGCTGTCGAGCCGCATCCATACACCTCTTAGCCTCTTCAAGGGTCGGAGCAGCAAAATCTCCATGAAATCCATAATGAAACCACTGCTCTCCATCGGTACATAGTTCTGAAACATCTACATGGGTTGGATGCAGATAATCCTGCAATGTCGCCGCCAACGAGAGCGGATTAAACAGAATCCCTGAGGGATTGGCCACAACGCGGAATTTCGCTGCTACAAGCCGATGAGCGATATGCTCCGAGAAGCACGAGCCCAAAGCCAACAGCCGATCTGCATAATCAATCGGGGTTACAAAAGGAGCAATTTTTATTTCTGTGCGGAATTTCATGCAACAAAAATAGAAAATTCTTACCTTTGTTCCATGATTCTACGAGCCAATTGTAAAATAAATCTCGGGTTGGACATCCTTCGCAAGCGTGAGGATGGATTTCACGATCTTGAAACCGTAATGATCCCCGTACCGGAATTATACGACATAATAGAAATATCACGAATTTCGGCACAAGGGGTAACCTTCCACACCGAAGGTCTGACAATGGACTGTCCTCCCGAAGAGAACATCTGCATAAAGGCTTTTCAACTGATGCACAACCGCTATGGTATCGAAGGAGTTGCCATTCGCTTGATAAAACAGGTTCCTTTCGGTGCCGGCTTGGGTGGCGGATCGTCCGATGCAACAACCATCATCAAAGCCATAGATTCCCTCTTTGAGTTGCAACTCTCCGAAGCAGAACTTATAGACTGCGCCGCCGCACTAGGTAGCGACACGGCTTTTTTCGTCCGCAACACGCCGCAACTTTGCACGGGACGCGGTGAAATCATGGTCCCATTCGAAATAGACCTCTCCGGCCTTATTCTCGTGCTTATCAAACCAAACGAGGGAGTTTCGACACGCGAAGCCTATGCCGGCGTTCGGCCTCATGTTCCACATACCCCGTTGGCAACACGTCTTCAACAACCGATTACAGCGTGGCAGAATCTGATCACCAACGATTTCGAACCACACATCTTTGCCGCTCATCCCACCATCCGAAAAGCAAAAGAGCAACTGCTCTCGGCAGGTGCTCTCTATGCTTCTATGTCAGGCAGTGGATCGACGGTCTTCGGGCTTTTCGACGATCTGCAAAAAGCGCACACCATCACCACGCCTTATATATATAGGTTGTAAACAGCGGTCGATCTCAACACTAACTATTGGCCGTTTACCGGAATCTTGGCAACCCGTCGTTCGTGGCGACCACCCTCAAATTCTGCGGCAAAATAGGCATCCAAGATTGCCACAGCCTCGTCGTTAGAGATAAAACGTGCCGGCAATACAATGACATTGGCGTTGTTGTGGCAACGAATCAACGAAGCAACCTCCGTATTCCAGCACAAACCGGCACGGATTCCCTGATGCTTATTGAGCGAAATAGCCATACCTTCGCCCGATCCGCAAAGTCCTACACCACCACACACTTCACCCTGCTCCACTGCCGTAGCCAACGCATGGGCATAATCCGGATAATCGACACTCTCCGGAGAATGTGTACCGAAATCAAGGACTTCAAATCCTTTGGCAGTAAGATAACCCACCAAAAACTCTTTCATTTCATACCCTGCATGATCACAGGCAATACCTATTTTCTTCATCTTTTTCGGTTTTATATCATGTATGTGCAAAGATAGCGAAAAAATAGATTAAAATATCATATCCCTACACATTATATTAGTATTAATAGCTTAGCCAAATGATTCCCAATACATTAATTGGATTTCTCCTTTTTATGCCGATTTAGAGCGCAACCCACCCTCAAAAACAAATATTTCGACTGTGAGATATTTGTAGAACGGACACCGATCGCCGCAAACAGATTCCGATAAAGATAAACTTTCATGCCATAAATCTGATAAAGCCGATTATCCCGCTTGTTCTTGGTACATATGTCATAACCGATATTAGCAAATACCGAATACCCGGGCATAACCAACTCCCCTCTCACCGACAAACCCGCCGAAAAACGCTTGTTCATCGGAGCAAATTTCACCTGTTCTTCATACAAATGTGTTTGTGCGTTCTCCCCACCACGAATGATTGTCGCAGCACTCTCATCATACACCAATTCAAGACTCGGACCGATCATGAAACGACGGGTAAACCAAAACATAGGACTGTAATTGATTCCGACCACGCTGAAATGTTTCCGAGGATATTTATCCCTTAGGTCCATCTGCAGACTCTCAGTCGCATCCAATTTGAGCGTACGTGTCGCTAATTGGACACTCAATTCATGAATCCATCGACGTTTGAATATAGGATACTCCGTCGGCCATCTATCAGGCACCTCATTGTCGAGTGCTCCAAGTTTGCAAGCAACCTCAACAAATCCCGACAACGCATTCAAACCATGATTCGGAGTACGAAGTGCCCCATTGGAAAAATGATTAAATCCCAATCCTGACCGAATATCCCAACGACGAGAGAGATCCCACTTGAAATAAATATTACCGGCCAAATGCACATCAACACTTGATCCTATTGCCAATAAGTTGGGACGACGATAATAATTGTAATGATTCCAGTTGAACGACACCCCGAAATTGACCTCGTAATTCAATGAAACAGTCGAATTGAGTTGCGCCAACCGCGCTCCTTGCAAGAAATAGACAGAAAAAGGCTGCCCATAATATTTCGAGAAATAAGGCACATAAACACCTATGCCCCAATACGGGCGACCGAAAGCATAATCCTGCCACCGATCTCCCCTTGAAACAATACCGTATTTCAACGACCACGCCGCATAACCCGTAGCCTTACTGCCGTTTGGTACGACTTTCGCCGGCAAGGCAACGCCTCCGGCAAAACTCGTCGAGATATATTGCGGATGCGCCGGCTTGGCAGGATCTTTCGCCCATGCCTGAGAGCATCCGAATACGCCTACGAGCAATAACAGCAATTTCAACCGATTTATCATCAAACAATCGTTTAGAAAGAATACAGACAGGAAAATCCCTTTCTATCGCATCCCCAATTAATCCGCAACATTTGGTTGTTATAACTTAGAGCAACGCAATGAGTTGCTCTATATCCTCTTCGCGTGTGGCCCAGCTGGTAACAAACCGCACCATAGAGCTATGCTCTCCGCGCGGCCCCCAATATTCGAATGTAGCGTACTGTTTCAAGCGGTCTATTACCTCGTTGGGCAGACGAAAAAACTGCTGATTGGTCGGTGACTCCATCGCCACCTCGTATCCTTTTGCGCGGAATGCCTCACGCAATCGCAATGCAAGCCTTACGGCGTGACGTCCTAATTGGAAATAAAGTCCGTCAGTAAAAAGTGTTTCAAACTGTATGCCCAACAAACGCCCTTTGGCCAACAATGCACCATGCTGTTTGATCAGTGAAAAAAAGTGAGGCAGCAATGTTGGGTTGGTCACAACAACTGCTTCACCGAAGAGTGCTCCCACTTTTGTTCCTCCGATATAGAACACATCGCTCAATCGTGCCACATCTGTGAGTGTCACATCACTTCCCTCTGCCGCTAATGCATATCCCATGCGAGCGCCATCGATATAAAGCGGAATATTAGCCCTATGGCATATATCACTCAACCGCTCCAATTCCGAGCGCGAATAAACAGTACCATACTCCGTAGGATGCGAAATATATAGCATACCCGGAGCAACCATGTGTTGATACGTATCATCGCGATAAAAGTCATTGATGTAAGCATCCAACTCTTCGGGATCGACCTTTCCTTGATGCGAAGGAAGTGTGAGCACTTTGTGCCCCGAGGCCTCTATTGCTCCCGCCTCATGTACATTTATATGTCCGCTTTCAGCGGCCAATACCCCCTGATGATGAGCCAACAGGCCGTCGATGACCGTTGCATTGGTTTGAGTTCCGCCCACAAGGAAGAAAACCCGCGCATCGGGAACTCCGCACGCTTGACGTACCGCCTGACATGCACGCTCGGTATAGGGATCATTTCCGTAGCCGGCAGTCTGCTCCAAGTTGGTTTCGATAAATCGGCGCAAAATCTCGGGATGCGCCCCCTCCATATAATCGCAATCGAAATGTAACATCTATCGTCTATTTTATAGGATTAACATACAAAAGTATCTAAAAAGCAACAAATCTTTTAGAGTGGCGTTAGGTTTGAGGAAGGTTGTTTTGCAATAACTTAGTGCTATGAACTCGATTTAATCAACAGGTTGATTCCGTTATCTCCGGATTTTCGTTATTTTTGCCACATGAAGTGGTTATTCATCATATTCGGGAGTATCTCTCTGATATTGGGAATTATCGGGATTTTTATCCCGCTACTTCCCACTACCCCTTTTTTATTACTCACAGCAACTCTTTGGGCTCACTCCACCCCTCAACTATACAATCGGTTGTTATCGCATCGGAAATTGGGATCGTACATCCGAAATTTCCGCGAATACCACGCGATTCCTCTACGCGCCAAAATCGTCTCCGTTTCGCTCCTTTGGGCAACAATTCTCTATTGTATCTTTGGGCCTGCCAACGGATACCTTTGGTTGCAACTTCTATTGGCGGCCATTGCCATCGGTGTCACATGGCATATTCTCTCGTTTGCCACCCTGCACAACAGATAAAGATCTGCTTACCGCACGCACCACTCGCTATACAAAACGGCATTGGAGCGCATCGCGCCACCCCAAAAGCAGTTCTCGAATCGGCAATCGTTTCTTGCCTGCAATCTGTACCTCTAAAATATTTATCCAACCGTTCCGGCACGCAACACGCAAAAAAGTTCGTCCGTCACTCTCCACTGCTCCGCAAATTTGGGTATGAGCAACCTCCTCAAAACTTGCCGCATAAATTTTAGCACTCTGCTCCTCTTCGGTTCCCTCTTTACACAATGCAGTCCATGCCGCAGGATACGGCGAAAGGCCTCGAATCAAATTGATAATACATGTTCCCGAAAGCGACCAGTCAATCCTGCAATCCTCTTTGAAGATCTTGGGTGCCGGTTTCAATGTCGTCTCATCAACCCCTATTTGCTCCATAGGAGTAATATCTCCCGCAGCAATCCGCTCCACCGTATCAATCACCAACGGAGCTCCAATCGTCATCAAACGATCATAGAGCGTCCCGACGTTATCTTCCGGAAAGATCGCAACCTTTTGTTGCGCAAGAATTGCCCCTTTATCAATTTCGTGGTTGAGCAAAAATGTCGTAACTCCCGTTTCGATTTCGCCATTCATAATGGCACGGTTTATCGGAGCAGCTCCGCGATATTGTGGCAATAACGAAGCGTGAAGGTTGAACGTTCCCATTTTCGGCATGCTCCAAATCACCTCCGGCAACATGCGAAACGCGATAACTATTCCCAAATCGGGTTGCAGTGCCTGCATATCCGCAACAAACTCCGGATCGCGCAACTTTTCGGGTTGCAAGATCGGAAGTCCCAACTCGCGAGCGGCAATCTTCACATCGCTCTCATGCAATTTCTGCCCACGACCGGCTGGCTTATCAGGCGTAGTCACCACTGCAACCACATTATAACCGCCCTCCACCAATGCTCGAAGTGAGGTCACCGCAAACTCCGGTGTCCCCATAAATACGATCCGCAGTTTTTTTGCGTCCATCATTATTCCTTTTTTCCCAACCCCAGATCGTGGTGCATACGCTCCTGCTTGGTTTCAAGATAATACTCATTGTAAGCATTCGGCTTGATGACAATAGGCACGATCTCATCGATTTTCAATCCATATCCCTCCAAGCCGGCTCGTTTGAGCGGATTGTTGGTCATCAACCGCATACGGCGTATTCCCAACTCGCGGATGATGCTGGCACCCACACCATAGTCACGCTCATCGGCTTTGAAACCCAATTGCAAATTGGCATCTACCGTATCTAAACCTTCATCTTGAAGTTTATATGCGCGAATCTTATTGCAAAGGCCGATGCCCCTTCCCTCTTGATTCAGGTAAACGATAGCACCTTTGCCCTCTTTTTCGATCATCTGCATCGCTTGATGGAGTTGTTCACCGCAATCGCAACGATACGAGCCGAAAATATCTCCCGTAGCACATGAGGAGTGTACTCGGATCAATACCGGCTCATCTTCGGTCCACTCTCCCTTTGTCAATGCCACATGCTCCACACCGTTGGATTTCTGTCGGAACGGTGTAATTTTGAAATCACCCCACTCGGTAGGAAGCGGCACAGTAACCCCCTTCTCCACAATCGACTCTTCGCGCAAACGATAAGCAATCAGCGAAGCAATGGAAAGTATTTTGAGATTAAATTTCTTAGCAATCTCTACCAATTGTGGCATGCGTGCCATCGAGCCATCTTCATTCATGATCTCGATCAATGCTCCGGCAGGTTGCAAACCGGCCATACGCGCCAAATCGACAGCCGCCTCGGTATGCCCGGGACGACGTAACACCCCCTTTTGACGGGCTCGTAACGGATTGATATGCCCGGGACGTCCCAAATCGGCAGGGCGGGTATTCGGGTTGGCCAAAGCACGAATCGTAGCCGCACGGTCGTGGATCGAAACTCCGGTCGTACAACCCTCTCCCAACAGATCAACCGTTACCGTAAAAGGAGTTCCCAACAGCGAAGTATTGTTCGGCTCCATCATATTGAGCTCCAATTGTGCGCAACGCTCTTCCGACAGCGGGACACACAACACTCCTCGCCCCTCTTTAAGCATGAAATTAACAATCTCGGGGGTGATTTTCTCAGCAGCGAGGACAAAATCGCCTTCGTTTTCACGATCCTCATCATCTACAACGATAACCACTTTGCCATTGCGGATATCTTCTACAACCTCCTCGACACTGTTTAATATGAATTCTTTTGTCATGATTTATTTATTTTATTCGTTTCTTCAATTTATCAATATATAATTTCAGTTTTTCTTGTAGCATTTTAATACGCCCCGCATACCAATCGGTATCGAGCAGTGCCGAGTCATTCGTAGCCTTATAGGTGAGATATACGGCTATCGGCGAAAGAATAAAAGTCGATAACCACATACCATAAACAGCCTCCCAATTCCCCTCTTTGGCCAATTTTTCACCGGTTAGACTGATCATGTAATAGATCACAAAAAAGATCACTGACACCACCACCGGCAGTCCCAATCCTCCACGTCGAATAATAGCACCAAGCGGAGCCCCGATCAAAAAGAAGATGATGATCGAAACCGGCAAAGAGATCTTTTTATGCCACTCTACCTTACTGCGATACAACTGATTGAGAGCCTCTTTCGAAGCCGACTCATCAAACGAGAACATGTTACGCGAATTTTTGGCCATTGTACGGGCACGAGTCCACACCTGCGCCTTTTCACGCATGGGTAATGCCACAATGGAATCCATCGCCATCATATCTCGAAAATTACTCTTATCAACCCGTAAGCTGTCGGGTACCGGCAACACGGAATTATCGCGCACAAAGAGTTGTTTTTTAAGCAACGGCTCGTAAGATCTGGTTGTAGAAGTATTCACTGTCACCTCCAACGAGTCGATATCTTTTTGTAATTCATTGACATTTTTGGTCTGACTGTTGGAAAACATATCTGCCTCGCTACGTCCCATATCAAAACCTTCCATAGCAATTTGCTGATCCTGCACTTCAAATGTGTGATGCCTTAACGAACTCTTATTGAACCATTGGCTATTACGGGTTTGTTCGTAAGTTTCTCCATTAAACAACGTAACAAGGAGGAATCGTTTGTCGTCCGACAAGCGAATATATCCTGAGTCGGCCACAATGGTATTCATATTTCCATTAGTTGCCCGATTATCGTAAATCAGCACATCGCGTAATAGATGAGTTTGGGGATCTTGATGTGCCACGCGGATCGACATATTATCAATGCCGTTAAAGAAAAGACCATCTTGAAATTCAAGAGTCTGTTTCTGTTGACGAATGTCGAACAACACACTATACATTTTCTTATTGGCATAAGGTACAAGGTTATTGCCGATAAAGAAACTGCCGACTGCAATCAAACAAATCAGAATGATCAGCGGTTGTGTTATCCGCACAAGCGACATACCAGCCGACTTCATCGCCAACAATTCGTAATTCTCACCCAAATTTCCCATAGTCATAATCGCTGCCAACAATACAGCCAGAGGAAGTCCCAACGGCAACATGTTGGCCATAGCATATGAGATCAATTCGATGATGATTCCGGCACTAAGTCCCTTTCCGACTAACTCATCGATATAGCGCCACATGAAATTCATCAGCAGGACGAACATCACGATAAAAAACGTGAGGATCATCGGACCGAGATATGCCTTCAACACAAATTTATGAATGGTTTTCATGCAACGACTTCATTTTTGAACTACGCAAAGATAGCAGTTTTACAACAATAAGCGCAACGGTAAGTACAAATATTATTGCGGCACCCGGAGGTACTTCCCAATAATAGCTTGCTCCCAACCCCACAACATTGGCAATTACAGCCACCAAAGGAGCTACCGATACGACAACCCGATAGTTTTTCGACAACGTATTCACGATAACCACCGGCATAGTTATCAACGAAATAAGCAGTACAATTCCCATGATACGAATAGATAGTACAATGGTCATGGCAACCAACACTGCCATCAAATAGGCAATAACCGAAGTCGGAATTCCTCGACTGCATGCAAAATCTCGATCAAAAGCAACGTACATCACTGTCCGCAACCAAATCAACGTGCCGACCAACACCACCACCGTCAATCCAGCCAATGCAATGACATCGTCTTGGGTAACCGTGATGATACTGCCAAACAAATAGGAGGCTAAATCACCCGACGTATATCCCGAACGAAAGCTCATAAAAAGAGCCCCGACGGCCATACCAACCGACCAGATAATACCGATGGCCGAATCCTCACGAATACGTCCCCGACTTCCGGCCCATTCTATCCCCAAAGCCGATAGTACGGCAAAGAGCAATGCGCCCCCAATGGGATTGACACCCAAATAACAGGCCAGTCCCAACCCGCCAAATGATGCGTGCGTGATACCTCCGGCCAAAAACACCATACGACGACAAACGACATAAGTTCCCACCACGCCGCAGGTAATACCTGAAAGTATGCAGGCTACCAATGCGTTGGAGAGATAACCGTATCGAAAAATGTCGTTAAGGAATTCCATATAGCCATCCATATAAAGTGCAAATTTACATTTTTTTATCCGAAAGCCACGCATTTTCCAATGGGTTTTCGTAATTTCGCAGCAGAAAAATCATTTTTTCAACCGATTCCGCCATGAGATCTCGCAGAGTAAGTTTTCATACCCTCGGATGTAAACTCAATTTTTCGGAGAGTTCCACGTTGGCACGCCAATTCGAAGAGGGCGGCTATATTCGTGTAGCACCCACTTCTGAGGCCGATATTTGTGTCATCAACAGCTGCTCGGTCACGGAACATGCCGATAAAAAATGCCGCAATCTAATCCGCAAACTCCACCGCCGATTCCCACAGGCAATTATCGCTGTTACCGGATGCTATGCACAACTGAAACCCCACGAAATCGCAGCGATTGATGGGGTCGATATCGTATTGAGCAACAACGGCAAAGGCGAACTATACAAACGCGTAAGCGAATTGACCGAGAAAGGGCGTACACAAGTATATAGTTGTGATACCGACTCGCTCACCACGTTCTTTGCCGCCTTTTCGAGCGGAGATCGTACGCGTACATTCCTAAAAGTACAAGATGGATGCGACTATTGTTGCTCATATTGTACCATTCATTACGCTCGCGGATCAAGCCGTAACATGCCTATCGCTGACTTGGTAGAGGAAGCCCGACTGATTGCAGCAGCCGGCCAAAAAGAGATTGTGATAACGGGTGTTAACACCGGTGATTTCGGTCGCTCGACAGGTGAGAAATTCATCGATCTTCTCCGCGCGCTCAACGATGTCGAGGGAATCGAGCGTTACCGCATCTCCTCCATCGAACCCAATCTTTTGACCGACGAGATCATCGAATTCTGTGCTGCGTCTCCCAAATTTCAACACCATTTTCACATCCCGCTTCAAAGCGGATCGGACAAAATTCTCGGGTTGATGCGCCGTCGCTATACAACAGCACGATTTGCCGATCGAATTGCCGCTGTACGCCGTGTGATGCCCGATGCTTTTATCGGTATTGATGTAATTGTCGGATTCCCGGGAGAAACCGAGGAGGATTTTCAAACTACCTACGACTTTCTCTCCTTGTTGCAACCTGCTTTTTTGCACATTTTCCCTTTCTCCGAACGTGCGGGCACTCCTGCCGTCGAAATGCCCGACAAAGTGCAACCCTCAATTACCACCCAACGAGTAGAACGTCTGGAAGCGTTGTGCCAACAACTACACGGCTCATTTTGCTCATCTGCCTCAGGACAAGAAGATTATGTTCTTTTCGAAAGTACGTTGCGCGGTGGCATGATGTTCGGATATACGGGCAATTACCGAAGAGTAAAAGCGCCGTATGATCGAAACAGAATCAACACCATTTGTCGGGTAAAATTAGGAGCGATGGATGAAACTCACGATCTAATCGGGGAAATTCTCGATTAAATTTGTATCTTTGCCCTATATTCACAAATTCAAACGTATGACGGGATTACGCAAACGAGTAATGATCGGCTTTTTGAGCATCGTATGCCTATTGTTTTTTTCAGGCATGGTATCTTTTGTGGAGTTAAACCATCTAAGCCGTGACACCGAAGACATTCTCAAAGCCAACAAACGCAATATTGAATTGGCAAAAGAGATGCTTGATGCGGCACAAGAACAAAATGTGGCACTCATCCACCTCGCAGTCTTTGGAAATCGCTCCTACGACAGTCTTTGCCGCAGAAGTATGAATCGTTTGGAGCAAACGCTACATGTCGCACAAAAAGAGGCTCTCGAAAAATCATTTCTCGACTCATTGGCTTTTGCCACCACTGAACTTCGCTTGTTTACCGACAACTACCTCGCTTTTGGAACTTCAAGCCGCGACTCTCTCATGACAAATCACCTCGACTCGATAGGAAGCAAATGGTACATCGACGAATACGAAGAGCTCTATGGACAGCTGACCGCAGCCATCAAAAACTACATGACCTCAACACAGAGTTCGTTGGCCCCACGCGCCGAACAAATGAAGAAAAATGCCTATCGAGCCGTGACTCCTGTGCTGATCTCATTGGCCGTGATGATTGCCATTGTACTGATGCTATACTATTTCATGTCAATCTATTGCGTCGAGCCGATCATCCGATTAAATAAGAGTTTGGGGGACTATCTTTCATTTCGCATGCCGTTCACGGTAAAAGCCGATTTGAAAGATGAAGTGTTGGAGTTGAAAGAGAAAATAGAGTCATTGATAACCTACTCTAAACAAAATAATTCTTGATCACCATGCGGTTGAATGTGGTATTACGTTACATCGGAATCGTGATGTTGTTCATCGCGCTGTTCATGTTGTTGTCGGCCGGAATTTCCTACATCAGCAGCATGGATTCGGCATTCTATCCGCTGCTGCTATCCGCCTTATTGACCGCGTTATTGGGTATTTTCCCGCTAATCTTTGTCGAGCACAAAGGACAACTCACCAACAAAGAGGGGTTTTGCATCGTCGTTGGATCGTGGTTGGTGGCCTGCATTGTCGGCATGTTCCCGTATTTGATCTGGGGTGGAGAATTCTCGTTGGTCAACGCTTGGTTCGAAAGTGTATCGGGATTTACAACCACAGGTGCCACCATCCTCAATGATGTCGAGGCTCTGCCACGTGGCATGCAATTTTGGCGCATGTCTTCGACATGGATCGGCGGCATGGGTGTTGTGATGTTTGCTTTGGTAATTCTTCCATCGATGGGGCGCAACAAAATGACCCTCTCCAATGTCGAACTCTCCTCATTGGCCAAAGACAACTATCATTACCGCACCCAAATCATCGTACAAATCCTCTTGGTGGTATATGTGGGGATGACCATCCTCTCTACCTTATTGCTGAAATTGGCCGGCATGAATTGGTTTGATGCCCTATGCCATGCGATGTCGGCATGTGCCACCAGCGGTTTCTCGACCAAAAATGCCAGTATTGCGGCCTTTAACAGTCCATTGATCGAGATGATCCTGACGTGTACAATGGCTATGGCCGGTGTCCATTTCGGACTGATCTACGCCACCGTTACCGGCAAACACAATAATATGTTTCGCTCGGAAGTCACTCGTTGGTATTTTGCCATGCTTCTCGGAGGCAGCATCCTCATTGCCATCAGTCTCTTTGCTGCGGATATCTACCCGACAATCACCTCGGCTTTCCGACATGCAAGTTTCCAATTTGTCTCGTTGGTCACAACCACCGGTTTTGCCACCGCAGACTCCACACTATGGACTCCCTTTGCCATTCTCATACTGCTCTTCGGCTCTCTGATCTGTGCATGTGCCGGTTCTACAGCAGGAGGTATCAAAATCAACAGATTGATTTTAGCCGCCAAAATGATGCTTGTTCGTCTGAAACTCCAACAACATCCCAATGCCATTATTCGTATCCGTCTTGATGGAATCGTACAAGAGAACGAAATGTTACATTCCGTAATGATTTTCATCGTTGCCTATATGATATGTATCTTTTTAGGATCTATCGTAGGAGCCTTGTTCGGTGTCGATCTAATGAGCAGTTTTTCGGGAGCCGTTGCCTCTATGGGAAATGTCGGCCCGGGCTTTGGAGAAATCGGCTCGATGGATAATTTTTCAAGCATGCCCGCAACATTCAAGTACACCAATTCGTTCTTAATGTTGTTAGGTCGTTTGGAAATCTTTGGACTCATTCAACTCTTTTTCATAAAATGGTGGAGATAACCCGAATATTACGAAATATACTACTTTTTGTCGGATTGATTTTTTCGACAATTGTTTCGTTCGCTCAACAGCCGGAGGTACGCCCCCGCATTGCCGGCTTGGAGAACAACGAAGAATATATGTCGCTATTACATAAAGACATACAACTTCAAAATCGCGAAGATTCCGTAGCACAGGCAATTCGAGGTTTGCGCAAACAGTTGATCCAAGAGAGTGCAGAAAAACGTCAAACTCTTTCTCGTGAAATTTTGAATCTCGAAAACGCCATATTTGAGATTCGCAATACCAAAGGACAATTGGTAGATCGTATCAACACCATCGAGCAAGAGTGGTTATTGGCGAACCTCGAAACCACGAATCGTGTTCCTATTGCTACCGCCAATCGTTCTTTTGAAGTTCCAGACTCCTTAAAAGTCCGCAATCTGATTGATAACCTCTGTTTCCGAAAGCAACTTCCCCAACCTGACTATATCGCATTGCAACGTGCCCAACGTATGGAAGAACGTGTTGAGGAGCGTATCAAACGCTATCGACTCAATTATAACACCCTATCGGAACTTGCCGCTGCCTACACAGCTGCACAAACCGAAGCCGAAGCACTCGAAATTCAAGCTCGCTTTTCGGAACTTCAAGTTTCCAATCGTCAGTTAACCGACTCGATATCAAGGTCATGGAACTATATTTTTGACAATAAGAGTTACGCTTACGGTTATCTGCTCGACAAGTTGGGATACGAAAAAATGCTGAACCACACAGAGGAACAAGTGGCTCTGGCTGCACAACAACTATCGGCTCTGCGTGGACAAACCATATCCGATGCAATCGTTGATTACTATCTGCGCAAACGGGTATTGCTCGATTACGAGCAACGTGTTGCAGACAAATTCGGATTAACGGCAGCACGTGACTCACTGAACGGAGTAGCCAAAATACTTACCTCCAAAGAGTATCGTTTACCTAAAATCTCGATCGAAGAGCGCTTGTTTATCGATTATGACAGTTTGACATTTACCAAAACGCCCAAATATTCCTACCAAAATCCGATCCCCGAATGTAAGGTCTATGCACGGGGAACAATCTACCGCATTCTGCTCGGTCGATTCAATACTAAACGAGCCGTTGCCACATTCCGAGGAGCACACCCGCTCTGCTATCTGATCGACTCCGAAAACAAATGGTGTTACTATACCGGAGGTTTCGCTACACTTGAAGAGGCCGAAGCCGCACAAGCCCTACTCAAAAAACGAGGATTCATACGCCCCGAAATCATCGTATGGAACGATGGAGAGCAGCGCAACATCTCCCAAGAAGGTGAAGGCCCGAAGATCACCTACTGCGTAGAAATCGAAGGTGCAGAATCACTTTCGGAAACGGTACGCCAAACTATTGCGGTCGAAGCGAAAGATTATGACCTCTCCCGCGTAGGACAAACGTTCGTTATCGGCATGTTCAACGATCGCACGTCAGCCGACAAATTAGCAGAGATTTTGGAAAAAATCGACTCCTCATTGCAAATAAAAGTTACCGAAATTGCAGAACAACCAAAATAATTTCCTATCTTTATAGGGAAAATTTTGCGTCTATGTTTTACATTGTACTCCTCATCTTTTTCGGCCTGCTTTTCTTGGTTGCCGAGATCGTGTTACTCCCCGGTGTTTCAATCGGAGCGTTACTCTCCATGATCTGCTACGGCAGTTCGATCTACCTTGCATTCCATGACCACAGCAACCTCACCGGCATACTTGTCATTGCGATCATTCTACTCTTATCGATCATTGCCACCGTTTTCTCACTACGAGCAAAAACATGGCAACGTTTTTCGCTACGACAAGAACTTGACTCCTCATCGATGCCCTCTCCGGAAACCGAGTTGCATGCAGGCGACCGAGGAGTCACAATCTCTCGTCTCTCCCCGATGGGCAAAATCAAGATCAACGAGAAAATCTATGAGGCCAAATCACAAGATATTTATATTGATCCGCGATGTGAAATAGAAGTTGTCGGATTTGAGAATTTCAGCGTAATTGTCAAGAAAATAAACTAATTAAAACTTTATACTATGGACACTAACTTTGGTATTGTTGCATTGCTTGCTTTTGCAGGCCTTTTTGCCATTTGGCTCGTATTCTATTTCATTCCGGTAGGCTTGTGGTTTTCGGCGTTGGTATCGGGTGTCCGTATCAGTTTGTTGCAACTTATCCTGATGCGTTGGCGTAAGGTTCCCCCCTCGACCATCGTATCGTCGATGATCGAGAGTACCAAAGCCGGTCTCTCGCTCAACCCCAACGAGTTGGAAGCGCACTACCTTGCCGGCGGTAATGTAACTAATGTGGTTCATGCTTTGGTTTCAGCTCAAAAGGCAGGTATCTTACTCGACTTCCGCATGGCTACGGCTATCGACTTGGCCGGTCGTGATGTCTTCGAAGCCGTACAAATGTCGGTAAACCCCAAAGTGATCAACACACCTCCTGTTGCCGCCGTTGCAAAAGACGGCATTCAGTTGATTGCCAAAGCCCGTGTCACGGTACGCGCCAATATCAAGCAATTGGTTGGCGGTGCTGGTGAAGAGACCGTTTTGGCACGTGTCGGTGAAGGTATCGTATCCTCGATCGGATCGGCGGCAACACATAAGATCGTACTCGAAAATCCCGATTCCATTTCGCGTGTAGTACTCGAAAAGGGGCTTGATGCCGGCACGGCATTCGAGATTCTCTCGATCGACATTGCCGATATCGATGTCGGCAAAAACATCGGAGCCCAATTGCAAATGGATCAGGCACAAGCCGACAAGAACATCGCACAAGCCAAAGCCGAGGAGCGTCGTGCTATGGCCGTTGCTCTTGAACAGGAAAACAAAGCCAAAGCCCAAGATGCACGCGCCAAAGTTATCCTCGCCGAAGCCGAAGTACCATTGGCTATGGCCGAAGCATTCCGCAACGGCAACCTCGGTATCATGGACTACTACAAAATGAAAAATATCATTGCCGATACCTCGATGCGTGAAACCATTGCCAAACCGGAGAAGAAATAATTGGTTCTCAGCAACCATTTTACGGTATGGAGTTCAAACTGGTTTCAGACTATGCTCCAATGGGCGATCAGCCGGAGGCTATCGCCCAATTGGTTAGCTCGATTCGTCAAGGCTCGCAACACAACGTATTGTTGGGTGTGACCGGCTCGGGCAAGACCTTTACGGTGGCCAATGTCATTGCGGAGTTGAATCGTCCAACCCTTGTTTTGAGCCATAATAAAACGCTCGCAGCACAACTCTACGGTGAATTCAAGAACTTTTTTCCTAAAAATGCCGTAGAGTATTTCGTATCTTATTACGACTATTACCAACCTGAAGCCTACCTTCCCACTACGGACACCTATATTGAAAAAGATCTCTCGATCAACGCCGATATCGAAAAGATGCGGTTGAGTGCCGTAGCCACATTACTTTCGGGACGACGTGATGTAATCGTCGTATCAAGTGTGTCATGTCTTTACGGAGCCGGAAACCCCGCCGATTTTCATGCTACGGCCATCAATATCCGCGTCGGACAGGTTATCAACTACAAGCAATTTCTCTATAAACTCGTCGAGGCACTCTATACCCGCACCGAGCGCGAATTGGAGCCGGCCACTTTCCGTGTCAATGGCGATACGGTAGATATCATGGCCGCTTTTGGCGAGTTTGGTAATCAATGTTTCCGCGTGATGTTCTTCGACGATGAGATCGAGGCCATCCAAACCATCGACCCTGCCACAGGTCAACGCATCCATACGTTAGATAGTCTAACCCTCTACCCCACCAGCCTTTTCGTTACCACAAAAGCTCGTATTGATGCGGCCGTGCAGCAGATCTACCTCGATCTCGGCAAGCAGATCGAGTTTTTTGAGAACGAAGGACGCACGATGGAGGCACAACGCATCAAACAGCGTGTGGAGTACGATTTGGAGATGATCAAGGAGTTAGGCTACTGCCCGGGCATCGAGAACTACTCACGCTATTTTGATGGCCGTGCCGCCGGTACCCGACCATTCTGCCTGCTCGATTATTTCCCGCAGGATTACCTCATGGTCGTCGATGAAAGCCATGTTACCATCCCCCAAGTACATGCCATGTTCGGCGGTGATCGTGCTCGCAAGGAGAACCTTGTGGAGTATGGTTTCCGCCTCCCTGCCGCCAAAGATAACCGTCCGCTCACGTTTTCGGAGTTCGAACAACTACAAAACACCACAATCTATGTCAGTGCTACTCCTGCCGATTGGGAATTGGCCAAAAGCGAGGGTGTTGTTGTCGAGCAGTTGATTCGCCCCACCGGATTGGTTGACCCTCCTTTGGAGGTGCGCGTCACTCTCCACCAGATCGATGATCTCATCGAAGAGATCGACAAACGGGTAAAAAACGACGACAAAGTCTTGGTTACCACCATTACCAAACGAATGGCCGAGGAACTCTCGAAATACTTCGATCGTGTGGGCGTCCGCAACCGCTATATTCACTCCGATGTTGATACGTTGGAGCGCATCCAAATTCTCGAAGACCTTCGCGCCGGTATGTTTGACGTACTGATCGGCGTAAACCTCCTACGCGAAGGATTGGATCTTCCGGAAGTGGCTTTGGTCGCCATCCTCGATGCCGACAAGGAAGGATTCTTGCGTAATATACGCTCCATTACTCAGATAGCAGGACGTGCAGCACGTCACGCACAGGGTAATGTGATTCTCTACGGTGACACCTGCACCGACTCGATGCGCCTTGCCATCGAGCAGAGCAACCGCCGCCGTGAGAAACAAGCCCATTTCAATATGGAGCACGGCATGTTACCGCGACAGGCTCAAAAGAGCGGCTCGGGACAAAGCACCCTGCTTGCCGGTCGTACTGCGGAGCAGCCCCCATCGCAAACGCTCTACCCCACCGCCGAGGAGCAGATGGCTTTGGCTGCTGATGTACACGCCGGCTACAAGGCAAGCGAACAACCTTCCGCAGAAAAGCCCTCTTCAAAATCCCCCTCGGAGGGCATCTCGACACTCAGCAACCTCACCCCCGAGGAGTTTGATATCCTGATTGCCAAAGCACGCGAAGATATGGAACGCGCTGCCAAAGCATTGGACTTCCTCGCTGCTGCTAAATTCCGCGACCGCATGTATGAGTTGCAGAAGATGAAACAAGAGCGATAAACAACAAAGATCGTAAGAGAGCAAACAAAAAGTTAATCAATCGTCCTTGCTTTGTCAAGTGGTTGAACAAAAGGGGATAATGATGCAAAAAGGTGACCACCCCTTTTCAAAGGGGTTGGGGGATTGTCTGTATAGTTGCGCTATCGCGCAATATCGCACGTCCGCGTAAGACAAAAAAAAGAGAGCCGTGAAGCTCTCTTTTTTATAAACAAACCGTAGTATTATTCCTGCAGTTTAGCAGCCAAGAACTCACGGTTCAGGCGGGCAATATGCGCGATGGAGATACCCTTCGGGCACTCGGCTTGGCAAGCACCGGTATTGGTACAGTTACCAAAGCCCAACTCATCCATTTTGGCAACCATTGCCTTGGCACGGCGAGCACCCTCGACACGACCTTGCGGCAACTTAGCCAACGACGATACGCGAGCAGCCACGAACAGCATAGCCGAACCATTCTTGCAAGTTGCAGCGCAAGCACCACAACCGATGCAGGATGCAGCATCCATCGACTCATCGGCATCAGCTTTCGGAATGGGAATGGCATTAGCATCAGGCACCGAATTAGTACGTACCGATACGAAACCACCAGCTTGCAGAATCTGATCGTAAGCGCCACGATTTACTACAAGGTCCTTGATCACAGGGAAAGCAGCCGAACGCCATGGCTCGATGGTGATCGTCGCACCATCTTTGAACTTACGCATGTAGATCTGACAGGTCGTAGCTGCTTGGCTGGGACCATGTGCCTGACCGTCGATGTGCAACGAGCACATACCGCAGATACCCTCACGGCAGTCGTGATCGAAAGCCACCGGCTCTTTGCCCTCGTGAATCAAATCGTTGTTCAAAATGTCGAGCATCTCAAGGAACGAGGTGTCGGCCGAGATGTTTTCAACCTTATAGGTTTCGAAAGCACCCTTCGATTTAGCGTCCTTCTGACGCCATATCTTTAATGTGAAATTCATAATTCCAAATTGTTATTAAAGTGTTGAACGTCAGTTGTCGTTAGTCTTTGTAGTTGCGCTGTGCACGGTGTGTGAACTCGTAGTCAAGCGGCTCTTTGGTCATCTCGGGTTCTACGTCCATACCCTTGTACTCCCAAACGGCAGCATAAGCGAACTCCTCGTCATGGCGGAGAGCCTCACCATCCTCGGTTTGGTGCTCCGAACGGAAGTGGCCACCGCAAGACTCAGCACGGTTCAAGGCGTCGCGAGCCATCAACTCTCCCAACTCCAAGTAATCAACCAGACGCAAAGCCTTCTCCAACTCTACGTTGAAGCTATCGGCTGTACCTACAACTTTCACGTCCTTCCAGAACTCTTTGCGGAGAGCTTGAATTTCAACAATGGCTTTGTTAAGCGACTCCTCGGTACGAGCCATACCAACATTCTCCCACATGATGTGACCCAATGCCTTGTGAATATCATCCACAGACTTCGTACCATTGATCGACAACAATTTGGCTATCTTGTCTTTGACAGCTTTCTCAGCCTCGTCGAATGCCGGAGTGTCGGTATTCACCTTCGGAGCCTGAATCTTCTTCGAGAGATAGTCACCAATGGTGTAAGGCAATACGAAGTAACCGTCAGCCAAACCCTGCATCAGCGCTGAAGCACCCAAACGGTTAGCTCCGTGATCCGAGAAGTTCGCCTCACCGATAGCATACAGACCCGGGATCGTAGTCATCAGGTTGTAATCAACCCAAATACCACCCATCGTGTAGTGTACTGCGGGGAAGATCTGCATCGGCTGCTCATACGGACTTACGTCGGTGATCTCCTCATACATATCAAAGAGGTTGCCATAACGCTGTTTGATAATATCTTTACCCAAACGCTCGATAGCAGTCTTGAAATCGAGGAATACGGCCAAACCGGTCTCATTCACACCGAAACCTGCATCGCAACGCTCTTTGGCGGCACGCGATGCCACGTCTCGCGGCACAAGGTTACCGAACGCCGGATAACGACGCTCCAAATAGTAGTCGCGATCCTCCTCGGCAATATCCGAAGGTTTCTTGGCACCCGAACGGATAGCCTGAACATCTTCGATCTTCTTCGGCACCCAGATACGACCGTCGTTACGCAACGACTCCGACATCAGCGTCAGTTTCGACTGCTGTGTACCGTGTACAGGAATACAGGTCGGGTGAATCTGCGTAAAGCAGGGGTTAGCAAAACCGGCACCTTTACGATAGCACTGGAATGCGGCCGAACCGTTCGAGCCCATAGCATTTGTCGAAAGGAAGAATACGTTACCATAACCACCGGTAGCGATTACTACGGCATGAGCACCGTGACGCTCGATCTCACCAGTAACCAAGTTACGAGCGATGATACCCTTAGCCTCGCCATCCTCAACAACGATGTCGAGCATCTCATGACGCGGGTAGCTCTTCACCGAGCCGGCAGCGATCTCTTTGTTGAGCACCGAGTAAGCACCCAAGAGCAACTGCTGACCCGTCTGACCACGCGCATAGAACGTACGCGATACCTGCGCACCACCAAACGAACGGTTTGCCAACAAACCGCCATATTCGCGAGCAAAAGGAACACCCTGTGCCACACATTGGTCGATAATCAAGTTCGAAACCTCAGCCAAACGATACACGTTAGCTTCACGAGCACGGTAGTCACCACCCTTGATCGTATCATAGAACAAGCGATATACCGAGTCATTGTCGTTCTGATAGTTCTTTGCAGCATTGATACCGCCCTGTGCAGCAATCGAGTGAGCACGACGAGGCGAGTCTTGAATGCAGAAAATCTTAACATTGTAGCCGAGTTCACCGAGCGAAGCAGCTGCGGATGCGCCACCGAGGCCTGTACCTACGATGATGATGTCGAGCTTGCGCTTGTTGGCGGGGCTTACGACTTTGATGGCTGCCTTATGATTGCTCCACTTGTCAGCAAGAGCACCGGCAGGAATTTTAGCATCTAATTTGAGAGCCATAATTGTATATTGTTTATTATTTTACAATAGAAAGGTGGTTAGCATGCGCCGTTACAGCAGGGGCATACGCTCTGCAAGTAATAGACAACGACTACGGCAGCAAAGCCCAAGAAAATGATCGTAGCCACGATGTTAGCCAAACATTTCAGGCGAGGATACCAAGTATCGTTAGCCCAACCTACGGTCTGCAACATCGACCATACACCGTGTGTGAGGTGGAACCAAAGAGCTACAAACCATACGAGGTAGAGCACCACGTTGTACCACTGCGAGAAAGTGAGACGAATCAACTCGGCACCATCCGTAGCAGCAACCATCTTGCCGCATACCTCAGACTCATGGCCACCAAGGAGCTCTACCAACTGCATCTTGGCCCAAAAGTGCGAGAGGTGCAACAACAGACCGACCACAACGATCACACCCAAAGCCAACATGTTTTTCGAAGCCCAAGATACTCCGGGTTCTTTAACGGTCACGGCATAACGCTGTGTACCACGAGCTTTGTAGTTGTTCATAGTAAGGATCAACGCATAGATGAAGTGGATCAGCACGCCACCGGCCAATACGACAGTACCGGCCAAAGCGTACCAATTGGCACCCAAAAATTCGCAGATCATGTTGTACGCATCGGGCGAAATGATCGCAACGATGTTCATGGCCATGTGGAAGAGGATGAACAGCACGAGAAAACATCCCGAGATACTCATCACCAACTTCTTGCCAAGCGAGGAATTGATAAGGAAACAGCTCATAATAATTGAAAAAATTTGTGTATATTTGTGTTTGATTTTAATTCGCAATGCAAAGATAACCATTGTTTGTAGAATAACAACAAAAACTCGACGATTTTTATGTCTAATACAGCGGATTTTACAAATAAACGAGCGATTCGAGCCGAAATGAAACAAAAAAATCGCGCGCTCGGAGCCGAGCAACGGAATACCGCTGCCGATTCGATATTCAAACAAGTAGCCGCTTTACCGGCTTTTCAAGCGGCAAAATGCGTGGCGGTTTTCTGTGCACTTCCCGACGAGCCACCCACAACACAGATTCTCCAACAATGGAGTCAATCCAAACGCATCGTTGTTCCGCGTGTAGAAGGCGACCTAATGCGCTTCTTCGACTACGATCCGCAGACACAACAAAGCGGGGCTTTCGGGATCGAAGAGCCGGCAGAAAATGCCCAACTATGCCCACCGGCCGAGATCGATCTGATCGTTGTGCCCGGAGTTGCCTTTACGGCCGACGGCAAACGGTTGGGACGCGGACGCGGATATTACGACAAATATTTGTCTCAACCCGAATTTCACGCCTCACGTATCGGCGTCTGCTACCATCACCAACTGATCGACGATCTTCCCACCGAGCCCCACGATATATTTATGGAGATAGTGGTCAGCAATCGTGCATAATCCTACATTCGGCCACAAAACTACCCGCAAAGGACACATCGGGCAAGATCAAGATCGGCGCATGCAACTTTGGCATGCGCTTTGCTCTTCTATGAATCAGCTGCGGCACAGCAACCGCAGTGAGGTTTCTTCATTTATTTAAGTTTGGGTTAGTAGTTTAGGGGAGCAATCCCCGAGGACAGCAGGCAATCGTGAGATTCCCTGCTGTTTTTTTATAGGATTTTGCGCTATCAAAAAAAAGAGTTATTTTTGCCTTGTCAAGGGTTTCCCCTTGGCGGACATATTATTTAGTGAAAGTGTTTCGCTAATCCTTAAAGATAAAATTTGGCGATTTTTGATAACAGGGATAACGAATGCTTGCAACGCTTGTATTGGTATGTTATGTCGGCACATTCTATGCACACTCCATACTATACAGGTGTGGAGTGAGTATAGTTTATTTGTTATCGGGCCACGCCAAATGCCTATCTTTGGATAAACGAACATCTCCACACTTTCTTTTTATACCAACCCGTTACAGGAGATGAGACGGATACTAAACAACTTGCATCATGAAAAAGTTATTGTTTCTAATTGCATTTATCATGCTGACTACATGTGTGACCGCACAAACCCAAATTGCATACTGCGATATATATGCAAGAGGTGGCGGTCAAAATTTGAGAGTTACGTTTATGTTTAATAATACTCCTATTCATTGGCAGGGCTACACAAATCTTGGAGAAATACTCAACTTCATGTCTAAGGATGGTTGGACATTGGACAAAGAAATAGTTATTAATAACAACAACAAATCATTGATAGCCACTCGCCACAAGCTACATTTAATCATGAAGAAAGAGTATCAAGAGGGCGAAAATCCGTTTTCTTCATTGCAACATATCAAAAATGAAACGAGCTATATAAGCAATACAACTAATCACACAAATAGTACAACTAATTATAATAAAACCCATTATACACGCAAACCCAAATCAACAAACAGCACACACAAATACAAAGTTTGGGATAATATAAATTATAACGGAGTATCAGGTGTTGTCGGTTATATTACAGGCCATCAACTAATACTAGTTGCAAAAGAGTTTACAAAAGGCACTTGGGATGAAGCGGTCAAATATTGCGATAAGTTAGGGAATGGTTGGAAATTGCCAACGGTTGAAGAATCTAAAAAAATAGCACCTCAAATGATTAGCAACAACAACTACTGGACTATCGAAGAAGTAAATGAAAAAAAGGCGAAGATATTCAGATCACATTATGGTTTAAGCGCAAACAAAAATAAAATCAACACCATCCTCCCAATCGCCATTGTTAACCCCAACGATCTGAAATAAACAGCAAAAACACTTTTAACCCAAACAACTCAACCACAGTGGTTGAGTTGTTTTTGGTTATTCCTATCCAAATCTTTTCTATATACTTACTACGCGACCGCCTTACGACGCACTATTTGTAGATAAGTCAACAAAATCACATTCATCAACAAAGCATAGATAACAGCCGGAATCGCCATTTCTCCACTATTAAAAATAAGGGGCGACAAAGCTATCGCAATAGCTTGTGCTGCATTCTGCATTCCCACCTCAATGACAATCGTTCGGCGTACTGCACTTCGCAATCCGAAAATTCGAGCCAGCAACGCACCTCCCAACATAGCAGTAAGAATCAATACCGCACAAGCACTTCCCATCGTCACAAAATGCTCCACAATGGTATCGGCATACTGCACAAAGAAAAGAGCCGCCAACAGCATCAACGCAGGAAATGCGCAACGCCCAAGCAAAGCCCCCGTCTTTTGAGCCATGACAGGCCAACGATAACGAAACACAAAGCCAAGCGCCATGGGCAGAAATACCAATACAATATTTTGCATCAGCAACCGCCCGACCGGCAACGACAATACCGCATCCGATCGTCCCGAGACCAACTCGGTGGCATACTCCATAACAAGCGGAATCGTAAATAAAGTAATAATACTGCTCAATGCCGTAAGCGTAACCGACAGTGCAACATCTCCTTTTGCCAACATCGAGAAGACATTCGAAGAACTACCACCCGGGCAACAAGCAATCAATATCATCCCTAAAAACAATATAGGTGGCAGGTCAAAAAGAATCCCCACTCCGAAAGCCAACAACGGCAGGAGCAACAATTGCCCGATCAAGCCAGCGACAATACCGATCGGTTGACGGACAACCTCGGAAAAAGATCGCCCGTCTAATTCAATTCCCAATTGAAACATCAATACGATCAGAATAGGCAAGACAATCCAAACTGTATTCATATATAACTATTTAACCCCCAAAAGAATCCTCGCCTGAGCCACTGCGGCCTCAGTAATTTGTGATCCAGAAAGCATCTTGGCAATCTCGGCAATGCGATCGTTATCCGTAAGGCGAATAATTCCCGTGCGCCCCTCGCGTTTATAGACAACAAAGTGTGCCGAGCCTTTCGAGGCCACTTGCGGCAGATGGGTAATATCCACCACCTGCATCGTGCGCGACAGCCGAGCGATGATCTCGCCCATAGCATCGGCAATACGTCCCGAAACTCCGGTGTCAATCTCATCAAAAATTATAGTCGGAAGTTGCATGCGTTCGGCAAGCAACGATTTAATTGCCAGCATAACTCGCGAAAGTTCTCCTCCCGAAGCTATCCGCTCGACGGGTTGGGGTTGTCGATCTCGATTAGCCGAGAACAAGAAATTCACTCCATCTCCTCCCGTATGCGATAGCGTCGATAACGGAGATAATTCAACGCGGAAAATCGTATCGGGCATGCCGAGTTGTGATAAGGTGGCAAGTATCTGTTCGGCAAAATTCGGGGCTGCTGCCATACGTGCTTCATGCAACCGCTCGGCCAAATCATGAGTCGCAATTTCGGTCTGTTGTAATGCTGCTTCCACCTCCGCAATACGCTCATCTCCACGATCAATGGCCGTCAATTGTTCGGCATATCGGTCGCGGGCTGCTATCAACTCCGCCTCGTCGGCCACCCGATGTTTTTGTTGCAAGGAGATCAGTGCATCAAGCCGAGCCGTCAGTTTCGCCAACCGCTCAGGGTCGGAATCAATTCGGTCGTTATCAGCCGCCACAGAACGATTCAAATCTTTCAGTTCCTCTACTACGGCATGCAGTCGTGCAGCATACTCTCCGGCTACAGGAAATTGTCGTCCGAGATGTGCCAACTCATTCTCCGAATTTCGCAACGTCGTGAGGATTCCGGTTTCATCGGCATCAAGAGCATTGCGCAAATTCACAAAAACCTCTCCGATATGATCCGCATTCTCAAGCACGGCGAGTTCTTGTTCGAGTTGCTGCTGCTCCCCCGCCTGCAACTTGGCAGCCGTAAGTTCATCATGCTGATAACGCAACCACTCTTCGTCACGTCGTCCCTCCTCGGCCGCACTACGCAAGGCCGCGAGTTCCCGTCGAAGTTCCTGTAATCTAACATATTGAGTATTATAATCAGCAAGCAACGCACCATTTCCGGCCATCGTATCGAGTGCCGAGGTGCGAAAATCCTCCGACGAAAGAATCAAATTTTGATGTTGCGAGTGAATATCCACCAAACGACTGCCCAGTTCGCGTAACTGTTGCAACGAAACCGGAACATCGTTCACAAACGATCGGCTCTTTCCGGCCGGTGTGATGATGCGCGTAAGGGTTGTTTCCGCCGCATAGTCAAGGTCATGCTCCTCAAAGAAAGGTGCTAACCCAAGTTTCGAGAGATCGAAAACGCCTTCTACCCGACAATTGCGAGTCGCATCTTTCATCGCCGATCCATCGTTTTTGGCACCCAATAACAAAGAGAGTGCTCCGAGCAAAATCGATTTTCCGGCACCTGTCTCACCTGTGATGATATTCAAATGTGCATCCAACTCCAATTGGAGATTATCGATGAGTGCGTAATTCTCAACCGAAAGACGAAGTAGCATAGGGCAATGACTTGTAGCAAATGGGTTATCGGATCAATTTTTCCATTTTATCGACAATACGACCGGCCACCTCTCGTTTGGAAAGCAAGGGCAACTCCTCATGTCCCAAAGCATCGATAAATGTTACCTTATTCGTATCCCCTCGGAAACCGGCACCTGCATCGCGCAACGAATTGAGGACGATGAAATCGAAACTTTTTTTCGCAAGTTTTTCCTCGGCATGGACCTCTTCATCATGCGTTTCCAATGCAAAGCCGACAAGCACCCGATCTCCCTTGCGACTTCCCAATTCAGCAGCAATATCTTGTGTGCGACGCAATTGAATCGTCAATTCTCCATCACCTTTCTTCAATTTGCGGTCGGAAACCTCCATAGGAGTATAATCTGCAACCGCCGCACACATGACTGCCCCATCAGCCCCTTCAAAAGCAGCAACGGCAGCATCATACATCTCAGCAGCCGAAAGGACATCGACACGCTCAACACCCGCAGGCGTGGCAAGAGCTGTACGCCCGCTGACCAACGTCACAGCCGCACCTCTTTGCGCCAACTCCTCGGCAATGGCATATCCCATTTTCCCTGACGAATGATTCGAGATAAAACGCACCGGATCAATCGGCTCGATCGTTGCCCCCGCAGTGACGACAAAACGTTTCCCTTTCAACGTTTTATCATCCTTACCCAACATCTTTCCGACATAAGCAACGATTGCCTCGGGCTCGGCCATACGTCCTTTGCCATGCAACCCGCTGGCCAACTCCCCTTCTGCCGGCTCGACGAGCCGCACTCCGCGCGAAACAAGCGTTTGCAAATTTTGCTGGGTCGCCACATGAGCATACATATCCAAATCCATAGCCGGCGCAACAACTACCGGACAACGTGCAGACAGATAGGTCGTAAGCAACAAATTATCGGCAACACCTCCGACCATCTTGGCCAGCGTGTTGGCCGTAGCCGGTGCTATTAGGAAACAATCGGCCCACTCTCCAAGCGACACATGCGAATTCCATGCGCCATTTTCGGGATCAAAGAACTCGACCAAAATCGGATTCTTCGACAACGTAGCCATTGTCAGTGGCGTGATGAACTGCTTGGCCAACGGAGTCATTACCACTCTGACTTCGGCTCCTGCCGTCACCAAAAGGCGGCAAAGCATTGCAGCTTTATAAGCCGCAATGCTTCCCGTAATACCTAATAAAATGCGACGTCCTTTCAAATCGGGCGTATGCGTTGTGCGCTCCATATCCGTCAAACGGACTATTCCGCCTTATTTGTGGGATTGTTCTCCTTGAAAAAGAGTTCGTCATCAAGGAACTCCTCCGTAGCGATAATCGT
Source organism: Rikenellaceae bacterium (assembly GCA_015059735.1). Lineage (GTDB taxonomy): Bacteria > Bacteroidota > Bacteroidia > Bacteroidales > Rikenellaceae > Alistipes. Next base: position 163,798 of record SUZX01000002.1, on the reverse strand, counting down.
CGGTTTCGGCAACCGCTCATAATAGCGCGAAATTTCAATCTGCTCACGGTTTTCAAAGGTCTCCTCCATAGTATCGGTCGGCGACGAGAAATCAGCAAGTTTGCGATTGAGTTCGGTTTTCAATTCAGTAGAAATTTGGTTGGCGCGACGGGCAATGATATTGACCGTTTCGTAGATATTGCCCGTAGGCCGATCTAAATCGACAAGTTTACGCGTAACCGTGTTGTTCGGGATGTTTTTCTTGATTTCCATCGTATTGATTAAATATTATTTCCTGATTTGTTTTTATCAAGGAAGTCGCGGGCCTGCGTCGCCATATGTTCGACCTCTTTGATATGTTTCGACTCCGGAAACTCCTCTTTGAAAGAGAGATAGGAGTCAAGCATACTCAAATAGCGATCGGTCTGTTTCTCTTCAACCGAATTGCTGGCATAACGATAACCGGCATCCACAATCAAAAACATGATCTCTTCACGATGATTGCTGTCCGGATACTGTTTCAGCGCATTTTTCAACGCGGCAATAGCCGAGTTATAACGACCTATTTTATAATAGGTGTAAGCACTCAAATAGGCTTTATCGTGCAATCGCTGAACTAATTCTTTATTGATTTTACGAAAATTCTCGCATTTATCACTTTTCGGATAACGAGCCAAGAACTCATTGATGGCAATCATGGCCCGATGAGTCATTGTTTGATCGCGCGTAGGAGCCGGCGAGAGAAAGTAAAAACAAAGGGCATACATCCCTTCCGCATCTTCGATAAAGGCACTTCGACCAAATTTGCGACGAAATTCATCAAAAAGCGAAGAGGCGGTATCGTAATCGCGGTTTTTATATTTGCAATGCGCATTGTAGAACGAAACGCTATCCTCACGCGTCGATCCGGCATAAAAATGCTGAACAGCTTCATAAAGAGTCGAAGCCCGCGACCATTTACCCCGCTCATACAACTCCATCGCTTTGGCATAAATCTGATCGGGTTTACCACTTTTGAGCAAGCCGTTGACACCCGCACATCCGCTAAAAAGCAGTACGAGAGCCACTACGCATAAAACATTTGAAAAAGTTTGCTTCATTTCTGAATTTTTACAGCGCTTTATCGTGCAAATTTACGCATAAATTAACGATTTGCAAAAAAAAATATTGTCCAAGAAAAAAGAGAGTGACTAAATAAGAGCGAAGTTCAAGATTTACACCCCCCCCCAAAACCGCGATTTAATACACACAAATACGGTTTTGAGAACAAGTATTTAACTTGAATTTCTTCTGATTCAATCACTCTCTCAACAAATCGACAAACCGAATCTGTCGGAAGATTCGTGCTCAAATTCGACCCATAAATTAGAAGAAGAAACCGATGGATCCGCCATAGATGATGTCATGATTTACTTTCACACGCATGGTCTCATCTCCCGAAGTAAAAGTATTCCACACATGCGAACGCGGATAACCCTGCACCCGCAGATCAAGAAAAAAGCGTTTGATATTTACCCCGAGTCCTCCCATGACGGCCATATTATCGTTATAGTCAATCTTCAACAAATCGGGGACCGAACTATGCGAAGTATCATACAATCGAAAAGAGACTCCGCCGAAAAGGCGCAAAACACCAAATTGAAATCCCAATTGCACTGGAAGCTCCAAACGTTCGGAACGCATCCGTAAGGAACGAAGTAGATCCGCTTCGGCTCGAACCGAATAATTGACGAAATCGTAGTTCAATTCCGATTGAAGATGAAGATGTTTCGTCAAGTTCAGACGCACGACCAAACCGGTTTCAAATCCCGTACGAAGAGGACCGGAGTAGAATCGGGCATCGCCGACCTCCACCGGACTGAAATCATAATCGGATACATTAAACCCTCCTCGGACACCAATTCGTAAACGCTGCGCTGTAATATTGCCACTCAACAGCGCGCCAACAACCAATAAAAATAAAAATCGTTTCATGGTAACAATGAGTTAAAAAGTTATGAGGCGCATGAAGCGTGATACGAATCCCCCCCAAAAAAAAAGCAATCGATATCGGCAAATCGGGGTTGCAAAAGCACACATTACAATCTGACGACTACATATTACTCAAAATCAAACATCTCACTTCCATCGTATCCTACTCTCACGCAGGCCTTGCAACCATAAAATTCGCAATATTTATGCCACCCAAACCAACAACATTACAGACCATAATCATCATTTGCAACAATAAACCGCCCCGTTTTAACGTCCTTTAATCGGAATAATTCTATCAGAAAAAAGATATTTTGGAGAATATTATGGCGTTTTTGTTCCCATTTTCGACAATTATGTTCCTATTTTAGTATTCCATATTTCCATTTTTTAGAATACTTTTGCAACCGGAAAAGTTTTTTATGTTAAAAATAGTTTTATGAAACAAAAAATTGTAAGCGCAGCACTCTTCGTGTGCTGCTTGGCTGCCGTTTCGTGCGGACAAGCACCTACGGCAATGGGTCCCAGCCAATATGCTGTCATGACCGTAGCCACCACCGACCTCGAAATTCCGAGTAATTACTCGGCAACGATTCGTGGTCGTCAAGACATCGCCATCTATCCGCAAGTAGGCGGAACCATCTCACAACTTTGTGTTGCCGAAGGTCAGCAGGTAGTTAAAGATCAAACTCTTTTCATCATTGATCAGGTTCCCTACAAAGCTGCGTTGCAAACTGCCGAGGCAAATGTCGAGGCCGCCAAAGCCGGTGTATCCACTGCACAACTCACCTACAACAGCAAAAAAGAGTTGCACGCCAAAAATGTCGTGTCGCAATACGATCTTTCAACAGCCTACAACCACTTGTTAACCGCAAAGGCTCAGTTGGCACAAGCCGAAGCCAATCGTGTCGTTGCCGCCAACAACCTCTCTTATACGGTTGTTAAAGCTCCGACCAATGGCGTTGTCGGTACACTTCCCTACCGTGTGGGTGCTTTGGTAGGTCCTTCGATCCCGCAGCCGCTGACTACCGTATCGGACAACTCGCAGATGTACGTTTACTTCTCGATGAGTGAGAATCGCTTGTTGGAGTTGACTCGCAAATACGGTTCTATTGCTGCAACATTGAAAAACATGCCCGGTGTACAGTTGAAACTCAACGATGGCTCGATTTACGAGCATATAGGTCGCGTTGAGTCTATCAGCGGCGTTATCGACACCTCGACGGGTAGCGTGCAGCTGCGTGCCACATTCGATAACAAAGGCGGTCTGCTGCACAGTGGTGGTTCAGGAGCTATCATCTTGGCCAGCAGCTATAAAGACTGCATTGTTATTCCCCAACAGGCCACTTTCGAGATTCAAGATCGTGTCTATATCTATAAAATCGTAGATGGCAAGGCTTCGTCGTTCCCCATCACTGTTGAGAAAATCAACAACGGCCGCGAATATATCGTTCGTTCGGGTCTTGCTGCCGGCGATGAGATCATTGCCGAGGGTGCTGCCATGTTGCGTGAAGGCACACCGGTCGTAGCTAAGCAGGCTGCACCTGCCGCACAAGCCGCTCCCACTGCAACCCAACCCGAAGGAACTACTACCGAAAACAAATAAGTCAAGGAGGTAGATTATGAATTTAAGTAAATTTATCGAACGTCCCGTACTGGCCACGGTCATCTCCACACTGATCGTCATTGCCGGTATCATCGGACTCGGATCGCTGCCCGTAGAGCAGTATCCCAATATCGCACCCCCAACCGTAATGGTTCGTGCAACCTACCCGGGAGCTAGCGCCGAGACCATCCAGAAATCGGTGATCATCCCGCTCGAAGAGCAGATCAACGGTGTGGAAAATATGATGTATATTACCTCGACAGCTTCGTCAGGTTCCGGCTCTATCCAAATCTTCTTCCGCCCGGGGACCGACCCCGATATGGCTGCCGTGAACGTACAGAATAAGGTGGCTATCGCCTCGTCATTGCTTCCCTCGGAGGTTACGAAGATCGGTGTGATCACGATGAAACGCCAAACGTCGATGTTACGCGTATTCTCGGTTTATACACCCGACAACTCATACGACGAGGATTTCATCGCCAACTATGTAAAAATCAATATCGAGCCTCGTCTGAAACGTATCTCTGGTGTGGGTGAAGCCTTCACATTAGGCTCCGATTACTCCATGCGTATTTGGCTCAAACCGGAAGTGATGGCGCAATACAAAATGATGCCTTCCGACATCACCTATGCGTTGGCCGAGCAAAACGTCGAGTCGGCAGCCGGTGCATTGGGTCAGAACTCAGAAAATGCTTTCCAGTTTACTTTACGCTATAAAGGTCGTCTTACCACCCCTGAGGAATTTGGCGAGATCGTTATCCGCTCGAATCCCGATGGTACGGTATTGCGTTTGAAAGATGTCGCCGACATCGAGTTGGGCGCAGCATCTTATGATTATACAGGTGCTGTAAACGGTCATACAGGCGTGCAGACGATCGTCATGCAAACGGCAGGTTCAAACGCCACACAGGTTGTAGAAGAGATCGATGCCATGTTGGATGAAGTCGAGGCCGAAATGCCCAAAGGTTTGGCCGTGGCTCGTATGATGTCGGTAAACGACTTCCTCTACGCTTCGATCCATGAGGTTATCAAAACCCTTATCGAGGCCTTTATCTTGGTAGTGTTGGTGGTTTACCTCTTCTTGCAGGATATCCGCTCGACACTCGTTCCGTCAATCGCTATCTTGGTATCGTTGATCGGTACATTTGCATTCTTGGCAGTTGCAGGATTTACGCTTAACATCCTGACGTTGTTCGCATTGGTACTTGCCATCGGTACGGTCTGCGACGATGCTATCATCGTCGTCGAAGCCGTGCAGGCCAAATTCGATGCCGGTTATCGTTCGCCGAAGAAGGCTACGCAAGATGCCATGTCGGGTATCGCTTCGGCTATCATCACCTCGACCCTTGTCTTCATGGCCGTGTTTATCCCAACGTCGATGATGTCGGGGACATCGGGTGTCTTTTACACCCAATTCGGTATCACAATGGCTGTGGCCGTAGGTATCTCAGCGATCAACGCCTTGACCCTTTCACCGGCTCTTTGCGCCTTGATGTTGAAACCCTATTTGACCGAGGATGGTCAGGCCAAAGACAACTTTGCCGCTCGTTTCCGTAAAGTCTTCAACACGGCTTTCGACGCCATGATCAACAAATACAAATACGGCGTATTGGCCTTCATCAAACATAAATGGTTGATGTGGGGCACTTTGACCATCGCGCTTGTTGGCTTGGTTATTTTGATGAACAAGACCAAGACTGGTATGATCCCCGACGAAGATATGGGTGTTGTTTTGGTCAACGTTTCCACCGCCCCGGGTACAACGCTACACGACACCGATAAAGTGATGGCGGAAGTTGCCGCACGTATCGAGGCCATTCCGCAGGTACGTTTGGTATCACAGGTAGCTGGTTATGGATTGATGGCAGGTGCCGGTCCGTCGTATGGTATGTGTATCGTGAAGTTAAAAGATTGGGAGGAGCGTCCGGAGAAGTCCGACGAGGTAAAAGCCGTCATTAACCAAATCTATGGCCGCACGATGGATATCAAGAGTGCCCAGATTTTTGCCATTGCTCCGCCGATGATCTCTGGATATGGTTCGACTACCGGTTTTGAGATGTACCTTCAAGACCATGCTGGTGGCTCGATCAACGATTTCTACAATGTATATTTGAAATACATTGTTGCTCTCAATCAACGTCCCGAGATCGCAATGGCCTATTCGACTTTCAACGTGAACTTCCCGCAATATGTCTTCGACATCGATGCTGCCAAGACAAAACGTGCCAACATTTCGTCGGCCGACATCCTTTCGGCTCTTGCAAGCTATCTGGGTAGTTCGTATATTTCGAATATCAACCGCTTCTCGAAGGTGTATCGTGTAACGATGCAGGCTCACGCCTCGGATCGTCTCAGCCCCGAATCTTTGAACAACATCTATGTTCGTAATGCGAAGGGTGAGATGGCTCCCGTAAGCCAATTTGTTGAGTTGGTTAAGGTATATGCCCCCGAGTCGATCAGTCGTTTCAACCTCTACAACTCAATTCAGATCAGCGGTTCGGCTGCCGAAGGTTATTCGACCGGTGATGCTATTCAGGCAATCCGCGAGGTGGCTAATCAGGTACTGCCGCGTGGCTACGGCTACGACTTCGGTGGTATGACCCGTGAGGAGACCACTACCGGCAACAATACAGCTATTATCTTCGGTATCTGTATTTTGCTTATCTACCTGATTCTGGCCGCTCTTTATGAGAGTTACCTCATTCCGTTCGCCGTTATTTTGGCCGTACCTTGCGGTCTGACAGGTTCGTTCCTCTTTGCCAAATTCATGGGATTGGAGAACAATATCTACCTGCAAACGGGTATCATCATGTTGATCGGCCTATTGGCAAAGACAGCTATCTTGATCACAGAGTATGCCGGTGACCGTCGTCGCAAAGGCATGTCGCTCTCTATGGCCGCTATCTCTGCCGCCAAAGCCCGTCTGCGTCCGGTATTGATGACTGTACTCACAATGGTATTCGGTATGTTGCCACTTGTCTTCTCGCACGGTGCAGGAGCCAATGGTAACTCGACCCTCGGTACGGGTGTTGTCGGCGGTATGATTATCGGAACGCTTGCACTCCTCTTCTTGGTACCGATGCTCTTCATCGTGTTCCAAACCATCCAAGAGAAGTTCAAGCCGATCCAATTTGAAACGGCCGAGGCCAAAGATGATAAAAACGAGTAATTGAATATGAAAAAGTTATTGATATTATGCTTGGCAGCCGGCCTGACCGGTTGCGGCATCTACAAGCGTTACAGCCGTCCGGAGGAGGCCCAAAAGATTGCAGAAGGTGCCTATGGCAATGTCGAGGGAACACAAGGTGAAACCCTCGGCAATGTAGAGTGGCGCACCCTCTTCACCGATCCGCAGTTGCAGACGCTTATCGCACAGGCTCTTGAAAAGAACTCCGATATACGAACTGCCAAACTCAAAATCGACGAGACACGTGCTGCATTGCAGAGTGCCCGCTTGGCCTATCTGCCCACAATCAATCTCAATACACAAGGTGCCTTGTCGAGTTTCGACAAATCCACGCCGGCTAAGACTTATACATTACCCGCAGTGGTAAGTTGGCAATTCGACCTGTTGATGAGCGGCATCACCAATGCCAAGCGACAAGCCAAAGTAGGTTTTGAGTTATCGAAAGAGTATGCTCAGGCTGTTCGCGCCCAACTGATTGCCGGCGTAGCAAACCTCTATTATACGTTGCTTATGCTCGATGAGCAGGTGCGTATCACCGACGAAACCGCTTCCATTTGGAAAGAGATCGTCGAGAAAACCCGTGCCATCAAAGAGGCCGGCATGGTCAACGAAACCGCTGTTGCCCAATATGAGGCTACTTACAACTCGATTCTTTCGTCGTTGGAAGATCTGAAATATTCGCGCAAGACGGTTGAGAACTCGCTTTGTTCATTGCTTTTCGAGGCTCCGCACTCCATTGCTCGCGGTAAATTTACCGATCAGCAACTGCCGGAGAGTTACAATGTAGGTGTTCCGGTACAAATGTTGGCCAACCGCCCCGACGTACGTATGGCAGAATATTCGCTCATGGCAGCCTATTATGCGACCAATGTAGCTCGGTCGAAGATGTATCCTTCGGTTTCTTTAAGCGGCACGGTCGGCTGGACCAACAATGCCGGTTCTGCTATTGTCAACCCGGGCAAACTTCTCTTGAATGCTGCCGGCTCGGTGCTGATCCCGATCTTCAATGCGCGTGCTACCGCCAACCAAGTGAAGATCATGAAAGCACAACAAAAGCAGGCCGAATTGGCTTACGAACAGGCCATCCTCAATGCCGGTGCCGAGGTTAACAACGCCATCGCCCAATGTCAGGCCGCTCGTGCCAAACGCGATCTACGTGCCGGACAGGTTGAAGCCTTGAAGCGTGCCGTTGAGAGCACCGAATTGCTGATGCAATATGGCTCGACCACCTACTTGGAGGTGTTAACCGCACGCCAGTCACTATTATCCGCCGAGTTGTCGCAGATTGCCGATCGTTACGACGAGTTGAACGGAGTGGTTACACTCTATCAAGCTCTTGGCGGAGGCCGCGAGAAAGATGCTGAAACAAAGAAATAAACATGAAACGAGGCGCTACCAAAGAGGAGATTATCCTTGCAACGTATGATTTCATCATCCGAAATGGCATTCGTGCCATTCGGGTAGATGAAATCGCACAGATGCAGGGCATTTCCAAGCGTACGCTTTATGAAATGTTTGTCGATCGGGCCGGATTAATCGAGGCTTGTATCGAATACATGATTCGGTTACAACGCCGCCGAATCAAACAATGTTGCAACCAAGAGGAGTGCGATCCGTTGGTTCGTCTTTTCTTGCTGGCCGAAATATATATCGATGGTCTATGTCTTGTAAAATGCAATGTGCTGTCGGAGATCATGGATTCGTATTCCCACCATTGGGCTCAATTACGCCAAGTATGGTATAGCGAATTTATGCAGGCATTGACCCGCTGTCACCAAAAACAACTGTTCCTTTCGGAGATCGATATTGATCACTTTGTTATCAAATTGTTCGACATCTTGATCGAAGCTCGCCGACGAGGCAACCATTCCTACGAGGATTTACGCTTTCTCTGTCGGGCAGTTATTCGCGGAAGTGCCACACTGCAAGGCATCCGCCAAATCGACAATCTGCCACCGACAATGGTTTGTTAATCAAAAAATCCATCGAAAAGTTTTTCGATGGATTTTTTTGCCTTATACGCATCGATCAACCGAAAAATCATTATCTTTGCAGAAGAATCAAACACATTAGATAAGAACATGCTCCGAATGACACATATATTTCCCCAAGCCGGCGGTTTACGCGGTATGATGATGGATATGATGTGCATGTGCAACCGACTTTGCCGGATGTAGTTTCTGTGTGTAACACAATACAATCCGGCTTTTGACAAGCCGGATTTTTTATAATAAGATATTCAAACCAAAAAAATATGAACACGTTGAAAAAACTTCGTTTTGAGACATTGCAAATCCACGCAGGATTGCAACCCGATGTAGAGAGTGGTGCTCGCGGAGTGTCAATTACTCCGACCGCCGCCTACCGTTTCCGCAGCTGCGACCATGCCGCACGTCTATTTGAATTAAGCGAGGCCGGCAATATCTATACTCGACTGCAAAACCCCACGACATCGGCTTATGAGGAACGCATCGCTGCACTTTATGGCGCAGTCGGCGCATTGGCCGTATCTTCGGGTATGTCTGCAATTTTGATCACCGTATTGTCATTGGCGTCCGAAGGCGATAATATCGTTGTTTCGCCGTTCCTCTATGGCGGTACCTACAACCAATTCCGCATCTCGTTGCGCAAATTGGGAATCGATTGCCGCATTGCACCCACCGAGCGTGCCGAAGATTTCGAACCACTGATCGACACACGCACCAAAGCCATTTATGTGGAGAGCATGGGCAATCCCACTTGTGCTGTTCCCGATTTGGAGGCATTAGGCTTGTTGGCTCGCAAATACGACCTGCCGTATATTGTCGATAATACATTCGGTGCTGCCGGTTACCTCTGCAACCCGTTTGATTGGGGAGCCAATATTGTCGTGGACTCAGCTACCAAATGGATCAACGGCCATGGAACCGCTATGGGCGGTGTGATTGTCGATGGTGGCAACTACAATTGGGCAAATGGCAAATTCCCGCAAATCGACGGTCCTTCGGAAGGATATCACGGATTGAATTTACACGAAGCATTCGGATCCTCTGCATTTATTATAAAATGCCGTGTCGATGGCTTGCGCGATTTGGGTTGTTGCCCTTCACCGTTTGATTCCTATTTGATGATGCTCGGCCTCGAAACACTGACCTTGCGTGTACGTCATGAGGTGGAATCGACCCGCAAATTGGCGGAATATTGCCGCAACCATCCGAAAGTCGAGCGTGTAAGCTATGTTGGGTTCGAAGATCATCCAAGCTATACAAATGCACAAAAATATTACAAATTCGGCTCGTCGGCCGTCTTTACCATTGAATTGAAAGGCACGTTGGAGAGCACGGTTCGATTTGTCGAATCACTTCATTTGGCAGCTAATATGACCATGATCGGCGACTCGATTTCGGTAGTCACCCACCCGGCCTCCACCACCCACAAGCAGCTCAGCGAGGCTGACCTTGTAGCCGCCGGTGTTACTCCGACACTGCTACGTATATCGCTCGGATTGGAGCATGTCGATGATTTGATCGACGATTTCGAACAAGCTTTTGCGCAGATAAAATAGATGATACATTATTTCGATTATAACCAACCGTTTGAGTTGGAAACCGGACATACGTTGCCTACATTACGCATTGCTTACCACACCTACGGTGAACTCAATGCCGAGCGTGACAATGTCGTGTGGGTCTGCCATGCCTTGACTGCCAACTCCGACGTGGCCGATTGGTGGCCACATACGGTCGAAGAGGGACGGTTCCTCGATCCCACCCGCTATTTCATCGTCTGTGCCAACATTCTCGGATCACACTACGGGACAACAGGGCCGTTGCATACAAATCCTGTGACCGGCAAACCTTATTATAAGGATTTTCCACCCTATACCATTCGCGATATGGTGCGAGTGCATCAATTGTTGGCCAATGAATTGGGAATAGATCGTATCCATGCCATGATCGGCAGTTCGGTGGGTGGATTTCAGGCTGTGGAGTGGGCTGTTATGGAGCCTCACCGTATCAAACGATTAGCATTGATTGCTACCGACGCAAAAGCCTCCCCTTGGACAATTGCCATCGATGAAACCCAACGTATGGCCATCGAAGCCGACACCACCTTCGGCGAGGAGCGCGACAATGCCGGCATGGCCGGATTGGCCGCAGCCCGTGCCATTGGATTGCTGACCTATCGCGGAACAGAAGGTTACAACCTTACGCAGCAAGATCGCGAGGAGATGCCCAAAGTACACCGTGCATCGACCTATCAGCAGTATCAGGGTGAGAAACTCTGCCGACGATACAACGCCTACTCTTATTACGCAATCCTCAACGCTTTCGACACCCATAGTGTCGGACGAGGACGAGGAGGAGTGGCAGCAGCTCTTGCCACGATTTCGGCACGCACGATTGTCGTGGGTATCACCAGCGATATCATCTTTACCCCGAAAGAGATGCGCGAGTTGCAGAGCATGATTACTGACAGCCGTTATTTCGAAATCGACTCGCCATTTGGACACGATGGTTTCTTAGTAGAATATGAGCAACTTAACAACATTCTAATTCCTTTCATGAACGAATAAAGCACAATTCTATATGGCACAAATTAAAATCGGACTTTTTGGTTTTGGCGTTGTCGGCCAAGGTATTTTTCAAGTGATTCAACGGGCAAAAAATGCGCATGCCGAGATTGTTCGTATCTGCGTACGCTCGTTAGACAAACCCCGCAAGGTAGCTGCCGATCCGGCATTATTTACCACCACGGCTGACGATATTCTCAACGATCCGCAGATCAACCTAATCGTTGAGGTGATCGACGATGCGCAAGCGTCGTATAACATCGTTAAAAAAGCGCTACTCAAAGGAATTCCGGTGGTTTCGGGTAACAAAACAATGATTGCCAATCACCTGCCCGAATTGATCGAAATTCAAAAGAACAACAACGTGGCATTGCTCTACGATGCCTCGTCGTGCGGATCGATTCCCGTGATTCGCAACTTGGAGGAGTATTACGACAACGATCTGTTGCTTGAAGTAAAAGGTATCCTCAACGGCTCATCGAACTACATTCTTTCGCGTGTTTTCGACCACAAAGACTCCTATGCCGAGGCTCTTGCACAGGCACAGGCTTTGGGATTTGCCGAAAGCGATCCTTCGTTCGACATCGAAGGTTACGATTCGCTATTCAAGTTGGTGATCATCACTGTACACGCGTTAGGCACTTATGTCGCTCCGGAACGGATTTTCACCTACGGTATCTCGACAATTCACGATTCAGATATTCAGTATGCTCGCGAGAAAGGGGTAAAGATTAAACTTGTGGCACAAGTAGTTAAGGTAAGTGACGAACATTTCACCATGTTTGTCATGCCAGAATTTGTGTCGCCCTCTAAATATATTTACAGCGTAGACGACGAGTATAACGGTGTTGTGATTCGCGGAGAGTGCTATGATCGACAATTCATGTTTGGAAAAGGAGCGGGTAGTCTGCCTACGGCCTCCTCGATTTTAAGCGATGTGATGGCTCGCTTGCATGATTACCGTTATGAGTATAAAAAGCTCAAATATGTACAGAAACCGGATTATACCACCGACATTATGTTGAAGATCTATGCTCGTTATTCGGCAACCGATGTGTTGAATATTTTGAAATTCGAGAAAATTCACGAGCAGTATATCGGAGAAGAGAGCAACTATGTGATCGGCTCCATCCGACTCTCTGAGTTGCTGGAAAAACGTAAAAACCTCTCCGAACCGGATGTTTTCCTTGCCAATATTCCGATCTTTTTCTTGAACAAGGATAATTAAGAAGACAAGGTAATGATACAAAAAAAGAGCTGTCTGCAATCAAGCAGACAGCTCTTTTTTATCGAACTCTCAACTATTTCGCAGGTGTTTCAGCAGCGGGCTCGGCAGGCGTTTCGGCAGCAGGAGATTGAGCAGGAATCTCTGTCTGTGGAACAGCCGGAGCATTCTCCATCATACGCTCTTGCAAAGCTTTGGCATCTTTCGAAGCCTCCGAATTAACCTCTGTACCCGGAGTATCCATCACTGTTGTAGCAACAAGGCTCAATACCAAAATGGCAATGGCCATAGTCCAAGTAAACTTCTCCAAGAAATTAGTGGTCTCGCGCACGCCCATTACTTGGTTCGATGCGCCGAAATTAGCAGCCATGCCGCTCTTGGGGTTTTGCACCAATACCGCGAGGATGATCAAGATACTCGCAATGACTATCAGGGCAACGCAAATTGTGTATAACATATCGTTGAATTTTAATTATTGTTTTCTATTCTCTCAATAAGTTCGGCAAAGTAAATACTTTTTTCGGGATTTAGCAAACTTAATTTGCGATAAATCGCCAAAGCCCGTTCTCGAAGGCCCTGTGCAAGATAAATTTCGGCCAATTCCTCACTAACAAGTTCATCATCATCATCCCATTCGGGTTCGATACGCACCTCTTCATCGGCATCACCCTCACCGGCCACGATACGCAAATCCTCAGCACACAAAAAGCGATCGATCAACTCATCTTCCGACACCGAAAGCAACGCTTCGACATCGATCGGCGTTGCTCGCAACACACTCTCATCCCGCCACGAAGCTACGATAGAGAGCCTACGATCATACTCACCAGTACGCATCTCGCGCAAAGTTCGCAGAGGTGCAAACCATTCGTAACGAGCAATCAACGCATCGAGTTCCTCAACCGACAACGACGCTGTTGCTGAACAAAAAAGAGCCGATCTCAACTTCTCCATAGCCATTTGTTCTACCAATTCGACGCCGATGCTTGGAAAATATCGGTCACCAATTTATCTACAATTTGAGGAATCAACTCTCCTTCTACCTCAGTCAAAAGTTTGGTCGAATCATAATCCTCGTAAGCCGTAAAGGTTTTATTCCAAGACGCTTTATCATCAATAGCATTCTTAAACCGCACCTTAATACGGATAGTCAAACGGTTCAACAAGGCGTAGTCGTTACTCGACACCGAGGCTGTGGTCGATGTATAGCCGACAATCTCGCCCTCGAATGCAAAATCACCCCCTTCGTCCACCTGTTGCAGGCGGGTACGGCGCGAAAATATATCCACCAATGCCTCGGTCAGCGTCGAACTAAGGATCGGAGATACCATTGTGGCATTATTCGGGAAATAGGCTACCGAGAAAGTTTTGGCATTAGGCGGAATTGATGCTCCCGACAAGGAATATTTGATTGCCACACCACATCCCGTTGCCAGCAACGAAACCAACAACAAAAGGGAAAAGGCAAAAGAGGAAAAATACTTTTTCACAAGGCAAACTGTAATTCTTTAACTATTCTTCTATTCCCAACTCCTTGATCTTACGATACAAGGTACGCTCGGACATAAACAACTCGGCTGCCGCTTCACGCCGACGGCCGTTATTACGACGCAACGCACGCACGATCTGCTCACGCTGCATGTCGGCTTTGGTCTTCTCTCGCGGTTGATCATCATCTACCACCTCGCTCTCGGCATATACCGGATCGGCAGCATACTCCACGCCACTAGCGCCATAAGTCGACACTTCGTGTGCATAAGGTGTTGTTGGCGCAGTCGAAGAGGGCAACAACGCTTTTATATCGTGTATCGGCTCGCGATGCAATCCGGCACTCTGCATCAACTCACCGAGCATCCGTTTGAGATCGTTGATATCCGAACGCATATCGAACAATACTTTATAAAGCAACTCGCGTTCCGAGGACATACCATCCTCCATACGACTGGTATCTGTTGCCATAGGAGCCCCACCCTGCTGCCGAGGCAGGTATTTGGCCAACACCTCAGCTGTTACCAAACGGCTCTGCTCAATGGCAGAGATCTGCTCGGCCACATTTTTCAATTGACGGATATTACCACGCCAATAGTAATCTTTGAGTAATTGGCGAGCACTTTCATCAAGTGTCACGGCCGGCATACGATACTGCACCGCAACATCAGAGGCAAACTTCCTGAACAACAACGGGATATCTTCGGGACGTTCACGCAGTGCCGGAACAGTAATGGGCACCGTTCCCAAACGGTAGTAAAGATCTTCACGAAAACGGCCCGAGGCAATTGCTTGTGGAAGATCGGTATTAGTCGCCGCGACCACTCGCACGTTGGTTTTCTGCACTTTTGAAGAGCCGACACGAATAAACTCGCCGGTTTGCAATACACGCAACAAACGAGCCTGGGTAGGCAACGGCAATTCGGCGACTTCGTCAAGAAAGATCGTACCTCCATCGGCCTCTTCGAAATAACCTTTACGAGCCTCTAATGCTCCTGTAAACGAACCTTTTTCATGGCCGAAAAGTTCCGAGTCGATAGTACCTTCGGGGATTGCCGCACAATTCACGGCGATATATTTGTTATGCTTTCGAGCCGAATAGGCATGGATGACCTGCGGAAAGAACTCCTTGCCCACGCCACTCTCGCCCGTGATGAGTACCGTCAGATCGGTGGGAGACACACGCAATGCCACATCGAGCGCCCGATCCAAAAGTTCCGAGTTGCCGATGATGCCAAAACGTTGTTTTACGGTGGTAATAGGGGTCATAGTAAAAAAATATTCAGGTTGCTATTTGCCGGAATCGTTTGTAGTGGAAACGTTCGGAGCAGCGGGTGTCTCCATGCGCAGTTCTTCTTCAAATTCCCGATCGTGCCGATCACGCCATAGGCCAAATGCAATTGCCGCAACAGCAATTACAGCCGCAACAACAGCCAACAATAGGAATCGATCAACACCCTGTCGTCGCATCGGACGATCGATATAGCGATAAGCATTGGTTGTTTTCTGAGATTTGCCATATTTCAGACCTCTCACATAAGGTTCCGGATTCCTTTTCGCGGAGTTGGAGATATGCGGATCTGCAAAAGCCGATTCCACAGCCGCTGTCACTTTTTCGGCTCGAATAGTTTGCTTGGGCGTTTCCTGAACAGAGGATTCACAATCTCCTTCCACATCACCCGCCTCTTCGGGCAAGATTTCAAATGTTTCAGTCGCTGATTCCGTCACGGATTCTTCCACATCCGATGTTTCGACCGGAGTTGTTTCCGAAACAGCATTCACCGACTCTATCAATGGGGTTGCTACCATTGGCGCAACGTCCGGAGCATTCGATTCGGCAACTCGTTCGGGCAGCATACCATCCACAAGGATAATCGTCGCATTCTTTCCCGCTTTCAATGTTCCTAGTTCACCCAATCGGAATTCGGCGCCATGTTCTATGGCATGACGCACCTCGAAAACAAAGCGGTCGATCTCTCCGGCAGCTTCGATTTCGTTGAGCCCTTCATCACGCAACAAACCGCGCAATATGCCATCGTCGCGTCGCAGCAACTCAGTGAAAACCAACTCGCGCTCGGGCTCTTTTACCAAGAAAGCCCCGAGTTGCGGAACAACGAGTCGCTTGTGCGACTCCAAATATTTCGATAAGACACGAATCAGCACGTCGTTTTTCAACTTGAATTTCGGCCCAAATTTACCTTTTTTCAAAGAAAAAACCAAAATATGGCATGCTTTTTCAAAATAATCGTACAAAGTGTTGGGTATATGAAAAATATTCGCCTAATTTGCATCCCGAAACCGCAAACAATCCGATCGAGTTACTTTGCCGATTTTCGAACAATGTAATCGACTCGGATTCGACAAACAAAACCGAACGAATCATGAAAGACAAGTACATCGACCTGATCGAACAATCGTTCGATTTTCCGCAGGATGAGTTTTCTGTCGAGGACAATGAATTGAATTTCCACGACATTCCGCTTATGGAGTTGATCAAACAATACGGAACTCCGCTTAAAATCACCTATCTGCCGAAGATCTCCCAACAGATCAATCGCGCCAAACGCATGTTCAACGTAGCCATGGCAAAGGTCGATTACAAAGGTTCATACAACTATTGTTATTGCACCAAGTCGAGCCATTTTTCGTTTGTGTTGGAGGAAGCGATGAAAAACGACATTCATCTCGAAACGTCGTCGGCTTATGATATCCATATCATCAATGCACTGTACGACAGTGGAATAATAGACAAAGATCGCTACATCATCTGCAACGGGTTCAAACGTCCGCAGTATGTGGAGAACATTGCTCAGTTGGTCAACGACGGATTCATCAACACCATCCCCGTATTGGACAATAAAGAGGAGTTGGACCTCTTCGAAGATGCCTTTACGAAGAAATGCAAGGTAGGTATTCGTATCGCTTGCGAGGAGGAACCGAAGTTCGATTTCTACACCTCGCGTTTGGGCATCCGCTACAATGACATTGTCGATTTCTACAAAGCCAAACTCAAAAACAGCAAAAAATTCCAACTCAAAATGCTGCACTTCTTCATCAATACAGGCATCAAAGACACCGCATACTATTGGAATGAGCTATCGAAGTGCATGAATGTTTATTGCGAATTGAAAGCAATCTGTCCCGAATTGGATAGTCTGAATATCGGTGGCGGTTTCCCGATCAAGAACTCGCTGAATTTCGAATATGACTACGAATATCTCACCGAAGAGATCGTGGCTCAGATAAAAAACATCTGCCAACGCAACGGTATCGAAGAGCCCAATATCTTCACCGAGTTCGGATCGTTTACCGTAGGCGAGAGTGGAGCTGCTCTCTATTCGATCGTCAATCAAAAACAGCAGAACGACCGCGAGAACTGGTATATGATCGACTCGTCGTTCATCACCACATTGCCCGACACTTGGGGTATCAACCAACGTTATATCATGCTGGCAATCAACAATTGGGACAAAGAGTATCAGCGCGTGTTCCTCGGCGGATTGACTTGCGACAGCGAGGATTTCTACAACTCCGAGTGCCACACCAATGCCATTTTCCTACCGAAACTCGAAAAGGGCAACACGCAATACATCGGATTCTTCCACACGGGAGCCTACCAAGAGTCGATCGGTGGCTTTGGAGGTATTCAACACTGCCTGATTCCCGCACCGAAACATGTGATCATCGATCGCGACTCGGAGAACGAATATTACACACGCCTATTTGCCAAAGAGCAATCGTACCGTTCGATGTTGCGTATCCTCGGCTATTAAATAATATGGTATAGACAATCGTCATGCAGATTACCAAAGCTGAATTTCGCTGTTCATCGGAGCGCATCTCTCAGATCCCGAAAGATGATCTGAAAGACATTGCATTCATCGGACGCAGCAATGTGGGCAAGTCGTCGTTGATCAACATGTTGACCGGCCGATCCGGACTGGCAAAAGTTTCAGGAACACCGGGTAAAACACGGCTAATCAACCACTTCCGCATCAACAACGCGTGGTATTTGGTCGATCTCCCGGGATATGGCTATGCGCGCACTTCGAAGAGCATGCGAAACGACTTTGCCAAGATCATTACTGACTACGTGTTGCGGTGCGAGAAGATGCACTACCTTTTCGTGCTGATTGATATTCGATTGGAGCCCCAAAAGATTGACCTGCGCTTTATCGAAATGCTGGGGGAAAACGGAATTCCGTTTGGGATTATCTTCACCAAAGCCGACAAACTCTCAAAAACACAAGCACAACGAAGCATGAAACGCTTTTCGGAGGTACTTGCCGAGCAGTGGGAAGAGTTGCCTCCAATGCTTGTCAGCTCCTCAGAGAAGGGGGAAGGACGACAGGAGATTCTCGACTTCATCGGAGGATGTCTTACAAAGTAGTTTCAAATTTTAGGAGACAAACCTGTTTTTGGGATCGAAATGAACAATTTTTAACCAATTGTTGAAAAAAGAAAGGCCTTTCGGTGTATTTTCTCACCGTATTATCCTATATTTGCACTATCGTAATAAAAACCATCAAACATGGCCATCCATAAAATAAAAATTTTCGCCGGACGTGGTTCCGAGTATTTGGCAACCAAGATCGCGGCAAGTTTTGGCACAACTCTCGGACACTCCGAGGTTTTGCAATTCAGCGACGGAGAGTTTCAACCCTGTTTTACCGAGTCTATTCGCGGTTGCACGGTATTCATCATCCAATCGACATTTCCACCCTCGGACAACTTGATGGAGTTGTTGATGATGATCGATGCAGCACGTCGCGCATCAGCATACAAGGTTGTGGCAGTCATGCCCTATTTCGGCTGGGCTCGTCAGGATCGCAAAGACCGTCCGCGTGTACCGATCGGGGCTAAGTTAGTTGCCAACCTACTGATGGCTGCCGGCGTGGATCGCATCATGACAATGGACCTGCACGCCGACCAAATTCAAGGATTCTTTGAGGTGCCGGTAGATGCACTCTACGCCAGCGGAATCTTCGTGCCCTACATTCGCAGTTTGAATATCGAGGATCTCTCGATCGCTGCTCCCGACATGGGAGGTGCAAAACGCGCCAACACCTATGCCAAACACCTCGGTACGCCGATCATCATTTCACACAAAGAGCGAGCCAAAGCCAACGTGGTAGGCAAGATGACCGCTATCGGAGAGGTAGAAGGCCGTAACATCTTGATCGTTGACGACATGATCGACACCGCCGGTACAATCTGCATGGCAGCCGATATGCTGATGGGACGCGGCGCAAAAAGCGTTCGTGCTGCCATCACGCACCCCGTATTGTCGGGTCCGGCCTACGAGCGCATCAACCAAAGTGCGTTGGAGGAGGTGATCGTAACGGATACCATTCCGCTGAATCCCAACAAGGATCTGCACAAATTCACGGTATTGTCGGTTGCCGACATCTTTGCCGATGTAATCGAGCGTGTACACAACTACAAAGAGACTTCGTCAATCTTCTTCAAATAAACGAAGACTTGTTGATCTCACACAAAATAGAAAAGCCATTGGGACTATTTCCAATGGCTTTTTCGCATCAATTACATCCAATCAGTTATCTGCCATAATTTCCGATTTTTGGGCTTCAAATTCTTCGGAAGAAAGAATTCCTTTCTCTTTCAATTGATACAACTCCATCAATCGTTGCGACATATTATGAAGCGGTTTACGTTTTTTAGGAGCGGTAGCAACCCCGATAATAGAGAGAATTAGTCCATAACAATTACTCAAAAACCCTAACCCATACATACCTTCGACACTCTCTGTAAAATCAGAGAGTTCACTTCCTGCATCAAGCAACGAGGCTAACTTTCCAAGTGTTCCTAAATCTTCAATAACTGAAGACACCTCTTCTTCTATCCCTAATCCTGCAAGCAACATTAGGCTAAAAAAAACAATACCGATGATAGATGCTATTTTCATATTGATTAATTTTTAATTTCTTGATACAGATTGTATGGCATTTTGAAAACAGCAAACTCTCCGGTTCGAATATCAACCGTTCCAACAATAATATCATCGATATCCAACCCATTGCACCCCAATGTAAAGTCAATAAGATCGGCATCATCCTTATCGGGAGAAATGGTATTAATAATGAATCCACGGAACGAAACCCTCAACTCTTCACAGATTTGCCGAAACTCTTTCGAAGCCCAAATATCAATAGTAGAAAGAATTTTTCTATATTTCTTACCCTTAACCTCTACAATTGAAATATTACCTTCTGGAATATACCCTTCTTTTACAGCTTTATAGATTTCAGGATCATCTGTCGCCAACGCAATCATAGCAGATCCATCAGCATTTTTACAAGGAATATTAATCGGATAATAGTCGGCAGATACAACCTCTGTGCTATCAAAAGAAAGGACATCAGTAGTTTCATTATCGCCGCCACCAAGCAAAAGTTTAGCACCAATAAGAATTACGACACCGACTACAATAAGCCAATCTGAAAGACTCCATGTATATTGAACTTTCTCTTTCCCTCGTTTACACAACAAGAAAAGCAACCAAAACGAACCAATAACCGGAACAAAAAAGATAAAAATCCATTTCCCACTTTTTCCAACATCGTGCAAGCGACGTACAACAGCAGAGAGTGATGGAATAAACAATGCCAAGCATACCAAACCATACACCCAAAGATTGATCGAAATCGTGACGAATTGCACAAGATAGCAACAAAGCACGAATAGCCAATAGTTTTTACGACCCATACAGCCTTTGAAATCAGCATAGTGCTTAAAAACCGGCTCAAATAAATTGAGCGAGAAGAAAGATTTTTTCATAATGTTTTATGAATTTGGATCGGCAGGACTCCCGCTGTCGAGTTCATTAATTAACAGAAAGTGTGGAGCCTATTTCATCTGATTCAAAGAAGGTTGTGGCGAACCCGAAACAAAGCAGACGATACAATAACCCCACACCTTGGATAGAGATATGGAGTATCATGACATAGAATATGCCACACCTATACTCTAAACAAGATAGAGTGTTTATTCGTCGTCCCTTGCTTCTGAAAATTGCCACATTTTCTTTGAAGGACAGCGTGAAAACACTTTCCAATATATCATCTCGCATTGATATGCAAGATGTTACAAATATAAACAAAAAATATTAATCCGCCTCAATATAGCATTATATTTTTACAATAAATCAATTTAATATCATTCGTTAAAAGTCGTTGAACGCGAGAATTTAGATCTTTGAAAGCATACATCTCACCACACAATAGCAAACTATATTACATTATCAAACAAAATTTGTCCCGAAAACTTTTTCAAGTTTCGGGACAAATTCAGATTAATATAAGGCGTTGTATTACAACTCGATCGGCTCGTATTTCAAGCCCCAAGCATCGGCAACCGATTTGTAAACCACTTTACCCTCTACGACGTTAAGACCTTTGGCCAACTCTGCATTGTCTTTGCAAGCTTGACGCCAACCCTTGTTTGCCAACTGAATGGCATAGGGCAACGTAGCGTTGGTAAGAGCCAATGTCGAAGTGTAAGGCACGGCACCCGGGATATTGGCAACTGCATAGTGCAACATACCGTCAACATAGTAAACAGGATTCTCGTGGGTTGTCGGATGCGAGGTCTCGAAGCAACCACCCTGATCGATAGCAACATCGACCATCACCGTACCGGGCTGCATATCTTTCAGCATATCGCGAGTAACGAGTTTCGGAGCCTTAGCACCCGGAATCAGCACAGAACCGATCACGAGGTCGGTAGTTTTGAGTTCCTCGCGGATATTGTACTCCGACGACATCAATGTCTTGACGTTCTTGGGCATCACGTCGGTCAGGTAGGTCAAACGCGGCAACGAAATATCGCAAATTGTCACGTCGGCACCTGCACCAGCAGCGATACGGGCAGCAGCTGTACCAACCACACCGGCACCAATGACAAGCACCTTAGCAGGTTTAACTCCCGGAACACCTCCAGCCAAGATACCTTTACCTCCACGCGGTTTTTCGAGGAAATAGAGACCCTCTTGGATCGACATACGGCCGGCAACCTCCGACATCGGAATCAGCAACGGCAACGAACGATCGGCACGCTCTACGGTTTCGTAAGCGCAACAGATGGCTCCGCTCTCGATCATGGCTTTCGTCAGCGGCTCGCTGCTAGCGAAGTGGAAGTAGGTGAATACCAATTGACCCTTGCGAATGAGTTTATACTCGGGCTCAATAGGCTCTTTCACTTTGATAATCATTTCTGCAATGGCATAGACCTCTTCGATCGTAGGCAACATTTTGGCACCGACAGCCTCATAGGCAGCATCGGCAAAGCCACTGTTAACACCGGCCGTAGCCTGCACATAAACAACATGTCCCCGCTTGATAAGCTCTTGCGCACCAGCAGGGGTCAGAGCAACACGATTCTCGTTGTTCTTGATCTCTTTCGGAATACCGATAATCATTTTTTTAGTTTTTTTAAGTTTTTGAGCCGTGCAATATACAAATTTTTCACAAACAATCTACCTTTTAGAGCACTTTTTTGCATATTTTTTTGATCGTGTGATGATATTATCAAATTTCGTCACAAGAAATAATTATTGTTAAGTTATACCGTACCTTTACGAACAGATTAGAAACGGTAACCAACGCTCAAATAAATCGATCGTGGCCAAGCATAGGTGTAACGCGAAGCGTGCGGACGATAAAAAGTATCGTCGCCGGCGGCAATTCGTTGCACCCGCAACGATTCGTAACCGTTGTAGATCGTATCTTCGCCCGTGAGATTGCGTAGTGACAACGTTACAGAGAGTTGAGAATATCCCAGCTGAAAATTCTTGAAAAGTGCAGCATCTGCAACAAACGCATCGGGCAATTGCTCTTGACCGGTAAAAGCGGTAAACGATGTCGTCGTTACGCCGGCTTGGCGAGCCCCCCGTTCGGTACGGCGCAACGGCGTAGCCTCGACATAACGGCAACCGGCATATCCGGCAGAAAGATGTATTCCCCACCCTTTCGACGCAAAATAGCCCAATCCAACCATCCCCGTAATTGCCGGAGTTCCCCCGATCTTGCAATCGCCCATAAAGCTCTCGGCATCGTGCGATACAACCGTATTATCAGCATCAGAAATGACCATAACATAGGGATTGCGAATATATTTGAAACTACCGGCCGATGCAGCCAACGAGAGTTTCCAACGATAAGCCAATCGAATATTTATCGCAGCCTCAACGCCGAGTTGCCACATTGCGATATTTCGGACAGCCATATCACAATAAATTCCGGAGAGATCGTCGAAATAACGATGTGTGCTAACCCCGTCATAAGAAACCGTAGCATATGCGGCCAACTGCCACTCGGCACGTTCTCCCGACCGACGCCATACGCACTCCGCGCCATAAAAACGTTCGGGCAACGGATTATCCACCGTTCGATTGTTGTACAGCGGTTGCAGGAAAAGTTGTTCGGCATCGGGAAGTGTGGCGGCAGCTGAAAGCGACAATTCGACATAATGTCGAGGAGAGAAGGTCCAACCGGCGGTCAGTTTCAAAGCGTAAGGGGTAAAATGCATCCGACGCGAAGAGCCATAGGAGTTGGAAGCAGGGAAAAGCTCTTTTTCGTAATATCCCCGCCGGAAGATTGAGGCCATACCGAACTCGGCGGCAACCGCAGCACAAAAACGCTCTTCCCGATATTCGGCTTGCACATGTACAGCCATCTTTCGTGTAATCAGTGCATAATCATAGCCAAAACGATCTCCTTCACCGACTCGGCGGTTGGGATCGCGCAGATTGTTCTGCAATTTATTACCGAAAGTATCGTCATCGACCAAGTATTGATCAATATCCACCAAATAATCGGCTCCCAACAGATCGCGCAAATTCTTATAGTTGCGAGAGTTGGAATAGGTGAAATCGACACCGTAACGTAATGTCAGGCGCCGATCGACCGAGGTTTCGAATGTCAGATCGGATTGCAGATCGGCAATGCGTTTCACTCGATCCTCCAACGCATAGACTGCGTTTCCGCCGGCCATTCGATTGCGTCGAATCAACTCATCCCAATCTATTTGCGTATAGCGAGAATCGTTGTTACGCCAAGCTCGTTCGGTAGCCTGATCGCCGGTATAGCTCGGCAAGTAACGATAGTTGTCGGGCATCGGAGTACGCGCATCGTACCACCCCAAAGCACTATATGACGACAACCCAATTTCGGCACTCGCGGCGGCATGCAAAGAGGTTGCAGACGACAACTTGCAACGGAACGACACCATAGCAACGGGAACTCGATCGCGACGCACACGCGAATTACGCATCTCTCCATTTTGAAAGCCCCACGCGGGATTATAACGTTTATCGCCAGTAAGCATAAAGGTCTCCTCGGTGGCCGAAAGGCGTGTTCCGCGAGTGGAGATCGGAATTGCGGCAAGCAACGCCAACCGACATCTCTCGGAGAATCGTTTCTCGACTCGGAAGCCAAGCGATAAAGCATCGGTAAAGACCCCATTAATATATAGGTCGCGGCCTGTACGCGCCTCGATAGCGGCCGCTCCAAACCATGATCGCCCCAAGTTTCCTTGTGCCGCAAGGCGGGCTCCGAGCAGATAGTTGCGTCCCGAGAAATGTACAGCAGCACGATAAGGACGTAGGGATTGGGCATCGCCGAATGCAAAACTGCGCTCACCGCACACCGCATCCGCCGACCGGTGGTTCGCAGTAAATCCGGAACGATATGTTTCGGTTGCTCCGAGTAGGCGCAACAACGAAAAATAGCGATAGGAGACATTCAGGTTTTCGAGTGAAGCGACCTCTCGTCGCCATGAAAATCCGCGCCGTTTCAAGGCTACCGATGACAGATGGTAACCGGTAATTTTATCGTAGAGATCCGGTGCGGTCTGGATGGCTCGATAGAACAGCGAGGAGTCGGTAAGCAACATCGGAAGATCGCGTTCTCGCTCAGCATAGGGATAATAATCGTCGATAGTTTGTCCGAAAACACCCTTACACAAGAGAAGCAAGAACAGAATTTGCCATTTTTTGAAGACGGACATATCCGGAAAACCTTTTTACACCACAAATATAACCAATTTTGCTATCAGAACAATAAGAAATAGAATTTATCATATTTTTCGCAACAAGGCTCCATCAGGTGTTGTTCGTTTCCAAAACATCTATTAAATTTGCAACGACATTCTGCGTGAGGCAGGTGTCAACAATTTTACGAAAGTGTTTTCGCACTGTCCTTCTAAGAAAATGTGGTAGTTTTCAAGAAATCGGAGGCAAACGAACAACACTCATTTCTTGTATATGTATGGCTTGGTATGTTCTATGCACAAGGCCCTGCATTACAAGTGTGGGGCATTGTAGCGTTTATTCCGATTCGGGTCTTACCACAACCTTCTTAGAAATAGACGAAATTATCTCCACACTTTCTTTTTTTTAACACAAACAACACCGTAGTAGGAGATAGATGCGGCAATAAACGAAGAAGACCCATTATTTCTATTTACTCACCCAAAAATCTTTTACTATGAAAAGGAATTTTATTCTTTTGTTGGGGCTGTTATGTGCCTTGACGCTCACCTCATGCTACGGAACAAAAACTTCGGTAGGTGCTTATCGCGAAAACATCAAAGTCGATGACATCGCAACCTACAACTACTCAAAAGGCAAACAGATGTATCTCTTCTGGGGATTCCTGCCGATGGGTCGAGCCCAAGTAGCTACACCGCATCACGGAAACTGCCAAATCAAAACCCGTCACGGATTACTCGACATGTTATTGACATTTGTTACCGGAGGTCTCTTCTCGATGCAGACGATCAAGGTAAAAGCCCCGAAGGTCTCGGAGTTGAATCCGTATAAGCAGGGACAACCGCAACCGCAAACGGCTTATCCGCAGCAATACTATCAGCAGCAACCACAAGCCGCCCAACCCTTAAATCAGCCGCAGTACCAACAGCCGCAATATCCGCAACAGCAGTATCAACAACCGCAGCAGTACCAGCAACAATACCAACAACAGCAGTATCAACAGCAACCGCCACAATATCAACAGCGATAGTTTTTCAGACTGCATATCCGATAGGTATTCGGGCGATCTTGGGTCATGATCGCCATTTAATCGGCAAAGCCACCCCCGTCAGACACTATTTTGGCGGGGGTAAATTTGTAACAGTAAGATTTCAGACTGTTTTGGCACACGGATTGCTAAGGAGATTGCAGTAAAACCAAAATCAAAGTAAGATGAAAAAAATTCTCCTCAGTTTCTCTTTGCTGGCTTTTTTTGCCATAGGTTTCATGAGTTGCTCGCAACAACGCGAGTGGAATCGCGAACAGCGCAAGGCCATGCGCGAGGCGTTACGCGACTATCGCAAAATGGTCTATTTGAACGACCTGACCGATGCGGAATTTCAACTCTTCGCCGACGAGGTTGCCACCGATCTCGAAACGAGTTTTCCGGTCTATACAACTTTTATCGCGATGCCCGGGGTTAATGACACGGTGGATGTAGTGGTTGTGGAGACGATTGTCGAAGAACTCGATGCCGACGCTCACAACATGCGCCACATCTATCCATACAACTATCTGGTATCACAAGGGGTATTACCGGCCGGATTGGATCACAGCCAATTACGTGCATTTTACACTTGTTTTGCAGGAAAGGTAAATGCAACTTTCAACTCAATGGGGCAATTCTTCAATGCCATTTTGGCTGATACAACCAACAATTCGCAGATTCGCCAGTTGGAGAGTCAGTGCGCTGCCGACCTGTTCAACTGGACAGTCACCGAAATCGATATCATCGAAACAACGAAATAATCAACAACGCTTAAAATAAAAGAGGTAATTATATACCATTTTACACCATATGTAGAAATCCCCTTTTACTCCACAGGTAGAGTAAATTCACTATCCGAGGACGGGATATTTAGGAGGTGGATCGGAATTTGCAAACACGGCTTTGCCGAGAATATAGAGACTCACACTGAATGGGTTACAAACAGCAAATAAATTAGTATATAATCTAAAAACAAAGCATGTCGCTTCCATATGGAGCGGCATGCTTTGTTTTCGGATACGACTTATGCTATCAGTTTGCGGTAGCTACATCCACATTCGAAGGCATGGGATCGGAATCCGCTTCGCCGGCATGTTGGTAATAAAACTCGCGACAAACCACAACACGAATCGCCTTGTGAAGTACGGAAAATTCAAGCGGGGTCTCTCCCAACAACTCTCCATCGGCCTCAACAGAGATTTCGGGGGAAGATTCGATACGGATACGTTGACCGCGCTCATGAAGGACGTGACGAATGCGGTAAATTCCACCATTAAAGAGGTAGCGAAAACGGAAAAGAATATGCCAAAAATGAACCGGACGAATGAGCGACACATCGAGCATTCCATCGTCGATAACAGCCTCGGGTAGCTGTTGCATACCACCACCATTATATTTGCAGATACCGATGGCTACCGACAAGAGCAAATTGTTATAGACTAAACGATCATCGACCCAAACTTTGACACCGGTAGATTTATAGCTAAAAAACTGGCTGATAAGACACCATGTATAACGCCAACGACTTTTGCGGCGTTTTTTTTGGAGATGGGTGACTCGTCGGATAATTTGTGCTTCGAAACCCGCACCGGCAACATTGGCGATATAACGGTTTTGACGGTAATGTGCCTCTTCGTAAGAAACAACACCGACATCTTGCAGGAACGAATATCCCTCGCTGATGGACTGCACGGCATCTTGATAACGAGTAGAAACCCCGAATGTACGTACCCAATCGTTACCCGATCCGGCAGCTATAACTGCTAAAAGCACCTCATCGGGACGCACCTCTTGTTGGATAAAAAGGCCGTTGACAACCTCGTGGAGCGTACCATCACCACCGACAACGATAATACGGCGATAGCCCTCTTTTACAGCCGAAACAGTCAATTCCGTAGCATGGAATTTGTGTTCCGTAAAGACCGGTTCACACAGAATATGGGCATCGCGCAGGTATTTGGATATCTGCGGGAAATCGTCTAACCCGCGACCGTTACCGGCCACGGGATTGACGATGACAAACCATTTTTCGGCTTCCACCCCGACGTTACTTTTGGGGAACGTTGCGCAGAGTGTGGATCAAGAAGTCGTAGAACTTGGCAACCGATGCAATCTCGACTTTCTCGTCCGGCGAGTGCGGGTAGCAGATCGTCGGGCCGAAGGAGATCATATCCAAGTTAGGATAGTTGCTACCGATAATACCGCACTCCAAACCGGCATGAATAGCCGTAATAGCGGGTTTAACACCATAAAGTTCTTCGTAGGAAACGGTCATGGCTTTCAAGATCGGCGACTCCATATTGGGATTCCAGCCATTATAGCTGCCCGAAAGAATAGTCTCGGCACCAGCCAATGCAAATACAGCTTTGATAGCCTCTCCAAGAGCCTCTTTCTCGGAATTTACCGAGCTACGCAGCAAACATTGGAGTTTGATGGTCGAGCCGTCGGATACGACACGCGCAAGGTTGGTAGAGGTTTGCACCAAGCCGGGCATAGCGATCGACATACGTTGAGTACCATCGGGGCAACCGATCACGGCTTTTGTCAGATTGCCGGCAACTTCGCAAGGAATCATCTCGGCAGGGTTCTCGCAAGGCTCGGCAGCGATGGAGATACCCTCTTCGATACCTGCAAACTCGGCCTGCACGGTCTTTTCATATGCGGCAAGTGCCTCGACAAATGCAGCACAGTCGGATTCTTTTACCAAAAGGACTGCTGAAGCCTCGCGCGGGATAGCATTACGCAAACCTCCGCCATCTACCGAGCAGAGGCGCATATCAAATTGTGCAGCGGCAGCATTAAGGAAGCGGAACAAGAGTTTATTGGCATTGGCACGCTGGCAAACAATCTGGATACCGGAGTGACCGCCTTTGAGACCTTTGACTACCAAAGTGCAAGCTTTATATCCTTCGGCCGGAGTCGGGACAGCGGTATAATCAAAACGAATGTTGGCATCGAGACCGCCGGCGCAACCTACATAGAGTTCGCCCTCGGTTTCGGAATCGAGGTTCAACAGCATATCGCCCTGTAACAAACCGGCTTTCAAGCCGAAGGCTCCTACCATACCGGCCTCCTCAGTAGCCGTAAAGAGGGCTTCGATCGGACCGTGAACCAATGTATTGTCCTCCAATACAGCCAAAATGGCAGCAGCACCGATACCGTTGTCGGCACCGAGCGTGGTACCATCGGCCGTTACCCAATCGCCATCGATATAAGCATCGATCGGATCGTTTTCGAAATCAAAAACTTTATCGTTATTTTTTTGAGGTACCATATCGAGGTGAGCCTGCAAAATCACACCTTTGCGGTCCTCCATACCAGCAGTGGCCGGTTTACGGACATAGACATTGTGTGCCTCATCCTCGCAACATTCGAGACCCAACGACTGGGCAACACCCAAAATATAAGCGCGGATCTTCTCTTCGTGATGCGAAGGGTGGGGAATGCGGGTCATCTCGGAAAAATGTTTCCAAACAAGCTCAGGTTTGAGCGCGGTTAAATTTCTGTTCATAACTTATAGTTTTTTAAGGTTTTATGTTTATTCATTATGATTAGGCGAAGTCGATGGATCGCTGGCGCGATCGAATGCGGCAACAATTTGTTTGACCAATTCGTGTCGCACGATATCGCGACGATCGAATTCGACCATACCGATTCCCGAAACTTCGCGCAAGATGGACATGGCACGCACCAAACCGCTATCCGATTTTTTCGGGAGGTCGATTTGGGTCACATCGCCCGTAACGATGAAACGGGCATTGCGTCCCATGCGGGTAAGGAACATCTTGATCTGCGACAAGGTGGTATTTTGCGCCTCATCGAGAATAACGAAAGCGTTGTCAAGAGTACGACCGCGCATGTAAGCCAACGGAGCGATCTGCACAGTACCCTCTTCGATGAATTTGGTCAGTTTGGCCGGAGGAATCATATCGTTGAGTGCATCGTAGAGCGGTTGCAGATAAGGATCAAGTTTCTCTTTCATATCGCCGGGCAAAAAGCCCAACTTTTCGCCGGCCTCAACAGCCGGACGGGTTAAGATAATCCGGCGCACCTGACGCTCTTTAAGGGCACGGACTGCCAAAGCGATAGCGGTATAAGTTTTACCCGATCCGGCAGGTCCGACAGCAAAGAGCAGATCGTTTTTATCGTAGAGTTTTACCAAACGTTGTTGATTGGGAGTTCGCGCACGAATGATATTTCCATTGTTGCCATAAACCAAAACATCTTTATCAATAGGCTCTTGGGTATCAACGGCAACGCCCGAAAAGCACTGTTCGACAACTTGTGATGAGAGGTGGCCATATTTCAAATAATAGGCAACCAACCCATCGAAACGTTTGGCAAAACGCGCCGTTTCGGCGGTTGAGCCAAGCACTTTAAGCGAAGAGCCGCGTGCCACAATTTTAAGTTGCGGATTGAGTGACTTGATTTGATCAAGGTAGATATTCTGCGATCCATAGAGTTCGCGCGGATCGACGCCCTCAACAACAATTTCCTTAGCAACAGCCTCGCTCATAGGTTAAAACAGATATCCGAAATTAAACGAAAAACTATGAGAGCGCAACTTATCGAGGGTACTTCCATCGGGGAAAAGCACATCGTGCTTGGCGCGGAACTGTCCGTTATAACGCAATTCGAGCAACAAGTGGCGACGCACTACAGCACCGACACCCACTGTATAAGAGAGCGTCGGACGAATACGTCCGAATTCGAGCAGATCATCGCCGGATTTCTGTTTGCAGTTGTTCATGAGCGTAAGAACCGGTCCAACAAAGATACGCACCGGATGCAACACGCGCAATGAGGCTAAAATCGGGACATCGATAGACCCCGATTTAAGATTCAGTTCTTTACCTCCCTCGGGTTGGATGCGAAGCCCCTGACGCAAATAGAGGATTTGCGGTTCTACGGCAATAGCTCCGAAATTCACAGCCATAGAAATACCTGCCTGCCAACCGAGTTTATTTTCGACATGTTCGACATCGACATTGGTCGAATAATTCGGGGCACTAAGACCTGCCAGTACGCCCCACTCCACACGAACACGCGGTTTGCGGCGTTTTTCAGCATGAAGTGGCAACACAAAGACAAGAGCCAACAAACAGATCAAATATTTACGCATAACAATATTCTAATACTTTTAATATCGAAGACGGACATACGACAAGCATACCAAAAACCCAACAGCATGTCGTTTTTTCATCTCCGACCAACTCGGGAAACCATCTTCAAAGACAAAAATAATCAAAACCTTTGATTGCGCCAAGAGTTTGACAACTTTTCTTACAAACAAAGAGAAGATGCGAAGAGCTTCCGATCTTTTCTATGATAAATACCGCTTTTCGGTATCTCCGGCTTGCACCGGATAGACCATCACAAAACTATTGGCAGGGAGCGACTCCTCCAAAAAGG
Organism: Rikenellaceae bacterium; assembly: GCA_015059735.1. Classification (GTDB taxonomy): domain Bacteria; phylum Bacteroidota; class Bacteroidia; order Bacteroidales; family Rikenellaceae; genus Alistipes. The sequence continues at coordinate 132,343 of SUZX01000002.1, read as the reverse complement.
TCGGCACGCGACTCATCGCACTTTGATAAGAGATTCGATCACGACGGCTCATGATAACCCACACGCAATCGTCGGCTTGCATCTGTTTTAGCAACGTTGGCAGATCGTTCCAGCTCTCCGATATCGCATGAGAAACATAGGAGGCGATATCACTCCCGCGTCGACGCTTGCGTTGGAGATGTTCGATTGTCTGCTCGGTAGCATGAAAGATCAGTTTTGCCCCCGTATCGTGCGCCAAATGGCGAATACGCAACAACCATGTTTGGAAACCCACCTCCAATTCGGCGCGACGAGGCACCAAAACAATATGTCGTTTGATCGTGGATAATGGTTGCATCGGACGATAGACAAAGGTGGTAACGTTGGTTTGCGCCAACAAGGCGGGAATGGTTTTGCCGAGTGGTGAGAATGCCCCGACGCCCAACAAACCCGACACCACACCCTCTTCGCTGTATTCATCGCGGTGCATAGCCAACACCAAATCGCTGATATTACGCTCGCGCACCACGCTGACAATGGCATTGGCGATGTTTACATCGTAGCGCAACATGCGGTGCATATGGATACCGGCAGCAGCCGAAGCCGACGCAGCCATATCAAGCAGTTTTTGCGCATGTTTCTTCACACCCGAATCTTCCGACTGATTATCAATGGCATTCAGCGCATAGAGATTGCGGTATTTCTGTTTAGTCATTGCAATACCCAATTCGACGGTTGCCGTAATATCCTCATCATGCGAAACAGGGAACAGCACATGTTCGCCCGTTCGTGTCTCATCCGAGGCCTGAGAACCTTTGAGCGCAATATTATGTGCCCCGCGCTGAGCAGCAAAAGTCGAGATGGTACAGGTTGCCAAGATCATCAAAATCGTGCCATTGAGAACACTCTCGCCAAGCAATCGAATGGGAACTCCCTCCGGTGTATGGCCTATTATAATATTGTAGCCCACCATAACCACCGCCAACGTTCCCGCCACATGCGCCACACTCAATCCGAACAATACGGTCTGTTGATCCCGCGACAAACGGAACGTCTTGGCAGTCAGCACAGCAGCAATATATTTTGAGGCCGTTACCATAACGATCATCACCCCGCCGACATAAACCGTTTCCCAACTACCAATGATAGCATGGTAATCGACCAACATACCCACTCCGATCAAAAAGAAGGGAATAAATATGGCATTCCCGACAAATTCGATACGATTCATAAGCGGGGATGTGCGGGGGATTAGGCGATTCATGGCCAACCCCGCCAAAAAGGCTCCGATGATCGGTTCCAAACCCGCCAACTGTGTAAGATAGGCTCCCAAGAAGAGGAATACCAACACAAAGACATATTGCGAAACATTATCGCTACACTGTTTGAAAAACCAATGACCAACCAACGGGAACAATCCCAGAATCACAATCCCGCACCCGAAAATAGAGGCTGCAAGTCGCCACCAAAAATCGGGTTCGGCATCGCCCGTAGCCAGTCCGACCACAATGGTCAATGTAACCAACGCCAAGATATCGACAATGATCGTGCCCCCCACAGCGAGGGTTACGGCTTTATCGCGTGTGATACCCAATTTCGAAACAATAGGATAGGCGATCAGGGTTTGCGACGCGAACAATGCTGCCAACAACGTTGAGGAGGTCCACTCATATCCTAAGACATAACGTCCGGCAACCACACCGAACAGCATGGGAAATATAAAGGTCAAGAGCCCGAAAAGTAGGCTACGCATGCCATTGCGTTTGAAATCGGCCATGTCCATCTCCAAGCCTGCCGTAAAGAGGATATAGAGCATACCGGCCGTACCGGAAAGAATGATGCTGCTATCGCGCAGGACAAGATTGAGTCCATGAGGCCCGATAACCGCTCCGGCGATGATCAACCCCAGCAAATAAGGAATTTTCAATCTATTGAGCAGCAACGGAGTCCCGAGAACTATTGCCATGATGAGCAAGAACTTCAAGATCGGGTCTTCGATCGGCAAGGTGAATGTAGTATGAGCAAAAAGTGGAAACATGGGAACTTCTCTTGGTAAAACAAAGATACAAATTTTTCAATAAAAATCGGGTTAGCAACAAAAAAAATCGGGATCAGGAATCAATCGCAGTCTTTCAAACCGCAAAGTCGATACAAAAAAAGTCAAAGAGTCGGTGAATATCGGTTTTTTTATGTACTTTTGTCCAAAATCATTTGCAGATAAACACATGAATCTAAAAAAAATATCACTCTTTATCGCATTGTTGCTCATTGCAGATCAAGCATTGAAGATATGGATCAAAACCCACATGCACCTCGACGAGGCTATCATCGTATTTCCGGATTGGTTTCAACTGCGTTTCATCGAGAATAACGGAGCTGCATTCGGCATGCAAATAGTCACCTCCGGCGCGTTCGACTGGGGCAAACTGCTGTTGGGAATTTTCCGAATTGGCATGGTCGGAATTCTCGGTTGGTGGATATACGATTTGAGTTGCAAGCGACAAAACACACCCAAAGGGGTGATCATCGGATTAACTCTCATTTTAGCCGGCGCATTAGGCAACATCTTAGACAGCGCATTCTACGGATTGATCTTCTCGGAGTCGACTCCCTACTCGGTGGCTGAATTCGGTGGGAGTTATGCCGGATTTATGATGGGTAAGGTGGTGGACATGTTCTATTTTCCGCTGTTTCAATGGGAGAGCGTACCACATTTTTTACGGTTCTTGGTAGATAGCAACAACTACTTTTTCGGTGCAATCTTCAACTTAGCCGATGCATATATTTCTGTGGCTGTGGTCTATCTGCTGTTGTTTCAATATCGCTTTTTCTGCAAATAAGTGACAGACAATTCAACTTTCTTGTTTCAAGAAAGAGCGTTGCAGTCCGACAAATAGCGTATTCACAACATTTTTTACCCAAATTTATTGGGTATTCAAAAAAAAGAGTTACCTTTGCACACCGCAAAACAAAAATGCCCAGGTGGCGGAACTGGTAGACGCGCACGTTTCAGGTGCGTGTGCCGCAAGGCGTGCAGGTTCGATTCCTGTCCTGGGCACTCCAAGCAACCCCTCGATCGATGGTCGAGGGGTTGTTCTTTTCGGAGCAGAGAGAGGCAAAGAACAGCCCGCCCGCAGAGGTTGTCGACAATTGTTTTATTTAACTATTATATGTATCTTTGCCATCAGATAATTTTGAAGAGATGAGGATATTAAAGCAGGGCATTCGGCTTGTATGCAAGAGTATTGGCGCATTATTACTGATCGCTGTCATCTTGTTTATAGTAACTAGCATAAGCCCGATTTATGATTTTCAAGAGCCCAAATCTTTTAGCGGAAACGACCTATTCAACCCATACCGCAATCTGGACACAACTCATTGTTGGAAAAGAGCCAACTTTCATGTTCATACCCGTGTGAAAGGGATACTGAACGAGTGCGAATATTGGCCCGATGAGGTTTATCGTCGATTGGAAAAGTTCGGCTATGACATCGTAACTTTCTCAAATCACAATGAGATTACAACCCATCCGTTTGATCCAAATTTGCAGGTCAACGTTTACGAGCACGGCTACAACCTCTTCAAATTCCACAAACTCGTATTCGGTAGCAGGTCGGTCAACTATTTCGACCATCTGCTTCCCTTCTTGGCCTCGCAAAAGCAATTTCAACTCGACCTGCTCGGACGTGATGCCGACATCATACAGATAAATCACCCATTAAGAACGAACTTCTTCTCCTCAAAGCAGTTTTCGAAATTAGGCGGCTACCAACTGATGGAGCTGGACAGCGGCCACTCCACCGAGAATGAATATTGGGATAGCGCACTCAGTGCGGGACATTACTGCTTTGGGTTGGCGAATGACGACCTGCACAAACCCGACAGATCCAACTGCATCGCCATACGTTGTAATTTTCTGGCAACACCCTCTGCTCGTTACGCCGATATTCTGCACACGTTGCGCGACGGTGCATTCTATGCCATGCGGATACCCGACTACGGAAAGGGTGATTGGGAATTAAAATACAAGAAGAACAACGAATTGCCCTACATCAAAAATATCGGTGTGCAAGATAGCACCATTTACATTGCGCTATCGACACCTGCCGACAGCATCAAAATAAGCGGAGAACAACATCGCACTTTGAAGTTGGCCATGCAAACCGATTCGGCGGCCTATACGATGCAAAGCGACGATCCTTATGCCCGCATTACGGCATACTTCCCACAAGGAGAGGTTATCTATTCGAATCCTTTTGCGCGGTATGACGCTTCGAAAAGCGACACTCCTTTCACGGAGTCGACCCACTCGGTAAATTATCCGCTTACTATATTGTTCAATCTAGTGCTTATGTTGCTCTTGGGTGGAGTATCGGTAGCATTATATAAACTTATTTTCAAGAAATAACCATGTCTGCAAAACCTACTTCGATTAGAACGGTAGCACTCATACTCAGCGTTTTTACACTGATAGCATATCATTTTCCGGTTTTCAAATATGCAGCCAATAACACCGAAGGCGGATTCAACGGTGTGCTCATCATGGGAGGAGCCGCGATTGTAATGCTGGCTCTAAATTTTCTCGTTTACAACCTTTTGTTATATCTCGGACGTATTGTCGGTAAGGTTATTTTGTCATTGACATTTATCGGGAATGCCATAGCATTCTATTTCATTACAACATACGAGGTCCTCATCACCGACAAGATGATGGGAAACGTGTTCAACACCCGCTATTCGGAGGCCTCGGCATTCTTCTCATACACGGCATTATTGTATGTAATTGTGCTCGGCGTAATTCCCTGCATCTATATATTAACCCGCAGAATCGAATACGGTCGTTTTAAGCAATTCTTGACCAATTCAGGGATAGCATTGTTATTCGCACTTTTAGGTGCAATTATCAACATGCAGAACTTCACTTGGGTAGATCGTCATGCGCCGAAGGTCGGAAGTCTGCTCATGCCGTGGTCGTATGTTGTGAACACGGTGCGTTACCACAACCATGTTCGAAAAACAAACCAAAAAGAGATCAAACTACCCGATGCAAAAATAGCAACTGACGAGAAAGATGTTTGCATCCTCATCATAGGAGAATCGGCTCGTCGCGACCACTTCTCGCTCTACGGATACGACAGAGAGACAAACCCGTTATTAAAAAACGACAGCGTACAAACACTCATCGCCAAGTCGGCAGCAACCTACACAACCGCAGGGGTAAAAGCCATTCTCTCCCACAAAGAGAGCAAAAAACTCTATGAGATCCTGCCCAACTACCTATACCGAACAGGAGTCGATGTTGTATGGCGCACCAACAACTGGGGAGAACCACCCGTACATATCGAGAAATACTACAAGATCAAGGATATCAAAGAGCAATATCCCGAAAGCGACGAACGATACGATAAAATATTGCTCGAAGGATTGAAGCACGACATTGCCACAAACAACAAGGCGAAACAATTGATCGTACTACACACCAACACCAGTCACGGACCGACCTATTTCAAGAAATATCCTACGGAGTTTGAGGTGTTCAAACCGGTATGTACAACCGTTGAGATGTCGAAAAGCAATCGCGAAGAACTCATAAACGCCTACGACAACACGATTGTTTATACCGACTATCTCATTCATACAGTCATCGAGAAGTTGCGTGGTCTAAAAAATATACGCAGTTGCGTGGTCTATATCTCAGATCACGGAGAGTCATTGGGTGAGAACAATCTTTACATGCACGGTGTTCCGATGATCATGGCTCCTGCTGAGCAGATCGAGATTCCGTTTATTGTGTGGAGTTCGGATCCGACACTGCAAGTAAAAGAGTTAGAGGAGGTCGGGCAATATCATATCTTCCATAGCATATTACATTTCCTCGGCATCGAGAGTCCTATTTTCGACGAAGAGAAAAACATATTCAAGTAAAAACCACTTGATTCTTATCAGTAGGACAAAGGGCAAGAAATCCCCCCCCCCCAACAAAAAGAGTGTGCCCAACATATGCGGTCGGACACACTCTTTACTATATCGGGTATATCGAGGTCTATTTTGCGACACTTGCGGTCTCCTCTTTGGCCGGAATGAATTTTGCCTCAAAATCAAGTGGGATACGCTCAATTGCCCCATTGGCAGCAACATGCAACAAACAAGATTCGTTGCGAGCCATCTCCAACCGATAGTTTTGTGCTCCGGCGGGGGTGTTGACAGTCAATTCACGAACGCAGGCATCACCCTCGAAACCTTGTCCATAACGCAGCGGATAACGTAGGTTGCAAGCTGCCGGATTGGCTACGAAAATATAAAGATCCGAGCCATCACGGCGACACCAGAATTCAGGCAGATCTTCACATTCGAGCAACGGTTTGTGGGCAAGAGGTTGCGCGGTATCGGAGGTAACATTCGGCAAGGCCATCAACTCGGCAACCATTGCTTGGTATTCGGCTGATTTGTTGCGCCCGGGCTGCTGGGGAGCACGCGCCATAATCACCGGAAGACCCTGTTTTGCCAAATTCAATACGGAACGAAGGTGGGCAATGTCGAGATATGTCACATCGACAACCAACGTTTTGAAATTCATGGCATTGTAACGCATTTCACCTTGCTCAACACGCGCTGCGGAGAGTACTTCACCATTGACCCAAAGCGGTTGGTAACCCTTCAAATACTCGGGAGCACGCTCGTAACGCATCTCATACTTTCCCCAAAACCAAGACATCCGCAACGAATCAGGATATTCGCCCCCCATCCATGCATCTTCGGTCGGCAGGTAGAGTGCTACATCGGAATAGACCTTTCCACGACGCATATAACTCGAAACGGTGGTCATATAACGGTTGAAATCGGCAAGTTGGTCAACAAAATTGGCATCCGGACCGACATGTACCGAAGCGTAGAAATAGTTATCTTTCGACCCACGACGATTATAGGGCATGCCATGCCAAAAAATCTGGTTGGTGCCGTTAGCAAAGAGTGCATCGGCCACCAAACGCATATCGGCCACCTGTTCTTGCTCTTGGTATGGGCCTTTACCACCCCACTTGCGCCATCCGTAGATGCAGGTGAAGGTTTCGGATGAAACGACCGGATAATCATTCAGTGCAGCAGCCGAAGCAGCAATACGGCCATAATTGGGCTCATAGAGAATAGCTTCGGTTTCGGGGACATCTACCGACATATTAGCAGCCAGCAGATCGGCAGGAACACCGCCACACTGTGCACGCGAAAAACCACCTACGCGGCGGGCATTCTCCGTAAACGGGCGATAGAATCCCTCCAAAGCATAGTCCGAAAGCACGCACATATAATCGTAGAACAGATCTTCATAGCCTGCCATATAGAGGCTGTCCATAAGCGGCTCAATACGGTATCCATGACGCGTAAAGAAGGTATCGCCGAAACCTTCGGTCCACAAATTACGGGTTTCTACCTCCCACGAATCGACAAAGATTCCCGAAGGCGATCCTTTGTAAGCCTCGGACATAGCGGCATTCAACTTAGCGGCATAACGATTGAAGGCAGCACTGTCGAGGTGATTTAAGATATGGCCAATGCGCGGGTGATCCCATCCCCGAGTCCGCGTCGGAGGGAAGGAGGTCTGTCCGAAAACGCGCGAAGCATCGGCTATCGGAAGGTCGGGATCGTTGAACGGCCACAACGTGCCATAGGTAAAATCGCAACCCAAGCCCAACGAGTCGGCGCAACGTTTGGCATAATTTACGGGGGCAGCCCATTCGGGCGAAAGCCATGCCGGTTTTTTGATGGTGGTATCGGCGTGCATCGGATAAACCCACGCAATCTCAACGCCGCCAAAACCTTGTGATTTCATCCATTCGAGTTGGTAACGCACATCGGCGGGATCGATCTCGGAAGCGAACCACCACCAGCGGGTATATGGGCGGCTGTCGGCATAAGGCTCGACAACAGTCGTCGTCTTGCAAGAGACGAGCGTCGAAAGCAACATAAGAGATCCGAAAAGACGAATCCGGAATAAGTTGGCAATTTTCATAGGCTAATAGTTTATTACTAAGTTTGGCACGTTCTACGACCAACGATTAAATATGGGTAATGACAAAGGTACAAATATATCCGGAAAAACAAATCAAGTTTACTCCAATAATAACCATGATCACTCTTCGATCCCATTTCATTTTGTTGCAAGATCATATTCTCATGCCATAATCTAGGATTCAACATATTACTATCAACCAAAAGCATGCGATTATTCCATTGGCATTGATTTTTTCGTTGATTTTTTATAATTTTGTAAAAAATTAAGCAACTACTTTGAAACAAACTTTTTAATTAATACGCTATGCTTATGAAGAAAGCTCATTTACTATGGACACTTTTAGCGGTCTGTCTATTTGTTCCCAATTTGCTATGGGCAAAAAATTATGTCATCTCCACAGCCAAGACATCGTTGGTTTTACGCACCGAGCCCGGAAAACGGGTAGATTTTGTTTATTACGGCTCGCGTATTGACCGTGTAAACGATATATATGACACAAGGTCGGCCGTAAATTGGAACGCCTATCCCGTATTCGGCACCAATTGCCGCGCTGAACACGCATTGGCAGTCACACACGCCAACGGCGACCTCTCGTTGGAATTGGAAACAGTAAAGGTAGAGAGCTACAAAGACGAAAAAGACGGCGGCAATGTAACGGAATTTCAACTCCGCGATAAAGTCTTCCCGTTCTATGTCAAACTCTTCTATAAAACTTATGAAGATAGCGATGTGATCAAAACATGGACCGAGTACTCGCACAAAGAGAAGAGCGATGTCGTTTTGCGTAAATTCGCATCGGCCTATATTCCGATGTTGGCCAACGACTATTGGCTCTCGTATTTGGCAGGACAGCAAAATTCAGAGAGTGATCTCTACGAAGAGCCGATCAATCGCGGGCGTAAAATGCTCGGTGATCACGACGGCACACGCAATGCCTTCAAGACACACGCCTCGTTTATGGTTTCGCAGGGTCGCCCCCAAGAGAACAGCGGCAACGTATTCGGCGGAACACTCGCTTGGAGCGGAAACTACGACATTTCGTTCGTACGCGACTATTCACACGGAAGATTGGAGATTACAGCCGGCATGAATCCGGAGATGTCGCATTACTATTTGAAGCCAAACGAGGTATTCACCACACCAGAATTTATCTTCACATACAGCACCGAGGGTAAAAGCGGTGTTAGCCGCCAATTTCATCGTTGGGCGCGTAACCATCAGATCATTGATGGTACCAAGACACGCGACATCCTGCTCAACAGTTGGGAAGGCGTGCGTTTCAAGGTCAATCAGGAAGGCATGGATAAGATGATTCGCGGTATCTCCGAGTTGGGAGGAGAACTTTTTGTGATGGACGATGGTTGGTTTGGCGACAAATATCCGCGTAACGATGGAACATCTTCGCTCGGTGATTGGGTACTCTGCCGCGAAAAGTTGCCCAACGGCATCGATGCACTGATCAATAGTTGCGAGGAGCGGGGGATCAAATTCGGTATTTGGATCGAGCCCGAGATGGTCAACAGCAAAAGCGAACTCTACGAAAAACATCCCGATTGGGTGGTACGTCAGCCCGACCGAGAACCGACTCCCGGGCGCGGTGGCAGCCAACTGTTGTTGGATATGTGCAATCCCAAAGTGCAGGATTTTGTCTTCAAAGTGGTCGATGATCTGTTGCAGAAACACCCGAGAATTCACTACATCAAGTGGGATGCCAACTTCTCGGCCAACAACGTAGGTTCGTACTACCTGCCCAAAGATCGTCAATCGCACTTCTACATCGAATACCATCGTTCGTTGCAAAAGGTTTTAGAGCGTATTCGCGCCAAATATCCGAAAGTGATCATTCAGTTGTGTGCTAGCGGTGGCGGCCGTTTGAATTATGGTTTGCTCCCCTACTTCCATGAGAATTGGACAAGCGACAACACCGATGCGTTGCAGCGTTTGCAGATTCAGTGGAGCGTCTCGATGTTCTATCCTTCGAATGTGATTGCCGCCCATGTCAGCCGCTCACCAAGTAAAGGAGCCAACAACCCCTCATCGCTGAAATTCCGTTTCGACGTGGCTATGACCGGCCGTTTGGGATTGGAGTTGCGTCCCGAAACATTTAGCGAGTCGGAAAAACTCTTTGCAAAACGAGCCATCGAGACCTATAAAGGTATCCGCGACATCATTCAGTTAGGCGACATCTATCGCATTCTGTCACCGTTCGACAAAGAGAATCTCTACTCCACGCAACTCTTTGCCACACCGAAAAAGGATCGTGCGGTATTCTTCGCATTCTGTCCGTACTATCGTCGCAACCAACCGACTCCAGCCTTGAAGATGGCAGGTCTCGACCCCAACCGCAACTACCGTATTCGTGAGTTGAATCCACTCAACCCGCAGAAGCCTGCCTCGATCAATGGTAAAGTAGTCAGCGGTCGTTTCTTGATGGAGCAAGGTGTAGTCCTCCAATGGGAGAAAGGCGATCGCCAGAGTGCCGTATTGGAATTGACAGCCGAATAGCGATCTAAATATATCTTTCATCGAGACTGAATAGTCCGATTTTACAATATCACCTCCGCCGATAAAAATATCCGACGGAGGTGATATCTATATTAAGCATTTGTTTGATTACTCTTTTCGAAAAGAGGGGTTACTTCCCGACATATCTGCATCGCAAGGTTTCTGGAAGAGGAGAAATGTTTTCTCGCCGACGGATCATTGCCCGATCGGATGTACTGTTTCCTGTGCCGAAATCGAAATCATCAGGAGTTTCGAAAATGATCGGAAGGTTTGCTTGGAATCCGAATCGTGCGTAAAATTCGGGCAGCCACTCTTGATCAGGAGTAGGAATCAACACCGCAGCATCGTCGCCGCGTTCGTCTATAAGGCGCACGGCTTCCTGCATCAAACGGGTAGCCAAACCTCGATGCCGAAAGGCTGGATCGGTGGCAACGCCATAAATATAAGTAGTACGTCCCAATTCGCTCTCAAAAGGCAATAGGTGCAACATGGCGACTAACTGCCCGTCGGATTCAATCGACAACATCTGTTCTCGGTCGTAATAGCGCATTAGAAACTCATCGACAAACGGCTCTTCATCCCCGAAAACTGTCATCCAAAGCCGTTTGCAGGCCACTTCATCGGGTTGCAGACAAACAGCTGTGAATTTAGGAGCGATCTCTATGGGTTGATAGGATCGCTTAGCTCGACGTAGCCCCTCCAAACCGAGATCCTCTTCGCGATTGATGTGCGTAAATTGCGACGGGAGATGTTCGGCAAAAAGCTTGTTGATTGCAGCGAAAGCACCATCATACTCGGTATCGGCTTTTTCGACATGGGTGTCAAACGTACAATGATTGACCGCCGAGCCGTAAGTGAATGCCACCATGCAAACACCGACATAGATCGAGCCTCCGATCATCCCCAACTCTTCGAAGTACTCAAAGGCACGTTGCATTGCCCGCTGTTCGGCGCATAGCTCCGAAATGCGTCCCGAATGTCCGCGACGCCACTCGCGTTCGAGACGCATACATTCGGCAAAATGTTCGCGAGTCAGCACCTCGTAACGATAGTCGGGGTAAGTAGCAAAGAAGCGGTTGAGATGGTTGCGCTTAGCCTGAAATTTCCGTCCCGAAAGATTACGCAGATCATCGGCGGAATAGATATAATCGGAGAGCGCGGAATTTGATTCAAAAGCAAACATTCCGACATACTTTTCACGGATCTTCGCACACCCTGCGGCCGTAAGCCCGATGATACGCAAAGGTTGTCCGTGCGCATACGCATCTTCGCAAAGAAGAGGGATAATCTGCGAGAAATCGCCTTCTCCCACCGGTTGCATATAGCCAATCTTTTCGCTACCATCAATATGGAACCGAATAACCAAAAATCCATCAACTTCGGCCCATGCACTACGAAAGACCTCCTGCCAACAATACATATTGGCAAAGGCCAAGTCGCAATTGGTGATATTCGAAGGTATGGTATATCGTTCGATAATCGGGCGATCTTCGATACGAATAGGATTGAATTTAATCATGGAACTACATAATTCTTACGCTCCACATGGGTATAGTAGGACTGTACAAGGGCCTGCAATTGTTGACGTACAGAGCCGGCTATTGTATCTGTCGAATCAGTTTCATTTAGTCGAATAAGTTCCTTATTGGTAATTGCCCGAAAAGCTCCATCATAGCTTACCGACCAAACCGGACGTTGCGGTTCGTTCAACACATCTCGACCGAAAGCAAAATAAGGCGCATCATTCCCCAACAAACCCAACAGAGTAGGCATGATGTCAAGTTGTTGGGTTATCTCCTCAATATCACCCTGCAAAGCATTATCGGGAGTATAGATAAATCCCATAATATGCATATTATGAGGATATTCGGAGGTTTCGGGTGCAAATTTTTCGGACGACACATGATCGGCCACAAAGACAAAAATTGTGCGATGAAACCAGTCCTCACCCCCATAGCGAGCAAAAAATTGACGGAAAGCCATATCTTCGTAAGCAATTCCCTTATGGATTTTGGTGTAACCTGCCGGCAACGAATCGGCATACTCCTCGGGGACTACAAAAGGATGGTGCGACGACAAGGTAAATAAAGTCGCAAAAAACGGTTGCGGAAGTTCGGAGAACTCCTCACCGGCAAACTGTAAAAATTTGTCATCCCAAATTCCCCAATAACCATCGAAATCGGCAGTACCATGACGCGTTTCATAATCCTCGCGACTTACCAAACGATCGACACCGGCCGAGCGAGCATAGGCTCCAAAGCCCATAGAACCGCGCTCCGAGCCACAGAAGAAAGTTGTTGCATATCCCTTATCGCGCAATATGGCAGGAAGTTGTCTGCTCTTTCCAAGCGATTGGGGCATCAACACAAAAGGAGTCTTGAACGATGGAATACTACCCAATATCGATGGCATGGCCTGAATCGAACGAGTACCGTTGGCATACATGCGACGGAAAGTCAAACCTTCACGCATCAATGAATCGAGGAAAGGGGTAAATCCCTTTTCCGACGAATTGACATAGAGTTCGGGATGCAAATAAGCCGAGTGTTCGGCAGACATACTCTCCAAGATGAAGATAACCACATTGCGACCTTTGAGATCGGTTTTCACGCTATCGGCGGGATGGTGAACAGGAGAAAAGAGTGATGGTAGTTCCTCATCGGAAAAATACTTCGTATAGCGAATTTTACTCGAACTATCCGCAGTACGAAGAATGCAAAAGGGGTTACTCAAAATCAAGTTTGCCTTACCGCTATCGGGAGTATAAAGCGTAGCATTCGAAAGTGTAATCGGGCGAGTTGCACGAGTAAATCCTCCACGCATACCTCCCACACACAAGCCGATGACCAACACTAAGATTACGGTACGAAGTGTATAGCGCAACCAACTGCGACTTATCAGCGTTTCGGGCTTTTGTAGTCGGCCGTATCCGACTACCAACAACGCAATGAAGACCACTCCGACAAGGGCCAAAGGCCAATTCTCGACCAAAAATTTACCGACAAGTTGCAATGAGTTGTCGTTGTCTGCAAAGAAGATCTCATCGGCCGTAAATCGTTTTTGCGTATAGTGGAAATAGATGGCATCGGCCAAATTGACACAAACGACAAGCAGGGCATTGACCACCACATAGTAGCCATAAAGCAACTGTTGATACCATCGTCGTTCGACAAACGGAAAAGGCAGCAAAGTCAATAGGATAAAGATTCCATCAGCATAAACCACCGATACCGTATCGAATTTCAGTGCTCCACACAACAAGCCCCACCACTCATCTATGGCAATCGTACCGAGAAGTTCGGCATTATAAAGATAAAAAACGATTCGGCAAAGCATCAGCACACCATACAGCAGTACGATGCGCCGCAGAGTTAACAGCAAAGGGGTATGAAGCCACCGAATCATTCGCAGGCCTTCAACGACATGTCAAGCGAACGGATTTGGTGAGTCAATGCTCCGACCGAGATAAAATCGACTCCACACTCAGCGTACTCCCGAAGATTCTCCAACGTGATACCACCACTCGACTCCGTTTCGCAACGTCCAGCTACCTTCTCGACAGCCAAACGGGTCATTTCGGGCGAGAAATTATCGAACATGATGCGATCGACACCACCGGCTGCAAAAACCTCGTCGATATTCTCCAACGTACGGACTTCACATTCGATCGGGATATTTTTACCCCGCTCGGCCAAATATTGACGAGCCCCCTCGATTGCCTGACGGATACCGCCGGCAAAATCGATGTGGTTGTCTTTCAGTAAGATCATATCAAACAAGCCGATACGGTGATTTTCGCCTCCACCGATTTTTACGGCCATTTTATCCAACACACGCATTCCCGGGGTGGTTTTGCGGGTATCGAGGACTTTGGTATGCAACCCTTCGAGACGTGCGACATAAACAGCGGTCTGCGTAGCAACACCGCTCATACGTTGCATGATATTGAGCAAAATACGTTCGGCTTGCAACAGCGAACGCAGACGACCCGAAACATAAAATGCCACATCGCCCGACTTTACACGGTCGCCATCGTGGAGCAACTGTTCGAACTTCATCTCTGGATCGAGACGATGCAGAACCAACTCGGCGATTTCAATACCAGCAATGATTCCTTCCTGCTTGCACAGCAATCGCATACGGCCCTCTTCTTCGGCCGGAATACAGCACAACGAAGTGTGGTCACCATCACCGATATCCTCTTTGATGGCCAATTCGATAAGCGAATCTACAAAAGGTTTATATTCGGGTTTCATATTGTTTATTGAATGGTTATTTCACAATCAAAACGCCTATATAGGTAACATTAAAAACACCCATGCAGGTAAAACTTACACGACAAACCAAATTATTCACCGAACCTTCGAGATTGGTGATCATATACCGCTCATAAGGTTGATAGCCCGACTGTGCAATGTTGGCTTCGGGAACCACACGCGAAGAGGTAAACTCGACATTTTTCTCTACTCCCGTGTAACCCAGTTCCGGAATCAGCATCTCGATCGGGGGCATGGCTGCCGCAAATCGCGTCTGGTGCATGTATATCGACAATTTTTCGCTGTTACCTTCGAATTCGAAATGGGCTTTATCATCCACATATACGTTTCCTTCGGCATCGGTCACCTCCGAAGTTCCGAAAAAGTGCATGTTTTCGCCCGTCATTACCCCATTGGCGAGAAACGAATTGTTTGTGGCATAGCTGTATCCCTCCGGCAGCGGCGAATAGACATCGTCATCGTTACATGCGCAACAGATCGTTGTTGCAAAGATAAACAAGAAAATTTTTTTCATCATGGCTGTTTGGTTTTTATTTCAATATTTATTGTATTTTTCGAAGAATCATTTAGATCAAGCGACCATTTTACAATTCGAGCGACAAAGTTACCCCGAAAATCCGAGGACGACCCCGTTGCACAAATTCGTTACCAATGGATTTGAAATAGAAGACATCGTAGGTCTTATCGCCCAAATTGCGACTCCATAACGAAAGCCGATAATTTTTATGTTCCAAGCCCACCGAAGCATCTAACAACGCATAGAATGACTGCCGGCGAGTATTCTCCTCGTTCCAACAGATATCACCCGCACCATTCAAGCCAGCTTGCAATACCACATCTCCAAGCCAGTTCACACCGGTAGGAATCGACCAAGTGGCTCGTACCGAGAGTGTATGGGCCGGAACATAGGGCAATCGATTCCCTCGAAACTCACGAATACCGTTGTGGTAACTACGAAAACGGGCATCGGTATATCCGTAGGACATATTCAGTTCAAGCGTTTTCAGCGGACGAATCTGCAACGATAACTCGGCACCGATAGAGCGAGTTCTTCCGGCATTAGTCATCATGCGTCCCGTGCTTTGTCCTTTCGGGAAGACGGTAAGTTGCTGATCGCGGCAGTCGATCCAAAAGAGTGCCATATCGCCGCGAATCATACCATCCATGCACATAAAATGACCTCCGAGTTCGTAGTTCCAACTATATTCGGGTTTGTAAGACATGATATCCTCGTCTTTGAAAAGCGCATCCGGAGTTGTCATCTTCTGTTTGAGGCGTTCTTGCAGAATATCCGAAAATATTTGGGTATTGAAACCTCCGGCCTTATACCCTTTCGACACCGTAAAATAGAGATTACGTTGCTCGTCGAAAGCATATAACACCGAGAATTTCGGAAGGATTTCGGTATAAGAGTGAGCGATACGATTGCTGTCATCAATCTTTGCCTGCTTGGGCTGTCGCTCGGTCGTATTCGGGGCTGTAAAATAATAGTTCAACTCCGTACGGCTTGCATAACGCAGTTCCGTACGTTCGTAATCGGCACGGATACCGGCCGTAAAGCGCCAATTACCCAACGTATAATTCGATTCATGGTAGAGAGCCACACCATAACTCGGATTGCGGAAGTTGGATTCAAGCAGCAATTCATCCTCGGCTTTCGAAAAACCGTAGTCCGCAGCATAGCCGAAGATCAAGCGATCGATTCCCGTCTCTTTGAAATTTACAGGAGCCTCCATATTGCTGTGACGATAGAATCCAAAAGCTCCGAACAACCAATGATAGGCTCGATCTCCACGCGAACGAAAAACAAGATCTTCGGTCAAGATATGTTCGCGTCGTGCCTGTCGCAGGGTAAAATAAGAGAGTGGTAGAAAATCTTGATCAAGGATCATTTCGTCGTCGGAGTATTGGTAGCTGGTGATCGATGCCACCGATAAACGTGCAGCATCGTAGCGGATAGTCAACCCGTTGCTCACAGCCGTGCGCGCATAGGAACAGGGATCATTATAGGCAATACGGCCACTACGAATCGTACCGACCTCGGAGGTGTCGATATCCTCACCGATATAAACATACGGATAGCCACCCTGATCGAGGAGCGAGAAACTCAACGTGTTATCGATTCCAAGTCCTTTACCATTACGCCATTGCACTTTCAGGCGGGCTCCTCCCAACTGCTCATGATCACACTTTTCACCCGTTGTTTCGTTCTCAAAAAGGCCCCCCGAACGGTTGTAGAATGCACTGACCGCCAATCCCAACCGGTCATGGATTCGATTATATGAAGCGGCTCTGAATTTATAACTCGCACCACTCGAATACTCCATGCCCAATCGGACACCCTCATAAAGGAGCGGAGAAAGTGTATAAATATTGATCACTCCCCCCATCGTATTACGTCCATAAAGGGTCGATTGCGGACCGCGCAACAATTCGATACGTTCGGCATCGACCAACTCGGTATCGAAACAGTCTTTATTCATTACCGGCACATTGTCGATATTCATCCCTACGACCGGTTGGTCGATACGGGCACCGAGCCCCCGCACATAGATCGACGAGGTCATACGCGAACCGTAATCGGGTGCATGAAAGTTAGGTACAGCTTGTGAGAGTTCCTTAACGGCAACTATTCGCTGTCGATCAAGATGATTTCGACCAAAAATTGAGGCTGCAACCGGCTGCGATCGCAACACCAATCCTTGTTTGATTGCCGTAACCTGCACCCGATCCACCGTAATAGTCGTATCAGCGGTTGCCGTATTATTGGGAAGGGGTTCCGAATAGGCCGCAAAGAGCGGTGTTGTCTCCAAAAGGAGCAACAATAGGACGATTCGACTTTGCAATGCCACACGCGATGAAACAAGAATCATTTTCATGTTTTTAGCGATGCAAAGTAACGCTTTTATCACATATCAAACAATCCTTATTAATGAGGATAAAAATAAAAGAGAATTTCCCGACTGCGGCAATAAGAGGCTTTTTACACGTTGTGCAAAAATACTGTTATTTTTAGAGAGCCTCGGTTCCGATATATCCGGCACGGATAGCATAGAGTACCAATTCGGCCAACGAACGCATGCGCAGTTTCTCCATGATATTACGGCGATGAGTGATTACTGTGGTCAAGCCGATTCCCAACTCCTCGGCAATCTCTTTATTGATCCGACCTCGGGTGATCAATCGCAACACCTCGATCTCTCGCTCGGTAAGTCGAGGGTGATGGGGCGAAACCGTTTCATCCATACCGCGATGAGGATGTGCTCCTCGGTGCATGACCATCAAGCTATGGATCAAATGCTCCTCTTGGTCACAAACATTAATCGTGTGCATCCCCTCCTCCTGCTCATGAGGCATTCCGCTGGTCAACAGGATAACCCTGCGTCGAAGAGGAGCAAAGAACTCGGCATGCAATCGGAAGAGTTGTACCGACACAAAATAGTGGAAGAAACGTTCGGGCTCTGCCTCTTGAAAATCCGCAAAATCGGCAAAGAGTTCCACCTCGGCCAACGGGATAACCTTATCCAAAATGGTCTTCAACCCGATACCGGCAAGGATATTGGGAGTCAATACAGCTATGGCGGGTTTTTGTGTCATAGGAGAACGTTATTCGTGGTGATAAGGTTCGTTGTTCAAGATCGTAAATGCCCGATAGATCTGTTCGGCAAATATTGCGCGCACAATTTGGTGCGAAAATGTCATCCGCGAAAGCGACAATTTGGTATCGGCCCGTTGGTAAACAGCCTCAGAGAATCCATAGGGGCCGCCGATTACAAACACCAATCGTTTCAATCCGCTACTCATGCGTTTCTGCATCCATGCGGCGAACTCCACCGATCGATACTCGTTGCCCCGCTCATCGAGTAGTGCAACAAAATCGCCCTCGTTCACCTGACGCAAAATCAACTCGCCCTCGGCCACACACTGCTGTCGCTCGGTCAGGTGTTTGGTGTTACGCAGGTCGGGCAAAATTGTCACAGCAAATCTACAATAGAAATTCACCCGTTTGGCATACATCTCCACCAACGAGGCGATCTCTTTCGAGTCGGTTTTTCCAATGACTATCAGTTCTACGATCAATTTTTCGTACGTTTAGGAGAATTGAAACCAATTACAGATCGCTATTCCACTCGCCGGCCGCATCGCGATAAATAATCGGACGGGTGTGCTCCACCGATTTCAGCCATTCGTAAGCTTTATACATGTTGTATCCATTACCCGAATCACCTCCCAACGCATAAGCAATCACACAGGTAAAATTCCGAGAACGGTAATACATGGCTTTGACACGCTCCAAATATTCGCCGACCAAAGCCGGATCGTTCGAAGGGGTACCGCCAACTTTACGATCGTCACGTTTCTCCGGCGCATTAATATTAGCTTTGTCGATGACATACATACCCAATTTATCGCACAATTCGTAGAACCATGCCGGCTGCGGATAGTCGGGAGTTAGGGTATTATATCCTTGTGTGCGCAATGTTTTAAGTTGCGTTTCAGTCGTTTTGGCATCAACTGTCGCATTAAAGACTTTACTTTTGAGCTTCAACTCTTTGCCAAACCGCATAAATTTACCGTCTTGGAACTCGGTTTTGCCGAATCCGAGTTTTAGTGGCATATATTCTTTATAAGCTCCATGTCGCTTGGTAAAGAGCATCACATCGTAGAGCGGCGGATTTTTCTTACCGGCCTCCCATTTGTAGTTATAGGTGCCGTAGATATAGGGTTGAAAATGCAACGTATCAACCGACTGCCCCGCGACCTTTGTATCCACTACATTGAATTCGAGCAATTTGCCGGCAGGGGAATAGATATCGTATCCGATAGTTACAGGTTCTTCGTAGTTGAACGAATTTTGCACAATGATTTTTAGATCCAGCATACCGAAATCACGTCCTGCCGTATCAGGGACAAGAGCTACTTCGAAATCGCGGATCGATCGTTTGTTTTGATAATATAGGTAACTGCCTTCAAAAGGTTTTGCCGTGGCAGGCGTTACATTGATCGAGGCAGCACGACTGCTACGCATGACAACTTGAAACGTATTTTTACCTTGACGGATGAAAGGTGTCAAGGCAAATTCGGCAGGCGTCGAAGGATCTTCCACTTCGGCAACAATCCGACCGTTGATCCGCAATGTATAGGCTGTACCGACATGCTCCATATGCAGATAGATGTTGCCATCGGTCCATATATAAGGAATCTCCGTGTTTTGTTCCATAACCACCGCTTTGCCCTCCAAACCGGCTGCTGATGGTGCAAAGTCGATCGTATATCCCGAACTTGCCCGATTGCGAGTAACCGCATCTTGGCGGGTGTCATAGGGAATCATCTCCGTACGGTGAATACGACCAACCTCTTGTGCTGAAAGGGTACAAAATGCTTGAAGCGCCAAGCAGAGCCATATCGTTCGTTTCATTGCAAGTGCATTAGAATCGTGGTATAAGTTGGACAAAGGTACTTTTTATTTTGACAACTCGCAAATTAATTCTACCTTTGTAAATTCAAAAAAGCCTAAGAAAACATAGATAAAAACCAAAATAATGAAAACTCAAAGAATCGTTGAAATTCTCCAATCGGGTATTGTCGATAGCGACATCGTGGTTAAAGGATGGGTACGCACTAAACGTGGCAACAAAAACGTGGCGTTTATCGCTTTGAACGACGGATCGTGTCTTGCTAATATTCAAATCGTTGTGGATTTGGCTGTAATTCCCGAAGAGGAGCTTAAACCCATCACGACAGGTGCATGTATCCGCGTCGATGGACGTTTGGTGACCTCCCTCGGACAAGGGCAAGGTGTAGAAGTACAAGCCTCCAAAATCGAGATATACGGCACGGCAGATCCCGAGACTTATCCATTGCAGAAAAAAGGACACTCGTTGGAGTTTCTCCGCGACATAGCCTATTTACGTCCGCGCACCAACACATTCGGTGCCATACTGCGTATCCGCCACGCAATGGCTTTTGCCATTCACGAATATTTTCACACGCACGGATTCTATTATTTTCATACGCCATTGATCACTGCATCCGACTGCGAGGGTGCAGGAGCAATGTTTCAGGTAACCACACTCGACCTAAACGATGTTCCCAAAAACGAAGAGGGCAAAGTTGACTACACACAGGATTTTTTCGGAAAATCGTGCAACTTGACAGTTTCGGGTCAGCTCGAAGGTGAATTGGGAGCTTTGTCGCTGGGTCGCATCTATACGTTCGGTCCGACATTCCGTGCCGAAAATTCCAATACGCCGCGTCACGCTTCGGAGTTCTGGATGATCGAGCCGGAAGCCGCGTTCTACGAATTGGAAGACAACATGGAGTTGGCCGAAGATTTCTTGAAATACCTGATCCGCTATGCGTTGGAAAATTGCCGCGAAGATCTCGAATTCATGAATAAGATGTGGGACAAGGGATTGTTGGAGCGATTGAATTTCGTATTGAACAACGATTTCAAACGTCTTGATTATACCGAAGGTATCGAGATTCTAAAAGCTTCGGGGCGCAAGTTTGAATTCCCCTGCGATTGGGGTTGTGACTTGCAATCGGAACACGAACGCTATCTCGTAGAGGAGCATTTCAAATGTCCGGTCATCTTGATCAATTACCCAAAAGACATCAAAGCGTTCTACATGAAACAGAACGACGATGGCAAAACAGTACGCGCAATGGACGTTTTGTTCCCCGGAATCGGCGAAATCATCGGTGGTTCGGAGCGCGAGGCCGACTATGGCAAGCTTCATGCTAGGGTTACCGAATTAGGCATGAGCGAAAAAGAACTTTGGTGGTATCTCGACACCCGTCGTTGGGGATCGGCTCCTCACTCGGGTTTCGGTTTGGGTTTCGATCGTCTGTTGCTTTTCGTGACGGGCATGACCAACATCCGCGACGTGCAACCGTTCCCGCGCACACCCAAAAACGCCGAATTCTAAACCGCATACATGAAGGTCGGAGGCTATTTCCTCCGACCGCAAACCATGAATACGCCTCTCCACGATGAAGAAACTGCCGAAGTGAAAAAATAAACGCTAAAAACAATAACGATGGCTATTTCACAACGTCAGATCCAACGTATGCAGCAGACGCTCTCCCCGCAGCAGATCCAAATGATCAAACTGCTGGAATTGCCGACCATGCAACTCGAACAACGTATCAAACAAGAGATCGAAGAGAATATCGTACTCGAAGAGAATGAACGTTCGTCCGAAGAGGATGCAGACGAACTCCCGCAACAGATTTCGGTCGATGAATATCTGCGCGAAGATGAAACTCCATCGTACAAAAGCCGCATAAACAACTACTCCAAAGACGATAAGCAACGCCCTGTTTACCTCACCGAAGGACGTTCGTTGCAAGAGTATTTGGTAGAACAACTCGGCTACCGCAATCTCTCGGAGCACGACATGCGGTTGACGGTCTATTTGATCGGTAGCATCGACGAAGACGGTTATCTCAGACGCGATTTAGAGTCTGTTGCCGATGATATTGCTTTCACGGTGGGGATCGAAACCTCTGCCGAAGAGTTGGAGCGGCTGTTGAAAATTGTACATGAATTGGAGCCTGCTGGAATCGGAGCACGCAACTTACGCGAATGTCTGTTGTTGCAAATGGAGCAGTTGCCCATGAACTCTCGCTCACGACGTTTGGCTCGCAAGATTCTGACCGGTTATTTCGAAGAATTTGTCAAAAAACATTACGAGAAACTCATTGCACGACTGCAAGTATCAGAGGAGGATTTTCGCGAGGCGATTGCCGAGATTCGCAGATTGTCACCCAAGCCTGGGAATCTTTATACCGAGGGCGGAACCGATACAACACCTTATATCATTCCCGACTTTCTGCTCGATTACCAAGAGGGACAATTTCAACTCTCGCTCAACTCATCGAATGTCCCCGAAGTGCGTGTCAACCGTCGCTATGTGGAGATGATTCGAGACATGGTAACATCCAACGGTTCAGTGCATGAGAAAGATCGCGAAGCGTTGCAGTTTGTAAAGAGTAAAATCGATTCGGCCAAATGGTTCATTTCGGCCATCAAACAACGGCATGATACGCTCATGCGCACCATGCAGACAATTCTCGATTACCAGCAGGAGTATTTCAAAGATGGAGATCAATCGAAACTTCGCCCCATGATTCTCAAAGACATTGCAGATCGTACGGGGTTAGACGTTTCGACCATTTCGCGCGTTGTTAACAGCAAATATGTCCAAACCCAGTTTGGAATCATTCTGCTGAAATCGCTTTTTTCCGAAGCCATGCAAACCGACAGTGGTGAAGAGGTTTCGAGCTACGAAATCAAAAATCTGTTACAGAAATGCATCGATGAAGAGGACAAGCGTCATCCGCTCACTGATGAAACGCTGATGGACATCCTCAACGCCAAAGGATACCGCATTGCCCGCCGCACGGTTGCCAAATACCGCGAAATGTTGGGAATTCCGGTTGCCCGCCTACGCAAGCAGATATAAAATCGTTGGAAACTCTCATGAAAGATACACCCTTACTGCGAAACCTTGCCATAGCCATATCTTGGATATTACACCCCTATTTGTTGCCTATTTATTTGGTGACATTGCTATTGGTATTCACGGCATTTGCGCACTATTCGGCCAACATACGCATCTACATCTTTTGGGTAGTATTACTCTACACGGTAATCATTCCGGCCTTGTCATTTGGGATGTTGCGATCATTGAGAACTCGGATAGACTTTCGTATAGGCAGGTATCGACAACAAGTTTTACCCCTGCTCATTGGAGCAATATGCTACATCTTATGCGCTATTACCATTGCTAAAATTCCATCGGCAATCTTTATTCGCAAGGTAATGATTGCAGCTGCTCTATGCGAATTCCTCTGCCTGCTACTCTCGCCACGTTACAAAATCGATCGGCATCTTATGGGCATGGGAGCATTGACCGCAGTCTTTGTTGTATTGAATATTATCGGGGTTGGAGAGATGTTCGCCGCATTACTCGGAGGCATTCTCTGCACAGGACTACTTGCATCGGCACATCTTTACCTCGGCCGCCACAATCCGGCACAACTACTCATCGGTTATAGCTGTGGTTTTATTTTGGCTTTCATCGCCCTTCTACTCCTATAACAATACGATTCGGGAATTTTCAAGCCGTGGGAGAGGCTATGGTCAATTCTCTTTCTCCGCAAGATTTAACGCTGTCGGCAGTTCCTCATCGGCGAGTTCCTGCAAAGATGCCGGAAAACTTCGTTTGCTTTGCAAATGGGCCGTGCGTTGCAAACGCTGACCCACACGTACCATATTATCATTCCCCGAACAAAGCCGTTTCCGAGCATCGTTGTAAGCATCTTGCGCCTTGCCGAGTGCTACACCGACATTTTCAAGCGACGAGGCAAAAGCTACAGCCTGCTCATAGAGTTTCAGTCCATAGGTGGCAATCTCTTTGGTATTCTTATCCTGATCGTTGTATTTCCAAAGATCGGCTACCAATTTGAGTAACGCGAAGAGATTGGTGGGTGAAGAGATGATGACCTTTTTATCGTACGCATCCGCCCAAAGAGAGGTATCGCGTTGCAGAGCGGCCAAGAATGCCGGCTCGTTGGGGACAAACATGATCACAAAATCGGGAGAGTTGAGCAGTCGTTGGTACTCTTTGCGTCCCAATTCGACAACATGTTGACGTACAGAAGCAACGTGTGCGGCAAGTTGGCGTTGACGTTCGGTTTCGTCATCGGTAGATGTATAGGCGACAAAGGCAGTAAGCGACACTTTGGAGTCGATAACAATGTCTTTTTTCTCCGGAAGATGCAACACCACATCGGGACGGAGATTGTGCCCCGCCTCGTCTTTTAGATTGTATTGTGTCTCGTAATGAACACCCTTCAACAACGATGAATTTTCCAAAATCGTTTCGAGCAACATTTCTCCCCAATCACCTTGAATCTTCGAATTTCCCTTCAAAGCATTGGTCAAATTGGTTGTCTCGGCGGTGATTCGCTGGTTGAGTTCCATCAGATGTTTCAGTTCGGCTTTCAACTCACCACGTTGCTCATTCTCATGCGAATAGATACGTTCCACTCGCTCGCGGAACTCAGAGATATTGTCTTTGAAAGGTTTCAACAACAAATCGAGCGACTCTTTATTGGTTTCCCGAAATCGTTTCGATTGTTCGCCCAATATCTCGTTTGCCAGATTTTGGAACTGCGAACGAAGTATCTCCTCCGATTTCTCTCGTTCGGCCTTCTCGGCAGCACGATCTTCGGCATTACGAGCTCGAAGTGCCGCAATCTCCGTATCGGCAGCAGCGCGAGCTGCAGCCAACTCCACCTCGACACGAGAGCAACGTTCACGCTGCATACGCGCTTCGACCTCGGCTTCGGAACGCGCTGTTTCAACAATATTTCGCTCATCACGCAAACGCGAAATCTCTCGTCGCAAGAAAAAACATGCAACGCCAAACAAGGATGTCAACACCCCGAACAGAAAAGTCGCAACAATAAAGATATTCATACTTACAAAGGTAAAGAAAATCCCGAAAAAAAGGAAACTCGGCTCGATATTTCAACATTTTACCATTGACATACCCCCCAAAGAGCATCTAAAACGCCGTGAAATAATTCTACTAATGGGGATCGAAAGAAATTATCGGATAATTTTTACGCATTTCCATAAAATGCGTTATCTTTGCATAGAATCAACCAATAAATCACTATTCATGCAACGAATAATCGCACCATCGATGCTTTCAGCCGATTTCGGCCATCTGGATCGCGACACGCGAATGATTGACCGCAGTGCTGCCGAATGGGTACACATTGATGTTATGGACGGGGTTTTTGTCCCCAATATCTCTTTTGGTTTTCCGGTTTTGAAAGCCATCAGCAAAGCAACAACAAAGTTCTTGGATGTTCACCTGATGATTGTCGAGCCCGAAAAATATGTCGTACGTTTTGCCGAAGCGGGAGCTGCGTTGGTGACATTCCATATCGAAGCAACGACCGATTCCAAGCGATGTATCGAACTGATTCGCGCCACCGGAGCACAAGTAGGCGTATCGATTAAGCCGGCAACTCCGGTCGAAGCACTACGCGAGATTCTGCCTTTGGTGGATTTGGTGTTGGTGATGAGTGTAGAGCCCGGATTTGGCGGGCAGTCGTATATTGAAGGATCGACAGAGAAGATTGCCGAATTACGCAAATTGGCCAATGAGTTGAATCCGAAACTGATTATCGAAGTCGATGGCGGTATCTCGGCAGCCAATGCCGGAGAGGTTTTCGGAGCCGGAGCCGACGTATTGGTTGCCGGCAGTGCTGTATTCCGCGCCGAAGATCCCGAAGCGGAGATCGTGAAGATGCTGAACGCATAGAACAACCTATTTTATCCGAAAAGTCTTTTCGGCTATATCTTAAATCCCGTACAAATCGTTAACTTTGTCGGGATTTTACAGTGATTGCTTATGATCTCACTCGACAACCTCACGGTAAGTTACGGGGGCTGGACCCTCTTCGACAATATCTCTTTTTTGATCAATCCCAAAGATCGCATTGGTCTGGTGGGTAAGAACGGTGCGGGAAAGACGACCCTCCTGCGCTTGATTACCGGCGAACAGATACCGACTTCGGGAGCGGTAACGATCAACAGCGACTGCTCGATCGGCTACCTGCCCCAAACCATGCGCGTTGCCGACACCACAACCCTCGTCGAGGAGACCGCGAAAGCTTTTGACGAGGTGTTACGTTTAGAGGCAGAAATCGAACAGTTGACCCGCGAAATTGCCGAACGTACCGACTACGAAAGCGAAGAGTACGAAACATTGCTACATCGGCTGACTGAGGTACAAGATCGCTATCACATACTCGGTGGTGAAACACGTGATGCCGACATCGAAAAAACGTTGCTCGGCTTAGGATTCAAGCGCGAAGATTTTACCCGTGCAACGAGCGAATTCTCGGGCGGATGGCGCATGCGCATCGAATTGGCAAAACTGTTGCTACGACGCCCGTCGATCTTTCTGCTCGACGAGCCTACCAACCACCTCGACATCGAGTCGATTCAATGGCTCGAAGAGTATTTGAAAAACTACAACGGTGCAGTACTGCTCATCTCACACGACCGCGCCTTTCTCGACAATGTGACGACCCGTACCGTAGAGCTCTCGTTAGGAAAAGTCACCGATTACAAAGTACCCTACTCGAAATATGTCGAGTTGCGTGCCGAGCGACGAGCCCAACAGTTGGCTGCCTATGAAAATCAACAGCGGATGATCGAGAAGACCGAAGAGTTCATTGAGAAATTCCGTTACAAGCCGACTAAATCGAATCAGGTGCAATCACGCATCAAGCAACTCGAAAAACTCGAACGCTTGGAGGTCGAAGAGGAGGATTTGGCGACCCTCAATATCAAATTCCCACCCGCGCCACGTTCAGGACAAATTGTGGCAGAGATCAACGAGGCAGGCATGTCGTTCGGAGCAAAACATGTTTTCAGCAAGGCCGATTTTGTTATTGAGAAAGGAAACCGCATCGCATTGGTAGGGCGCAACGGAGAGGGTAAGACCACATTGGCCCGTATGTTAATAGGACAACTGACACCCACCGAGGGCTCGGTGCGTATCGGTGCCAATGTCAATATCGGCTACTACGCCCAAAACCAAGACGACCTGATGGATGGAGAGTTTACGGTATATGACACGTTGGATCGTGTAGCCGTTGGCGACATCCGCACCCGACTGCGCGACATTCTCGGAGCATTCTTATTCCGAGGAGAAGATATTGATAAAAAAGTCAAAGTATTGTCGGGAGGAGAACGGGCACGCTTGGCAATGGCTCGCATGATGCTCGAACCTCGCAACCTTTTGATCCTCGATGAACCGACCAACCATATGGACATGCGGTCGAAGGATATTTTGAAAAATGCCCTGCTTAAATACGACGGAACGATCGTCGTCGTTTCGCACGACCGCGAATTTCTCGACGGATTGGTTGACAAGGTATATGAATTCCGCGATGGCGCAGTCAAAGAGTACCTCGGAGGTATTTATTACTTCCTCGAAAAGCGAAAATTAGAGTCGTTACAAGAGATCGAACGACGTGATACACCTGCCAAAAATATAGAGGCATCCAAAAACACGACATCCGAAACCTCCTCTTCTCTTTCAGGGAAAGCCTCCTACGAACAAAAAAAGGAGTTGGAAAAACAGCTACGCAAACTGCGTAAAGCGGTGGAGAGTATCGAGGCCGATTTGGCAGATATCGAGCGACAGATCGCCGAATACGATGCAAAATTTGCCGTTACCACCGAATACAATGAGGCTGATTACAAAGCCTACAATGCGTTGAAAGAGCATTACGACCACCAAATGCACGAATGGGAGAAGGCATCGTATGAGTTGGAACTCGTAGCGGAGAGTTAAACAAAATCTGCATAAAATATCTTTCTTGGCAAATCAGTACTAATTAATTTTTTTCACATGCTACACAAAATTACCTTTTCACTATTGGCATTCCTAACGTTAGGGATAACTCAACTTTACGCCTTGCAACCCGAGCAACCATATCATCGTGGTAAGGGTACATATGTATTTACCGAGTATGCTCCGTTCAAAGAGCGTCCGATCACTCTGCACTACTATATCCCGACAAAGGGCGATTATCGCAATATGCCTGTCCTCTTCGTGATTCATGGACAATCACGTGCTGCTGCTGACTATTTACAAGCATGGGTTGGCTTTGCAGAGCGTGATGGGTTTGTTGTTATCTGTCCACGATATATCCAAGAGTTATATCCGAGTTGGTTATATCAATTTGGCGGTGTGACCTATAAAGGAGAACTGCAACCGCGCGAAACATGGACCTACAACACGGTTGAAGCCATCTTCGACCATTTCAAAAAACATACAAACTCGACAGCCGAGGTATACGACATGTTCGGGCACTCTGCCGGAGGTCAATTTGTGCATCGATTTGCTTTGGCCATGCCCGAATCCCGTGCTAATATTATCGTAGCGGCCAATCCCAGCACATGGACCTTCCCGCTTATTGATGGTCTGCCATGCAAATTCTCGGATAAAGTTTACGGTTGGGGGGTATCGGTAAAAGGAACACCTATGGCCAACGAAGAAACGATCAAAAAATTCTTCGCGCGCAAACTCTATGTGCAAGTAGGCACGCAAGATATAGTAGCCGACAAGCAATTGGCCGTTAGTTTGGATGCCCGTTCACAAGGCGAAAATCGCTATGAGAGGGCACGTAATTTTTACCAAACATGCAAGAAAATGGCCAAGAAAAACGGTTGGGAATTTAATTGGCAGAAGATCGAAGTTAAAGGAATTGGTCACGATACTCCCGGTATGGTGTATGGCAAGAGCCAACTTGTAGATGGCAAAAAGCAGTATAGTATTGATGACTACACCAAAACAAGTGCCTATTACCTGATTTTCAAGAAGAAGTAAATACAATCCTATGGAGTCTAAAAATATTATTTTCGGGATTCGCCCGACTGCCGAGGCGATCGAGGCTGGCAAACAGATCGAGAAACTATACATCCGCAAAGGAGCCGAGGGGCAATTGATGCAAGAGTTCAAAGATCTCTGTGTGCGCCATCGGTTGCGCTGGCAGGAGGTGCCGGTCGAGAAGCTCAACCGTTTGACACGCGGGAATCATCAAGGAGTGGTAGCCCAAATTGCCGCAATCGAGTATGTCGAGATGACAGATATTTTGGAGCGTGTGCCCGAAGACGAGACTCCATTGATTGTAATCTTCGACGGAGTAACCGACGTGCGTAACTTTGGCGCCATAGCCCGCTCGGCCGAGTGTGCCGGAGCACACGGATTGATTACACCGTTGAAAAATTCCGCGCCTGTAAACGCCGAGGCGATTCGCTCATCGGCAGGAGCATTAACTACGATTCCGGTGTGTCGCGTAGGATCAATCCGTAATACAATCAAGCAGTTGCAGACCGAAGGGTTTCAGATTGTGGCAGCAACGGAGAAGAGCCGGAAACTGCTCTACGATGCAGATTTTCGCAAGCCGACCGCAATCGTAATGGGAGCCGAGGATACCGGCATTTCGAAAGAGGTGCTCAAACTCTGCAACGAACAATTGGCCATTCCGTTGATCGGACACATCGAATCTCTAAATGTATCGGCGGCAGCAGCCGTCATGCTCTTTGAGGTAGTAAGACAGCGAATTGGAGAGTAACGGCTAGCGGGAATGAATCATCCGATATTGGGAGAAATCGAAGTAGTACAGTCACTGCGGGCACGCCGTATAGCGATTACTGTGCGTCCGTCCGGTGATGTACGTGTAAGTTTTCCTCGCCGAGTATCACAACGCAAGGCATTGGAGTTTCTCGAAACAAAGATCGAATGGATTTTGCGCGTTCGAAAACGTTTGGCAGCACAACAGATCAACAGACCAACGCCCCTGCCACCAGCACAACAACAAGTCTTAATTGAAGAATTGCGCCGAGCCGCCAAAAGCGACCTGCCAGCACGAATCGAGCGCATATCGGCAACCACAGGATTGCGATATAACGGTTTGACAATCCGCGCATCACGCACTCGCTGGGGCAGTTGTTCGGGGCGCAACACCATTTCGTTGAGTTTCTTTTTGATGACCCTACCCGAACATCTGCGCGACTATGTGATTATTCATGAGCTCTGTCACACAATCCACCACAACCACTCGGCACAATTTCACGCATTGGTAGATCGGCTACTCGGAGGAAATGAAAAAGCCCTTCGACAAGAATTGAAAAAACACACAATAAGAAGATAGAAAACCTACATTTTTTCGTAACTTTGTCAATAGATAATTATCAAACTATAAAGCGCATGAAGAAATATTACATTCTTTTGATCCT
Organism: Rikenellaceae bacterium; assembly: GCA_015059735.1. Taxonomy (GTDB): domain Bacteria; phylum Bacteroidota; class Bacteroidia; order Bacteroidales; family Rikenellaceae; genus Alistipes. Next base: position 101,730 of record SUZX01000002.1, on the reverse strand, counting down.
TGCCATCATAAGCGGTTTGGGGACATCATGGGCCGCCAAAAAGAGCAAAGAGAAAACTCCCGAACGTTATCCCATCATGTATGCTCATCGCGGTGGATGGGTATCACGTGTCGTTCCGGAAAATAGTACCGCAGCTGTGGCTATGGCAGCCCGATTCGGATATACCGGTATTGAGTTGGACGTACGCTATACAGCCGACAGTGTAATGGTTGTTTTGCATGACCGTACCCTCAACCGTACAGCCCGTCGCACCAACGGCTACACCAAATTGACCGAACCGGTAAAGCTCTCGTCGCTGACCTTCGAAGAGTTGCGTCGCGATTATATATTAGCATCGCGCGATACCAAATTGCGCACACAAATTCCGACCCTCAAAGAAATACTTACGGCCTGCAAAGAGCACGGCATGATTCCGATGTTGCATAGCAGCATTCCCGAATCATATCGCATGGCACAAGAGATGTTCGGCGACAATTGGATCTGTTTTACAAGCAGTTTGAAGTGTATCTTAAATGTCCGCAAATATTCGAACTGTTTGGTGCTTTGGGCAATCAACAAAGGCACACCCGAAGAGGTAATTGCCCAATTAAAACGTATCGGCGGCCGTTGCGGCATCTCGACAATGAAATCTTCGTTACTGACAAAAGAGTTTTGCAAGGCATTGACCTCTGCTGGATATGAGGTGCAAGCCTCGATATTCAAGACCCCACGCGAAGAGGTAGCCCAATATAATGGGATTACCTACCAACTCACCGATTTCAGTTTCATGCCATTGGCAAACAAAAAGCCCCAAGAGACATGGACAATACAAAAGAAAAAGTTGGGGAAAGAGAAACTCCTGACAAAACATTGGGAAAATCCGATCGAGTGTGGCGGTATCGTCGTAAAATTGGATTTCAAAGGAATGATCAAGGTGATACTAAACGGAAAGCGCACCTATACGATCTCTTCTGACGGTCGCAAACCGCATTACATCGGTACGCGTTTCACAAAACAAGTTCCGAAAGTACATATCGAAGCCTTGACCGGTTCAAAGATCAATCTTGCCGAAGCTTCGGTTTACTCCTTATAAGCAACAGATCAAATGAACGTGGGGAACATAACGCCCAACCTACGACAACAAGCGATCCTACGACTCACGCAAGGCGATTGTTCGTGTGTGATTGTCAACGGTGACAGGATGCACGTATTCCACAGTCGCGGTGTGCGAGATCTTTACCATCTGCTAAACGACGAGCCAACATTGCTTCATGGTGCTTTTGTCGCCGACAAGGTGGTTGGCAAAGGGGCTGCGGCTTTGATGGTCGTGGGAGGTGTTGTAGCGGTTTTTGCGCAGGTAGCCAGCAAGTCTGCACTTGAACTCTTGCAAACCTCGGGCATACCGGTCGAAGTAGTGCATATCGTTCCTCACATTATCAACCGAGCTAAGACGGGATTGTGCCCCGTAGAGGCTCGTTGTGCCGGTTGTCGTACAGCTGAAGAGTGCCTCCCACAAATCGAGGCATTTCTACACGGACAAACAGACGAAAGCGAGATTAGTAAATAATTGTAACCAGTGATCAACATGCAAACATCCACAATCAGATTTTATTCTTTGGGATTTCAAAAGATTGAAACCTATTGGCTTACGGTTCTCTTTGTGTTGGGGAACATAGCTCTGCCACAACTCTGCCACGCTGTGCAGGCTGGAGGACCTACATGGTTGCCTATCTATTTTTTCACCTTGATCGGTGCATATAAATATGGTTGGCGCGTGGGACTTCTCACCGCTCTCATTTCGCCATTGATTAACTCTTTGCTCTTCGGCATGCCGACTATTGCAATGCTGCCGACTATTATGCTAAAATCAACACTCTTGGCACTGACAGCAGGTTATGTTGCCACAAAATTCCACAAGGCAACACTCGGATTACTGACATTGGTTATATTAACCTATCAAGTTATCGGATCATTGGGAGAGTGGGCTTTGGTTGGCAATCTCCATATCGCCATGCAAGATTTTCAACTCGGCATTCCGGGTATGCTGTTGCAAGTATTCGGTGGCTGGTTAGTTATCAATCGCCTGATTCGCAAATAACGTATGGAGACAAAGAAATTGGGATTTGGGTGCATGCGTCTGCCCCTTACCGAGCCGGAAAAATTCGACAAAGTAGATATTAGGCAGGTCGAACAGATGGTAGATACCTTCCTCGAACGAGGTTTCACCTACTTCGACACGGCCTATATGTACCACGATTTCAAGAGTGAGGAAATCGTTCGCGAAGCATTGGTCAAGCGGCACGATCGCAACAGTTTCACGTTAGCGACCAAACTACCGACCATGTTCCTCAAACAAGAGGGCGACCAAGAACGGATTTTCGACGAGCAATTGACCAAATGCGGAGTTGACTACTTCGATTATTACCTGTTGCATAATCTCAACGTTTTCAACTACCGAAAAGTAAAACGTTTCGACAGTTTTTCATTTGTAGCCCGCAAGAAGGCCGAAGGCAAAATCCGTCATGTAGGATTCTCGTTTCACGACACCGCAGAGTTGCTTGACGAGATTTTGACAGCTCATCCCGAAGTGGAGTTTGTGCAGTTGCAGATCAACTATTTGGACTGGGAAAACGAGAGTATTCAATCGCGCAAATGTTATGAGGTGGCTCGTCGGCACGGCAAGGAAATTATTATCATGGAGCCGATCAAGGGTGGATCGCTGGCGCGAGTGCCTGAGCGTGTCGAAGAGTTGTTTCATGAGTTACATCCCAAAGCATCACCGGCCTCATGGGCCATTCGTTATGCGGCAAGTCTCGAAGGGGTAATTACGGTATTAAGTGGCATGTCCTCGTTGGATCAACTGCTCGATAACACCTCGTATATGCAACATTTCGAGCCGCTCAACGAACAAGAGTATGCGACGATAGCCCAAGCCGTTGAGATCATCAATCGCTCGATCCCCATTCAGTGTACGGCTTGTCGCTATTGTGTCGATGGTTGTCCGAAACAAATTGCCATCCCCGACTATTTCGCATTATACAACGCAGACAAACAGTCGATCAACAACCTCTTCTCGATACAGAACGTTTACTACGACAACCTTGCCCAATCTCATGGGAAAGCTTCGGAGTGCATCGCCTGTCGCAAGTGCGAGCAAAGTTGTCCGCAGCATCTGCCTATTGTCGAGTTGCTGAAACAGGTTGCGGAGACTTTTGAGAATCAAGCCTGATCCTTAAATTCTCTTCATATGACAAATGCCTGAAAAAATTCAGGCATTTGTCATATCTTATGCGAACAATTCCGTAACTTTAGCAATCACATCGTCGACATCGGGATCGAGCGGAAAGACATGAGCGGGTTGAAGTTGCCAACATGCTTTGTCCTTCTTGAACAACTCTTCTCCACCGCCCGTAATATTGAGCATCACAACAGCCTCTTTGGCAACTTTTCCATCGGCTACCGCTTTGATAAGTGATGCCGTAGCAACACCTGCGGCCGGATGAATATCGATACCCTCCAACTCTTGGAATAGTTTGCGGGCTTTGCGAGCTTGTGCATTGGTTGTCACAAAGATATCGCCATCGGTGGCTTTCAAGGCATCGTATAAGCCACCGGCTAGGCCATAAGGAGGTTTGCGGTTTGAGAGCACTTTGGCATCGATAATCTCCGCATCACGGCGGGCTTTATCATCGTCGTAAGGCAACATCTGGCGCGAATCGGCACGCCAAGCATCGTACATCGGGACAAAAGGAGCATTCTGCGATACCATCAAACGCATGGTGTTCGACCCAAAACGACCATCCTCAATAAGGCGTTGGTTGGCCTCCCATGCTGCAATAGCTCCCGTACCGCTTCCAACGGCTTGGAAATAGTAGTCGGGGATACGGCCGATGGTTGTCACTGCCGACAAGACGGTGGTAGCCATACCATCGCGACGAGCAATATTTTTTGCACCGCCTTCGGCATAGAATCCCTCCGTTTTGAGTGCTATATTCGAGAGATGGATCGCATCGAAGTAATCGCCACCCTTTTCGCACGAAATAAGCTTTACACAAGGATTCAGCGGTTCTTCGAACCACAAAGCTTCAAGGTTATCTTGTGGTACGGCAAGCAATAGTTTGATGTTGTTGTCCGAACAAACCTTCGCAAAAGCCCGCGCCGTATTTCCGGCCGAAGCAACCACCAACACGCGCTCCTCATCTTCGGCAACACGGGCACATACGCTATAAGCTTCGGTCTCCTTAAACGAACAAGTGGTCATCGAAGCACCGATGGCCGGATTATAACCGTTGAATGTGATCCACAAGTTCTCCAAACCGAGATATTCGGACAATCCTTTGCTTTTATAGGTAACGGGAGCCGACGAACCTTTCAAGATACGTCGTATGGGAAGCCAATCGCAATAGCGATAGAGACCCCATTCAATCGGTTTAACATTCAATTGTTTGTTGGCATATTTGGCACGGACAAGCGATGGTGATTTGCACGAACGATCTTCGAGCATCCAACCCTCATCGGCAAATTCGCGTCCCGTAGCAACGCATTCCAACGTATAGTCGGTAGGTTTGAAATCTTTCATTTATTTTGGGTTTTGTTATTTCAGGACATACGATCTCGGAAATCTTCGTAACCGAATTCTCGGATTACATCCACGCGGCCATCGCGACGAGCAATGACAATCGAGGGGTGATGAACACCATTGAACATCGTGGTTTTGACCATCGTATAATGGATCATATCTTCGAAAACGATTCGCTCTCCCACTTGCAACTCATGGTCGAAGGCCCAATCGCCGTAATAATCGCCGGCCAAACAGCTGGTACCACCCATACGCCAACGTTTTTCGCCGTCAAGAGGTTCGTGCGCTCCAATAATAGCCGGCTTATACGGCATTTCAAGGCAATCGGGCATGTGACAAGCAAACGACACATCGAGCATAGCCGTATGCACTCCGCCATTTTCGACAATATCCTCCACAGTGGAGACCAAATAACCCGTACGCCAAGTAAAGGCACTACCGGGTTCGAGAATCAGACGCAAATGCGGATGACGCGCTTTGAACTCTTTGAGCAGGGCGATCAGTTCGTCACAATCATATTCGGCATGAGTCATCAAATGACCGCCTCCCATATTGAGCCACTTCACCCGATCGAGTAGATCACCAAAATGTTCTTCAAGTGCCTCCAACGCCAATCGCAAATGATGTGGACGCGACTCACATAACACATGAAAATGCAAACCCTCGATTCCCTGCGGCAATCCGCCATGAGCAGCTAACTCGGTAGCCGTAACCCCCAATCGCGATCCGGCGACACACGGATTGTAGAGGTCGGTTTCGACAGGCGAATATTGCGGATTTACCCGCAAGCCGCACGAAATACCGTTGATCAAGGCACGCTGACCAAACCGTTCGAATTGGGCAACGGAGTTGAAAGTTATATGGTTGCTACAACGTAGGATTTCGTCGATATTACGATCGGTATAGACCGGAGCGTAGGTATGAGCAGGTTGCCCAAACTCCTCCAACACCAAACGAGCTTCGGCGGCAGAGCTGGCAGTTGCCCCGTTGGAATGACGTGCCAATTCCGGAAAAATACTCCACATGGCACAAGCTTTCAGTGCCACAATAATCTCTACACCCGCCTCGCGACGCACACGGTCGATCACAGCCAAATTTTCATCGAGTAGTTGTTCGTCGAGTACATACGACGGAGACGGTATTTTTTGAAAATCGATCATCTCAATATTCAAGAATGGTAAAAATTATTCAATCCACATGCAAAATTAACAAAAATCATTGGCAAAAATCATCGAGCATCAAACAAATTGAACAGAATAGGTATTTATACTTACAAACCTTGCAAATACAAGATTACATCATCGCCAATGCCTATATATCGCGATCAGCCGAACACCAAAATACCTGATTATTGCGATTGCAACGTTTGACAGATATTCCGATCTTTGCAGAAGAAACAGCAGAAATCAGGCGAATGCCATTTTTTTTGTATTGTAAGTTTGTGTGTGTAAAGACCTCTTCCGCAAGAAGAGGTCTCTTATTCAAATGCTACTCAGCATTTTTATCTACAAATGTTTAGAGTCGTTTAAGTGCAAGACGAATCAACTCTTCGACCGAAGCTGTGGGCGACTCTCGGACAATAGTTCGCAATACTTTTTCGGCAGCCACTTTGGCAAATCCCAGCATCACCAAAGCAGCCAATGCCTCCTCGGTAGTAGCTCCGGTCACCGCACCGGTTGGAGAAGCCGTTTCCAATCCGGTAAGTTTCCCGCTCAACTCCACGATGATCTTCTGAGCTGTTTTCAGCCCCAAGCCCTTAACGTTTTTCAACAGCACGGCATTACCAGCAGCAATGATCCCCTGCAACTCATGCGGAGAGTAAGTCGAAAGAATCATACGAGCCGTATTTCCTCCGACCCCCGACACGCCTATCAACATGCGAAACAACTCGCGTTCAACCTTCGAAGCAAAGCCGTAAAGCAATTGTGCATCCTCACGAACGATATAATGGACAAATAGTTGGGCGTGTTCGACATGCTCAATAGCCGAATAGGTTTCAAGCGATATTTGGAGGTAGTAGCCCACTCCACCAACGTCGATTACAACATATGCCGGAGCCAATTCGGCGACCGTTCCGCGAATGTATTCGTACATGACACTCAAATTTTGTTGATAGTTGGGCAAAAATAAAGATTTTTTTTTACCTTTGTGTCTCAATTAACGAATAATTAACTAACACAACCGTAGAATATGAAAAAATTGTTTCTTGCGGCCTTAGTTGCCGTAATGGGTCTTACGGCCTGCAACAACAAAACTGCTGAACCCGCAACAACTCCTTCGGAGGCTGCTCCCCGTGAAATCGGGTCGAGCGACATCGCTTATGTGCAGGTTGAGGCTGTATTAGCACAATGCGATCTCTATTTGAAAGAGGGAGCTCCATTGCAGGAAAAAACCCAAAAAGCACAAAAGAGTTGGGCCGAAAAAGAGAAAAGTCTCCAAGCCGAAGCTGCCCAATTACAGGAAAAATACCAAAAAGGCTTGATTACCACAACCGATGCACAAGCCAAACAAAAAAGCATCGAGCAACGTGTTGCCGCCTATCAAAGTTCGGCCCAAAAAGAGGCTCAAAAACTCGACGAAGAGAACTTTGTATTCACCAACCGTGCTCAGGATCTGTTGAAACGTGCCGTTGCAGCCATCAATGCCGACAAAAAGTACAAGTTGATCATCAACGCGTCGGCTTTGATCGATGCCGACACGACGCTCAACATCACTCCGTTGGTTTTGGCCAAAGTAAATGAGTTGTACGCTGCCGAGAAATAATTTCGGGAAATCGAAGTATAAATTCGCAGGTCCGCTCTGTCGCTGCCGACCATCGTCGGGAGAGGAAAGTCCGGGCAACATAGAGCGCCACGCAAGCTAACGACTTGATGTCCGAGAGGGCATGGTAGCGTAACAGAAAATAACCGCCTGTTCGATGTGCGCACGTTGAGCCGGTAAGGGTGAAAAGGTGGGGTAAGAGCCTACCGCGGAGGCGGCAACGTCGTCCGGTCAGTACGTCCCGTGAGTTGCAAGACCATGTATACCGACAATTAAGGGTTGCTCGTCCGATGTCGGGGGGTAGGTTGCTAGAAGCGGCAGGTGACTGCTGTTGTAGATAAATGACAGAGACCCGAGTTTCGATTCGGGCACAGAACCCGGCTTATAGGATCTGCAAAATACGCGGGTTGTTTCATCTTAGGATGGACAACCCGCATTTTTATTGGCTCAAAATGTAAAATAGTCGTATCATCGATGCCAGCTCTTTATAATTAAGGGAACTTCTCGAAAGGGCGGCCGTATATATCCTATTTATTCTTCATTATTTTCCTCTAAATGTTTGGAAACTCGCCAACAAAAGGTATATCCAACTTCGGATTTCGTTTTCTCGTATTAATTACCTATCTTTGGCAAATTTATTTGCACAACTCAACACTCCTTTAAGGCATGTTCAAGACTTATATGCGGCTTTTGGGGTTTGCCCGACCGATCGAAAAATACGCTATCCCCTATTTCTTCTACTCGCTATTATACGCGCTGTTCAACTCTTTGACATTCTTGTTGATTATCCCGATCCTCAACACAATGTTTGATGCCAACTACTCATTCGAGCCTGTTGACACACTTCCTCCCATCGAGTTAAACAAAGAGTATCTGACCACACTTTTCAACTACGTTTACTCCCACCTTTTCGACACCTATGCTCAAAGTAATGTGCTGTTGTTATTAGCCATTGTTACAGTATTCATCAGTTTTCTGAGTAACCTGTTTCGTTATCTCGGAGCATGGACCGTTGAAAACATGCGTACACGTACCTTGCAACGTATGCGCGATAAAATGTTCTCTCGGGTAATGGACATGAATGTCGGTTATTTCAGCGAACAACGCAAAGGTGATATCATTTCAAAAATCACCTCCGATGTCGGAGTGGTACAATTCTGCATTACCAACACATTGCAAGTGGCATTCCGTGAGCCATTTTTGATCATCGGCTACGTAGTGATGATGGTTGCCATATCGTGGGAATTGGCGATCTTCTCGGTACTCTTTCTGCCCATCGTGGCATTGATCATCGGCAGCATTGTCAAGCAGTTGCGCCATCCGGCCCGTACCAATCAGCAAAAACAGGGAGAGATGGTTGCAACACTCGACGAATCACTCTCCGGAATCAAGGTCATCAAGAGCTATAACGCTGTCGATTACATAAAACGTAAATATTTCCAAATCAATGCGGATGTAGCCCGACTTACCCTTTCGATGGCTCGCAGGCAACAGTTAGCCTCACCGATGAGCGAATTTCTCGGAATCTCGGCCGTCGGTGTAATTCTCGTATTCGGCGGATCACTCGTCATGAAAGGATCGCTTGATCCGGGAGGATTCATTGCCTTTATCGCTATGTTCTCGCAAATCACACGACCGGTTCGCACATTCATTGATCAGTTTGCCAATATCAATCAAGGAATTGCTGCCGGTGAACGTATCTTCTCGATCATCGACACGCATAGTGAAATTCAGGACAAACCCGATGCAAAAATCTTTGAAGGACTAAAAGATAAAATCGAGCTACGCAATGTACACTTCTCTTATGATGGATCGCGCGAGGTGATCGACGGCATCTCTTTTGAGATTCGTCGCGGAGAGACTGTGGCATTAGTAGGGCCTTCGGGTGGCGGCAAATCGACCCTTAGTGAATTGATTCCCCGTTTTTACGACCCTTCGCAAGGCGAAATCCTGATCGATGGGAGCTCGTTACGCGATTACACCCAAGAGAGCCTTCGTGCCCACATGAGCGTTGTTTCGCAAGACACGATCCTTTTTAACGACACCATCGAGGGGAACATTGCTCTCGGCAAGCAGGGTGCAACCCACGAGGAAATCGTCGAAGCAGCTCGCATTGCCAATGCCGACAGTTTTATCAACGAATGTCCCGAGGGATACGAAACCAATATCGGAGATCGCGGGTCGAAACTTTCGGGCGGTCAGCGGCAACGCCTTTCGATTGCCCGTGCCGTATTGAAAAATCCGGAGATCTTAATTCTCGACGAGGCGACCTCGGCACTCGACACCGAAAGCGAGAAACTCGTACAAGATGCGTTGAATCGTCTGCTTGAAGGGGGGCGCACTTCAATTGTCATCGCCCACCGGTTGTCAACGATTCACAATGCAGATAAGATCATTGTGATAGATCATGGCCGTATTGCCGAGCAAGGTACCCATGCCGAGTTAATGGCTCGTAACGGAATCTATGCCAAACTTATCGAAATGCAGTCGTTCGATTAATCATCTTGCACAAAAATGACAGAGCGCGAGAAAATGCTCTCCGGCAAATGGGCCGATCCAATGGATTCCGAACTGAAAGCTCTGCGTGATCGGGCAGCTCAACTCATGCAGCGACTCAACAATTGTATTCCTTCTCGTGAAGGGGAGTATGTTGCGACATTGGCCGAATTGTGCCCCCATGCCACTGCTGGATTCATCCGCGCTCCATTCTATTGTGACTACGGAGTCAATATCTATTTAGGAGAGGATGTTTTCATCAATTTCGACTGCGTATTTCTTGACTTGGCACCAATTCGTATCGGACGTGGCACGCTCATCGGCCCCAAAGTGCAACTACTTACCGCCCATCACTCGTTAGAAGCCGAACATCGTGCCACCGGCTTAGAAACCGGTCTTGCCATCACTATCGGGGAGCATTGTTGGTTAGGCGGTGGTGTGATTGTCTGCCCGGGGGTTACCATCGGTGATCGTTGCATCATTGGTGCGGGATCTGTGGTTACCCATGATATTCCGACAGACTCGGTAGCTGTGGGCAATCCTGCCCGAGTAATCCGTCAAAAATAGATCAATAGTTCATCATTATAGCAATTTGAGGGGCTTTTGCCCCAATCTCTACAAATTACAGCCATATTCAAGCACCTTTTGCCTCCGAAAAGCAGATATTTCCGAACTTTTTCCTATCTTTGTACGTTTAAGAGAAATTAAGTATTTTCACGATATGAAATTCAAAGAGTACAAAGGTCTCGATTTGGCCGGCACGGCCGACGAGGTGCTGAAACAATGGGATGCAAACGATACATTCAACAAGAGTATCACCACACGCGAAGGTCATCCCACATTCGTATTCTACGAGGGTCCTCCCTCGGCCAATGGCATGCCCGGCATTCACCACGTCATGGCTCGTACCATCAAAGACGTCTTTTGCCGCTACAAGACACAACAAGGTTATTTGGTGCATCGTAAGGCCGGCTGGGACACTCATGGTCTGCCCGTCGAGTTGGGTGTAGAGAAAAAACTGGGTATTACCAAAGAGGATATCGGCAAGAGCATTTCGATCGAGGAGTACAACCATACCTGCCGCGAAGCCGTCATGGAGTTCACAGGTGTATGGGAGGAGCTGACTCGCAAGATGGGTTACTGGGTTAACATGCAAGACCCCTATATTACTTACGACAACAAATACATCGAGTCGCTTTGGTGGTTGCTCAAACAACTATTCGACAAAGGTTTACTTTATAAGGGTTACACCATTCAACCCTATTCGCCGGCCGCAGGAACCGGTCTTTCGACTCACGAATTGAATCAACCCGGGTGCTACCGCGATGTCAAAGATACAACCGTTGTCGGTCAGTTCCGCATGAAGAATCCCAAGCCCGAAATGACAGGATGGGGAACACCCTATTTCATTGCTTGGACCACTACCCCATGGACACTGCCGTCGAATACGGCACTCTGCGTCGGCCCAAAGATCGACTATGTTGCTGTTCGCACCTATAATGCCTATACCGGAGAGAAACAAACTATCGTATTAGCCGAGCCGCTGCTGTGGGCACATTTCAACAAGAAAGCCGAAGGTATTGCACTTGCCGATTACAAACAAGGAGATAAGTTGATACCCTTCGAGATCGTAGGCCACTACAAAGGTACCGATTTGGTAGGCATGGAATATGAGCAGTTGCTCCCGTGGGTAAAACCCGTCGAGATGGATGAGGCCGGCAATTGGAAAGATGCCTCGAAAAAAGCTTTCCGAGTAATTTCGGGCGATTATGTCACTACCGAGGACGGTACGGGTATCGTTCACATTGCACCGACATTCGGTGCTGACGATGCCTTTGTAGCTCGTGCTGCTGGTATTCCCTCGCTCTTCATGATCAACAAGAAAGGCGAAACACGCCCGATGGTTGACCTTACAGGTAAATTTTATTTGTTAGAGGAGTTGGATGAGGAGTTTGTAAAGACCTGTGTTAACACAACGGCCTATGCCGAATATGCCGGTCGTTGGGTAAAAAATGCTTACGATCCGCAATTCACGATCGACGGTCGTTATGATGAGCAGGCAGCGGCTGCCGCCGAGTCGCTCGACGTCTATATCTGCTTGCAGATGAAGGCTGCAGGTAAAGCCTTCAAAATTGAAAAACACGTTCACAACTATCCCCATTGTTGGCGAACCGACAAGCCCGTGCTATATTATCCGCTTGACTCATGGTTTATTCGTACCACGGCACTCAAAGAGCGCATGATCGAGTTGAACAAAACAATTCGTTGGCGTCCGGAATCGACCGGCACAGGACGCTTTGGCAAGTGGCTTGAAAATCTCAACGATTGGAATCTTTCGCGCTCACGTTTCTGGGGTACTCCCCTGCCAATTTGGGCTACAGAAGATCGTTCGGAGTTGAAATGTATCGGCTCCACTGAGGAACTGATAACCGAAATCGAGAAGTCGATTGCTGCCGGCATCATGCAGGAGAATCCCTACAAGAACTTCAAGGTAGGTGACATGTCGGCCGAAAACTACTCGACAGAGCGCATTGACCTACACCGCCCCTATGTTGATTCGATCGTTTTGGTTTCATCGAAAGGTGAACCTATGCATCGCGAAGCCGACTTGATTGACGTATGGTTCGACTCCGGTGCCATGCCCTACGCTCAGGTACACTATCCCTTTGAGAACAAAGAGGGTTTCTCGCAAGTCTATCCTTCGGACTTTATCGCCGAAGGCGTTGATCAAACGCGCGGTTGGTTCTTTACCTTACACGCCATTGCCACGATGCTCTTTGACTCGGTAGCATTCAAGAATATCATTTCCAACGGTTTGGTACTCGACAAAAACGGCAATAAGATGTCGAAACGTTTGGGCAATGCTGTCGATCCGTTTGAGGTGCTTGCAACCTACGGTGCCGATGCAACCCGCTGGTATATGATCTCCAACTCACAACCTTGGGACAACCTCAAATTCGACAAAGACGGAGTAGACGAAGTACGTCGCAAATTCTTCGGCACTCTTTACAACACCTACTCGTTCTTTGCACTCTATGCTAACGTCGATGGATTCACCGGACAAGAGCCGGAGATCCCCGTTACCGAGCGTCCCGAGATCGACAGATGGATCATCTCTTTGTTGAATACCTTGGTCAAAGAGGTTACCGAATCGCTTGAAAACTACGATCCCACTCCGGCAGCTCGCGCTATTCAAGAGTTTGTCGGTGAAAACCTCTCGAACTGGTATGTACGTCTTAACCGCAAACGTTTCTGGGGCGGAGAGATGACCCAAGATAAGTTGGCTGCATACCAAACACTCTACACTTGTTTGGAGACTGTGGCATTGATTGCTGCACCGTTTGCACCATTCATTACCGATCGTATTTTCTCCGATCTGAATGCTGTAAGTGGACGTCACAACGACACCTCGGTACATCTTGCCATGTTCCCGCAAGCCAACGAAGCACTAATCGATACCGAGTTGGAGGCAACGATGGCTCTCTCACAGCAACTCTCATCGATGGTATTAGCACTGCGCCGCAAAGTATCGATCAAAGTACGTCAACCACTGCAAAAGATTCTCATTCCGGTACTCGACCCTACAGTTGCTGCACACGTAGAGGCTGTCAAAGGATTGGTCATGAACGAGGTAAATGTCAAAGAAATCGAATTGATCGAAAATACCGCAGGAATCATTACCAAGCGCATCAAGCCTAATTTCAAGACGTTAGGGCCCCGTTACGGCAAATACATGAAGCAGATAGCGGCCATGACCGCCGAATTCTCGCAGGAGCGTATTGCCGAGATCGAACAAGCGACAGAGACCATTCTCAACATGGGCGACGAGCAGATCACGGTCACCGCTGCTGATTTTGAGATCACCTCGGAAGATATGCCCGGGTGGCTCGTTGCTACGGAGGGAAAACTGACAGTTGCTTTGGATATTACCATTACCGACGCGCTTCGCGCCGAAGGTGTGGCACGCGAATTGATCAATCGCATTCAAAATATCCGCAAGGATTCCGGCTTTGAGGTCACTGACCGTATCCGCGTGGAAATCGAACAACTCGATTTGGTTGCTCCAGCTCTTACGGGATTTGCCGATTATATTGCCTCTCAAACTCTTGCCGTAGAGGTCAAAACTGCGGCAGAGCCCTCAGGAAGCACGGTTGTAACATCCGATATCGACGAGATCCCGATCCGTATAGCCATAACACGCATATAGTCTGTTCTCCTCGAAAAACAGAATTGCAGATATTTTCCCGAAAAATTTGGTTTTTCGGGAAAATATTTTTAATTTTACATAAAGGAATGTCCGAAACGAGTAACACCACTCTCACAACCATACCCCAAATTGGGTTTATTGAGACAAATCCTTTATACTTATTAATATTAAGGTATATTATTATGGCAGACGAAAGAAGCAGATACAGCGATGCCGAGCTCGAAGAGTTCCGCCAACTTATTTTGAAAAAGTTAGAGAATGCACGCGCCGATTACGAATTATTGCGTGCTTCTATCACTCACACCGCCGGTAACGACACTGAGGACACCTCTCCCACGTTCAAAGTACTTGAAGAGGGTGCTGCCACACTTTCCAAAGAGGAGAGCGGTCGTTTGGCTGCTCACCAAATGAAATTCATCCGCAACTTGGAGATGGCCCTTGTTCGCATTGAGAATAAGACCTACGGAATCTGCAAAACCACCGGCAAGTTGATTCCCAAAGAGCGGTTGATGAAGGTGCCTCACGCCACCGAATGTATTGAGGCCAAAGAGGGACGACTCTAACCGGCAACCGACCCGAATCAAGGTGACACGATGCCTCGGGGATCTTGTCATCGGAGGGGTTTTGCTCTTATATTTCGGAAAGTCCGTATTAAACGGACTTTTTCACATTTTAATTTGAATGGATGAGCAAAAAATTTATGCAATATTATTCTGGAATTATCATTTCAAGGATTTGATAGAAGCACTTTTGGAAGACTTCGATAAACTTTGTGCATACGTTTTTTTGCTTTGATACGTTATCAAACATAAAAGAGTCTTCCCTCTCGGCATGCCCAAGATTTTCAACGAACCGTTAAAGAGATGTTTCGATTAGGCATACTTCTATGGGCTCTACTCGCCTATTTCTCTGTTGCTTTTGCACAACAGGTCGGTTCGTTGACGCCACCGGTCAAAAACAGAGGAGAAAAGATACAGAAACTTCAAAACTCCGACACCCTCGAAACCCATGTAACCGAACGTAATCGCCGTCTTTACGATAGCATACAATCAAAAAGCACGCGACGTACTGTTCCTCGTCTGCTTTACAAAACCTTTTTTCGGCTTCCCAAACGCGACACGACTGCCAGCGGACGTGTTCTTGACGAAACCAAAGCCCTCAAACGTTATGAGGGGAAAATTATCGGCGACATTCGTATTGTTCGAAATCAAATTTTTCAAAACGACAGCAACTGGCTCGAACGAGTTGGCAACAAGTTGCATACCCTAACCCGCGAACGCATCATTCGACGCGATCTGCTCTTCCACTCCGGAGAAGAGGTCGATCCCGAACTCATTGTGCGCACTCAGCAACTACTTCGCTCACGTCCCTACATCTCGGACACCGATATCATCATTACGCCCGACTCTCTTGATTCCACAATGGTTAACATTGTCCTACAAACACGCGACAGCTGGACTATCAGCATCGATGCCGCTTTGCGCTCCCGTAGTCGGACGATGGCGGGACTCTCCGATGGCAATATCTTCGGATTGGGACATCGTTTAGGGATCATGACCTATTTCGACCGCTCAAATTTCAGCTATGGTGGGAATCATATCTCCTACGAGATCCCCAACCTTATGGGATCATTCTACTCAGCATCAATCGAAGTGGGACGCAACTTCGAGGAACGAACAATGCAAGTGAACATCGGCAAAGAGTTTCTCAAACCGACTGATTATGAATTGGGAGTGACATATGGAAATAATCGCTCGGAATACTACATGCGCGAAGAGGATACGATCCGTATTGCCCGAGTTCGCACGTTCAATGCTTGGGCGGGAGTTTCTCGCTACATTCGCTCCATCAATTCAAGTATTTTCGTTACCGGACATTACCACAATGCCTATTTCATCGAACGCCCTACCATTGCTCCGGATCTCAATCCGGCCATGCACAACGGACATCAACTACTCGGAGGCATCGGACTTTATCGCGAGAAATTTCTCTCGGTCAACATGGTATATGGCTATGGTCTTCGAGAGTATCTGCCAACGGGATATAAAGCCGAAGTGGTTTCGGGATACTCTTGGGGAGAATTTGACGACGCACTCTATCTTGGGTTAAGTTATCGTACCGGAAACTATTACAGCATTGGTTATCTGATGGGAGGATTTACCCTCGGAAGTTATATCAGTCACTATAACGGCATGTGGAGCCACAGTGCCATAGATATTGATTTGCAATGGTTCTCCAACCTTTTCATCCTTCGCCGAAATCGCATACGTCAATTCCTTTCGCTCAACTATACACAGGGTTGGAATCGCGAACGAGGCAACAACGAGAGCATTATCTTCACGCATCCCAACGGACCGCAAGCCCTCAACGAACACGTCACCGGCACCAACCGGATGGTACTCAACAGCGAAACCGTTTTTTTCACCCCATTTCAACCATGGGGCTTTCGATTTGCATTCTTCGGATTTGCCGACTTCGGATTACTCGGCTACTCTCCCAATATCTTTAAGAATAACTTTTTTGCCACGTTGGGTGGGGGATTACGCATCAAAAATGAACGATTGATTTTCAGCACAATACAGATTCGAGTAGGTATTGCATTCGGTAAAGGTGGCCTTGTCGGGTGCGACTATTTCCAGCTTTCGAGTAGCACGCGACTCGAACAATTCCGTTACCGTCCAACCCGTCCCGAGGTCGTTAACTTCCGATAAAATCACTCAAAATAACAGTAGCATGGCAAAATTTTTCTCCGATCGTGAAATACGGGCATTGGTACTTTTCCTGCCTTTGGCCACATTGGTCACTCTCGCCATCATATTTATTCGCCCCAAAACTACTCCCGAGATGGCTCAACGGATAACAGAGGAGTTGGAAAGCCGAAAAGATTCCATCGCGCCACATCCTTTTGATCCCAATACGGCCGATTTTGATGAGTTGCGCCTACTCGGCCTTTCAAAGTATCAGGCTGTGAGTCTATTGAAATATCGGGCCGCCGGAAAGATCTTTCGTATTCCCGAAGATCTAACCCTCTGCTATGGTATCGACGACTCCCTCTATCGCGCACTACGCCCCTATATTCGCATCGGACGTCGCTACGCCATCACTCCGCAAAAATACCGTCACGAACAACTGATTGCCGTCCCCCTTGCTCCTACACCGTTTCGTATAGATACCGTCAGCGCACGCTATCTTCGCGCCATCGGAGCGCTATCGAAACGACAAGCCGAGGCTTTCATTCGTTGGCGGGATTTAAGTGGAATTCGCGACATGGAAGAGTTGCGAGCCTGCTATGTCATTAGCGATTCAGTGGCTACAGCACTCGAACCATATATCATCTTTCCAGAGCAACCGCTCCGAGTAGGCAAAATACGAATTGAATTAAATACTGCCGATTCGGCAACACTTCGCAGCATTGTAGGTATTGGCGAAAAAACAATCGGTCGTATTCTCCAATACCGCGAACGACTCGGAGGATTTTTGCATATAGAGCAATTATCCGAAATTCCGGGTATTACCGAACGTAACTATGAAAAAATTTTACAACAAATTTATTGCGATAGTTGTGAAATTCAAAAAATTGATATTAACTTTGCAAGCCCGAACGAATTAGCACGCCATCCCTACTTGGCTCCACGTTCGCTTCGGCGATTATTAAAACAAAGACAGTTGAAAGGAGGTTGGAACACCGTTGAAGAGTTAGTCAAAGAGAACATATTGACCCGCGAGGAGGCAGCCCGTTTGGCTCCCTACCTGCAATTCGGCTCTTTAAGCGGTCACAACGACAGATAAACAGTCTTTTTCGGGAGAATGTATCCAAAAGTGATACTCCCCTAACAAACACAGATAACAGAATATTAACAACAAAACAAAAAACACAAACAACTATGATTATCATGCCGGTAAAAGAGGGCGAGAACATCGAGCGCGCCCTGAAAAAGTTCAAACGTAAATACGAGCGCACGGGCGTACTGAAAGAGCTTCGTCGTCGTCAGTACTTCACCAAGCCTTCGATCGCCAAGCGCGAGGCTATGCAACACGCCATTTACGTAGAGCACACCTACCGCACAGAGGAATAAGAGAATTTCATTCTCATCCGACAAATCCGATCTGTTCAAAGATCGGATTTTTTAGTTTCATAGCCCTCGGCAACAGAGAGGACTATGAAATAAAAAGCCCCGATGGAGAGCACCATCGGGGTATCAAAGTTTGAGAGCCTTAAATTTTATCGCAGGAATAACAATTCTCGATATTTGGGCAATGGCCACATCTGATCATCGACAATCTCTTCAAGTTTATCGATATGATAACGAATTTCATCGAAGAAAATTTCAACCCGATCATGATAGGCAATGGCTTTCTCTCGTTGATCTTCGATCTTATTCGCCTGTTTGCGTGCTTCGGTCATTTCGCTTGTCAAACGCTGAATCGAAGCTGTATGATCTTGGATTCTCTTGATCAATTCAATATCCGCTGCGGCGTTCAATTCGGGAATTTGCGCCATCTTATAGACTTTATCGAGCAACAAAGCCTCGTATTTCGATGCTGTCGGCACAATGTGGTTCATCGTTAAATCACCAAGCACACGACCCTCTATCTGAATCTTCTTGGTATAAGTTTCCCACTTGACTTCAGCTCGCGCTTCCAACTCAACTTTTGAGAAGACACCCAAATCGTTAAACATCTTCATAGTATGCTCATCGAGGAAACGGTCGAAATTAATCGGAGTAGAAGTTTCGCAGTCCAATCCGCGCTTGGCGGCTTCGGTTCTCCACTCCTCCGAATAACCGTTACCATCGAAACGAATCGGCTCACATGCCTTGATCATCCGTTTCAGCACCTCATAGATCGCCTTCTCCTTTTTGGCACCGGCCTCGATTTTAGCATCCACAGCCTGCTTAAACTCGGTAAGTTCTGCCGCCGTAATTGAGTTGAGGACAATCATCGCCTCGGCACAATTGGCACACGAGCCCACCGCGCGGAATTCGAAACGATTGCCGGTAAAAGCAAAAGGCGAGGTGCGGTTACGATCGGTATTATCCAACAACAAGGTCGGCATATGTGACACACCGCTCATGCGGAAAACATTCTTTGCATCGAAGCGGATATCGTCATCATTACGACTTGCGGCCAATTTATCCAAAACAGAGGATATTTGAGAGCCTAAGAATGTCGAGATAATAGCCGGAGGAGCCTCATTTGCGCCCAAACGATGAGCATTTGTTGCACTCATGATGGCAGCTTTCAGCAAACCATTGTATTTATGTACGGCCGAAATCACATTCACAAGGAACGTTATAAACTGCAAATTATCCGAAGCAGTCTTTCCCGGACCCAACAAATTCACACCGGCATCGGTTCCTAACGACCAATTGTTATGCTTACCCGAACCATTGATCCCCTTGAAAGGTTTCTCGTGCAACAAGACACGAAACTTATGCCGGCGGGCAATTTTGTCCATAACGGTCATCAGCAGTTGGTTATGGTCGTTGGCGAGATTGGTTTCCTCATAAACCGGAGCCAACTCGAACTGATTGGGAGCAACCTCATTATGTCGGGTTTTCACCGGAATACCCAATTTCAAGCACTCATATTCCAAATCACGCATAAAGGCAATTACACGCGTAGGAATCGCACCGAAATAGTGATCTTCGAGTTGCTGATTCTTTGCAGACTCGTGCCCCATCAATGTACGTCCCGTCAGCATGAGGTCGGGACGTACAGCCCACAGACTCTCATCCACCAAGAAAAACTCTTGTTCCCAACCCAAGTAGGAGATCACGCGTTGCACATTCTTATCAAAGTAATGGCACACTTCCGTAGCAGCCTTGTCCACAGCAGAGATCGAGCGTAGTAAAGGCACTTTATAATCGAGGGCTTCTCCGGCATAAGAGATGAACACGGTAGGGATACAAAGCGTCGTATCCACGATAAAAGCCGGAGATGTAGGATCCCAAGCCGAATAACCACGTGCTTCGAAGGTATTGCGGATACCGCCATTCGGAAATGACGACGCATCTGACTCTTGTTGCACAAGCAACTTTCCGGATAACTCCTCCAAAACACCACCCTCGCCATCCGGCTCGGCAAAAGCATCGTGTTTCTCTGCCGTGCCACCTGTCAGCGGCTGAAACCAGTGGGTATAATGATCTGCACCATGATCCAAGGCCCATTGGCGCATACCGGCAGCAACACTATTCGCAACCTCACGCGGCAAGGGTGTACGCATCTCCATTGTCTCCAATAAAATAGAATAGGTTTTCTTATCGAGGTATTTGCGCATGGCAGCCCGATTGAAAACCTTTTCACCGAAATACTCCGAAGGATGACCTTTGGGAACTTTCACCTCTACTGCGGCATGATTTATGGCCGCGTCAACCATTTTGAATCTAAGCAAAGACATAGGCTTTGGAATTAATCATCAAATCGAGATATTCCCGATCGATCTCTCAAAAAACATGTTTGGTAAGGAAGTATCCCGATTTGCTAACTAAAAACCCAACTTGAACCATTACGGGATCACTGCACAAAAACAGCGCTCATTAACCTAAATATTGCTGAGTAACCTTCCTTACCGCACATGTTATTCGTTCTGGTTGCAAATGTAGTATTTTTTCATATATATTGATACATCAAAAAACACATTTTTTTCGACAAATATTCATTTTTTTCAACTTTTTCCCCAAAAAACACCTATTTTTCCACTCAGTGCACCAAATAAAGCCTTGTTTTTCGCAAAATTACCCCAAATTTTAACTGTTATTTAATTCACACTTATTTTTGACATTTTCAAATTTAGATGGTATTATGATATAATTTTCAACTATTAAACCACACTCATCCCTCTCCCAAAGAAATAGATACACATAAAAAAAAGCATCCGACTTTTGGTCGGATGCTTTATCGTAGTATTAAAAGGAGATTACTCCTCCATCAGGATTTCAAGCATCTTGATAGCCGATACTGCAATCTTCGTACCCGGGCCGAAGATAGCGGCAGCACCGTCACGATAGAGTTCATCGTAGTCTTGTGCCGGAATCACACCGCCAACAACGACGATGATATCCTCACGACCCAACTTCTTCAACTCAGCGATAATCTGCGGTACAAGTGTCAAGTGACCGGCGGCCAACGACGAAACACCAACGATGTGAACGTCGTTCTCAACGGCTTGCTTAGCAGCCTCCTCGGGAGTTTGGAACAACGGCCCCATATCGACATCGAAACCGATATCGGCATAACCCGTAGCTACGACCTTAGCACCTCGGTCATGACCATCCTGACCCAGCTTAGCAATCATGATACGCGGCTGGCGGCCCTCTTTCTTAGCAAACTCGGCGCACATCTCTTTGGCACGCTCGAACGATTCATCGTTTTTCACAGCTGAACTATAAACTCCTGAAATGGAACGAATAACGGCTTTGTAGCGACCTACGACAACCTCGCAAGCATCCGAGATCTCGCCAAGTGTGGCACGAACTTTCGCAGCCTCTACGGCCAACTCCAAAAGGTTGCCCTGCTTGGTCTTCACGCACTCAGTGATGGCATCGAGAGCTTTCTTAACGGCAGCCTCATCGCGGTTGGCACGCAACTCTTTCAAGCGCTTAACCTGACTTTCGCGAACAGCCGTATTGTCAACAGCAAGGATATCGATCGGAGCTTCTTTCTCCAAACGGTACTCGTTCAAGCCGATAATCTTTTGCTCTCCGGAGTCGATGCGAGCCTGTGTACGAGCCGATGCTTCCTCGATACGCATCTTCGGAATACCGGTCTCGATAGCTTTGGCCATACCGCCAAGTTTCTCGATCTCTTGAATGTGCTCCCAAGCTTTGTGTGCAATCTCATTGGTCAGCGTTTCTACATAGTACGAACCTGCCCATGGGTCAACCTCACGGCATACGTTGGTCTCCTCTTGGATGTAGATCTGCGTATTACGGGCAATACGCGCCGAGAAGTCGGTCGGCAAAGCAATAGCCTCGTCAAGAGCATTGGTATGCAGCGACTGGGTGTGACCCAAAGCAGCACCCATCGCCTCGATAGCCGTACGAGCCACGTTGTTGAACGGATCTTGCTCGGTAAGCGACCAACCCGAAGTCTGCGAGTGGGTACGCAGTGCCAACGATTTGGGATTCTTCGGCTCGAACTGCTTCACGATCTTAGCCCACAACATACGGGCTGCACGCATCTTGGCAATCTCCATGAAGTGGTTCATACCAATAGCCCAGAAGAACGACAGACGCGGAGCAAAAGCATCTACCGACATACCTGCGTTGATACCTGCGCGCAGGTACTCCAAGCCGTCGGCCAACGTGTAAGCCAACTCGATATCGGCGGTAGCACCAGCCTCCTGCATGTGGTAACCCGAAATCGAGATCGAGTTGAACTTGGGCATATTCTTCGAGGTGTACTCGAAGATATCGGCAATGATTCGCATCGAGAACTCGGGCGGATAGATATAAGTATTACGCACCATGAACTCCTTCAAAATGTCGTTCTGGATCGTACCGGCCAACTGATCAAGCGTTGCACCTTGCTCCAAACCCGTTACGATGTAGAAAGCCAAAACGGGCAACACTGCACCGTTCATGGTCATCGACACCGACATCTTGTCGAGCGGAATACCATTGAACAACACTTTCATATCCTCTACCGAGCAGATCGACACACCGGCTTTACCTACGTCACCTACAACACGCGGGTGATCGGCATCGTAACCACGGTGTGTAGCAAGGTCGAACGCTACCGACAGACCCTTTTGGCCTGCGGCGAGGTTACGACGATAGAATGCGTTGGACTCCTCAGCTGTCGAGAAACCGGCATACTGACGAATGGTCCACGGACGCATTACATACATCGTGGAGTAAGGACCACGCAAGAACGGGGCCATACCCGCAGCGTAGTTGAGGTGCTCCATGCCCTCCAAATCCTCGGCCGTATAAGCACCCTTAACGGGAATTTGCTCGGCCGTCAGCCACGGCTCAACTTGTCCGCAGCCTTTCGAAGCGCAGCAGCTCTGCTGTGCACCTCCGTCGTATTTCAATTCAGAAAAATTCGGTCTCATGATTAGATTCCCATCTCTTTAAGGTAGAACTTCAATGTTTCGAGCACATTCGACTTCACGTTAATAAAGTTCGTAATGCCCTGTGCCTCCAATTCAGGAGCGCAAGCCGGAGCTCCGGCAACCACAAGGATTGCCTTGCCGCCGAGCAGCTCTTTCACCTGCGGAGCTACTGTTGCGTAGTCGTCGTCCGAAGCGCAAACCACCACGATCTCGGCTTTCGATTCGAGAGCAGCCTGAACGCCCTCTTCTACCGACTTGAAGAAAGTGTTGTCTTGCACACGGATACCGGCGCAAGCAAAGAAGTTGCACGAGAACTGTGCACGGGCACGAGCCATTGCCAAGTTTCCGCAAGTCAACATGAAGGCTTTCGGCTGTTTGCCACTGCGATCTACATGCAGACGCATCTCCTCAAATGCCATAGCGCCACGATAGGGAGTCAACACATTACCCTCAGCAGCTACGCGAGTAACCGATGTGGCAGCAATCTCTTCGGGAGCAACCTCCGTAAAGTTGGGATATTGGTTAGCACCCAAGAGGATCTGACGGCGAGTAGCAATATTCTTATCTTTGGCAGTAGCTGAAGCATTTACGCGCTCTACGATGAACCCGGCTTTGTAGGCTTCGGTATAACCACCCTTAGCCTCGATTTCAAGGAAGAGTTTCCAAGCCTCGGCAGCAATCGACTGCGTGAGGTTCTCGATATAGTACGAACCACCGGCGGGGTCAACCACTTGATCGAAGTGTGACTCGTGTTTCAAGAGCAACTCGACATTGCGAGCGATACGCTTCGAGAACTCGGTGGGAGTACCAAACGATGCGTCAAAAGGTACAACCTCCAACGACTGCACACCACCGATCGTAGCCGACATGGCCTCGGTAGTACCGCGCAACATATTTACATAGGGGTCGTAAACCGTTTGATTCCAACGCGAAGTCTCGGCATGGATCTGCATCTTGCAAGCGCAGTTCTTCTCCGGATTGTAACCCTTCACGATGTTGGCCCACAACATACGGGCTGCACGGAATTTGGCAATCTCCATGAAGTAGTTGGCCGTAACGGCGAACGAGAAACGGATCTTGCGGGCAGCAACGTCGATATTCACACCGGCATCGGTCAAACGAGCCAAATAGTCGTTACCGGCAGCCAATGCAAAAGCCAACTCCTCGACGATTGTCGAGCCAGCGTTGCTGAAAATTGCAGCATTGACCGTCACGAGGCGGATATTTTTCCACTCGGCGGTTTTGTTGATCAACTCGGCGATGCGAGCGAAGCAAGTTTCGCCGTTGGGCGAGCAGAAGTCGCCTTTTTGCGAAAGACCCTTCACCAGCGGGTCGATCGAGAAAGCGATCGAGGCCTCCTCTTTGGCCACGCCATCTTTTTCGAGTTTGGCGAGCATCAGCTCTACCACGTCGGCCATCTTCGAGCCGCAGAAACTCATCGAGATCGCGGGGATCGAGATACCTGCCAACAGCGTGTCGAGATCGGCAGCCGTCAACTCCTCTTTGGCGATGCAGAAACCAAGCGAATCAACACCTTTGTTCAAGATGTCGAGAGCCTCGGCATTTGCAGCGGCGGGATCAGCTACCGTAACGGTCTGATGCACCTTCCAACGGTTGTGCGGACGTGTACCGCGCACATAAGGGAACTCGCCGGCTTGCGAGCCCAAGAATTTGATGCCTTCGAGGTTTTCGGCACGATAGTAGGGACGAACATTAAAGCCCTCGCCCGTACGCCATACCAACTTACGCTCATAATCGGCACCTTTCAAGTCGGCTGTAATCACCTCTTCCCATGCCTCGGTAGGCACTGCGGGGAATTCGGCGAACAGCTTTTCAAATTTGGTATTTGCCATAACTATTTAGAGATTAGTATGAGTTTTCGTTTGCATTTAATGGTTACACTCCAAAGAGCGAGTAAAGTTACAAAACTTTTATGACTTAAAGCAAAAAATTGTTAATAAAATAACAGAATAGCTATTAATTAGACATCTTTTCCGTCCATTTTGAGAAATTAGAACAAAAAAAAGAGTAAAGAATCTGTTCCACAACTCTTTTTGCGGACAGATTCTTTACACTTCAAGAAAGGCAAACCCCTCTCTATTTATTATTATAGATCTTCGCCTTTGGCACGATTGCACTCATTATCGTAGTACATGCAAATATAATATTTACCATAAAAGAAAAAGGATTCGCAAAAAATGTGCGCCCGACAATTTGTCGAGCGCACGAATTATAGTAATCGGCTATTTCGATTAGAAATATTTACCACGCAAATCTTTGATCTTTGCCATCTGCTGAACGGCCGGAATAGCAAACTGTTGTGCCATACCCTCGGCCATAGCTTGCGCACGCACGCGCTCACCATCAGTGGTCTGTTTCTCCTCGGTGGAAACATTATCCACACGGAAAACATAGACACCCTGCATACCCTTCACCGGAGCAGAAACCACATCTTTCTCGGCAGCAGCAATAGCACCTACCACACGCGGCTCAACACCCATACCCGGGATATAATACGAGCCATAGGTAACCTGCTCGAAACCGGTAACCTCTGAGCCGAGGCTTGCAGCCTGCTCTTCGAGTGTCGTACCGGTCAGGTTCTTGACGATATAGTCATATTTCTTATCGCGGATCAACTGCGAACGAATCTGGGCAGCAACCTTCTCAACCGATTTATAATCGTCATCATCGATCTCGGTGAGAACGGCAACCACATAGTCTTTGCCTACGGTAAAGATCTCCGAAACATCGCCCTCCTCAGCACCGAATGCCCAACGGGCAACCTCACGAGAATCTTCCAAACCACGCAATTGACGATCGCCCTGTGCCAACGTTGCAATACGCGGTGTAACAGCAGCTTTCGAGGCAGCCTCGTTGAAAGCAGCAGCCGATCCTTTGGCGTTTACTGAGAATGTTCCAACCTGATTGTGAATATCACGACGGGTAGCCTCCGAAGCAACCAACGGATAGGTAATAGTAGCCACCTGTACATGTTTTACCGGCTTGTCGGCACGATAGATCTGCATGATCTGAATAGCATCACCCGAAGCTACTTTCACGATATCGCCTTTCTTGACATCGGTCAAAGCCTCGGCGAACTCGTTGGTAAAGCCCGAGAACGGCACAACACCCACATCACCACCATTGGATGCCGTAGCCTCATACATCGAATATTCGGCAGCAAGCTTAGAGAAATCAGCACCGGCACGAGCCACTTGCAAAAGGCTATCGGCAAGTTTCTCATTGGTATAAGGCAATACGATATGACGAATACCGAGTGAGTCGGGAACCATCTTCGAAGACAATACACGCGACATCGTCCATTCGTTATTCTTCAATACCGGACCATAGGTCTTACCAGCCATCAGAGCCTCGGCTTCCTCAGCGGTAAGTTGAGCAGCCGTAACATAGTTATCAGCGATAGTTCCTTGACGATTAGCACGAACATAGGATTTCAACTCTTGGGTAGCAGCGAACTCGGCACCCACCTCTTTGGCTTGGGTTTCCAAAGCAGCCAAGTCAGCCTCGGTAGGAGTTACCTCAAACACAACATACGAAATAGTGCGGTTGGGAGTTTGCGCATAGCTGTTTTTATGGCTGTTGTAATACTCCTTGATCTCAGCGGAAGAAACCGACACCAACGAGTCGGGAACGGCTGTGTATTTCTTACCTACCCATTTACCGGCAAACGAGGTATTGGCGGCAGTCACACCATCGGCTACCTCCAACGAGGTAACATAAGCACCACCACGAATCAGACCTTGATATTTCTGCATTTCGCGCTCGATGCGGAGTTGGCGGTTGATCTGTGCCCAAGCGGCACGCGCCTGCGGATTTGTTTCAGCTTGTGCAAGGAAATCACTTACGGCAGCAACGTTATATTCGCCGGTACGCGGATTGGTGAAGATGCTGTAAAGCGTTTGCGACGGTTGTTGCCCCGAGATCATTGCCAAACGTTCGGCTTCTGTAACGCGAAGACCTAACTGCTCAAAACCGGGTTGCAACACACGGTCGGTGAACAAAGCCTGCCAAGCAGCATTTGCCAGCATAGCCGACTGTTGCTCGTCGCTCTCCTGCACGTTGTTTTGATCACGAATCTGCTGATACTGATCGTAATACTCCGAATAGTTGATTTTTTCACCATCGATCTCACCGATCTTGGGGTCATTTCCCGTGAAACCCATTTCAGCTTTCAGGGAGAGAATAAATGCCAAGAGGGCCAGTGCAATAATAACCGAAAGCACGATGCCGAACTTGGTTCGCAGAGTGTTTAAACTTACCATATAAATTGTTAATTATTCGTTTTGTGTTTAATTATCTGTCAAAGGTAGCAATTTATTCTGAAAAAACGTCATTATTACTGTAACTTTTTCACTCTTGCCAACTCAATTCGCGATCGCGTGGTGCGCAACACCTTCAATTGGAGGTCGCCAAAGAGCAATGTTTCGCCTGCCGAAGGAATTCCTTCATAATGGAAAAGGATGAAACCTGCCAAAGTGTCATACTCGCGACTTTCGGCAATCCCAAGCCCGTATTTTTCATTCAAATACTTGACTTCCAAGCGACAAGAGAGTACAAATTCATCGGGTGAGATTTGTTTTTCAGTCAGATCGGCAACATCATGTTCGTCTTCGATCTCTCCGAAGATCTGTTCCAACACATCTTCGAGCGAGATAATACCAGCTGTCCCACCAAACTCATCAATCACAACCGCAATATTATTACGATGTTTGATAAAATTCTGTAACACCAATTGCAACGGCATGGTTTCAGGCACATAATTGACCTGCATAATTACCTCATCGATGCGTTTCGGGGCGGTAAACAGACTCTTCGAGTTTACATAACCGATGATATTGTCAATAGACTTACGCCAAACAAAGATTCGCGAATATTTCGTATCGACAAAACGCGCTGTCAACTCTTCGATCGTGGTATCATCGACATCCACCGCTTCGACATCTACACGCGGAACCATGCAATCGCGCACCCGCAGGTCGGCAAAGTCTAGTGCATTTTGGAAGAGTTTCAGTTCGTTATCGGCCGTATCGGCAGATTGTTCTGCATTTCCCGATTCGAGCAATGCCGCCAAATCATCTCGATTAAATGTCGTGGCGACATGTTGCGGCTCGGTTCGACGACCAAAAAGCCACAAAATACCCTGCGAGATCAATGTGGTCAATCGCGCAATGGGATAAAGCAAAATATAGATAAAAAATATAACCGGCGACAATACCCGATAATAGAAATTCGGATTGTTGCGAAAAATCGACTTGGGGAGGAACTCACCCATGAAGATAATAATCAAGGTAGAAACACCTGTTTCGATGGGCACAGAACCCGACGCGGCCAACTCTTCAAGCCCTAACAATCGGAAGATTCCGCGCAACAACAACGACATGTAGAGCGAATAAACAACCAGTGCAATGTTGTTACCCACCAAGATTGTGGTGATATATTGTCCCGGGTGACGTGCAAAAACCGAAGCAATACGATCGAACAGACGATTCTGCTTACGATCGATTTCAAGTTTCAAACGGTTTTTGCTTGTGAAGGCAATCTCCATACCCGAGAAGAACGCCGACAAGAGCAATGCTAAAAAGATCAGCAATATCGAGGACCACCACATCGTCTTAATTTTTCAAGGGTTTCTGTTGATTAGGTTGCAACACAGCCGACCGCTCATTCGTTTTACTGCGTAAGGCTCGTTTTGAGGAGTCCTGACTCGGTTGCGCAGAAGTTGCCGAAGCAACTGCTTGCTCGGCAGCAGGCTCTACCGCCTGTTCAGTGGCAGATTCTGCGGCATTTTTAAGCTCCAAATTGGGCAACGACCGTTCTAAATTTTGCGGAATGAATTCTCCATTTCTTCGTTCGGCATGCGGACTACGACGCGGAGGCAACGGTTTGTTTTTCGGCTGTTTGGGCTGCTGCTGCGGCCGTTCTACATACGACTCTTTCTTATCGGCAGGCGCGACAACATTTTTCGGGGAATCTTGTCGCGAGGATTGCGGCGCAACCTCTTGTATCGGATTTCTCCCAGCCCGACGAGCCCGAACAACAGAATCAGGCTCTTCGGAAGGTTGCACGGTGACCTCCATACGCCCTTTCATACGCCGAAAACGCCAATCCTTAAACTCCTCATCCGACTCGAAACCTTCACCGATAAATACATCGCGACCTTCATTTTTCACCAACTTGGAATCGACATTCGAATAAATCTTCTTGGTTCGAGCATTCCAAAACAATTGTTGCGAATAGAACTCCGTACCATCGGATTTTTCAACCACCACATTTCCTTTGGCCTCCCAAAGCTGTCGTTTTTCGTAATAGATGGCATAGTTAGCTGTAAGCACGGCATCTACCTCGGAGAGCGAATCGTTTTTGTATGTGGTAATCGAAATGCCTTTGCGAAACTCACGATAAGGCTCTCGTGCCAACATATATCCTTCTACTTGTGGCGTTTTGAAAAAATAGGAACGCTGTCCATTTTGCGACATGACAATAGCGAGGTTTTCGCTATATTCAGTCATCACCTTCTCATAAGCCGCAGGGTCGGGATCCGGATTCGACGTGTCGCAGGAGAATAGCAAGATAGCACTCCCCGCAACGGAGAGTGCTACCGAAAGATATTTCACAACGCCACGTATCATTCAGCGATCTGCTTGTGATCTATTAGCGAGCACGTACCGTAGTCGTGTGACCAGCAGCGATACCGCAGGAGATTCGATAAGCCGTTCCCACTTTCATCTCGCGCATAAAGCATTCCTCCGCTGTGGGGAAATAGTTACGATAGCTAGCAAGAAGTTTCTGCGCCGTAGGCAGATAGTCGGTATCGTTTTGCAAACGATCAACCGCTTTCTGCATCATATCATAAGCCACCCAGAAACGTGCTTCGGGGAAAGAACCACAAGCAGCGGCAGGGCCCGAGAAACACTGACCCAATACGAAATAGGGAATACCATCCTCGGGATTCAGTTCGTTAGCCTGACGAGCGGCCGAAACAGCCTTCGAAACATCGTTAGACACCATAGCTACCAAAGCGATACGAACCAACAACTTCTCACGCTCTGCGGGATTCTGCTCAACTTCGAGCGACTCATTCAGGTATTTCATAGCTCGTGCATAGTCACCCTTATTTTGGAAAGCCTGTGCAAGGAACATAGCCGTTTCAGCTGACGGTTTTACCACATAATATTTCTCGGCCAAAGAGAAATAGAACTCACTATCACACTTGGCACGAGTCATCAACGATACGGCCTGAGCCAACAAATCCTTATCTTCCGGAGCAGCTTCAACACGGGCCTTGAAGAGTTTTTCAAGATTCTCACAACTAGCAGCACCACTCAAACCAAAAGCGGCATCGAATTGTGCCTTATATTCGGCAGCCTCGGGATGGCTGGCAAAGAAAGGAGTGAAGCGATCGTATTCAGCAATGATCTCATCGGGCATCACTTCATCGGTATTCTTATAATCTTCGCACAAGTTGGCAAAGTAGAGCGTGATGGTTTCGGCACTAACATTCTCACCGGCAGCCTCAATAGCCTCTCGGAATGCCTTGCGAATAGCCGCACGATCATTTTGTTTATAGGTAACAACCTCACGAGCCTTGCGATCAAGAATATAGGCTTTGCCACGCTTGGGATGATCGCCAAAATACTCTACACGCAGATCATAGACCAACATCAACGAATCGACCATTGCTTTCTTTTCGGGCAAGCTTTTGGCTCGATTGATTTTGTTTTTATACAAGGTGGTACCACGCACAAATGTATTTTCCGAGGCATACGGACATTTGGCCACCAATTGCTGGAAATAGTATGCCGCCTGATTGAAATTGCGATTATCCAACGACTCTTTAAAGAAGTTACTATTCAGCAGATTCTCCTGACGAGCTTCAACCGTTTCTCCCCAGTTGGCGTATCGGGGATCGTTGAGGTCTTGTGCCATAGCGGCTGTCGCCGTTAATGCACACACCGCAGAGAATAAGATTTTGATGTTTTTCATATTGATATGTTTTTAAGAGTTTAATATATTCATTAATCGTATTTGGGACGTAAGAACCAATATTCCTGATTTTCGCCACCGGCAAAAAGCGTAAATCCTACGGCAAATTTGAAATATTGCTGACGAACCAACCCGATACGTTCGGCAACGTTGTAGCCACGACGTCCGAACTCCAAGCCCACATCGATAGTTGTCACACCGAGGAATTTCACCGGAATACCAAAGCCGGCAGTTACGGCATATTGTGCCAATCGGTGTCCATCGAAAGTTTGGTTATAGTTGCCATAACGGAATCCGACTCGATACGACCAACGTTTGAGAAAATGACGGATATCGTAGCGTGAAGGAATATACTCAACACCCAACTTTATCGTACTCGTGTTCGTATATCCCACCTTAAAATATTTGCCATCTGTTGTTCCCGACATTTCGGTTCCTTTATTGCCACTACCCCAGCCTTGATAAACATAATCAGCCAACAAAGTCCACTTAGGGGTTTGATAATTGGCACCAAAAGCAAATTGTTTCGGCAACGAAAGCGACAAATACATCTGTTCGTTTTGCACCACAGAAGTTTGCACATCACCAGAAGCATATATCGCATTGCTGACACTCGGTTTCAGATCTCCGCCGAAGTCATAAGTTGCGCCCACAGTCAAAGCCCTACGCTCATTGACAATCGGCATCCACTGCACACCGACCTGCCCTTTGAGCCGCGAAACGCTATAATTGGATTTGCCGGCAGTTGTGATAGGCGAAGTGTTACCGACTATTCCGACCGTGGTTGTCATAAATTCACGTTTGATATCCCCCCAATAGTATTGAGCAGCGATACCGACCGAGAAATTTTTGAACACTTCCCAACCAATTCCCAATTTTAATTCGGTAATATCGCCATCGCCAACATAATTATACTGCACCTTATTCAAACTGACAGCATCATCCGGATTGTACGGGTGATCGTAGCGAATATCATAACCCACCGAACTATATGGCGAGAGGCTGAAACCCAAACCTAATTTCTTGGCCAAAGGCATTTGGAAAGCAATGTCGTGGAAATTAAAAGTGTTGTAAGCCGAACTTTTATCAACCCCCGACACACGTTGGGAATTATAATAATTTTGTCCCTCAACCCCAAAATTAAAGAGAAAACTCTTTTGCGGAATTGCGCTATAACCGGCCGGATTAAGCATATTGATCACGCCCGCACCCCGCCACGCGACACCGGCACCACCCATCGAACGCATCGGAAGTGCTCCGGGGGTGTTCTGTTCACCGATTCCATACATCGAGAACGGCGAATGTGCATTCACACTACTCGTCTGCGCCCGAAGGGTAAAAGGCAATACTATCACTGCTGCAACCAGCAGTTTAATCAAATTTCTTTTCAAGTGCATTATACTCTAAAATTCGATCCAGTCCGCATAAGACCAGATTACAGTCTGCAAATATCGTATTTTTAATTCTTTTCGCAAAAAATTTCGCATCTCCTCCCGTAAAAATTATCAACAAATTATCGATTTTCTCTTGAAGTCGGGCAATATATCCTTCGATTTCGAAAATCATGGAGTGCATCACACCGCATTGGATAGCACTCTTGGTGGTATCTCCCAACAACGCATCCTCTTCATCCGGACCACAGAGTGGCAATCGTGCAGTATAGTCGTGTAAAGCTCGAAAACGCATATTCAACCCCGGGGAGATACAACCGCCGCAGAATGTTTTATCGGCGGTAACCAAATCGACGGTCAGTGCAGTCCCGAAATCCACAATCAAAATGTTGCGATCGGGATATTGCGTAATCGCACCTACGGCAGCAGCCAACCGATCACTACCCAATGTTTCGGGGGTTTGATAGATATTTGCAATCGGCACGGGGGTTTTATAATCAAAACTCAATACTCGCGGACAGATGCGATGCAACAAGGTGACAACGTCTGATATATCTCCACGTGTCGAGCTGACAATAGCCTGAGAAGGAGTCCGACCAGCAAGCAGGTAGGTGACGAGATCTTCGGAAATGGTTGCGGCAGAACACTCCGCCACAAATTCCCCTTGTTCATAAAGAGCAACCTTGACTTGGGAATTTCCAATATCTACAATAAGATTCATAATTTTTGAAGGGTTTTATAGGCGTCTTCCACGTCTCTGACATTTCTAACGGTCATCGCCAAACGATTATTGTGTTGTTTCAATACAAATCTATTGGGGTGTTGCATGATACGTTGCAGCAACTCCATAAAAACAGGACTCTTATAAAAGGGCGAGTTTTCCTCTCCCACGAAATGAACGATCATCAGACCGTTCTTCACTTTCACACGTTCCATACCCAAGCGAATTGCCTCCCAACGCAATCGTACAACATTCAGCAACTCGCAAACAGCACGCGGAAGTACTCCAAAGCGATCGATCAAACGTGCTTCAAAGGCTTGCAAGGCGGGCTCATCTTTTAGCGAGTCGAGTTCGCGGTAAAGTTTCAAACGTTCGGCCTGCTGCGCTACATACGAATCTGGCAGACCTGCCTCAACTTCGATCTCAATATGTGAGTCTTCAATATAATGCAACTGCTCGATAGCCTGTTCCTCGCTATTGCTCAGTCCAGCAACATTCAATCCCTCGGCTCGCAATTCGGCAATCGCCTCGTTCATAATTTTTTGATAGGTTTCAAACCCGATATCGGCAATAAACCCACTCTGTTCGGCCCCCAACAGATTTCCAGCCCCACGAATATCGAGATCCTGCATCGCAATATTGAAACCTGAACCGAGATCCGAAAATTCTTCAATGGCTCGCAAACGTCGTCGTGCATCCTCCGTAAGCAATTCATCCGGCGGCGAGAGCAGATAGCAATAAGCCTTACGATCACTACGCCCAACACGTCCACGCAATTGGTGCAAGTCGCTCAATCCGAAATTTTGGGCATCGTTGATAATGATGGTATTGGCATTCGGGATATCGATACCGTTCTCTACAATGGTTGTTGCCAACAGCACATCGAACTCGCCATAGATGAAATCCATGATGACTTTCTCTAACTCCTCGGCCGGCATTTTACCATGTCCGATAACCACACGCGCTTTGGGACAAAGACGAGTGATCAAGCCCTGCAATGTTCGCAAATCTTCAACCCGATTGTGTACGAAATAAACCTGACCTCCACGCGCCAGCTCGGTTTCTATGGCATCACGCACGATCTCCTCGGAGAAGAGATGCGACTCGGTGACAATAGGTTGACGATTAGGGGGTGGAGTCGAGATGATCGAAAGGTCACGCGATCCCATCAGCGAAAACTGCAACGTACGCGGAATAGGCGTCGCCGTAAGTGTCAGCGTATCGACCGAGACACTCAACTGCGTGAGTTTCTCCTTTGCGGCCACACCGAACTTCTGCTCTTCATCGATGATAAGTAGCCCCAAATCGCGAAATCGGATCTGTTTGCCCAACATCTTGTGTGTACCGATCAAGATATCAATCTTTCCGGTTGCCAACTCCTCGGTAATTTGTCGGATCTCTTTGGCCGTTTTTGAACGATTGATATACTCGATTTTAACCGGAAAGTCGCGTAACCGCTCCGAAAACGAGCGATAATGTTGTAATGCTAAGATAGTAGTTGGCACCAACACCGCCACCTGTTTTCCATCGGTTGCAGCCTTAAATGCCGCACGAATCGCCACCTCGGTTTTGCCGAATCCCACATCGCCACAAACCAATCGATCCATCGGCTGATCGGACTCCATATCTTTTTTTATCGCGGTGGTGGCTGCCTGCTGATCGGGGGTATCTTCCCATCGGAACGAAGCCTCCAACTCATGTTGCAGGTAACTATCCGGAGAGAAAGCAAAACCTTTCGAAGCTTTGCGACGGGCATAGAGCGCAATCAACTCACGTGATATATCCTTAACAGCCTTCTTTGTGGCATTTTTGAGTTTCTGCCAAGCTCCGCTACCCAACTTATATACTTTCGGAGGTTCACCATCACCGGCTTTGTAGCGCGAAATGCGGTGTAACGAATGGACATTCACAAAGAGCACATCGCCATCTTTATACACCAATTTGATCGCCTCATGCGTCTTCCCATTCTCGGCGATCTTCACCAAGCCATCAAATCGCCCCACTCCATGATCGATATGCACCACATAGTCGCCCGGGCGTAACTGATTCAACTCGGCAACGGTCATTTGCTCATCACGACGAATTTCTCCGTTGATGCGGTAACGCTGGTAACGATCGAATATTTGATGATCGGTATAAAACCCGATTTTCAAGTCGTGGTCCACAAAACCTTCATGCAATGTCACTGCCAATGGTTGCACCTTAGCCTGACCGCGACCGATCTGATGAAAAATGTTCTCCAAACGTTCGATTTGGATACGGTTTTCCGAAAGGATGTAAGTCGTATAGCCACGTTGACCACTACGAATCATGTCGTCGGCCAACATCTCAAATTTCTTATTAAAAGCCGGCTGTGGCGTAGTCGAGAAAGTCACCTCGGCAGTCGCCGGTCGTTCCGGCAAGTTGTTGCGTAACAAGAGAATTCGGTTTTGCGCCCAATCGGCCAACAATCCGTTGCGGCTGGTAAGCAAGGTGTCGATCCGCTCGGGATGTTCCATATCGGCTAATGTTTTACGCCGCAGGTCATTCACTCGTCGCAACACATAATCGGCATCATAAAGCCACCATGTAGCTTCCGCTCCGACAAAAGCAGCCAACGACACCCGTGTTTCTGCTTCGTTTGCCGTATGCAAATCGGGAACGATTTCGACCCGCTCCTGCCGATCGTCGGAGAGTTGACTGGAAATATTGAATCGGCGAATCGAATCGACTTCATCGCCGAAAAAGTCAAAACGGAAAGGCTTGCTTTCCGAGAAAGAGAAGACATCAACAATACCGCCACGCAACGAATACTGCCCGGGCTCATACACGAAATCCACTCTCGTAAAACCAGTTTCTACCAACGTTTGTTCGAAGAAATCAATCGAGATACGATCGCCCACTCCTACCGTTATCGTATCCCGTTGCATGGTAGCCATATCGGCCACACGTTCCGCCAAAGCCTCCGGCCAAGTACAAACCACACGATAACCTTTGCCGTCAAAGCCCCGCAGGGCATTCATCGTCGCAGTTCGTTGCACGATACCGTGTGCATCTTCGGCACCATAGGCCGGTGAACGTTTATAGGAAGAGGGGAAAAAGGAGATATACTTCTCGTCTAGCAGATTATAGAAATCATTGAGCAAATAGGCCGCAGCATCACGGTCTTCTGTCACAAAAAGATGGATTCCTCCCGTGCGGGCAATTGCCGCAGCAGCATAAAACGACCACGCGCCACCAACCAATTCTTTCAGATGAATGGTAGCACACCCTTTACGGTATTCGCGACACAACTTTTCGAGAGCCTGCGACCCTGTGGCAAAGTGTGCCAATTGTTCACGTGCAGTCATTGCCTTATCATAATCAAGAATCCAAACCGCAAAACAGCAACAATCGGAATTGTTTTGAGGTTCTAACTCTTAACCGAAATCAAATCATTACCTCGCTTATCATGATAATGCACCTCAACAATACCCGTGCTTTGGTCGGCAATAATCTGCAAACGGACTTTATATTTCCAAGCCCAACGACGACGTAACGACAAGATGCCTTTTTTCAAGTACGAAGCCACATAAGGGCTGACAACCAAGCGGATAAACTTATGGCCACGATCCTGCGTAAGGAACGATATTTGATTTTCGATCTTCTTTTCCAACAAGATGGTCGGTTCAATCTTACCCGACCCGTGACATGTGGGGCAGACATCCGACACGCTCTCCACAGCCACAGGACGCACACGCTGGCGCGTGATCTGCATCAATCCGAACTTTGTAAGGGGTAGAATGGTATGTTTGGCCTTATCTTCGGACATCAGTTTCATCATCTCTTCGAAGAGAGCCTGACGATTTTGAGATTTGTGCAAATCGATAAAATCGATAATGACAATACCGCCCAAATCACGCAAACGCAGTTGGCGGGCAATCTCTTTGGCGGCGGCAAGATTGACCTCCATAGCGGTCTGCTCTTGGTTATCCTCGGCTTTGGTGCGATTTCCAGAGTTTACATCGATGACATTCATTGCCTCGGTATGTTCGATAATCAGATAAGCGCCTCGTTTCAGCGACACATACTTGGCAAAAAGCGATTTGATCTGTTTCGAAATATCGAAATTATCGAAAATAGGCACCGTACCACGATAGAATTTCACAATCTTTTCTTTGGCCGGATCGATCACCCGAATATAGTTGCGAATATCGGTGTACATCGCCTCATCATCGACAACAATTTGCGAAAAATCGCCATTGAGCGAATCGCGAATGATGGTGTTTGCACGACTCAACTCACTCATGATTTGAGCATGAGGTTTCTCAAAGTTTTTACGGATCGCCCCGATTGTCTTACGCCAACGGTCGATTTGCGAAAGAATATCGTGCTCAACCTCTTCATCTTTGGCGTCCATAGCCGCCGTGCGGATGATCACACCAAAATTCTGTGGCAAAACTCGTGCTGCGATATGTTTCAACCGACGCTTTTCCTCCGAGGATCGAATTTTTTGCGACAAACATATTTTTGTCGAGAACGGCACCAAAACCACGTTGCGTCCTGCTAACGAGATGTCGGCCGTCAGGCGCGGACCTTTGGTCGAGATGGCCTCTTTGGCCACCTGTACCATGATGGTCTGTCCGACTTGAAGATAGTCGCCAATTTTGCCCTCTTTTTCAAGCGGCTCCTCCATTTTCATCGTTTCAACCCGTATGCCACGCTTTCCGGGCTGGTACGAATTGACCAACTTTTGAAGCGACGGGAAATGTGATCCGAGGTCGAGATAGTGGATAAAGGCGTCTTTTTCGTGTCCTATATTAACGAATGCCGCATTAAGTCCGGGCATTATTTTACGCACCTTTCCGAGATAAATATCTCCCACAGCGAAACCGGTTTGGCAACGCTCCTTGTTCAACTCCACAAGGACTTTATCCTCGCAGAGCGCAATGGAGATCTCGGTCGGGTTTACGTTTACGATTAATTCTTTATTCATTATATATTTTATCGCCCCGCACGCGGGACGAATCGGGCTTGAAAGTTTTATACATCGCCGGTTGGGATATGAAGTCGGCGGAACACTCCAATATTTTCAGTCGAACCGCTCTCGGTTCTTTAACGGTCACAAACAAAATTCGACCGTTTTGATTTCAGGCATACTCCTCGGCAACATTGCCACAAAGAGTCTTGCCGGTTTTTCTGTAAAGTAGGAAAGCTAAAAGAGCCTTTTTTGTGCTCTTTTAGCTTTTCCTATCGTTTAGCACAAAGTGCTACCCCTTATTTTTTCTTGTGACGATTCTTGCGAAGACGTTTCTTGCGCTTGTGGGTAGCCATCTTGTGACGCTTATGCTTCTTTCCGTTTGGCATAGTTTTAATTTTTTGAGGTTATAGAACTATTTCACTTTTGCTGCGAAGCTCTTTGCAGGCTTAAAAGCGGGAATATTGTGTGCGGGAATGGTAATAGTCGTATTCTTGGAGATGTTACGAGCCACTTTCTGCGCACGTTTCTTCACGATGAAGCTACCAAAGCCACGAAGATATACATTGTTGTTGTTGGTCAACGATGTTTTGATGCTCTCCATGAAAGCCTCAACAATAGCCTGCACCTGCACTTTCTCTACTCCGGTGTTTTTAGCGATTTCGCTTACGATATCTGCCTTTGTCATATCAATTATGGTATTAAGTTATTAAAGATTCAAAACTTCGGACTGCAAATATACGCTTTTATTTACATTTACACCAACAATTTTTGTTTTTTTTATTTTTTTTCGTTTTTTGGCTACCTGCCACGCTGACAATAGAATACAAATATCGCGCAAAATATGTAAGATTTTTCTCCCGACATTACATAAAGTTGTATCAGCCCATTTTTCATATTTTATTTTCGGCATTTTTTCGAAGGCCGATTTTCGTATGAAAATTCGGTGTGTTCGTTGAATTTATTTTATATAATATATACATATCTCTATTTTTGCAACACCTTAAATTAGGTGAAAAGAATATATACCAATTAAATAAAGTTCATTTCATGCGAACAACTTTTCGGACACTTTGGATTGCTCTGTCAATCGCGTTTGTTTCGGCCTGCTCCGAAACTCCCGAAGAACAATCCGCAGCCAAAACCATCCGTGCGACGATAGGTTCCGGTGCAAAAATCGCCCTCGGCAGCCGCACCGCCCTCGAAGAGGATGGTTTCAGCATTCGTTGGGCTACTGACGACAAGATCGCACTATGGGCCATCGACGGTTCCGGCAATGCCACGCTTGCAGCCCACACATTCACCATGTATCACTACAACGCGACGTATGGTAATGCCAAATTCACAGCCGACATCCCCGAGATGCCAGCCGGTGAATATACCTATTGCGCCGTGTCGCCTGCTCCCGCGGCTGCCAATGTCAACGGCACACAGGCTTCGTTCGACATCCCTGCCACACAGAACGGCACGTTTGACGGTCGCTACGACATTATGGTAGCAGCAGCCGACCAAACAGCCGGAGCATTGGAGGAAGGCGACAACAGCGAACGGGTAAACCTTCAATTCGTGCACAAAGTACACCTGTTGCAAATCGCCATTCCGGCGAATAAGATGGGAACACCGATCACCTCGCTAGAACTGACATTCCCGACGGCTGTGACGGGTCGTTTGACCGTAGATGCTGCAAACCCCGAAGCCGATCCGGTACTGAGCGGTGGCAGCAACGTACTGACGCTCAACTTCGACGAGCCGAAGGATGCAGGCGATATAGTCTATGCGATGATCGCTCCTACAACCATTGCCGACACCGAGAACATCTCGATCAAGGCCTACGCATCGGGGCTTACCTCTGTTCCGGTCAACATGTTTAAGGAGGGATTCACCGGTCGCAAATTTGCTGCCGGACATGCCACACCGATCAACCTGACCGTACCTGAACTCTACAAATTCACCCAATTGATCTTTTCGGTCGGCGCAAACAATTTGGGAGAAGCACCTCAGACAATTACCCTTACAGTTTCATCGGGTAGATTCCCCGATGGTTCAACGAGCAAAACCATAACAACCAACTCAACGAACAGTTACAGCATCGACTACGAGGGAGATTACACCGATAATATCTCTGGCAAAACAATTACCGTGACTTACGATTCCGAACATGCCAGAGTTTCGAACACGTTTGTTATGCCGACGGTTAAGTCTTTCCAAAAAACAGTAGTAAATCCGCTGACCGTACCTTATCTTTTCTTTGAGGATTTCTCAACCATCCACACTGCGTTCGAATTTGACGATGCGAAAGTCTCCTCTTTAATGTCTGCCGATGGACATTTGCTGAACGACTATATCACTACGCAAGGTTGGAATGGTGCTCACATCAAAGGAGTTGTTGGACAATCTGTTCGTGTCAATGTTCGACACCAAAGTACAATGGGTGTAACACGTTCCAATGGTCGCCTTGACTCTCCGGCCATGACGGCTCTCAAATCGGCCGCCAAATTACGAGTGACATTCGACATGGGTGCCTATGTCAATTCGGGATACAGTAGCAACAACGATGTCTTCTGTATTGCCGGCACGCACACCAAATCGACAAGTTCGGCAATTGATGGAGTTGTCAATACGAAAGCATTTGGCAATGTAAACGCCGACACATCACGCATCCCGTCGCAATTCTCGACCGTGACACTTACCACCGGTACGATTCCGGCAAGTTTCAACGACAATAGTTTTGGTGCAACATTCCCCACATACAGTTTCACGGCAAATAATTGCACATCGGCAACCCGATTCGGGTGGATTCCCTGTTGTTCTCAAAGCACATGGGCAAGTCCCAATAATGCCCATTATTACCTTTACATCGACAACATCAAAGTATCCATCGCACAATAATGAACACCATGAAAAAACTGATCTATTTTGCAGCCGCGGCGTTCTTATTGGCCGGATGCAACGACAACAACGATACAGCTGGCAACGATTACGGCCGACTGACTATTTCCTGCGGTACCGACCTGACGATCGGTAGCCGTGCACTGACCGTCCCTTCGGGTGCCGATTTCTCGCTGACACTCCTCGGCAACGATTACACAAACTCATGGACTACGGTTGCCGATTTCAACAACGAAAACCCCTTACTCAAAGAGGGGAAATATACCGTTTCGATAGCTCATGGTGACCCTGAGGCCGAAGGTATCGATTTGGCTTATTACGCTACAACGCAGGAGATCACCGTGATTCCGCGACGCACAACGCCCATCACGCTTACCGCAAAGATTGCCAATTCACAAACCCGTGTGATTGCTACCGAACGTTTCCTGACCTATTTCCACGATGCCTCGTTCACCGTGACAACCGGATCAGGTAACACATTCGAATACAAACCCACCACGGCAGAGACCGGTGATCCCGTTTTCGTCAAGGCAGAAACGACACTGACTGTAACAGGTACGGCACGTCACCCAAGCCAAACCGGTGTTGATGAAGGCCCAAAGATCAC
This sequence comes from Rikenellaceae bacterium, assembly GCA_015059735.1. Classification (GTDB taxonomy): domain Bacteria; phylum Bacteroidota; class Bacteroidia; order Bacteroidales; family Rikenellaceae; genus Alistipes. The sequence continues at coordinate 60,103 of SUZX01000002.1, read as the reverse complement.
ATTTACGCCACAAACACTCGATGCGACTCAACCGCGCACCTGCCACACGTTCCGTTTCGATGCAACTGATGCCGGCAGTGCCACGCTCACTATCTTATTCGATGACAAGCCAGTGGAAACCATCTCTTGGACATTCGAACTTAACAATGATGCCATCAAATAAATAACGCGAAAAACAGCTATAAAATATGAAAACTCTTTTCAAACATTTCACTTTATGGGCCGTTGCGACGTTGGTCGCCACCGGCTGTGCGGATGACACGCCGAATTACGGACCGACAGACCCGACCATTTCGGGAGACAATTGCGGTTATCTTACAGCCGAAGGATTAAAACTTCGCGTGATTGTCGATAGCAAAACCGATATTCAACCCGACGATACAAAAGACGAAACCCAAACTCCCAAGTCGTCAACTGCACTCTCTTCCCGCGCAGAGGGAGATCTCGACGTCAACCGTTTCTTGGTTGATATTACCGACAGCGAGGGTACTTCACATTTCTCGGGCAGTTATGCCGAATTAAAAGCTCTTTTGGCAGAGCCCATGCCGTTGAAAGTTGGCACTTATACTCTTTCTGTTCGTTCGGAGCAGACCATCCCTGCCGCTGAATGGGAACATCCGAGCTATGCCGCAACCAAGAGTTTCTCGATCTTGAAAGCACAAAACACCTCCCTCGGAGAGATTGTCTGCAAATTGCAGAACATCAAAGTATCACTTTTAGTTTCGGCAGACTTGGCTGATCTGTTGAGTGCCGATACGCAAGCTTCGATAACAATCGGGGGCAACACGCTCTCGTTCGGTACCCGCGAAACCCGCGCCGGCTATTATCAAGCTGTCGAGACCACCAACACGTTAGATTTCGTACTTTCGGGTTCTTTCGCCGATTCGGACAGTCCGGTACAATTTACCAAGACGATCGAGAACGTGAAAGCAGGAGAATGGCGCAAAATCACATTGGTAATCGCCTACTCAGATAAGGGTGAGATCAAGTTTGACATCAAAGTCGATAGTTTCATTCAAGACGAAATCATCGAGGTCAATAGCACGAAAGGTGTTTGGGAGCCAATCTATGATGAGCCGACACTGATTAATCCACCGACGATTAGTTGGACAGACCATGAGGGTTATTTGGGAAATGCAACAACTGCTCCCAAGCCATTCCAACTCAAAGCCACGATGTTCGACGCGACAGGCAATTGTACAGAGCCTTTTACATTCAATTTGGCAACTGCGGCCGGCTGTGCTTCGTTTCAAGTAACCATCACATCGACAAACTCTACATTTATCGACGCTTTGAAGGTCATGAGTTTGGCTGAAACTTTCGATCTTTGCAAAATCAATCCCCAGCACGCTGCTTATACCACACTTTCGCTGTTGGGATTCCCCTTGGGTGACGACTTGATCAACGCCACAGCCAAGTCTTTTGATATTGGTGGCGCCATGCCGTTACTCTATACCCGCCCGGGTTACGACGGCACACATACGTTTGCCTTTACCATTACCGACAACGAGGGTCAGCAGATGCAAGCCTCATTGGCCATCTTGGTTGATCGTAACAACGAAAACACAGGCGGTGATGGAGAGCCGACCATCGTTTGGTCCGGCAACTACATCGATGGTACCCCCTACGACATCGATCGCGAAGAGCCCTACCTCGTATCCGAGGATATGAAGGTGATTATCGACATCACTGCACCGGCAGGAATTGCATCGTTCCAAGTGGATATCATCTCCGATGCACTGCCTCCCAAAGATCTCGAAAGTGTGGGTATTCCTGCCTCTTTCGACTTGGCAAATATCAAAGATGAAGCTTTGGCCACCCAGCTCGGGACTCCTTATCCCGACGGATTCGGATTCCCCGTAAACGAGGAGATCAAGAACCGCGTCAAGCCGACCAAAGCACTCGATGTTAGTGTATTCATGGGCGTTTTGAAATACTACAAGGGTATTCACAACTTCCAATTGACACTGAAAGATAACAAGGGGCGCACCATTGTCAAAACCGTAAAACTTCAGGTTAACCAATAATACGAATCCCAATGAAACAATTGATTCGATATACACTCCTATTGATTGCGGCAATAGTTGTCGGGGCCTGCTCGAAAGAGGAAGGACTCACAAACGACTCTGCAACAACGGGTGTATTACAAATGAACATCTCGACAACTCGCGCCGAGTCGTCGACCGACTACGATCCGATGGATCACTTGGTGGTTCGTATCTACAATAACGATGGCGAGCTGATCCGCAAATACACATCGAAAGAGAACCTTCCCGAACGGTTGGAGATGCTTGCCGGCCAATACCGCATTGCCGTAGAGCTCGGCGAAAAGGTTGAAGCTTCGCTGACCCGACGTTACTACAAAGGCGAAACGCCTTTTTCGATAACCGCAGGACAAACTACTCCGATTGAAGTGGTATGTAAATTACAAAATACCACCACCGAAGTACAATTCGACGAGGGTGTTATCACCAATTTCGGAGATGATTTCTATGTTTGGGTAGTCGTTGCCGATAAAGTCGATGAAGATGCCGCAGGGCTGGGACAGGTTCCGGCACTCTGTTTTACGAAGAATGGCAAAGGTTATTTCATGCTTCCAGAAGGAGCCGAAACGTTGGCGTGGAAGTTTGTGGGTCAACATCCCGAACGCGGAGAGATCATCAAAGAGGGAACGCAAAAGATCGTTTCAGGGGGTAAATATACCTTGAAGTTCTCGTTCTCTCCCGACCTGCCCGGGTATATCGAATGTTTTACTATTGCGATAGATCCATCCACTGACGATAAAGACGATACGATCATATTCAGTCCCGACCCCAAGATTGAGGCTATTGATTTCGACATGTCGCAACGTCAGGATTACATCACCGGCAAGGGTGCCGGCATGAGCTACAAAGTGACAACAATGGCTGCCATGCAGAGCCTCATCGCCGAGATCGATGGCACGCAGACCGAGTTGTACAACGTGGGCCAAACTCCGGCCGAGGGTATCACTGTGACCACAACAAGTTCACAAGAACTTACCGTTACGTTCTCCGACGCTTTCTTCGCCGGACGTGTAGGCGGTGAGCACACTCTGACCCTTAGAGTTGAGGATACCGATGGCGGTACGCTTCAAAAAAGCACGATCTATCGTCTGCAAGGCTTGTTGGAGCCAACCAGTGCCGATTGGGATCTGTGGTACAACACGGTAACGGTTCGCGCGCTCATGTTTGACACCAGTGTCACTTCCGTAAAATTCGGGTTGCGCAAACAAGGTGGCGGAAATTGGGTTGAGATTGATGGTACACCCGATGGCAGTGGCTATTTTACCGCCACGTTCTCTCCCCAATGGCAGTCGGCAACTAACGAAGGTAACCTGACCTATTACACACCGGTTGCAGGTACGGGAGTCTTCGCCGGCAATACCTACGAATGTCGCGCCATAATCGGTGAGAGCAGCAGTACGCGCAGTTTCACCACCGCTGCCGGCGATAAGATCTACAACTCCGGCATGGAATTGTGGTCAACCTATCGAGTTACGGGTAGTTCGATGACGGGCGGTACCGTTCCCTACCCCAACGAGAATAGTACCACCGCATTTTGGGTGGGTGGCAACAACGCTCAAACCAACGAGCTCTGCACCGGTGTCACCATCGATGGAAGCAACGGCAAATGTGCCCAACTGAAACCGATGGAGAAGGTAGGCAATTTTGGAGCCGGAAACCTCTTTACCGGAACATTCGAATGTGGTACCGGCATGTTGGACATGTTCGGATATGCCCGTTTTGGAGCCAAATACACCTATTCAGCACGTCCGAAAGCACTGCGTGTTCGCTATCAAGCAACCGTTGGAAAATATACTAACACCGGAAAAACGGGAATGTCAACCAACGATTACGACTACCAACGAATCTTTGTCTGCATCGTCGATTGGTCGGCACGTCACAGTGTGAAATCGGGAGCCTCGTATGACGAATCGACATTTTGGGATCCGGTTACCGCATCATCGGTAAAAGAGGGTAATATCCTCGGATATAGTTCTCGAATGATCACAGAATCCACCTCCGGATGGGTTACCGCAGAGTTACCGATCCAATGGTACAACCACACGGCAGCGGCCCCCAACAACAACTTCACGCTTGTAATCTCATGCGCTACAAGTTATAAGGGCGACTACATGGGTGGATGTATCAACAACCGCCTCTATGTCGAGGATTTCGAATGGGTTTACTAACCAAAGCATATTAAACGCCAAAATGATGCGTACAAAAAATTATATAATACTTTCTTTGGCCCTATGCCTGACAGGCATAGGAGCCGAGGCGGCAGTTCGGGATACCGAGCCGGAAACCACAGCGGAGGTTGCCTTGCCTATTGAGCATACAACCCTTATCCCCTCGGCGACATCCGCTGTTGCAACCACGTCCGAGACATTTACGGTCTCTACCCAGAACTTGTCCTCTCCGGGGCGTCCGATGACCATCAACGAAAAACGTAGGCAACGCGGACTTACCGATGCTAACAATCTTTTCGTCCCGAAAGGACAATGGATCTTCGGCGGTACGGCCTCCTACTCAACCCACTCGAATGACAGCTATCAATTCTTTGTAGTCGAAGGCATTGACTCCAAAGGTTATCAGGTCAAGGTCAGTCCGATGGTAGCCTATGCCATCAGCAACAACATGGCTCTCGGTGTGCGTTTTACCTACGGTCGTTCGTTAGCTCGTTTCGACAATGCCGACATGCAATTTGGTGATGACGAATCAGGGACACACATCATAATTAAAAATTACTACATGTTGCGCCACAGTTATACGGCATCGGCCATTTGGCGACAATACATTCCCCTCGGCAAAAGCAAACGATTTGCCATCTTCAACGAGGTGCAACTCTCTTATGGAGCCACACAAGGTCGTTTTGCCAACGACTATCCGGTAAAAGGAACCTATGAAACCGGCTACAACCTCTCGTTGGGAGTCAGCCCCGGTATCGTGGCCTTCGCCACAAACAACATGGCCGTAGAGGTCAATGTCGGAGTGATGGGAATCTCCTACCAAAACGTAAAACAAACACACAACCAAGTAACCGTAGGCAAACGCGAAACGAGCATGATGAATTTCAAAGTAAACATCTTCTCGATCGGTCTCGGATTGGCATTCTACCTCTAAAAACGACATGCAGATGAAACGAATCTTACTTACTATTCTTTCAATGGGTGTCGTTACGACAGCAGTAGCCGAGACACCCCTCATCAACAACGAGAGTTCTCTCTTTACCGCAACTCCGGCTGAGAATTCGCTCGAAGCAGCCATATCCAACAACCTCCGCAACAATTTTGCAGGAGATATGGACACCAATAGAATATCGGCCGCAAAAACAAGCACCACACCTCGTACGCAAACCTCCCAGCGCTTCTTGCCGACTCGTCGTCGCATAGACCGAGAGATTGACAAACTGAAATTTGCCTACAAAGGAGAAGTTATGATGGGTCTTACGGCCTCCTATGGCACTCTGTCAAGTGATGATACCGACATTTTGGTAATACTCGACAACATCAACGCTTCGGGTAGTATCACGACCATTAAACCATATATCGGCTATTTTTACAAAGACAACCACTGTTTAGGTGTACGGTTCGGTTATCGTCATTTGAGCGGCACATTAGACAACATTGATGTCGATCTCGGATCGAGTAACGATTTGGATATTGATATTCCCTACCTCGATACATCGAGCGACAACTACTCGTTTGGTATCTTCCACCGCTCCTATGCCGGTCTCGATCCCAAAGGACGTTTCGGGCTCTTCGCAGAGTTCGAGTTATCGATGTCTATCGGTTCATCGGAATTTGCCCACGAGCGCGGAGATGTCATCAAACGGGTTTACAGCGACAACATGCAGGTAAAACTATCTTTCAACCCGGGTGCTGCCGTTTACATCTTCCCCAATGTGTGTGCGACAATCTCGTTCGGCTTGGGCGGTATTCAATATACGAAAGTCAAACAGAAAGATGCACAAGGGAATGAAATCGGCACACGCGATGCTTCGAAGATGAAATTCAAGCTTAACATTGCCGCTATCAATATCGGTATGACAGTTCATTTATGGGATAAGAAAAAGAAATAAAGATGAAACATCTATATAGTATATTGGTTGCAGCTACGGCATTGTTGAACGTGGCTTGTATCAAAAACGATCTGCCCTATCCCACCGTCGAATTGAACATCGACAGAGTGGTGGGAACCGGATTCACCGCGACGACAGATGCCCAACAACGCATCGTTACGCTCAAACTCGACGAATCGACAGATATTCAGAATGTCAAGATACACCGAATGACATTCGATGTTGTGATCCACAATACCTCGCTCGACAAACAGACATTGATCGACCAAATCAAATCGTCACACCCACGATTCGGTACATTCGATTTGCGATCACCGCTTTATATCACGCTCTCGCTTTATAAAGACTACGAATGGACCATTCGGGCCGAGCAAACCATCGAGCGGAGATTCAGTGTCACAGGACAGGTCGGAAGTCCAGTTTTCGATGCCGAAAACCACATCGCAACAGCCTATGTTTCGAAAGCTACCGACCGAAGCGCAGTCACGATTACCGAGTTGAAACTCGGTCCTGCCGATATCACAACCTATTCGCCCTCTATCGAGGAACTCTCAAAACTCGATTATAGTTCGCCTAATCCTGAAAAGCCGGAGCTTGGAACACCCCACTTTGTTGATGTCACTTGTCACGGTCGTACCGAGAAATGGGCACTCTACATACTGCCGACCGATAAATCAATCGAGTTGACAGGTGCGAACGCTTGGAGTAAAATCATTTGGCTCGATGCTGCGGGCACTGCCGGAAAAACCAATGGATTCCGTTACCGTAAAGCGGGCGAAAGCACTTGGTTGGAGGTAAATGATATCACAACTGATGGAGGAAATTTCTCGGCCAAACTTGCGGCCGAACCGGAAACAACCTACGAAGTGATGGCCTACTGCGGAGAGGATGAAACCAACGTAGTCAGTGTTACCACCGGTGCAGTATTACAATTACCCAACAGCGGATTTGAGGAGTGGAGTACGTCTAACGATATTGTATATCCCTACCTTGCAGGTGCCGAAGCTTATTGGAGCACGGGTAATCTCGGAGCAAATATTGCCAACGAAACCCTTACTGACAAGACCGATCCTCGCCCAGGATCACAAGGGAATTATGCCGCTCATTTGCAATCGAAGTATGCAAACTTGGTTGGAGCCGGTAAATTCGCCGCCGGTAATATCTTCCTCGGGAAATATTTGGCCAATGATGGAACCAACGGCGTGTTGACTTTCGGTCGATCGTTCAACCTACGCCCAACAGCTATGCGTATTTGGGTTAAATTTACGGGTGGTACTGTAAACTATGTCGGCAAATACGGGCCATCGGGTGTCATCAAGGATGAAACTCCGGATAATGGTGTAATCTATATTGCGTTGGGCACATGGACCAAAGAAGAGTATGGCGTTGCTCCGTCAAGCATCACCCTCAAAGATATGGCAGGCAAAATTATCGGAACCGACGAATCTCCCGTTGTCATCGCTACCCGTGAGGTTTCAACATTCTTCAAACCCGATGGCAAAGATGTCGTAGCCTATGGAGAGCAAGCCTTTATTGAAGATACTTCGACATGGAGCAACAACATTGACGGATGGGTGGAACTGACTATTCCGTTGAAATACAATGCTAAGAATATTGTACCGACCAATATCATCATCGTCTGCTCCTCATCCCGTTGGGGCGACTACTTCACAGGTTGCAGCAGAAGCCAAATGTGGATCGATGATCTTGAACTGATTTACGATTGATTCTCGAAATCATAGCCGAGTAACCCTGCTCCTTCGGGAAGCAGGGTTTACTTATTTCAAAAGGTGCTTATATACGAATTTACGCATAACCGACTTACACTCACGGCAAAGCCGTGTTTATAATCTATGCCCCTCTAAATCCCGCCTTAGGCAAGAGACACATCATCCACCTGCGGTGAAAATCGGGGATTCCACACGTGGTCTAAAATAGCATATAATTGCCTTTCAAAGCACATTTTAGATCTATTGCAGGTCAGTTATCGTCATTTAACCCAAACAACCCAAAAAAGATTTGGAAATATGGTTTTTACTTCTTACCTTTGTCGTAACAAAATGGATAGGGTTCTGACCGGCAATGGTCAGGATTCTTGTTTTTTCGTCTGTAAAAAAGTATGGGAAAAGAGATTATCTATTTGACAGCCGAGGGCTATAAAAAGCTCAAAGATGAGTTGGACCACATGCGTTCCGTAGAACGACCGGCCATTTCAGCAGCTATTGCCGAGGCTCGCGATAAAGGCGACCTCTCAGAAAATGCAGAATACGATGCAGCTCGCGAAGCTCAGGGATTGTTAGAAATGCGTATCGCCAAGTTAGAAGACACGCTCTCCAATGCTCGTGTAATCGACGAAACGAAAGTGGACAAAAGCAAAGTACAGATTTTGAGCAAAGTCACGCTTTTGAATCACAATACAAAAAAGCAAATGATCTATACGATTGTTGCTGAACATGAGGCCAATTTGCGAGAAGGGAAATTGGCCATCGGCACACCGATCGCCAAGGCGTTGCTTGGACACAAAAAAGGGGATCTTGTAGAGGTTCAAGTTCCTGCCGGAACCATCCAATTCGAGATTCTCGATATCAACATTTGATCCGCAGGTTCTCCGATACGTTCGCGGAATCGAAGAATCTTCACAACAGGTCAGAGTATTTAGGTTTTGATGCGCTCCCGCCCGAAAGGTGGGAGTTTTTTTATGTAACGACAGATAACTTAAACTAAAAGTTGAAAAAATAGTTCATGAAGAAGTTCCAGAACGTGACAACTCCAATAGCAAAAAGTTTCGATAGATAGAAGTTCCATTTCAATCGGTCGTGCAACAAATAAATAACGGCATTATTGATCAGCAGTCCGATAATAGCGATACCGAAAAAACGCAAATATTGTGTTGCAATATTCGGATCAACACTATCAAAAGTCCAAATACGATTAAGCAGATAGTTTGAGGTAGATGCGCAAAAAAATCCGAGAGAATTGGCAATATATTTATTGAACCGCAACCACTCTTTACACAAGTAGGTAATTCCGAAGTCAACGAAGACTCCTGAACCACCCACGATACAGAATTTGATGAATTGTTGAATCATAGAGCCAAAACATTAACACGTTGCGGAGTTCCATTAAACCAATGGGCATATCCCGAACGACGTAACGAAAATCCGACATCAAACCACTCTCCGGACAACTTTTCCGGCACGCTAAAAGTAGCATGTAGCGTTATTTCCCCCTTTGCCGGAAGAATACACGTTAGCGGCAGTACAAACTCCTCGGTACGGAAACGGCCATGTTTCCAAACAATAACAAGTTGCTGATCGGCCGAAATCTCAACCGGATAAGAATAGGGATTTTCGACATGCAGATCAAGGCTCAATTCATCGCCGACATGTACTTCGGTCGGCAAATTCAAACAAGAGATCAACACCTTACGCACCGGTCGGAAATCGGGATCCACCATATAGGCAAATGTATTACCGTTAGCAAGTGACTCGACATGTATTGTTAGAGTTGTATCAGTTGCAAGACGATCCCAAGTCTGAACAAGCACTTCGCGACCGGCAAAACGGTCATCATCATCACGAAACTGCCAATGGTGTGTACGATACGTGATGCTAGGCTGACACCAAGCTTCGCCTCCTGTATAAAACCGATATTTGGCAGCATGGGAGTAATTACCATTAAACAGGACGGGACGGCCATCGGCTAATGTGGCAATGCGACCGTAAGATTCGGAGTTATCAAAGACCTCGAAACGTATTCCGATAGGATTGAAAATCATTATGAGACGAACAAATCCGACCAATGCTATCGTAACAAATCCCATGCGCATAAGGTAACGCCGTGTTCGTGAGTGACGACGTGCATAGGTAAAGAGTAGATAGAGCAGACCAAAGGCAGCCACGATAGTCCATTGCGGTTGAACATAACCTCGCAGAGACGAGATTAAAAAGAATCCGATGAAAGCCGGAGGAAAAAATTTCAATGTTCGATCAACCGCAGAAACGGGTTTTATCTCACGCCAAGCCTTGATATAAAATGGGACAAAGAACGGGTTGAATACCACCAGCATATTGACAATATAGTCGGTAAGATAGCTGAGTTGGAATGTGGCGTTCCGAGCTGAGAGGTGGTAAACAAATGATGCCCAATCGTGGTTGTACTGCCACAACAAATGCGGAATCAGCAACACCAAAGTAACCAACCCACTCAAATAGAGCGTCGGGCGCAACAATAGGCGCGGATTAGCGACCAACGCAAAAATGACGACCAATGCCCCGTGATATTTACTGTAAGCCATCAGCGCCATAGCAACCCCTAACCAAAGCCATGCAAGCGAACAATTATTCGCGAAATATTTGAGTGCCAGCAGGAAAATTGTGGCAGTAAAGAGCAGAGGTCCATCGGGGACAGCTATAAATCCGTAGAGTTGCAACACAAGAATTGCAGCCGAAAGAGTGACAAAAAGCGACGCATCGTTTCGCGAAACATCGGCCGGCCGAATCAGTCGCCACAACATCCACAAATAGAGAGGTTGGAGCAACGTGAAGAAAAAGCGCACGCCCAATTCTCCGTCAAAAAGGTGTTCACCGAGCCAAACAAGCCATGCCGTAACAGGCGGATGATCGAAATAGCCCCAATCGAGTGATTCGGCAAACATGTGGTAATAGGCTTCATCGTTCGCCAATTCGGAGCAGGCAGCCTGCACAAGGTTCAAAAGCCACCACACCCCAAGCCACAACATCACAAGGCGATTGGGATTTGAACAACACGAAGACTCTATTTTGCGCAAGAACTCTCTCATACGGAGTACAAAGATAGAAAAATTCGGTTTGGTTTACAATTCATGCAAATAAAAGAGCGAAAAAGGGGTTGACTAAAAAGAACTTTTAATCAACCCCAAAGGACGAGAACGAATATTGGCTTATTTTGCAGCTCGTTTACGATCCACCTCATGCAACAAGATTTTGCGCAGACGCATGGCATGAGGGGTTACCTCAACATATTCATCCTCCTGAATATACTCCAACGCCTCTTCAAGCGTAAAGACTTTCGGGGGCACGATAACCGCTTTATCATCCGAACCGGAGGCTCGCATGTTGGTAAGTTGCTTCGATTTGGTGACATTGACCGTGATGTCGTTTTGGCGCGTATGTTCGCCAATAACTTGTCCTTCATAAACCTGATCCATCGGACTGATGAAGAAACGGCCTCGATCCTGTAACTTGTCGATCGAATAGGCAAAAGCCGTTCCGGTCTCACCGGAGATAATCGAGCCATTGGTACGCATCTCAATCTCACCCATCCAAGGCTCAAAACCTAACAAGCGATGGGTCATGATTGCTTCTCCGGCCGTTGCGGTCAACATATTTGAGCGCAATCCGATAATACCGCGCGAAGGAATCGAGAATTCCAAACGGGTACGCTCGCCATCCGACGACATATTGGTAAGAGATCCTTTGCGGCGAGTAACCATATCGATCACCGTACCAGAATACTCTTCGGGGCAATCAACGGTCATCTCCTCAATTGGCTCACACTTTTGGCCATCAATCTCTTTCACAATCACTCGTGGCTGTCCCACCTGCAACTCATATCCCTCGCGACGCATGGTTTCGATAAGCACTGAAAGGTGTAACACACCGCGACCAAAGACATTGAACGAATCAGCTGATGGCCCGGGGGTCACACGCAGAGCAAGATTCTTCTCCAATTCACGATCGAGGCGCTCTTTGATGTGGCGCGAAGTGACATATTTGCCATCTTTACCGAAAAACGGCGAGTTGTTGATCGTGAAAAGCATCGACATCGTAGGCTCATCAATGGCAATGGGAGGCAGTGGCTCGGGGTTTTCATAATCACAGATTGTGTCCCCGATATCAAACCCCTCGACACCCATAATGGCACAAATCTCACCGCAGGAAACCTCCTCGACTTTCTTCTTGCCCAACCCTTCAAAGACCATCAACTCTTTAATCTTGGTTTTTTGCAATGTTTCACCATCACGTTTTGCAAGTGTCACATTTTGGCCGGTTTTAAGCGACCCTCGTGTCACTTTTCCCACTGCAATACGTCCGGTATATGCGGAGTATTCGAGCGAAGTGATGAGCATCTGCGGTGTTCCCTCAACGATTGCCGGTTCGGGGATTTCATCGATAATGGCATCGAGTAACGGTACTATCGAATCGGTCGGCTCGTTCCATTTGTGCGACATCCATCCTTGTTTTGCCGATCCATAGATGGTTTTGTAGTCGAGTTGCTCTTCGGTTGCATTCAACGAGAACATCAAGTCGAATACCTGCTCGTTGACTACTTCCGGACGACAATTAGGCTTATCGACTTTATTGATAACGACGATCGGTTTTTTACCCAACGAGAGGGCTTTTTGCAACACAAAACGGGTTTGTGGCATGGTTCCCTCAAAAGCATCGACAAGCAACAAAACGCCATCACACATGTTCAATACGCGCTCAACCTCACCGCCGAAGTCGGCGTGGCCCGGGGTATCGATAATATTGATTTTGTAATCTTTGTAGATTACCGACACATTTTTCGATAGAATCGTGATGCCTCGCTCACGTTCCAAATCGTTGTTGTCGAGGATCAATCCTCCGGTCGGTTTATTTTCGCGCAGGATGTTTCCCGCAAGAATCATTTTATCTACGAGTGTGGTCTTCCCGTGATCCACATGGGCTATGATGGCAATGTTGCGCAACTTTTGCATAGAACAATCTAAATGGAATTTTGAGACAAAGGTACGCAAAATCCCGTAAAATTTCGCTAATTTTGTCACCAACTATCAAAAGTTATTGATTATTATGACTCCTACATTTGAAATTCACGACGAAAGTCGCATTTATATCGGATCTGCATCCGAATTACTTCCCGAAATATTACCGCAAAAACGCATAGTAGTAATCTCTGACACGACCATTGCGCATTTGCATGCTCCGCTATTGGCATCTTACGAAACAATACTCATCGGGACAAGCGAGAAGATCAAAACATTACAAACAATCGAAACAATCTACCGCCGATTCATCGAATTGGGAGTAGATCGTTCGACCTTTGTATTGGCTATCGGCGGAGGTATTGTGACCGATATAGCCGGATTCGCGGCCTCAACCTACATGCGAGGCCTGCAATTCGGATTTGTGTCAACCACCTTGTTGGGACAGGTGGATGCTTCGGTAGGGGGAAAAAACGGAGTTAATATTGATGGTTACAAAAATATGGCCGGCTGTTTCAACCAGCCCGCTTTCGTTATTTGCGACCCTTCGTTACTCTCCACACTCCCCGAACGGGAGTTTCGTGCCGGCTTGGCCGAGGTGATCAAGGCTGCCATCATTGCCGATGCCGATCTATTCGCACAGCTCGAATCGACCACTTTCGACCAATTACGCCAAAATACCGATCAGCTCTCCGACATCATTGCGGCATCTATCCGTATCAAAGCCGACATTGTGACACACGACGAGCGCGAAACCGGAGAACGGCGAAAACTCAACTTGGGACATACGTTGGCCCATGCTATCGAAAAGTCATCGGATCAAATGATTCATGGCGAAGCAGTGGCTGTCGGCACGGTATTGATCTCCGAAGTTGCGGTAAAATTGGGGACTCTCTCCGTTACGGACTACGGTCGGATCGTTTCGCTACACAAACAAATGGGATTTGTAACCGAATCTCCTGTGTCGATCAGTCGTATGCTCCAAGAGGTCGGAAAAGATAAGAAAAACAAAGAGGGGATGTTGCGCATTGTATTGCCGGCAGGAATCGGTGACTGCGAAATAATGCCGATCAGCCCCGAAGAATTTGCCCGATTACTCCAATAGGGAACAATCGGGCAATAAATCTCTCTCGACAAATACACTTACCTGAAATCTATCATTTCATAATTCGGATAGTTTGCCCGATCAAAACGGGCGATATGGGTGGTCAACGGAGCAACTTTCTCAATCTTCACCCGAATACGTTCGCCATCAAAATCGTATTGCAATTCGGTAGGTCGCAACGATTCTACAACAAGGGTTACCACGATCGTCCCTGTTTTCCCCCCTTTTTGCGGCATCAGGCAGATTGCCGCTTTCCCATCGTGCTCCCACAACAATCGGCTTGAATAATCGCTATCTAAGAAATCAAAAGCCCGAATAGGATTGGAAAGAATGTTGCGGTTGGATTTATCCACCTTATCAAGAGTTATTTCCTTGCGTTGTTTGTCAATTTCATAACGCAACGTACCATCACAAAAGACTTCGGCAGCACCTATATTTAGGTTATATGCGTTGCCCTCGACTACATAATTACCCTTTATCTGTTGATTTCCTGTTTCGACGGAGAAAGATACCCCATAATTTTTCATGGTTCGAAATTTCTCGGATAATGCAGTAACAAGTTGTTTTCCCCGCAACGTGGTCCGTTGTGATTCATCCTCTTGAATGACATCTGACCACTCTCCGACAAAATGCTCGGCACGAAGTGTTGTGTACCCCGAAAACCAAACAAAAAAAGCTATATATAAAATAGATCTCATTGGTTTCTCAATACCCTTTTGCCACAAAGGTACGAAAAAAGCACCAATTTGCAAGCGGCCACATCTGCGATCTTCCCATCACGAAATCGCCCATGCTACGCCACCTTTTTCACTTTTCATTTCACTTTTTACATTTTCTTCGTTATCTTTGCTTTCTAAACTATCATCGCGAATATGGCAACTCGAAATACCGATACCTACTCCCGAAAAGAGCAAACGCCCACACAATCCAACAAAGAAAGTATTCGTTGGACCGTTGGACTTCTGCTGATAGCCATCGGATTATTCGGTCTTCTCTCTGTACTCTTCTCCTTCTTCTGCTGGGAACAAGACCAAAGCGGACTGATGATGACCATCGAAGAGCGCGCAATCCACAAGGTCGATGTCGAGAATTTCTGCGGATGGAGCGGAGCCCGATTAGGAGCTTTGCTCGTTGACCACTCATTCGGGATATTCGGTGTACTGATTCCCCTCATGTTGATTCTTTCGGGGGTTCGGATCATTCGCCTACGCCATATTCCGCTCAACCATACTCTGCTCGCACTCATCATGATCACGATCTTCGGATCACTGACATTGGGAGTTGCTTTTGCCGATCGTTGGAGCCTATGTGCCTCAACGGGATGGGGTGGAAGTTTCGGAATCGAGAGTGCAGCATGGCTGCATCCGCGCATCGGCCTCAGTGGCACGATTATTTTGCTGTTGGCCGGTTGGATTCTTATCGGTGTATTCATCAACCAAAATTTCATCAAGACGGTTAATACCGCCGGAGATGCCATGCTCAACAAGGGCGAACGTTTCTTCGGTTTCATGCGCCGAAAAGTTTCCGTTTCACAACAAGACAATGGCGAGCAGACGACATCTTCGAAGTTCGAATCAGAAAACCTCGATCCAAGAGCAATTCGTCAAAATCAGTTACAGAATACTACACAAAGTCGAGACCAAGCGGAATACGATGATATGGAGTATCCATTCCTCGAACATCCACAATCTCCTGATGAGAATTTTCCTGTTTCGAAAGAGACTGATCGTACAACCGCCTCTACGACCGATGAAGATTCGATTTTCACGGAGGTAGATGTCGTTCCCCAAGCAGAAGGTCGGTTAGTCATGGGCTCCAATGGGCTTGTCGAGTTATCTCGTCACTCCCCTATGCCCGATTCCGAAATTGCACAAGAGGCAAATATCAATAATGAGCCGACGAAACATTCGGACGACAACGGACCATTTATCGAAATTGATCTTCATCCCGAGAGGAAAGAGACTCCGATTTCTGAAACCTCGGAGGCAACTCCCCATGAATTAGACGAATCAGAAGAAGATATTCCCGAGGGGCTCGTTGTCACGGTAGAAACCCACAAAGCCAAAATGGTGGACGAAGAGGCTATTTCAACCGAAAGTTACGATCCGATGAAGGATCTGATCAACTACCGCAAGCCCCCCGTAACTTTGTTGGAGGATTACACTTCTGACTCGGAAGTAAGTTCCGAGGAGATCTACGAAAATAAAGTCAATATCGAAGAGACGCTCAAAAATTTC
Organism: Rikenellaceae bacterium; assembly: GCA_015059735.1. Classification (GTDB taxonomy): domain Bacteria; phylum Bacteroidota; class Bacteroidia; order Bacteroidales; family Rikenellaceae; genus Alistipes. The sequence continues at coordinate 43,929 of SUZX01000002.1, read as the reverse complement.
GGCATTCCGATTCAAAAGATCAAAGCTACGGTAGGTCCGACAGTCACTCTATACGAAATTGTACAGGCGCAGGGAGTTAAAATCTCGAAAATTCAAGGATTGCAAAACGATATTGCCCAAAGTCTCAAAGCCGAGTCGGGCATTCGTATCATCGCACCGATCCCGGGCAAAGGGACGATCGGCATCGAAGTACCGAATCGTCATAAGCAGATCGTTTCGATGTATTCGGCCATACGATCGCAACGATTCCAAGAATCGAAAGCCGAGTTGCCGGTAGTGATCGGTCGTACGATTCAGAACGAAAACTATGTCTTCGATTTGGCCAAAGCTCCCCACATGTTGGTAGCAGGTGCTACGGGACAAGGTAAATCGGTAGGATTGAATGCCATCATCACCTCCCTACTCTACCGCAAACATCCGGCACAGTTGAAATTTGTGATGATCGACCCCAAAATGGTCGAGTTCTCACTCTATGCTAAACTCGAACGTCACTTCTTGGCCAAAATGGAATCGGAAGACGAGGCGGTAATCACCGACCCCAAAAAGGCGGTTTACACGCTCAACTCGCTCTGTACAGAGATGGACTCCCGATTGGAACTTTGTAAGAATGCCGCAGCCCGTAATATCAAGGAGTATAACGACAAATTCGTTGCACGCCGACTCAACCCGCAGAAAGGACATCGTTATCTGCCCTATATTGTCGTAGTGATCGATGAGTTTGCCGATTTGATCATGATGGCCAAAGAGGTCGAAGCTCCGGTCATCCGCTTGGCGCAGAAGGCACGTGCCGTAGGTATCCACCTGATTATTGCCACACAACGGCCCTCGGTAGATGTCATCACCGGAAAGATCAAAGCCAACTTCCCGACGCGTATTGCATTCCGTGTGGTACAGCGCATTGACTCACAAACGATCATTGACCAACCCGGAGCCAATCAACTGATCGGTCGCGGTGACATGCTTTTTTCGAAAGATGGCGAGCTAACCCGCGTACAGTGCGCATTGGTCGATACACCCGAAGTTGAACGTATTGTGGAACACATCTGCAAACAGCAAAGCTACACTGCCCCCTACGGATTGCCAGACTATACGCCTGAAAGCGGAGATGGTGGCGGATTCGGCAGCGAAGAGACTTCGGCACCGATCAAATACGATTCACTCTTTGCCGAGATTGCTCGTGATGCAGTGGCATCGGGACAGATCTCGACCTCGATGATTCAACGTAACTACGAAGTGGGATTCAATCGAGCCGGACGTATCATGACCCAACTCGAACGTGCCGGTATCGTCGGACGTCAGCAGGGGGCCAAGCCGCGAGAGATTCTATACCACGACTCGCCCTCGTTGGAGGCTAAATTACAGGATCTGGGATTATTCTAACTTTCGGAGCAACAAGCCGTTGCTTTGTTCTCCAATTGTTGGCGATAGGTTTCATCGGCAAAGGTCACAAACCGATAAGAGGGACGATGATCCGGAATAGCGCATAAATTGTATTCATTGAGTAGCTGTGCCACCCGACGAGCCACAGCCGGAGAGGGATCGACAATCGTAACACCTCGTCCGGAAACAACTCGCTCCAATACCGGTAATAGGAACGGATAGTGGGTACATCCCAACACGATTTGATCGGCCCCTTTGGATAAGATCTCGGCAATGGCACTTTTCACAATAGCCTCTGCCTCAGAAGTCTCCTCCCGATTTTGCTCGACCAGTTCCACAAACCCCTTGCCGACCACAGGAACCACCTCGACACCCTCACCATATTTGGCTACGGTACGCCGAAAGAGATCACCCTCCAAACTTCGCTCGGTGGCCAACACGCCAATCACCCCACTACGAGTATCTCGACAGGCTGGTTTTACGGCAGGTTCCATTCCCACGATAGGCATCGGAGCATATTTTGTACGCAAGAAATCAATAGCGGCAGCAGTTGCCGTATTACAAGCCACCACCACCATTTTACACCCTTCGGCAATCAATCGAGCGACAGCCGCATCAGCCAACATGACAATCTCTTCAACGGGGCGTGTACCATAAGGACAATTTTTCCCATCGCCGAGATAGATTAACGACTCCGAGGGAAGCAGTTTTTTCACCTCCCGCCAAACGGTAAGACCGCCAAGTCCGGAATCATAAATACCTATCGGAGCATTATTCATACGAATTTATTTTTGCAATGAGAGGCTTTCAGCATCACATCTTGATCAAAGGTCGGCTATCAAGGTCTGCACGATTTGCTCCACAATATCATCATCCGCCAAGTCATCGCACTGAATAGTCAGCGATGCCTGTGTATAATAGGGTTCACGCGCAACAATGTCTCGTGCCATAAAATCCACCAACTCCTCGTCGGACAACCCGCGCAGTCGAGGTCGTTTCCAACGGCCATGCGGACTGAGTCGTCGAGAGATATTCTCGGCCGAACGTCGCAAATAGATGGTTATACCGGCTTCATTCATCCGCGCCATATTGTCGCGCCATGTCGGCAACCCTCCGCCTGTCGAAACAATCTTTGCATCGGCAGCGATCAACTCCTCAATAACCGATCGCTCAATTTCACGAAAACGCATTTCACCTTCGTAATGGAACAGGTCGGCCACCGAGGCACCTTCACGTGTTTCGATCAGCGAGTCAGTATCAAAATAATCGATACTCAATCGACGTGCTAATTTTCGTCCGAGCGTGCTCTTACCACACCCCATGTATCCCACCAAAAACAAGCTCTTCATCCCGCAAAAAGTTAGAACAGATTCAACTGTTCGGGATCAATAACCAAATCCAAATCGCCACGCGGACGTTCAATCTCCAACTCGACGCCACTCTGTTCCGGCTGTTTCTCGACAGCAGTCAAATCTCCGGTCAGGGTATCAAACTCCACAGAATCCATTATCATCGGTTCATCGGTCATAGGCTCCGTCTCCTCTTCTGATTCCGGAATCTCAGGCTCGATAAAACGTAGTGTATCAACATCGAAGGTTGTCAATCGTTTACCTTTGGCTCGGTGGCTCTTGACTCCGATAAATTCATCGACGTCGATCAAATCGGCCGGCCGCGAAGCATGGGCTCCCTTATAGGTAATCTCCAATTTTGCTCCTGCACACTCCGTAAGGCATACAAAATCGGATTGCCCTTGTTCATCGAGGAAGAATTGCATCTTCTCGCTGAGTTCGGCGGGAAAACGTTTCATATAATAATAACCCTGCTCCCGATCGAAATAGCAAAGACTATATATACGATCTGCTCCATAACGGCCGACTTGAATTGTATCATCGGGGAAATGCTGTCCGAGATCGTATCCCGTAATGTAATATTGGTTTTTCGAGGTCCAAACGATCAATTTATCATCGCCCTTAAACTCACCCAACAGATGTCCGCGCCCATCGGCATTCAGTCGGCGCACATCTTCGTCATACCAAATATTTTGGCCTCCAAGCGTAGAAGTGCCTCGCTCTTTGAGCACAATTTTATGGATTCCATAGCGCGAAAAGAGGTTTCCTTGACTTTGACGACCTTTGATTGCTAAAGTCGAGAAATCGAGATCGACGATCACCTTCTTCAAACGGGGACGCGGTTTGAAATATACTTTCAACACCTCGGCTTCGCCATTCGGATTCACGGACATATAAAGGATTTCACTCTTGGGAGTTCCCTTTGTAATATCATACTCTTTATCGCGCGTGATTCCTTTGATGGCACAACGTTTCATCATAATAGCTCCGTTTTTGCCATCCCGATAGAGGATGTTGTAAATCGTCCGCTCGTCGTTACGCTTAAATACTCCTATATAATAGATGTTCTTCTCAAAGAAAGCCTTCTCGGCCACTTTGGAGATCACATATTTACCATCTTTTGTAAATACAATCACATCATCGATGTCCGAACAATCACACACGAACTCGGCATCTTTCATAGATTTTCCGATACCAAAGAATCCCTCGGCGCGATTGACATAGAGTTTGGCGTTAGTTACAGCCACTTTCGTAGCCTCGATCGAGTCGAAAGTCCGCAACTCGGTTTTACGTTCTCTGCCCGTACCATATTTCTCACGAATACGTTCGAAATAAGCAATTGTGTACTCGGTAAGATGCGCCAACTCGTGTTTCGTTTGCTTAATATCGACTTCGATCTGTTTGATCTCGTTGTCGGCCTTCTCGGCATCGTATCGTGTGATACGGATAAATTTCAACTCGGTCAGATGTTGCACATCCTCCATCGTCACCTCACGGCGCAATAACTTCTTAAAGGGTTCCAAACCCTGATCCACAGCTTCGTATGCGGCTTCGCGGGTTCGGCAACTCTCCATCAGTTGGTAGAGTTTGTTCTCAATGAAGATTCGCTCCAACGAAGCAGTATGCCATGCTGCATTCAGTTCATCGAGTTTGATCTCCAATTCGCGACCTAACAACTCTTTGGTATGATCGGCCGAACGACGCAGAATCTCACTAACCCCGAGGAAGTGAGGTTTTTCATTCCAAATAACACAAGCATTGGGCGAAATCGACACTTCGCAATCCGTAAAGGCATAGAGGGCGTCAATCGTCTTGTCCGACGACTCATCGGGTGCAACCTGAATCACAATCTCCACCTTATCAGCCGTCAAATCATCGACCTTACGGATTTTGATTTTACCTTTCTCGTTCGCTTTGATAATAGACTCTTTGATCGACTCCGAAGTCGTTGTAAACGGAATTTCGGTGATGGCCAACGTTCGTTTATCGATTTTCGAAATTCGCGCACGCACACGCACTGCACCTCCGCGCAAGCCATCGTTATAGCGACTCACATCGGCCAATCCTCCGGTCGGAAAATCGGGATAAAGTTGGAATTCTCGTCCTTCGAGATGGGCGATACAAGCCGAAATCAACTCGTTAAAGTTGTGGGGCAAAATCTTTGCTGCCAAACCTACGGCAATACCCTCCGTTCCTTGTGCCAACAACAATGGGAATTTCACCGGAAGCGTTACCGGCTCCTCTTTACGGCCATCGTAAGCCATCATCCACTCGGTAGTCTTTTTGTTAAAGACCACATCGAGGGCAAATTTTGTCAAACGCGCCTCGATATATCGGGCAGCAGCAGCCCCATCGCCCGTAAGGATGTTACCCCATGATCCCTGACAGTCGATCAACAAATCTTTCTGTCCCATCGTCACAAGAGCGGTCTCGATCGAAGCATCACCGTGCGGGTGGAATGCCATTGTTTGACCGACGATATTGGCCACTTTGTTGTATTTGCCATCCTCCATCTGCCGCATGGTATGCAAAATGCGACGTTGCACCGGTTTCAAGCCATCTTCAAGATGTGGGACGGCACGTTCCAAGATCACATACGAAGCGTAATCCAAGAACCATTTTTTATACATGCCGGTCAAATGATGCACTCCACTTTCGTCGCGCATCAACCGATCGAATCGTGCTGCTTTCCCCGAAGCTGCCACCGGCATATCTTCGGCGTCCACGGCGGGTGCATCATCGGCGGTTACCACCTCGATCTGCTCCTCCTGCGGGTCGGTCATATCGTATTCGTTTGCCATAATCGTTTAGTTAAGATCCTGATCGACGAGATCCTCCTCGACGCGCAGATTGTTAATAATAAAACCTTGACGCTCAAACGTATTCTTGCCCATGTAGAATTCGAGCAGATCCGGAATCGGGTCGTCTTTTGTGATACGCACCTTGTCCAAACGCATATTTTCACCGATAAAGTTTTTGAACTCCTTATCCGATATCTCACCTAAACCTTTGAATCGTGTAATCTCGGCCGTTGCTCCACACTTTTTGACCGCAGCCTGACGCTCCTCTTCGTTGTAGCAATAGTAGTTCTCTTTTTTATTACGCACTCGGAACAGCGGTGTTTGCAGGATATAGAGGTGGCCGCGACGGATCACCTCGGGGAAGAATTGCAGGAAGAAAGTAGTAATCAACAAGCGGATGTGCATACCATCGACATCGGCATCGGTTGCCACGATCACTTTCTCATAACGCAGGTTATCCACATCGTCTTCGATATTGAGTGCTAACTGCAAATATTTGAATTCATCGTTCTTATAAACCACCGCTTTCGACTGTCCATAGCAGTTGAAAGGTTTTCCGCGTAACGAGAATACTGCCTGTGTATAAGCATCGCGGCACTTGGTCACCGACGACGAAGCCGAAAGGCCCTCCGTAATGAAGATCATGGTTTTATCGGCCAACTCGTTTTTGTCGTTGCGATGGATTTTACAGTCGCGCAGTTTCGGATTGTTCAACGATACTTTCTTGGCTGTTTCGCGCGCCTGTTTCTGTACGCCCGAAATGGCTTTGCGCTCCTTCTCGTTCTCCACGATCTTCTTTTGGATCGCCTGTGCCGTATCGGAATGCTTGTGCAAATAGTCGTCGAGATGCTTAGCCAAGAAATCACCCACAAAAGCACGAATGGTCACTCCGTCTTCCACCTCTTTCGAGCCGAACTTGGTCTTGGGCTGGTTTTCGAACTGCGGATCCTTAACTTTGATGGCAATAGCCGCCACAATCGATGTTCGCACATCCGACGGATCGTAATCTTTGTGGTAGAACTCTTTCAGCGTACGGGCGATTGTTTCACGAAAAGCCGCCTGATGCGTTCCGCCATGAATGGTATGCTGACCATTGACAAACGAATAATAGCTCTCGCCATACCCTGTACCATGCGTGATCGCCACCTCAATATCCTTTCCGACCAAGTGGATGGGCGGATACAACGGCTCTTCCGACATGTTTTCATTCAGCAGATCAAGCAATCCGTTTTTTGAGGTATAGCTCACCCCATTCAGCACGAGCGTCAACCCTAAATTCAGATAACTATAATTGCGGATACGCTGCTCGATATACTCCATGTTATAAGTATAAGAGCCAAAGATCTCCTCATCGACTTTATAGGAGATACAGGTACCGTTCTTCTCGTTCACGCCACTCTCCCAACGATCGGATTGTTCGAGTCCTTGGGCAAAAGTTACCGTACGCGCCTCTCCATCACGCACGGAACGAGCCGTAAACTCACTCGACAGATAGTTAACCGCTTTTACGCCGACGCCATTCAATCCTACCGTTTTCGTAAAAGCTGTTCCTTCGTACTTAGCGCCCGTATTCATCACACTTACGGCCGCCGTCAACGAATCAAGGGGAATACCGCGACCATAGTCCCGCACCGTAATTATATTATCGCGCACCTCGATTTCGATTCGCTTACCATTACCCATGATAAACTCGTCGATCGAGTTGTCTATGACCTCCTTGATCAGCACATAAAGTGCCTCGTCGGGCTGCGAACCATCGCCGATCGTCCCCACATACATACCCGGGCGCAAACGTAAATGCTCCCGTGGCGTAAGGGTTATGATCGCATCATCGCCGTAATTATTGTTTGGATTATTGAGTAAATCTGCCATAATCTTACTTTCGGGTTCTAATCTCGGCAAGAGCCTTGCTCATATCGTCATGCACGCGCTCCATCAACTCATGCGTATCGATTGCAGCAACGTCCTCGACCGATATGGGGGGCAACACGCGGAGGGTGATCCGATTACCCCAGTTGAACATCTTATTTTTCTTGATCAGCGTTGCTGTACCATCGAGCACTATGGGTAGAATCTCCACACCGGCCTCCTTAGCCAACGTGAAAGCTCCGGCCTTAAATCGATGTATCTCGCCATCGTTCGAACGAGTTCCTTCGGGGAATATAGCCACCGATGCTCCTCGTGAAATCCACATCTTTCCTTCGCGCAGAAGTTGCTCCATTGCCTCAGCCGCCTTACCTCGATTGATACAGATATCTCCGTGAAGAATCAAGAACTGTCCGAAGAACGGCACTTTGAAGACCTCTCGTTTCGAAACCCAACGGAAATTGAGCGGTACATAATAAAGCGTCGGAATATCAATTACTGTATTGTGGTTCAACACAATAACATACGTTTTTTTTCGATCGACAAACTCTCGCCCGATGATACGCTGTTTCCAAAACGGAGGAATCAGAAAGAATATACGCACCAAAATACGCGAAAGTTCATGCACTACCCGTCTTGCCCGATCAAAAGGCCAACAAACGACCAACGCCACTGCTGACAGAAGCAGAAACAACGTGCACAACAACACTAAAAAAAGATAGTAAATTGCACTCAACATAGCTTTCGAGGGGATTAACCCCAATTTGATTCAATTTGCAAAATTAACAAAATTTTGGCAGGTTTCTCGTTTGTTTTCTGCCATTTTTCAACAAAATTTCAGCAGACCATCTCTTTTGCAACACCTCTTATTCTTCTCCCAAGTAGCCATTTTTCAAATACCCGATCAATTCTGCTACATTTCTTTCAAACACCACATTTTCGCGCCAAAGATAGATTGGTATTCTGACATTTCACGACAACTTAATAAAAAATCGAGAGACATGATCACGCCTCTCGATTAAATTTATCTATAATTTGCATTAAAACTCCACCTTGGGTGCTTGCTCGGCACCTTCGGCAGCCTCGAAGTAGGGTTTCTGATCAAACCCGAACATTTTAGCCACCAAATTGGCCGGGAAACGACGCACCGATACATTATACGCTTGCGCCATCTCGTTGAAATCTTTGCGAGCCACTGTGATACGATTTTCGGTACCCTCCAATTGGGCTTGCAACTCCAAGAAATTTTTACTTGCTTTCAAATCGGGATAATTCTCCGACACCGCAATCAATCGCCCCAATGCCGAGCGCACCTGTGCTTGTGCCTGCTGAAACTCTTTCAATCGTTCCTGCGTCAATTCATCGACAGAAAGATTAATCGAGGTTGCCTTTGCCCGTGCCTCGGTCACATCGCTCAAAGTCTTCGTTTCATGCGCCGCATACCCTTTCACCGTATTTACCAAATTCGGAATCAAATCCGAGCGTCGTTGGTATTGCGTTTCGACATTGGCCCATGCCCCTTTGACCCCCTCTTCTTTGGTTACAAAACCATTGTACGTTGCGTAGAAGTAAATCGCTACGACGACCACTACGCCAATCCAAATCCATTTTTTCATATTTTCCTGTTTATTAATATTATAATGCTTTTATAATTACCATCTCGATCCTGCGCCGCCACCGCCGAACGAGCCGCCTCCAAAACCGCCTCCAAACGAGCCACCGCCAAAACCTCGACCTCCAAAACCGCCGATGATTGTTCCGCCGCCAATTCCACCGCCGAAATTATCGTCACGTATATTGCGCGTCTGCCGCTGTACCACTTTTCCACAATGGCTACACACATACGTCACCTCAATATCACGGTAATTACGGGTAACACGCAGAATCTTTTGCGACTGCTTAGCAAGTGTCAGGTTACCGCACTGCGGGCAACGTCGCTGTTCGCGTTGTACTCGGGCAATCATGAAGAAGACCAACATCATACCGGCCACTATCACCAACAAGATCATACCAATCGGAGCATTAATATTTTGGTCTGCCACCGGAATCAACGCACCGCCTTCGATCAACCGTACAGCAGCCTCAACACCTGCCACCATACCCAAATTATAATCTCCCTTACGGAACGCTGGTAACATGTATTCCATTTGAATCCGTTTGCAGAGAGCATCAGGCAAGACTCCTTCCAAACCATTGCCTGTCACAAAACGAATCTCGCGACGATTCTTCACCAACAGGATTCCCAATCCATTATCATTCTTAGCGCTACCAACACCCCAATGACGAAACAACCGGATAGCAAAATCAAAAACATCGTCGTCTGCAATATCATCAACCGCAACAACTGCCACCTGCGCCAAACCTCGTTCACGCAACGATGCGCAAAGCGAATCCATATGCGCCACAGTTTCAGATGAGAGAATTCCATCGGGATTAGAAACATAATGTCGCCGATCCCGCTGTTGCACATTGGGGATCTCTTCAATCCGATAAGTTCCGGCAACGCCCACCACCACATGGCATAACAATACACAAAATAGCAGAAATCTCTTCATACTTCTCTTTGTTGCTGATGCAAATTTACAAATATATTTTACGCCACCATCCGATCATAGGCGATTAGCGAATCAAAATCCGATAACTCCATGACGGCATTACCTCCTCTACCCGTCCGCGCAATTCGTACGCTTCACCCGTCATGGCATCAACATACATGCCGGCATATATTCCGGTATGATAATCAGCTTGAATCGTATAAGGCGAAAGATTCATCAATACAACAACCCGATTATCGTCCACCTCGCGGACAAAAGTCATCAAACAATCCTCGGCATTGTTACGCAACTCAATCATCCGACCGCCACGACCGCCAGAAGCAAGGGCCGGATTCTCATGACGCAACGTTGCAAGACGTTGATAAAACTCGAAAAATGTATTTTCGATATAACGGTCGGCAGGAATCGGATCCCGATCGAAAAACGCAAACGTATGATCATAGCCTACCTCCTGTCCCGTATAAATCAGGGGTAAGCCTCGTGGCACAACAAAGGTAAAAACCGCCATGATCTCACGAGCCGCCCCCATACGGGCAAATTCCGATCCGCTCCATGAGTTTTCATCATGGTTAGAGGTAAATGTCAATCTCATGGCAGTCTCGGGATATCGATCCCGATCGGCATAAAGATAATTGCGCAGAACCGGAACTCTCACTCGTTGTTGCGCCACATCGTTCATCAGGTGGTGCATCTCCCACGCATAACAGGCATCAAACGTATTATGATCGAACAGATTGCACTCCTCGGCCTCAGCCAACATGAATAGATCGGGTTTTACATTCCGTAATCGGCGAACGGTCTGATGCCAAAACTCCACCGGCACAAGCATGGCCATATCGCAACGGAAACCATCGATGGCATGTTGTGTTAGCCAAAACTCCATAGCCTCGGTTTGTGCCTCCCATACTTCCGGATTGGTGTAGTCGAGTTTTGCCGTATCGGTCCAATCCCACGGCACGACAGCTTCGCCATGCTCATCACGTTCGTAACGATCGGGATACTCCGCAATCCAACGGGCATCACGCGCCGTATGGTTGGCCACCCAATCGAGCAGAACCCGCATACCGAGCCGATGTGCCTCGGCGACAAAACAGTCCAAATCGGTCATTGTGCCCATCTCCGGATTTACGGCACAATAATCCCACACCGAATAATAGGAGCCGAGCGTACCCTTGCGCCCCTCCTTGCCAATCGGGTAGATCGGCATAAGCCAAACGACATCGATTCCCATCCGACTTAAAAAAGACAAACGTTCGGTAGCCGCCCGAAGAGTTCCTTCGGGAGTCAATTGACGCACATTCATCTCATAGACGACAGCCTGATAGCTCCATTGGGGATGTGTGGACAACATATAGTAATTTATCTTATGGTCGCTTAAAAAACGTTCAAAGTTAACTTTTATTTTCGGATTCTCAACCAATCCGCCGACAGAAGCTGCGATATGCATGCTACTCCGTTTGCTCCTCATGTATTTTTCAAGTCTTATTTGGGCAATTTCCAACATTGTCCGAATAACACACTTTCCAACCCCAACCGACCTTTTTTCTTATCCGAAAAAGCGACAAATAAGGCCTGAAATATATTGACTAACAGAGTGATTACTCGTATTTTTGCTCCAATAAAAAAACAACCGATTTTCATTCCCCGTATGCTATCATTTCGAACGATCTTCATCCTATTAGTTACCGGTTCGATGCTCTGTGCCTGCTCGACATACAAAAATGCGTGGTATCTGCAAAGCGGGAATTTTTCATCCGCCGAAGAAGAGATACCAAACGGACAGATACGTATCAAACCTCTCGACCGCCTGACGGTGGTGGTCAGTAGCCGTAATCCCGAATTGGCTGTTCCATTCAACGCGTGGTCAACATACAGTTCACTTTCGGGAGAACCCGCACAAGGACAAGGCAACCAGTCGCTTCAAGTTCGCACGGTGGACGAAAACGGGATGCTCGAAATGCCCGTAATCGGAGCAGTGAAAGCTGCCGGAAAAACACGTAGTGAGCTTGTCCGCCTCATTGCCGATCGAATCACCGCCGGAGGATATATCGACGATCCTTCGGTCAACGTGGAGTTTGTCGATATGAAAATCGCCATTCTCGGAGAGGTTGCCCGCCCCGGGTATTACGATATCATACGGGATAAAATATCCATTTTCGATGCATTGGCTTTGGCCGGCGACATCACTATCTATGGAGAAAGGGATAAAGTTGCCGTAGCTCGCGAAATCAATGGAAGACGCTCAATCGAATATATCGACCTTACTTCAAAAAGTGCTTTTGATTCCCCGATTTTCTATCTGCAACAAAACGATGTGGTCTATGTCAAATCCAATCGACAACGAGCGCAATCGGGAACCATCAGCCAAAACCGAACATTCTATCTTTCATTGGCCGGCACCATCATCGCAGTGGCCACTTTGATCGCAACGTTGGTTAAATGATCATCCATACCATGACCGATTTTTACAACACTCCTACAAACAACTTTGATAGAGAACCTACACGAGGTGCATTCTCGCTCCATGACCTGCTTCACACCATTACTCTCAATTGGTATTGGTTTGTTATTTCGATATTTATATCTCTTGCAGGCGCCCTATTCTATTTGGCACAGACACCCAAAACCTATCGGCGCACAACAACCATTTTGGTCAAGGATTTCAACAAAGGTGGCTCCTCCGAGTTGACGACATTCAGCGATTTGGCAGGATTACAAAACTCCCGCAATATCGAAAACGAACTCGTCATGCTACGATCGCGACGATTAATGTCACGGGTGGTACAACAACTCGACTTGAATATTACATACCAAAAGCCGAGAACATTACTCGACCGCGACCTTTATGGCAACTCCCCCATTAAAATCGACTTTCCAAAATCTTCCGACAATCAACACCTTTCGCTCACGATTACTCCCCAAAAAGAGAATTGTGTGTTGAGCAATTTTACATCCGATCAATTATCCGAAGAGATATTTTCCACGCAAATAAAAGCAAACTACGGTGACACGCTCCAAACTCCTGTTGGTGCGATTGTCGCACACAAACTCCGCGAACTGCAACCCAACGAGTTGGGAAAACCGATCGTAGTGACCCACTCATCACTCTCCGATGCAATTGACACCTATCGTAACCGCATAAAATGTGCAGTGCCCCAACGTCAAGGCTCCGTAGCGGAGATCTCGATCGAAGATATCGTTCCTCGTCGTGCCGAGGATATCCTCAACACCCTCATTGCAATCTACAACGACGATGCCATCGAAGACAAACGCCGAATTTCAAAGGCGACTTCCGATTTCATCGCGGCACGCTTGGAGGTAATCGGTCGGGAATTGGGCGATGTAGATCGCAATATTCAGCATATCAAACAGACGAACAATTTGACCAACTTTGTCACCGATGCCGAACGTAATTCGGCCGAGAGTTCTCGTTTCAAAGCCGAGGGGTTATCGGTCGAGAGCCGAATCCGCATGGCTACATTCATTAGAGATTACCTCTCCGATCAGAAAAATGCCGACAACCCAATACCCGCGACTATCGACGAAACGAACAATGTAATCGCCACACAAATTGCCGAATACAATCGGGCAATCATCAAGCATAAAAAACTCCTTGAAAACAGTTCGGCCTACAATCCCATTGTGCAAGAAATTGAAACCACACTCGGCGAAATCCGTCATGCCATCATCGCATCACTCAATGCGCGGATTGCCACGTTGGAATTACAACGCAATCTATTGCAGAACGAGGAGCGACAAACGAACCGACGCATCGCCGCCTTACCGGCACGAGAAAGAGCATTACTCACAATTGCCCGATTACAAAAAATCAAAGAAGAACTCTTTTTATATTTGCTAAACAAACAAGAAGAGAGCCAACTCGGCTATGCCATCGCCGAAAGTAATGCTCGTACGATCGATTCTGCGTACGGAAACAACACTCCAATAGCCCCACGACCAGCTGTAATTTTAGGTATAGCCATAATTGCAGGCATTGCAATTCCTTTTGCGCTACTTCTACTTATCGAAATACTCAACACCTCCGTTCGCAACCGTAAAGATATCGAAGAGTATATTAGCGCTCCGTTTTTAGGCGAAATTCCGCGATGTGCTCATTCTACACTTATACACGAAACGGGACGCGACCCCCTGTCTGAGGCTTTTCGCATTTTACGTTCAAACATGGCATTTTTGAATGTGAGTCCCGAAAAACCGATTCGCACCATATTATTTACCTCATCAAAACCTCATGCAGGAAAGACATTTATAACAAAAAATCTCGCCATCGCCCTCTCTGCAACCGGAAAACGAGTGATAATCGTCGATCTCGACCTGCGTCGTCACACCTTCTCCTCACAACAAGGGTACGGAAAATCTCCGCGAGGTGTAACGGCCTACATAACAAGGAACAATACAAATATCGACACACTCATACATACGACTTCTCTGCATCAAAATATCGACGCCATATATGCCGGAATCCAACCTCCTAATCCGGCTGAGATATTACTATCCGATCGGTTAGATCAATTAATCAATGAATTGCGCAATCGTTACGATTATGTATTTATGGACTGTACCCCAGCCATATCAGTAGCCGATGCCCAAATTTGCGACCGGCTTGCCGATCTTTGCATTTATGTCATTCGAGAAGGAGATCTCGACCGCGAGCAATTGCCCGACATCGAACGACTGCACCGCGAAAAACGATTTCACAATCTTTGCATCGTACTGAACGGCACTAATACCCAACGACACGGATACGGTTATGGTTACAATTTGAAAGAGGAGGAGTGTGATATTTTAAGTTATCGACAACGGATCATAAATTGGTTGTATTGGCTCGTCCGCAACCGCAAAGTACACGCATAATGACTCGATACAATGCAATCATAGCCATAGATTTTGATGGCACGGTAGTAACCCATGCCTATCCCGAAATCGGCGAGGAAATCGGAGCCGAGGAGGTACTCCGCGAACTGACCGAGAAAGGGTATCGTCTGATTCTATATACTCTACGTCACGGAGAAACGTTACGTCAAGCAGTCGCATGGTTTCGCACCCGCAAGATCCCACTTTGGGCAGTCAACGAAAATCCCGAACAACGGCGATGGAGCCGATCTCCCAAAATCTATGCCGATCTGTATATCGACGATAGCGCGTTGGGTTGTCCCTTACAATTTATCGACGGTTGGGAACGTCCGGCTGTCGATTGGAAAAAAGTGCGTACAAAGTTAGTTTGTATAGGATTCTTGGATTGAGTGATCCCAAAACAAAAGATAGTTGCCTGCTCCGCACGGGCAACTATCTTTATTCTAATAAAACACAGCTGTTATTCCCAAAGGTTTTTCGGATATTTTCCAGCAGCAATCATCTCGTTTAATGCTGCGACCAATGCCGGTTTATCCTCTTTGTAGGTCACACCGTGCCATTGAGCAGTCGAACGCAATACGCGCAATTGAGATGTTCCATCACCGATGAGTTTATTGACCATAGTCGGAATATAGAACTCAGCTTTTATATTGTGACTGTTCTCCGCAAACCATGTTTTGAAGTAGTCACAAGTATGCACAAAATAGTCAGGAGTAAATCCAAAAAGGTTCATCGACACGGGAGTATCCTCAGCCAACGGCTCATCGGCTCCGCCATCATGGAAAACAATCTGTCCGTCGGGCATACGTTCGATCTGTGTGCGCTCGACCATTGAGGTAAGGTTACCGGCAGCATCCACACCACACACTCCGCGCGACACTGTACCGTTGGACGAAAGGGTTCTATTCAAATCGTAGGCCACCATACAATAGCGATTTGCCGAATTGCCAAGTTGCGAAAGGTATTCGCCAATGGTTTGGTATGCTTCTGCTCCATAAAAATCATCAGCATTGATCACTGCAAAAGGCTCTTTTACCACATCGGCTGCCATCAATACGGCATGATTGGTTCCCCAAGGTTTCACACGCCCTTCGGGGACTGCCAAACCTTCGGGCAGATAGTCCAACTCTTGAAAAACAAACTCCACAGCAATACGTCCGCTGAAACGTTCAGCAGAAAAGACCTCGCGAAACTCTTTTTCGAACGAGTGACGAATAACAAACACAACCTTACCGAATCCGGCACGAATCGCATCGTAAATCGAATAATCGATAATAGCCTCGTTGTTGGGGCCCACACCATCCATCTGTTTCAATGAGCCATAACGCGACCCCATTCCGGCAGCCAATACAAGCAATGTAGGTTTTAGCATAATTTATTGCGATTTTTAACGTTAATTTTCCGATGACAAAAATAAAAAAAATCACCGTGAAGCGCAAAGTATTTCTACGAATTTGGCTATCTTTGCGAAAATAAAATACTCTTCGAAGCATAAACAATACCCATATCGAGCCGAATGTTAAAAAACATTGGTCCGACAAAACAGAAAACGCAAACACGAGATGAATTATATCAAAAGAATAGCGGCATGGTGGCACGCATTTTTCCGCAAGCGCCGTTTCAGCATGCTCAATGCCACAGACAACAGTGAAGAGTGGCATATACATCTCTCGCCGGCAAGTATTTTCACTGCATTAGTGGCTTTTGGCTTGTTATTTTTCATTCTTGTATTGACCTTGATGGCCTATACTCCTGTATTGGAGTTTCTCCCGGGTTATCGTACAGAAGCAGACCGATCTCGCGAGAGTCTGATTCAAAACATTATCCGTTTGGACTCAATGGAGCGGATGATGAACGACATGATGACCTACAACGAGAACATCGCATTGATCCTCGAAGGACACACACCCGTTGCTCGAACACTACCTTCAACCGACAGCACACGTACCAATAAGATACTAGTCGTTCCGTCGCACGAAGACTCTCTTTTGCGCGCGCAAATGGAAGGTAATGGCGAATATGCCATTTTGGGCCGATCCGGCAGCACAACTCGGCAGTTGCGCGAAGCAATGCAATTGACAAAGCCGGCCGAGGGAATCATCACCGAACATTTCGACATCGCCGCCGGACGTTTCGGGATTCGTTTGGCAACAGCCGCCGGAGATCGGATAACTGCCGTCGATAAAGGATCGGTTCTGCAAAGTCTATGGACTCCTGAAAACGGCATTGTTGTATTGATTCAACATGCCGACAACCACATCTCGATTTACAAAAATCTTTCGCAATCACTTGTTACCGTAGGTCAAACCGTGCGTGGAGGTGATCAGATTGGATATAGTTCCGTAAACGATGCCAACAGCGGCACCACAGCACTCTTCGGATTCGAATGGTGGAGCAACGGCAAACCTGTTGATCCCGAAAGTTACATCGTATTCTAAAAGATGACATGAAACAACAACTCGCCATATTGGGTTCTACCGGCTCCATCGGAGTACAGACGCTCGACATCGTGCGTGAAAATCCCGATCGATTCGAAGCCCGTATCCTCACCGCCCATCGCAATTGGCAACGGTTAGCCGAACAGGCTCGTGCATTTGATGCCGACACCGTAGTCATTGCCGATAAAAACTACTACCCCCAACTATGTGAAGCACTTGCTGATACCGACACCAAAGTATATGCCGGCGAAGAGGCCGTTGCACAGATTGTCGGATCAAGCAGCGCCGATGTAGTGGTCAACGCATTGGTCGGATATGCCGGTCTGGCACCAACCCTTGCTACCCTGAAAGCCGGCAAGAAACTTGCGTTGGCCAACAAAGAGTCGTTGGTCGTAGGGGGCGAATTGGTCATGCGATTAGCGGCCGAAAAGCAAGTCCCGATCCTACCAATAGACTCCGAACATTCAGCAATTTTTCAGTGCTTGGTCGGAGAGCGAGCCCCGATCCGTCGTTTGATCATCACATGCAGTGGTGGCGCATTCCGCAATTTGGAGCGCAGCCAACTCGCAAATGTCACTGTCGAGCAAGCTCTTCAACATCCACAATGGACAATGGGAGATAAAATTACCATCGACTCGTCAACGTTGGTAAATAAAGGCTTCGAGGTGATCGAAGCACATTGGCTTTTCGGAATTCCGGCCGAACAGATTGCAGTTATTCTACACCCGCAATCGATCGTCCACTCGATGGTAGAGTTTGAAGATGGAGCGATCAAAGCACAACTCGGCTCTCCCGATATGCACATGCCGATCAGCTATGCGCTGATGTTTCCCGACCGTGCCGTGCGACCGATGGAACAATTCGACTTTTTAAGCCATCCACAACTCACTTTCGAGGCAGTTGATCGCATGAAATATCCGGCATTGGACATTGCTTACGATTGTCTGCATCGCGGAGGAACGGCAGCCTGCACGATGAATGGAGCCAACGAAATAGCCGTAGCGGCATTTCTTGCTCATCGCAATTCGTGGCTCGACATTGTACGCGCCATCGAATATGCTCTCACGCATGCCACATTCATCACCTCCCCGACCGAAGAGGACTATGCCGCAATCGACAAAGAATCCCGCCGATTGGCCTCCGAATTCTTAAACAAGTAATCTTTACAAATCATGGATATAATTGTTAAAATCATTCAATTCTTTCTCTGTTTCACCATTTTGGTGGGCATTCACGAATTAGGGCACTTTTTCATGGCCCGAGTTTTCAAAATTCGTGTCGATAAGTTCTATATTTTCTTCGACCCTTGGTTTTCGCTGTTCAAATTCAAACGAGGCGACACCGAATACGGTGTGGGTTGGCTGCCACTAGGTGGCTATGTCAAGATTGCCGGCATGATCGACGAGTCGATGGATAAAGAGCAAATGGCGGCTCCCGTAAAGCCCGATGAATTTCGAGCCAAACCTGCATGGCAACGTTTCTTGGTCATGATTGCTGGTGTAGTTATGAATTTGGTGCTGGCCGTTACGATCTATTGTGGAATCTGCTACACTTGGGGCGACAGCTACTTCTCAAACGAGGAGGCTCGCTGGGGCTATAATTTCAACGAAGCGGGCAAACAACTCGGATTCTGTGATGGCGACCGGTTAGTTTCCATCGACGGCCAACCCATTGATGATCTTAACCATTTCCTCAATGCATTGATTATCACCGAAAGCGACCGCAAAGTAACCGTAATACGCAATAATAAACCGATGGAGTTAACGTTGCCGTTTGACGAATTGATAGCCATGCGTCAAGCCAAAGGGTACGAGAAGTTATTAACTCCACGCATTCCATTTATCATTGACAGCATTGCACGGCCCTCGGCCGCACTATTGACCAAAGGCGACGAAGTGATCGGAATTGACACTTTGCGAGGTCGCGACTTTGCAGGCTACCGCTCCTATCTGAAAACTCGTGCAGGAGATACAGTTGCAATGAATATTCGTCGTGGCGAAGAGTTGTTGCAGTTCTCGTTACCGGTGACTGCCGATGGAACAATCGGTGTCATGGTGCTTGATTCACCGTTCTCGTTACGTACCAAGCACTACACCTTCTTCGAAGCAATTCCCGCAGGTTTCCGAAAAGCCGGACGCACCATTGCATCATATTGGGAGCAACTGAAACTCATTGTGCAACCCAAGACCAAAATGTATGAGGAATTGGGAGGATTTATCGCCATAGGCAGTATATTCCCTTCGGAGTGGAATTGGGAGGATTTTTGGATGAAAACGGCTTTTCTTTCGATCATTCTCGCCGTGATGAACATTTTGCCAATCCCGGGACTCGATGGCGGACATGCCATCTTCACATTTTGGGAGATGCTTACCGGCCGTAAAGTCAGTGATCGAGTGCTTGAAATTGCTCAATATGTCGGTTTGGCAATCATCTTAGTATTACTCATCTACGCCAACGGCAATGACATCTATCGTTTCTTCCTCAAATAGTCCGATTGCATGAAACGCATTGTATCATGGTGCTGTCTTATCTGCATGCTGGCATGTAGTGAAGCCAAGAATGAGGTATTCTACACCACCAACTATCCGATCGAACGAGTTGAGGCGCTGGCGACACTTGCAGATGAAGAAACGACACTCACACAGGAGCAACTTCAAGGCGAGGTGCTTACCTCCGCTCCGGTAAAAGCCGGAGGCAACTATCGGCTTGATTTCAACCGTTTTAATGGAGGGGAGTTGTATGTAACACCTGAAACCAGCCAAACTCCTCTTGTCGGCAGTTTCACGAAGACCCCCGGGACAAGAATCCTAATATTCTCTTATGTCGAGATTGTGGACACGGCTCAGATTTCCTCTTGGCGATCCGAGGAGGGGGAGAATCTCGTAAAACTGACCTTCGATCTAACAAGCCAATACAAAGAGCGCTATCCCGATGCCGCGATCGAAAAGGTGGTACGAGAAGAATACACGACAAAACCCTACTGACACTCGACAAATAAATAATAGTCAAGGGGGATAAAACCCCAAAAACGTCATGGCTAAGATCAAAAAAGCCTTTTTCTGCCGCAACTGCGGTTTTGAAGCCCCCAAATGGTTGGGCAAATGCCCCTCATGTGGCGAATGGAACTCTTTCACCGAAGAGATCATTGCTCGCGAGAACAATAGCGTTCCGGCTCTTGTAGCCGGAGATCTGCCACGAAGTGCCCCGCGTCGGGTCTGCGATATTCACGAAAGCGATCATAAAAGGATCGGCTTGGGTAACACCGAAGTCGATCGCGTGTTGGGAGGTGGCATGGTTGCCGGATCATTAATCTTGATCGGCGGCGAGCCCGGTATTGGGAAGTCGACACTCTCATTACAGATTGCCCTTGCCGCCAATGGATTAAAAACTTTATATGTATCGGGAGAGGAGTCTGCCGAGCAGATCCGCATGCGGGCAACTCGCATTGGGATTGCCAACGAAGCTTGTATGATCTATCCAGAAACCTTGCTCGAAAACATTGTTGCACAAATCGGCGAGCAACAACCCGATTTGGTGGTTATCGACTCTATACAAACCATTTATACAGAACTAATTGACTCCTCGGCTGGCAGTGTTTCACAAATTCGCGAATGTGCCGCAACACTTTTGAAATACGCAAAAACCACCGGTACAACCGTAATAATCATCGGCCATATCACCAAAGACGGCACCATTGCAGGACCGAAAATTCTCGAACATATTGTCGATGTGGTACTCCAATTCGAGGGAGACAGCAACAACACCTACCGCATCCTGCGAGGCATCAAAAACCGTTTCGGAGCGACATTCGAAATTGGCGTTTTTGAGATGCTCGACAACGGATTACGCGGGGTAAACAATCCTTCGGAAATTCTTCTCACACACTACGAAGAGCCCCTGAGCGGCATTGCCGTAGGAGCTTCGGCCGATGGCATACGCCCCTACCTAATCGAGGTACAGGCTTTGGTCAGCGGTGCCGCCTATGGCACCCCCCAACGCACAGCTACGGGTTTCGACGCACGACGCATGAGCATGTTGCTTGCCGTGCTCGAAAAACGTGTCGGGATGAAGATGTTTCAAAAAGATGTATTCCTGAATTTTGCCGGTGGGTTCAAGGTGGCAGATACGGGACTGGATTTGGCAGTCATGGCTGCGGTTATCTCCTCTTATTACGACCGACCGATAGCCAAAGGAGTATGTTGTGCCGGAGAAGTTGGTCTTTCAGGCGAGATACGTCCTGCACCTCGCACCGAACAACGTATCAGCGAAGCTGCACGATTGGGATTCCGACGCATCATCGTTTCGGGCTACCTACCCAAAGGGAACAAGCGTCCTTCCGGAATCGAGGTCATTGGTATCAGCAGCATCGATCAATTGCCCAAAGCACTCTTCGTGGAATAATATTTGCTTTCGTTTTGTTAGCGGCAACGGTTGGTCGAGGAAAATCTCCACCCGACCGGCAAGTCTCTATACACCTAATCATAGAGACTCTCCGAAAACTCCCGTATGCCAATAACCGAAAACAAAACTTTGTGCCATGAGAGATTTTGAAAAACTGATTTGGCGCGACTCGTTGATGCTCGTTGATTTCTTTGCCGGCTGGTGTGGTCCATGTCGGATGATGTATCCCATAATCGAACAATTCGAAAAAGAGATGCGGGGGCGAGTCGAGGTCTATAAAGTAGATATCGATAATCGGGAGATGGCCGATGTCATTCACCGTTACAACATCGTATCGGTCCCAACATTGATTTTCTTCCGTCGCGGAGAGATCCTATGGCGAGAAAGTGGCTGTATTCCTTATGAACGACTATGCCATGTTTTTCACGAAATCGAGCAATGCGAACCGGTCACACCTTACTATTTCTAAACCGGCTACACAGATTGTCATTGGTTGGTAAAAAGATCTAACAAACTACGACAAGTCTAATCGCCAGGCAAGTTCCTCGTGGATGCTTTCTGCGGCAGGGAATGAGCCGAGAGAACCGACTGCGCAACGCACTGCCTCTCGGTTCTCTTCATTTTGGTCACCGATAGCCACCAATACCGCCACAACACCCCGCGTCATCATTCGCAATACTGCCTTGTCTTCGCAACCCTCCATCGACAATGCACCGAGAGCCGGAACAATCCAAGCTGCCGATAATCGCGAATTTCTCGCCGCAGCCATTAGGACAGCGTACCGCAATAACGGTTGTGGAGCAACAATCCAACTTTCAAACAATTCAGCAAAAAAAGACAACCGACGGAGCAATGCAAAAGCAGCCTCCTCTGCCAACTCCTCGTTGATGATCCCTGCGGCCCAAAATGCCAACTCTTCGCGAACGAGTTGCTCGGGATCGGCGATATGCAAGGCCGCCAATCGCAATTCCCGAACATCCTGTTGCCAAAGATAGCGGGCGTAACAATAATCCGTTCCCTCCTCTTTGGCAATCTGTCGCACCGTAGGTAGGCTAACGCCATAGTTCAACCCGCAAGGATGTCCATAGCAATACATGGTATCGGCCACAACTCCGTTACGCTCACGACGCATACGTCCGAGCAAGGCAGCCATTCGAGAGGTGAATTGCATGGAATCGAATTATTTCTTGCGCGGAATAGCGATCTTTATCGTCTTTCCGAACTCGAAGATCGGCAATACGGCTCGCGCATATTCACGACCTCCACTTACCACTTTACAAGTAGCAACATCGGCAATACGATAAGTCACATAATTTGTATCTTTCACACCGGCTTCGGGGAATGGCGATTGAACACCCGAAGGCTCGATCTCCAATAATACCATATCGCCCGTAAGATCGGTTTCGGGAAGAAGTCCCGCCGCCGGAGAGAAACGGCAAACAACATATTGCTTTTTATCTGATTGCGGCCATACGATACAACGACGCATCTCGGTAGTTGTCACTTTTTTACCCAAGAAGAGTTCCAAATATTGTTGTTCAAGACGTGCGATTTCATCGAGAGCTGCTTTCAACCCCGCACCAAAGACATGTTCACCGGCCTCTCCCGTAATCAGTTCTAAACGATGACGACGCAACGAAAAGATGGTGTTGGCAGCAGCTTGTGCGGCACTCTCCAATGTCGTAACAACAGCACTATTCTTATCCACAGACAGACGGGCAAATTCATCCATCGATTCAACGTGCGATGAGGCCTGCATTGTCGGAGATTTCATGGTTCCCACAGAAAAGGCCTCCTCACCTCCGATCAGTCCGACTACACCTCTGACAATCTTCCAAACAGTCTTATCGGTCAATGGAGCACGTACTCCCAGAAACTTTTGAGCATAACGGGCATAAGGTCCTGCCAAAATTTTCTCGCACGCTACCTCAACATCAACCGAAAGTAAAGTTTGCGGTTGTGAAACCGTTGTACCATCGGCATCTTCGACAACTCCGAATGGAGCGATATAAGGATTCTGCGCTGTTGCAACCGCAACGGACAACATCAGAAGTGCTAAAAAGATCTTTTTCATATGCTCGATTTTTTAATTCCTCTATTGCAAAGATAATTTATTTTCGGTTTATCCTCAAAATTTCAAGTAAAAATCGCGTGTCAAGGCCCTATATTCGGGGGTATATTCTTCATGGCGACCTGTTCCGATTATCAACTCGGAGCATGCAAGCTGCTTTTTTGAGCCGACGCTATCTACCCGCATAAACTCCAAAAGCACCCGTTTCGGAGCACGACGCGGCGTAGTACGCACCTCGGTACGCCGTATCGGCACAAGACGCCCTTTGCTCACATTCAAAAAACGTTCGGCTTCTATTATCGGCAGAACAACCGCAAAATGCCCTTCGGGAGTCAACAATCGCATGACAGCCGAACACAACTCCTCGAACGGCAATGACACGGCATGGCGAGCAATGGTTCTTCCGTCATCGGGACAAGTCAGCGAATCGACAAAAAACGGAGGATTCGACACAATTAGATCAAAAGGTTGCGCCGACACAAACTCTTGTATCGGACATTGTTCAAAGGCAAGTCGTGTGGCCCATGATGAATTTGCCGCATTTTCGTGAGCTTCGGTTACATCGTCAATATCCACTCCCACAATCTGCGCCTCGGGAGCACGCTGCGCCATCATCAAAGCAATCACCCCCGTCCCCGTTCCGACATCAAGGATACGGTGATCTGTCGGATGCACTCCGACCCATGCACCCAACAATACCCCATCGGTACCGACTTTCATCGGACAACGCTCTTGTTTGACAGTAAATTGTTTGAATCGAAACATGATTAGGCTTTCAAATATCCATCAATGCCCGCACCGAAAAGAGCATAATCGAAACGTACGGGATCAGTAATGTCGTATTGACGTAAGTTTTTCGTAATCTCTTCGACGGCCTTCCAATCGTTTTGGCGTCGTTTGAGTAGGCCCAAAGCCCTTCCCATGTTCCCTGCATGTAGGTCCAAAGGCAAAAAGAGCGCCGACATCGGAATCCGTTGCCATTCGCCGAAATCAACACCGCGCTCATCGCTACGTACCATCCAACGCAGATACATACAGAGCCGCTTACAAGCTGCACCACGCTCTATGGCCGAGAGATGTTTTTCACAACGAGGAGTATGTTTTGCAGCAAAAAACTCTCGACGAAACTCGGCCAATACGGTCGGGATAGATTGGGTGGCCTCATAACGACTCTCAAAGAAAGCTCCAATACCGCCAAACTGCTCTTCCAACCGTCGCAACGCCACCACGAAATCGCACAAATCTGCACCATTGAATGTACGGTGCACAAATACGGTCAATGCTTTTAATTCCCTGGCCGAGGCGTTGCGCACGAAATCGGCCGGTGCATCATCCATCAGGCGCATCAACCGATGCCCGTTTTGCACAATAGCTTTCCGATTTCCCCAAGCAATAGTAGCAACCAAAAAACCTGCAATTTCCCGATCTGCACGTCCCGTATAACGGTGCGGCACTGCGATCGGATCTTCGGGGATAAACTCCGGACGGTTGTATTTGTCATACAACCGTTCCAATAACTCTTTCAATTCGGGATCCACGACTACCATCAACGATTCTCGACGATCAAGCCATCGGACATCAATATTTTTCGATCGGCCATTGCTGCCAAGCTGTCATCATGAGTGACAATCACAGTCGTTTGTCCCAACTTATCGCGCAACTCGAAGAACAATCGATGGATCTCATCACGATTGCGAGAATCGAGATTTCCCGAAGGTTCATCGGCCAACAATACAGCAGGAGAGTTGATCAGCGCACGCGCAATAGCCACCCGTTGCTGCTCTCCACCCGACAATTGACTCGGCTTATGATCGCGCCGAGCTGCCAGTCCCATCAATGTCAGGAGTTCGGCAGCCCTCCGTTCAACCTCAACACGCGAACGATGCCCAATCAATCCCGGGATACAAATATTTTCAAAAGCCGTAAATTCGGGCAACAGATGATGAAATTGGAACACAAATCCGATACGTTCGTTTCTAAAACGCGACAATTGTCTATCGTTAAGCAGCGCAATATCCTCTCCGGCAATCACTACCTTACCACTATCCGGTTGCGACAACGTGCCAATGATCTGCAACAACGTAGTTTTTCCAGCTCCGCTAGCTCCTACAATCGAAACCACTTCACCAGCAACGACATTGAGTGAGACCCCTTTGAGGACTTCCAATGTCCCGAATCTTTTATGAATATCCGTAATATGTATCATAGTTCTACATTTTTTTCTCGTTGTTGCAACTGTTCAAACAGCCGCACGATGTCAACAGTTTCGCGGACATCGTGCACACGAAGAATTGAACTTCCCTGCCGCAGAGCTTCCCACTCCAAAGCAATCGTACCGGCCAACGATTCTGCCGGAGAAGTTTCAAGCACTTTATATATCATGGACTTACGCGACAAACCTGTCAGCACTGGAAAACCCATTTCACAAAGGCGGTGCAAACCGGAAAGCAATTCATAGTTCTGTTCCACACTCTTTGCAAAACCGAATCCTGCATCCAAAATAATCTGTTCACGTCGGATCCCTACCGCCAACATTGCCGCAATCCGTTCTTCGAAATAAGCAATCACTTCGGTTGTTATATCGCGTTGGTAGTCGATCAACTGCTGCATAGTTTGCGGGGTTCCTCTCATGTGCATCGCAATATAGGGGATATCGTAACGAGCCACAACATCAAACATGCATGGATCGAGTTGTCCGGCCGATATATCATTAATAACCAGCGGACCAAACTCATTGATGGCTCTTTCGGCTATTTGGCTGCGAAATGTATCGATCGACACAACAATAGACGGAGCCAATTTCCGAACAATTTCGACACCCAAAGCCACTCGACGCCACTCCTCTTTTTCCGGAACCTCCATAGCTTCGGAACGCGAGGAATAGCCCCCCACATCGATCATTGAAGCCCCCTCGGCAACGATTTCGCGTACACGTCGTTCAATTGTCTCCACCTCCAAAGTGCGGCTATCGGCATAAAATGAGTCGGGAGTGACGTTTAAGATCGCCATCACCTGCGGTCGAGAAAAATCAAGATTGCAATGTCTCATGACGAAATTTTTGATCCAATAGATTGACTGCCAATTCCAAATCCGATTCTAAAATATTAACAATCGTATAATCGGCACGTTTGCGCAACTCATCGTCCGACATTTGAGCTGCAATACGCCGACGCACCGCCTCTTCTGATGTACCATCGCGACGACACGCCCGCTCAACACGCAACTCTTCGGGAGCCAACACTGCGACAACGTAATCCACCATGCCTTCTAACCCCGCATCAAACAGGATTGCACTCTCCAAAATCACATAATCGCCCGACTGCGCTTCGGCCCATCTTGCAAAATCCCGAACCACAGCAGGATGCACCAATCCATTCAAATCGGCCAATGCTTGCGGATTGCCAAAGACCTGTTCAGCCAAATATTGCCGATTGAGTTCGCCTTCGGTATAAGCGGCAACGCCAAAACGCATCATGATTGCTTGTTGCAACACCGCATCCTCAGCCATCAATCTTTTGGCTTCACGGTCAGAGTCATAAACTGCAACACCTCGTTGGGCAAAAAGGCGACAAACCGTGCTTTTCCCGCTACCGATGCCACCGGTGATTCCCACCTTTATCATGGGTTCTTAGGTTGATTGATCTCCGGAATAATCCCCAAAGCGATCACTTTGATATCGCTATAACGTACCGAAATAGCACTTTGCAACGACTGGGCATCGAGGATCAGTTTCCCTTCATGTCCCTCCTCGCGTGAACGTTTATATTTAAGTTCCGAGAGTGGAATACGCAGAGTTTTATGCGAGTAAGCCCGATAACCGAAAAGATTTGTACCAATACCCTCAACAACACACGTCACCTCAAATTGCTCGCCATCGACATTTATCCGCACAACCTGCTCGGTAGTATAGGTATATCCCAATTTAGCGATATACCACAAGACAAACGATGCCACCAACAGCATCAAAAACACCGGTGATACATAGCGATGTAACCACTTCAACAGATTATCTATCATATTCGAATAGTTTTGCGCAAAGTTAATAAATAAAACGGACCGCCCAAAAAAGACGGTCCGTTTTACTCGCTATTATTAAGGTGTTTATTCCTTATCGATCTTCGCACGTTTGGTCATCAAATCGTAAGCCATAGGCGTTGCGATAAAGATCGTTGCGGCAGTTCCCACAATCACACCGATCGTCAAGGCAAAGATGAAACCGCGAATGGTCTCGCCACCGAAGAAGAAGATAGCCAACAACGTTACCAACGTTGTACCCGACGTATTGATGGTACGCGACAGGGTCGAGTTGATCGCATTGTTTACGTTCTCTTTGAGGTTACGCTTGGGATAAAGACCCAAGAACTCACGAATACGGTCGAATACCACCACCGTATCATTGATTGCATAACCGATGATCGTCAAAATGGCAGCGATGAATGCTTGGTTAACCTCCAAATTGAACGGCATCAAACCATAGAGCATCGAGAAGATACCGATGATGAAAAGGGCATTAACAGCCAAAGCGGTTGTAGCACCCGTAGCCCACTGCCAACGTTTGAATCGGAAAGTGATATACAAACCGATGGCAATCAATGAGAAGAGTACCGAATAGATGGCATTCCATGTCATGTCGCTGGCAATCGAAGGACCGATCTTGTCGGCATTCAAAATACCGTTTACGTCGGTCTGCGTATTGCGGAACTGCTCAAAAGTAATATCATAGGAGTAGAGTGATTTCACTGCATTGTAGAGAATCTGCTCTACCTCAGCAGTTGCTTCATCCGACGTATCGTCGTAACGATACTGCGTCACGATACGCATCTGGTTTTCACCTCCATATTGTTTTACCTCATAGCTGATCGAAGAGGCATCGGCATTGGCGATCTTAGCAAACTCCGTAGCCAAATTCTGGCGTACCTCCTCGGCAGAAACAGCCTTATCGAAACGAATCACATAGGCACGACCTCCGGTAAACTCGGCACCGAGGTTCAAACCGCGAACTGCCAACGAAACACACGAAAGTCCCAGTACAACAGCCGTAATGATATAGGCCATTTTACGTTTTGCCAAGAAATCGACATGCGTATTATTGAGGAAGTTCTCCGACCACTTACGCGAGAACGAAATATTACCCCATTTAGTAGCAACCCATTCGATCAATAGGCGTGTAATGAAGATCGCGGTAACAAACGATGTAACAATACCGATAACGAGCGTTGTAGCAAAGCCCTGTACCGGACCTGTACCAAAGACAAAGAGCACAATACCGGTAATAATGGTCGTGAGGTTACCGTCGATAATAGCCGAGTAAGCTTTCGAGAAACCATCTTTGATAGCCAGCGAAAGACCTTTACCGCCACGCAACTCCTCTTTGATACGCTCATAGATAATCACGTTAGCATCGACCGCCATACCCATTGTCAAAACGATACCGGCAATACCCGGAAGGGTCAGCACCGCACCGAATGAAACGAGTACACCCATCAACAGAAATACGTTGGTCAATAACGCGATATCCGACATCCAACCGGCCGTCTTGTAGAAGAGACCCATATAGAGAAGTACAAGGATAAATGCCAATACGAACGAAAGCAAACCGGCATTGATAGACTCCTGACCCAACGAAGGACCAACTACGGTATCCTGAATGATCTTGGCAGGAGCGGGAACTTTACCCGAGTTGAGCACGTTGGCAAGGTCTTTTGCCTCTTGAATCGTAAAGTTACCCGTGATCTGCGAATTACCTCCCTCAATCTTGTTCATCACATTGGGAGCCGAATAAACATAGCCGTCGAGTACAATAGCGATGGCTTTGCCGATATTCTCACCCGTAAGACGAGCCCATTCCTGAGTTCCCTCGGCATTCATCGACATCGAAACCTCGGCCGTAGCACCACGCTCGGAGTATTGCTCGCGGGCATCGGTAATCACCGAGCCATCCAACGGAGCTTTTCCATCGGGCGTAGCCACCTTGATAGCATAGAGGAAGAAACGACCATCGTAGTTGTCATCCCCCTTAACACCCCATTTGAAAAGAATGTCGGCGGGGAAGAGTTCGCGAACGGCCGGCATGGCCAAATATTCGTTTACGGCAGCAATATCAGCTTTGTAAGCAGCACCAACAGCAGCTCCCATAGCATAATTCGGGTCGAGTAATGCAAAGAGCGGGTTTTGCGTGCGGTCGTAACGACCAGCCGATTTAGCCTCGCTCTCGGTAGCGGTCTGATTACCGATTTCAGCGATCAGATCCGAGCCTTTCTCGGTTTCAGTAGCGGCTGTTTTCTCCGTTGAAGAAGTAGCAGGAGTTGTCTCTTCGGCAGGAGCAGCAGACAACTCATTTTTCAAAAATTTGTCAGCAGCAACTAATGCAGGTAAAATCTCGCGAGAGTCGTATGTGGTCCAAAACTCCAACGAAGCAGTACCTTGCAACAAGTCGCGCACGCGTTGCGGCTCTTTCACACCCGGCAGCTCAACCAAAATGCGGTTTGAGTTCGGCAGACGCATGATATTGGGCTGTGTCACACCAAAGTTATCGATACGACTGCGCAACACATTGAATGATGCAGCAATCGCGCTCTCGGTATCTTGTTTGAGGATTTTGGCGATCTCGGCATCCGAACTTTCAAGCGTGATATCGCGACGATCGGGGCTTACGAAAATGGCTGCCAAAGGACGACCCTCCGACAAACGGCCATAAGCCTCCACAAAGTCGTCGATATAATCTTTCGAGGTGCCATTGCGCTGCGCCTCGTTAGCCTCGGCGATCGCAGCCACAAACGTAGGATCGTTTTGGCTATCACCGGCCAATGCTTTAACAACATCCTCGACCTGCACCTCCAACATAACGTTCATACCGCCTTTGAGGTCCAAACCGAGGTTCAACTCTTTCTCTTTGCACTCCTTATAGGTGAATTTTCTAAATCCGAGGTTGTAAACCGGAAGATTCTGCACCGAGTCGAGGTAGTGCTGTTCGGCCTCGGCCTGACGTTCGACGGGGAACTGCGCGGCATACTCTGCCGCTTTTTTCTCTACGCTCCGTGTCTTGAACGAGAACGAGAGCTGGTAAACGCACGCAAGTGCCAACAACACTGCGATAAGTTTAATAAAGCCTTTACTTTGCATTTGCGTAAAAAATTTGTTATTATTCGTTGTTATTTATCGTCAAAGCGCTCAATAGCACGCAAAGATATAAAAATAAAGTGAAAAAACCGTTATCCGAGTCGAAAAGTAGTTGAAAAAAGCGATAAAATCGAGCAGTTTACACAATATCGCCAAAAAACAACCGACTTTTCGGTATTTTCACAGCTATAAAAAGCCTTTATCGGTACGATTTCGGCAATTACGCGAACAATAAAAAAGTTGCATCACATATTCGTAATGCAACTTTCACCGTATAGGCTCAAAAAAGGGTCCGTGTTATCAAAATTTCAAGCCGATGGTTATATCCATACCATGCGCCCAATGATATTCGAGCCAATTTCCCTTACACGCATAATTACCAAAGGCCACATTCTCTAATTTATAACCAACGCCCAAATACAACGAGAGTTTATTGGACAGACGTTTATCTATACCTAATATCACTTCCCCTATAAATCCATTCGATTTATGCCACTTTCCATTGTCTCCGATTCTGTCTAAATATTTCTTTTCAGTAACCAATCGCATACCAGCCGACAAAGCAACAAACGGGGTCCAACTCTTTTTCGAAAAGTCAATTCTAAAATAACCGAACACCGGAATATTCCAATCAGTAGTTGGCAAACAAGTCATAGGATCCGACTCCGACATAGAACTAGGCAATGTGACATTATCCAAAGCATATTGTACTCCTGCGCCAATTCCTAAAAAAAGATTTGCATTAAATCGGTAACCTCCAATATAGTTTAAGCCCATAGATGATCCTAAATATTGATTATATCCGTAGGAATATTGCACAAATTGCCCATAACCACGAACAGATTTCATTTTGGGGGAGAGGATCTTTTTTTGTTTTGTCTCTTTTTGGGCTAATTCACGTTTCTCTCTTTCCGCTTGTTCGCGTTCCTTCTGAACTTTCTTTTCCGTTTCTTGGGCACGTTTTTGTTCTTCTTTGGCCTTTTTTTCCGCTTGTTCGCGTTCCTTTTGAACTTTCTTTTCCGTTTCTTGGGCACGTTTTTGTTCTTCTTTGGCCTTTTTTTCCGCTTGTTCGCGTTCCTTTTGAGCTTTCTTTTCCGCTTCTTGGGCTTTCTTTTTTGAGTTATCCTCAATCTCAATCACTCTCGCCGATGTAATCATTTGAGCCGAAAGTGTTTGCATCGCAAATATTGCGATGCAAATTAACAACAACCGTTTCATGATTATTTCTTTCTACCGCCTAACAATTTACCACCAAGTCCGCTTGAAACTTTTTGCTCTTTTTTCTTATTGTTATGGCTTCCTCCATCAAATTTGGTAATCCACTGATCTTTTTCGGTCATTGGGCGGAAATTAATATAGCGTGCGGGATATCCCGTAACGGTTATCTCTAAATTCCCATTTTGATTGGTATCAACATTCATCAATGCTGCCACCATTGTATCGGCATTGTATTTATGAGCCGTTTGAAGCAAAGCCATACGTTTGAAATTCTCAATCTCACCGAGCATATTCGTTTTCACCACCACATCAAATGTAATGGTATTACGAACACTTTGCTGCGAAATAATCTCCAAATCAGCCACCAACGGTGTAATAACTGCCCCTTGTGCTGGTTCAATATTTCGACCGGAGGCCTCACGATAGATAACCCGTTTCGGGGCATTACATGATGTCAGCATAAAGCCGACAAACATAAATAAAAACAATCTCTTCATTTTTTGTTTGTTTTTAATAGTTGCCTACCAACCCCTAATACGCAATAATGGATAAAAAAAGAAAGTGTGAGGCCGAATCGTCTATCTGGTTGGAGGTTCTGGAATACCCATGTTACAAATAAACAATACCCCACACTCGTATTGGAAGTATGGGGGTATTAAAACCACCATAATCTATAACCAATACCGAGCGACGAGTGTGATTGCCTCCTTGTAACATTGTGAAATTTTCCAGATTTCCAACCAAGGATAAAAGCGATTACACTTTCATCTAAATATGTCTGCTATTCATTGAATAGCTTTGCAAATATATAAAAAATACTATTCGTCATCAAAAAATAACAACAACTCTTCAAAAAATAATGTAATTTTGAGCCGGCATGAAACATTTAGACAATTATAAATACCATTTGGCCGCCCTTTTTGCCGTAACGGTTTGGGGCGCGACATTCGTATCGACCAAAGTGCTGATTGCACACGGACTGACACCGGCGACCATCTTTTTGATTCGTTTCGTGTTAGCCTATCTCTGCATCTTACCGTTATCGGCAAAACGGCTGTGGGCTGCATCGCTTCGCGACGAGGTATTGCTGATTCTTGCCGGCATCACAGGTGGATCGATCTATTTCCTGACCGAGAACATGGCACTCGAATACGCCCCTGCATCGAATGTTTCGCTGATTGTCTGCACGGCACCGATTTGGACTGCATTATTACTCAGTCTGCTCTATCGCAACGAGCGCATGTCGCAACGGCAAATCATCGGAGCGGGCATCGCCTTTGTCGGCATGGTGCTGGTAGTGCTCAACGGCCATTTCGTATTGCACCTCTCGCCACATGGCGATTTGTTGGCCCTATCGGCAGCTCTACTATGGATGCTTTATTCATTAGTTGTCAAGCGGATTGCCGACCGTTATCCTACACTTTTCATCACCCGTAAGGTCTTCTTCTACGGATTGCTGACGATCTTGCCATATTTTGCATATGAGCCGTTGCAGCTCGATTTCGAAACACTTTGCCGGCCGGCGGTTTGGAGCAACCTCCTTTTTCTCGGGATTATCGCCTCAATGCTCTGCTACTTGTTATGGAATGCAGCCATGCATCGTTTAGGGGCCGTACGCACCACCAATTACATCTATCTCAATCCATTGGTAACGATCATCACGGCAGCAATCTGTATTGATGAGCAGATTGCACCGATCACTCTGCTCGGAGCAGCACTGATTCTCTACGGCATGTGGCGGGCCGAGAGAAACTAAAACAACGACCACGGTATTACCAAAACACCAGAGGAGCGATCACTCGCCCCTCTGGTCAATACTCTAAATTTCAGTTTGTTTATTTCACCTCCTCAAACTCTACGTCTTCGGGTTGGGTTTTGCCATCGTTCTGCGCTCCGGCATTGCCTTGTGTCTGCTGACCGGCATTTTGTGCGTCGGCAGCACCTTGTGCTTGCTGTTGCGCGTAGATATCTTGCGAAGCAGCCTGCCATGCAGTATTCAATTCGGCAATAGCCGTATCGATAGCAGCGATGTCGGCATTCTTGTGAGCCTCTTTCAACTTACCGAGTGCCGTTTCGATAGCAGCCTTCTTATCGGCCGGCAGTTTGTCGCCATACTCTTTGAGTTGTTTCTCGGTGGCGAAAATATTCGAATCAGCAGCGTTGATCTTATCGATGCGCTCCTTCTCGGCCTTGTCTTTCTCTTCGTTAGCTTTGGCTTCGTCGCGCATGCGTTGGATCTCCTGCTCGGTCAGACCCGACGATGCTTCAATACGGATCTTTTGCTCTTTACCCGTACCTTTATCTTTGGCCGAAACGTTCAAGATACCGTTCGCGTCGATATCGAATGTCACCTCGATCTGCGGCACACCACGCGGTGCAGCGGGAATACCGTCGAGGTGGAAACGACCGATCGACTTGTTGTCGCGCGCCAAAGGACGCTCACCTTGACAAACATTGATCTCCACCGAAGGTTGGTTGTCGGCAGCCGTCGAGAAGACCTCCGACTTACGGGTCGGGATAGTCGTGTTGGCTTCGATAAGTTTGGTCATCACACCACCCAACGTCTCGATACCGAGTGACAGCGGCGTAACATCCAACAGCAGGACATCTTTTACCTCTCCGGTCAGCACACCACCTTGAATAGCAGCGCCAATAGCCACCACCTCATCGGGATTTACCGACTTGTTGGGAGTCTTACCGAAGAAATCCTCAACGATCTTTTGGATAGCAGGAATACGGGTCGAGCCTCCCACCAAAATCACCTCGTTGATCTGCGAAGCTGACAATCCGGCATCGCGAAGTGCCAATTTGCAAGGTTCGATGGTCTTACGGATCAGGTGGTCGCACAACTGCTCGAATTTGGCACGCGTAAGTGTCATTACCAAGTGTTGCGGAATACCGTTTACCGGCATGATATAGGGCAGATTGATCTCTGTGGTCGTCGAGCTCGAAAGTTCAATCTTGGCCTTCTCGGCAGCCTCTTTCAGACGCTGCAAAGCCATCGGATCCTGACGCAGGTCGATCTGGTGCTCGGCCTTGAATGCCTCGGCCATATAGTCGATCAACACATGGTCGAAGTCATCGCCTCCGAGGTGCGTGTCGCCATTGGTCGATTTCACTTCGAAGACACCATCGCCCAACTCCAAAATCGAGATATCGAACGTACCGCCGCCGAGGTCATATACGGCGATTTTCATATCGTTATTCTTCTTATCCAAGCCATAAGCCAAAGCCGCAGCCGTCGGCTCGTTGATGATGCGACGCACCTTCAAACCTGCGATCTCACCGGCCTCTTTTGTCGCCTGACGTTGCGAATCGGAGAAATAAGCCGGCACGGTAATAACGGCCTCAGAAACCTCTTGACCGAGATAATCCTCGGCAGTCTTCTTCATCTTTTGCAAGATGATTGCCGAAATCTCCTGCGGAGTATATTGACGCCCGTCGATATCCACACGCGGAGTATTGTTATCACCCCTTACAATAGCATAAGGAGCACGGGTAATGTCGTTAGTCACATTGTCGTAACGCTCGCCCATGAAACGCTTAATCGAGAAGACCGTACGTTTGGGATTGGTAATAGCCTGACGCTTGGCAGGATCGCCCACCTTGCGCTCACCATCGCCCGTAAAAGCCACCACCGAAGGAGTTGTGCGGTGTCCCTCCGAGTTGGGAATAACTACGGGCTCGTTGCCCTCCATCACTGCTACGCAGGAGTTTGTTGTACCTAAGTCGATACCGATAATCTTTGCCATAACTTTATTGTATTTAATTGTTTGTTTCCGTTTGGTGTGCCATCTTATCGCAGCACGTTAAAATACCGATCAAAGGTTGTACCAAACCAAAAATTATGACAATTTGTCAGTTAAATGACAAAAATATTACGATTCATCCGCCATAAGCAGGCATTTTGGCATACATATCGCCATTTACCCGCATTTTACAGATTGTTGTTTTCAAAAACAATGCGCGAAACCTGATGTTGAAGACGGCTTACACGGGTTCAATCGCAACGACATCTTACATACATTCAGGAACGCGCATAATACACTTCCCTGACTGCTTGTCTGTCGTTATTTAATAATTTGAACCTTTGTAAGCCGACAACCAGTTGGGTTATTACCATTGCAATAGTTTATTCTACTATTGCGTATTTCCTCATCAAATATGAGAATTATTTCTCAATATGCAAAATATTTTATACGCATTGTTTCCTAAAAATATATTTCTTCCCTAAAACATAATAAAAAACCTGCCTAACATGAATGTCGGACAGGCTCTAATCGTGGTCAAATATGCAAATTATTCATCCACATTCTCATAATCTCCTGTACGTTTATAGTCTTCGATAAATTCCTCCCAGCTCATCTCCGGTTCGGCAGGTCGCAACCAATACATATCTACACGATACTTAGCTCCGGGACATTCATAATCGAAAGGAGTACATGTACGACTATAAGCAAAAGAGGACTTGTTATACTCCACCAAATCGTAGTCGTAGGGACGTTTCTTCCCTATGGTAAACTTTTGATCCTTCAAAGAAATAGAATAAGTGCCTTCACGACAACGTAGATTCGGAGTTATATATAAAACAGAATTTCCTTTAAAATAGAGATAAACATCTACACCCCATTGACTTTGTTCAAGTAATGTCCAATTTTCATCATAATAAGCTTCTGAAGCATCATAAATGCCCCAAAAAGTCCCATCCAACTCGTTCATCGGATAGGGAAGAGTGTCTTTGTCGTCTTCACAAGCAGTGAAGACGACAAAAGAGAGTAAAATATACAATAGGTGTTTCATTATAAGTTAATCTTGGTTTAATATCGGAGCCTTGATGCCGGTTATCATTGTTAGATACCTATCATAATTTTTTGAATTAGCTTTATTTACGCCCTCGTCTAATTCTATGTATTGGTCGGTGTCGAAAATTCCAGATAAATAGTATCCGTTGCCTTTACCATCCCATCCCCAATTGATATGAATGTAGTTGTGCGTTTCCGTGTATTCCTTTCCGCTGATATTGGTAATTTTCGTTCGAGTTTTATAGCCATCGATTACCCAAGCATGTGCGGGATCAGTAATGCCTGTTTCTCTTTCTCCACCCATGGCAACCAAGCGTGCGCTATCTAATTCACTGCGAACTATATCCCAATCATAATTGGGGTGATCTTGGCAAGTATAACCCCAACCTGTTAATACATTGATAATATTTCCAAAAGACGCATCGCTTTGCTCTTCTTTATAATTCATATCCAATAATTGCCCGAGTTCACGGAAAAGGATGGCAAGATTGGTGCGATTCGTCTCAGAGCAGGAGCATGAGGTGTTATCCAAACTGACAACATGTTGTTTCAGTTCGCTCCAATTCAACAGCAAACTATTCCCCACATTTGGGTATGAGCGGCCGGTTGCACTCGGAAAGGTTATCGGCAACGCATCGGAGTCCTCATTGGGATATTGATAATGGCTCAAAATCTGTGCAAGAGCCGTAGCAACACAACCAGTCGGACATATTTGGGAATCAGAATCCTCGCAATAGGTGTTATAAGGATCCTCCTGCCCCCATTTCACCTCCAAATAAGGGCCTACCGTAACCCAATCGGAGTAGGTTATTGTTGTATCGGGGACAAAAGGCGGGAAATCAGGCAACGGATCGGGATCGTTAGGATTAGGGAAAGGGGAGGGATAACCTATTATAATCCCATTTTCATCCCGTATGGGCCCTTTTGTATCCTCAATCCAACCCTCCCAAGGATCATCATTCCCTCCTACTTCATTTGGCGAGTAGTTTCCGCTCTCGGCAACGGCCAAAAGTTGGGGACTTGCCGCGGAGTCGGCAGCGATAATGGCAAATCCGGCACTGTCGGCAAAATTAATCACATAAAAGAGTGTATCGGCTTCGCCGGAACGGGTGGCAGGGCGTACATAGGTTTCGGTCTTGTTCGGATCGACCACGCGCATTTGCGCACGGGTTTTTGCATCGTCGAGCATCGAAACTCCCTCCATAGCAACCTTGATTGCATCGGAGATAGAGATCTTCGAAGATTTGGCAATCTTCGGAGGTTTGATTTCCGGAGTAAAAGTTGTCTCCGTACTTCTTTCACAAGCCACAACCAACAGACTTGCGATCAAGAATAAAATACAACTTCTTCTCATAGTGTATAATTTTTAGTTGCGTTATTGCGTCGACTCAAAATTAAATATAAAATAGCAGAAAACAAATATTCGGGGTGTAAAATATAAATAAAACGGGTTGCCGATTTATGTTGGCAACCCGTTTGCGGTCAACAGATCAAGTGTAAACTACTCTTCCTCGGGCAATTTGAATTCGGAGAATCCCGCACCCACCAATGTATTGTACCAAGCGAAACACTTCTTGATATCCGACGCATGTACGCGATCGCGATCGTATTCGGGCAACACTTCGGCAAAAGTAGCTTTTAATTTCTCGGGGTTCTCTTTATGGCTGATGGCCTCTTTACCACCGGTATAGGTGTAAATTTTGGTAAATACTTCGGCCAACGGAATATCATCACCCTCGGTAAACATGGATATTTCGGTCAGCGCACTCACTTTGGAGGTCGCCGCAACATTCATGCGTTTACCGTCGAGCAACGACTCGACAATCACTCCACGAGTTGATTGAGCAACAAATTTATACAACCCGGGTTGGCCCGAAATGGCCAAAATCTCTTTAAGTTCCATTGTCTTATAACTATTTAGCGTATATTAATTCTGTGTTACATGCACATCGAGTTGCGGATATGGGAAATGTGCCCCCTTCTTCGGCAACTCTTTATAGATCTTTTCATTCATATCAAAGAAGAGGCTCCAATAATCGCTGTTTTTCGCCCAAACGCGCACTGTGAGAGTTACCGAACAGTCATTTAATGCAGCGACGGCAATCATTGGTGCAGGATCGCTTAATACACGACTGTCGGCAGTCAACATGGCGAGAAGGGTTTCGCGAACAACATCGACGTCATCGCCATAGGTAATATTGACATTCCAATCTACGCGACGCAACTCGGCAGTCGAATAATTGTCAATAATTGCGGTGGCAATGGCATTGTTGGGAATATAGATCGTTTGGTTATCTACCGTAGTGATCACCGTAGAGAAGAGTTTGATCTCTTGTACCGTACCCGACTGACCTTGCGCCGAGATGTAGTCTCCCACACGATAGGGTTTCAGTAAAAGGATCATCATGCCGCCAGCAAAGTTTTGTGCCGTACCGCTCAATGCCATACCGATAGCCAAAGTCGCAGCGGAGAAGAGTGCGATAAGCGATGTTACGTTAACACCCAGCGTCTGCACCACAATCATAAGCAAAACCAACGTGAAAACCACACGAATGGTATTGCGCAGGAACGAACGTAACGATTGATCAACCTCGCGACGCTCAAAGATACGATCCAACAATTTGATAATGCGACGCACGATCCAACGACCCACAAAATAGATGGCCAATGCCAACAATATTTTCAGTCCGATCCAAATCATTTGATCAAACAATCCGGAGAGCACCTCTTCAAGGTCCAAATTCATCAATTGGGCAACGGTCTGTTTCATGTTGGCCTTTTGGACACTGTCAGGCAGCATCAACGGTGCTGTATCCTGAGTCAAAAACATCATTTTCATAAAATACATTTAGAATTTATGGTTTGCGGAGACAAAATTAGCCAAAAAATGAGAATTTCATTATTTTTGCCAAACAAAATACCACTTTTGAGCAAATTTGGATACATATGACAGAACAAACAACACAAGTTGAGATCATTCAAATTAATATTTCCGGAGGGGATAAACCCGGAATGACTACCTCGTTGACCGAAATTCTCGCACGCTATGATGCGTTTATTTTGGATATTGGACAAGCCAACATTCACCAATCATTAACATTGGGAATTTTGATTAAGACGACCTCCGACAAATCGGGATTTATCATGAAGGAGTTGTTGTTCAAGGCCTCGGAGTTGGGTGTGTTGATCCGCTTTACACCGATTGCGGAGTGTGATTATAACGATTGGGTCGGTCGTCAAGGAAAAAATCGCTATATTATCACCTTGTTAGGACGTAAGGTAACGGCTCGTCATATTGCGGTTGCGACAAAGATTGTAGCCGAGCATGGATTGAATATCGATGCTATTCGACGTCTGACGGGACGTATGCCACTCCATATAGAGGATCGGGCTGCCCGTTCATGTATCGAGCTTTCGGTGCGTGGATCACTCTCCGACGAGGAGCGTGGGTCAATGCAAGAGGGATTTATCAAACTCTCGGAGATGGGATTGGATGTTTCGTTTCAGCAAGACGACATCTACCGCCGTAGCCGTCGCTTGATCTGTTTTGATATGGATTCGACACTGATCGAAACCGAAGTGATTGACGAATTGGCCGATCGGGCAGGCGTGGGAGAGCAGGTACGCGAAATTACGGCCAGTGCCATGCGTGGCGAGATCGATTTTCAAGAGAGTTTTACGCGCCGTGTAGCACTACTCAAAGGGTTGGATGTCTCGGTTATGGAAGAGATTGCTCATAACCTGCCGATCACCGAAGGTTTGGAACGTATGATGACGATTCTCAAACGTGTGGGATATAAAACTGCGATTTTGTCGGGAGGATTCACCTATTTCGGAAACTATCTGCGTCGAAAATACGGATTTGATTACGTTTATGCCAATGAATTAGAGGTCGAAGATGGCAAACTTACGGGACGTTATCTCGGCGAGGTGGTCGATGGCCGTCGCAAAGCCGAGTTGTTGCGTTTGCTCTGCCAATTCGAGTCGATCAACATCGCTCAGTCGGTAGCCGTGGGAGATGGTGCTAATGACCTGCCAATGCTCAACTTAGCCGGCTTGGGCATTGCATTCCATGCCAAACCCAAAGTGAAAGCCACTGCTCGACAGTCGATCTCAACCATCGGGCTCGACGGCATTCTTTATTTCCTCGGACTGAAAGACTCCCGTATCGAATAATCGCACCATGTATCGGGGTATAACGTTGTTTTTGTTGCTGTTTCTTGTCGGTTGTCACGACACGTCGTTTGATAATCCGGCTCCCGATTCGGGAAAAGAACCGGCGACCACAACAATTACAGAACTGCACAACCGTTTTGTAAAAGATCCGTTTGTCGTAACCGGAAATTTGATAGTAAAAGGAATTGTAACTACCTCCGACCGTGCCGATAATTTTTATCGGACGTTATGTATCGAAGCCGACGGTGCGGCTTTGGAATTTATGGCCGGTATCGACCATCTGCACAACGATTATCCGTTGGGGGTACAGGTAACTTTACGGTTACGCGATTTGACACTCGGGAAGAGTCGAGGTGTATTACAGGCGGGGTATGCAGCAGAAGTCGGCAGTGTTTATCCCACCTCTTATCTCGGCTCACCTGCCGCTGTGGCAACACACCTCACCCGCGACGGCGAACAACTCACACCCCCTACTCCTACCGTTTACACCATCGAGGAGTTGACTCCGGAACGTTGTGGAACACTTGTTCGCATCGAAGCATTGCGTTATACGCCCGAAGAGTTGGCTGATGGAGCATGGCGCGGTTATTCGCGATTCTGCGACCTTGCAGGCCATAGCATTTACACATATGTCCGCACTTATGCCAATTTCGCCGACGAAGAGGTGCCAACAAGCATATGTTCACTGACCGGTATTTTGCAACACGATACCTCAGGCGGCGGGCGTTTTATCTTGAAATTACGTGATTCCAATGATTGCCAACTTGATTAGTCGCATGCTTCTTTTGACGACATCTTTGTTTTTGTTGTCAAGTTGCGATTCCTCGTCTTCATTGTCATATAAAGAGAAAATTCCCGAACATTATTGCTCCATTGCCAATTTGAAACGTCATTGTAGTGCGCAAAGTGTGCAAATCACGAAAGATCTTACCATTGTCGGTCGTGTTGTCGGCAATGATCGTTACGATGAATTTTCGAGATTGTTGGTGCTTGAAGATGCGAGTGGCGGTATAATGATTGCGGTCGATCATTCCGATACGGCCAATGAATATCCTTTTGGTTCAACGTTAATTGTATATTGCAACGGTTTGACATTAAACAATTACGGCGGAAAAATCCAACTCGGGACAGCTCCCAACGATTATGGTACTGGACATATACCGCGAGAGGAGTTGAGTCGCTATCTGCATATCACACTTTCGGAGTCTACGGCTCCCGAGCCACAGCATCTTAGGTTTGCAACGGTGACACAACAGCATATCGACACTTATGTTCAATTCGACGATGTTTATTTTGTGAAGGAGGGAAGTTGGTGCGAAACCGACCCCCAAACAGGACATACGTTA
Organism: Rikenellaceae bacterium; assembly: GCA_015059735.1. Taxonomy (GTDB): domain Bacteria; phylum Bacteroidota; class Bacteroidia; order Bacteroidales; family Rikenellaceae; genus Alistipes. The sequence goes on along the minus strand of SUZX01000002.1, from coordinate 1,535 downwards.
ACCACCGAGCGATTGATCTCTGATGCAGATGGCAATACATTTCGCGTGCGTACCTCAGGCAATTGCTCGTATGCCAAAGAGCCCGTACCCCAAGGCACAGGCTCCATAAGAGGAATTATCGACTATTTCAATGGTGACTACTCGTTGCGTGTTGTTAACCGAGGTATCGATTTCAAATAGTGAGATTGCCAAATGAGCATGTTACTACTCTTATCGTTGCAGAGCATCCCAAAGCATATCTTTAAGGCGAGTGATGTTCAGCCCTGTAACCGATGAGATAAAGACCGAAGGTATTCCTTGTGGCAAGTGTTCGCGCATCTGTTCGATCAGTTCGTCATCAAGCATATCGCATTTAGTAATAGCCAACAGACGTTCTTTATCCAACAATTCGGGATTGTATTGGGTCAATTCACCCAATAATATCTCATAGTCAGCTTTGATGTCGTCGCTGTCGGCAGGAATCATAAATAACAACACCGAATTGCGCTCAATATGACGCAAGAAACGTGTACCCAATCCGCGCCCCTCGTGTGCCCCCTCTATAATACCCGGGATATCGGCCATCACAAAGGATTTATGGTCGCGAACCTCCACTATGCCGAGATTCGGTTCCAAAGTAGTAAAAGCATAGTTCGCAATTTTGGGTTTTGCCGCCGAAACCACCGATAGCAGGGTCGATTTTCCGGCATTAGGAAATCCGACCAAACCTACATCAGCCAATACCTTCAATTCGAGGATAAAAGCACCCTCTTCGCCCTCCTCCCCAGGTTGGGCATAGCGCGGAGTTTGATTGGTAGCACTTTTGAAATGCCAGTTTCCGAGACCACCTCGGCCTCCTTTGAGCAGCACAAGTTGTTCGCCATCGGCCGTGACCTCACCGACAATTTCGGTAGTAGTTGTACCATCTTCCAACTCTACAACTCGTTTAGCAACAGTACCTAACGGTACGGGAATTACAATATCTTTGGCATCCTTGCCCGACGAACGTGCTCCCGATCCATTTTCACCATCTTCGGCAAATTGGTGACGTTGGTATTTGAGGTGGATGAGTGTCCAATATTGCCGTTCTCCTTGCAACACGATGCTTCCTCCTTTGCCACCATCTCCGCCATCAGGGCCTCCAAAAGCCACAAATTTCTCGCGTCGGAAATGAGCCGATCCGGCTCCACCATGCCCCGAACGAGCAAATATCTTCACATAATCTACAAAGTTCGATCCTGCCATAATCAGTTTTTGCTTGGTGCAAAGATAGTGAAAATTCTGTACATATAGAATAGTAATAAGAGTATGCCGATTGGGAAAACATAAGGTCAAATGAAGAGTCTTTGAAACTATTTCTTTTTGAACAACGATTCCCCATTGCAACGCTAGGCATATCATAAAGATATTGCTCTTAAATTTTGCGGATTGCTAAATAATCCTTACATTTGATGAGGAAATACGCAATAGTAGAATAATCTATTGCAAAGGTAATAACCAACTGGTTGTCGGCTTACAAAGGTTCAAATTATTAAATAACGACAGACAAGCAGTCA
>SUZX01000001.1 GCA_015059735.1 Rikenellaceae bacterium | reverse complement strand
CATCTGACCAATGAAATTTCGCACTTCGGTTTGCGAGGTACACAGGAGGTACAAAAACAGGCGTAAAAAGGCTTAGCAACGATTAACAACGATGCTTGCACAAATAAAAATAGCACCCGTAAAGAGTGCTATATTAATCATTTATGGTTGATTTAACTTGTTTGTAATCAACTACTTATTTTCCGATGCAAGAAGTGTCTTGTCTATCCCACTTAGTATTTCATTCGTGAAGATTTCGCCTGTGATTTCGCCCATGTGGCAGACTCTTACCAAATAATGCTTATATGAGCAAGATTGAAGTTGAAAGAGTTTTATCCGAACTTTGGGATACCGCGCTATGCTCGTTTCGGGGGTATCTGTTTGAAAAAATTCCACAGAACTACTCCGGCCGATACCGAAACATTCAGTGAGTGCTTTACCCCTGCTTGAGGAATCTCGATTGCTCCATCGCATAAATCCACTACCCGCTGATCGACACCGGCAACTTCGTTACCAAAAATAAGCGCGTATTTTTCACCTCGCTCGGCTTGAAACATATTGAGCATAGTCGCTCCTTCCACTTGTTCTATGGCATAGATGCGATAACCCGCTACACGCAGTTGGGCAACACACTGCTCTGTCGATGAAAAATAATCCCACGAAACGGTTAATTCCGCACCAAGAGCTGTTTTATGAATATCTCGATTGGGTGGTGTTGCCGTAATACCACATAATGCAATTCGCTCTACGGCAAACGCATCGGCAGTACGAAAAAAAGAGCCGACATTCTGCAACGAGCGTACGTTATCAAGCACCACCGTTACGGCCATTTTATCCATATCGGCATACTCTTCTGCGGTCGGCCGATGCAACTCTTCGTTAGTAATTTTTCGCATATTTTCTTTTCTTATTCGATTTCAAGGACAAAAATAACCAAATTTGAAATCTTTTCCCTATTTTTGTCAATTGTTTAATACTTTCCCATGAAAAAAGTAGTTTTAACATTCGTATTATCAGTCATCGTTCTCGGAATACAAGCCCAAGAGGTACTTGTAGGCGGTGATTTCAAGATGTATTTCGATAACAAAGAGTTCGGAGACAATACATTTGCAGTCCCGGGTGTAGATATTCAGTCCGGCACCGACTTCGCTGCACGTTTGGCACCTGTAATCGGAGTTCGCTGGGAGGAGAAAAACGCCCTCTTTTTTGGTGCAGACATGGTCAAATATTTCGGTTCGCAGGAGTCAAATTTCATGTCCGAGGTAAAGCCAATCGTTTACTACCAATTTCAAACACCAAAAATCAAAGCCGCAGCCGGTATTTTTACTCGTGACCTAATGCACGACGAAGATTACTCGACAGCATTCTTCTCCGAAGCCGAACGATTCAATCACAACCGCATCAACGGAGTATTGGCACAATACAATGGTCAACGTAACTCCTATGTGGAGTTTGTCTGCGATTGGGAAGGTATGTATTCGGAAATCTCCCGAGAGAAGTTTCGTATCTTATTAGCCGGCCGACATTATTTGAATAAATTTTATTACGGGTTCAACTACTCGATGTTCCATTTTGCCGGCAAGAAAGAGAACTCAACAAGTCAGGTAGGAAAAGGCGCAGATGAGAATGTGGTCGATCTCCAACTGCTCAATCCTTGTATCGGTGTAAAATTCAATGCATTCTTCGATTTCGATATCAAATTAGGTGCGCTCATCACCGCCCAACGTGACCGCAGTTATGGCCACAAATGGGAAACGCCTTGCATGGGAGAGTTTGCATTTAAGATGAGCCGCTGGGGAATAACTCTCGACGAAAGGCTCTATGTGGGTCAAAATATCCACCCTTTCTTTCATGGGCACACATTAGACGATGGCACGGTTATCAACTATGGCCGCGAACTCTACCCTGCCGAGAGTTTCTTTCGTACAACAGAAAATATTTACAACCGCACGGCTCTTTACTATCGCCGTTCATTTTTCAAAGATACCGTATCGGTGCGTGCCGAATTTGTTGCCCACTATGACGGCACCGCCCTCGGCACACAACAAATGTTAGTTGTAGGGGTCAAACTACTCAAATCCGTTTATAACAGCAAAAATCACAAATAAATTATAAGGTATGGCTATTGAAACCAGCGAAGTACCTCGCGAAAAATCGTTGAATTTTTTGGAGGAGATCATTGAAGAATCCATCGCCAAAGGCGAAACACGCGTACAAACTCGTTTTCCGCCCGAACCCAACGGGTATCTACATATAGGACATGCTAAAAGTATCTGCATCAATTTCGGACTGGCAAAGAAATACGGGGGTAAATGCAACCTGCGTTTCGATGATACCAATCCGGTCAAAGAGGATGTGGAATATGTCGATTCGATCAAGCGAGATATCAAATGGTTGGGATTTGATTGGGCCATCGAGCGTTACGCTTCCGATTATTTCGATCAACTCTACGATTGGGCGATCGAGCTGATCAAAAAAGGATTGGCCTATGTCGATGATCAAACCCAAGAGCAGATCCGCGAGAATCGAGGAACGGTTTCTGTTCCGGGCACTCCTTCCCCATGGCGTAATCGTTCGGTCGAAGAAAACCTTGATCTTTTCGAACGTATGCGTAATGGTGAGTTTGCTGATGGTGCAAAAGTTCTTCGCGCCAAAATCGATATGGCACATCCCAATATGCTGTTCCGAGACCCGATCATGTATCGCATTATTCACGCCGAACACCATCGCACTGGCAACAAATGGTGCATCTACCCCATGTATGACTATGCGCACGGTCAAAGCGACTCGATTGAGCAAATCACCCATTCGATATGCACTTTGGAGTTCGACGTGCACCGCCCGCTTTACGATTGGTTTATTCAGGCATTAGATATCTATCCCTCTCATCAATACGAGTTTGCCCGTTTGAATCTTACCTATACCATGATGTCGAAACGCAAGTTGTTAAAACTTGTGCAGGAGGGTGCTGTGATGGGTTGGGATGACCCGCGCATGCCAACTATCTGCGCACTGCGTCGTAAGGGATACACGCCGGCATCGGTTCGCAACTTTGCCGAGATGGTAGGTGTTGCCAAACGCGACAATGTGATCGACCTCGGGAAGTTGGAATATTGCGTTCGTGAGGATCTGAACAAGGTTGCCGAGCGCCGTATGGCCGTATTGAATCCTCTGAAAGTGGTAATCACCAATTGGGAAGAGGGAAAAATCGAGATGCGCAAAGCAGTAAACAATCCAGAAGACGAACAAGCAGGAGCGCGCGAGATACCTTTCGGCCGCGAAATCTACATCGAACGTGACGATTTCATGGAGAATCCTCCCAAGAAATTCTTCCGTTTGCAACCCGGGGGTGAGGTGCGTCTGCGCTATTCTTATCTGATTAAATGCGAAGAGATCATCAAAGATGACGAAGGCAACATCATTGAACTGCGGTGTTCGTATGATCCCATGTCGGGGACGGGCTCTTCAAGTGATGGCCGCCGCGTGAAAGGTGTCATTCATTGGGTATCGGCGACAGATGCCGTCGAGGCTGAAATTCGCCTTTTCAACCCGCTCTTTACCAAAGAGAATCCCGACGATGTCGAGGAGGGACAAACATGGGAAGACAACCTCAATCCCGAATCAATGGTCAAAATTACGGGCTATCTCGAACCGTCGTTGCGCGAAATTCCCATCGGACAAGCTGTACAGTTTGAGCGTGTAGGTTATTTCTGCCCCGACACTGATTCAACTCCCGAACATTTGGTCTTCAACCGCACAGTTACCCTCAAAGATTCGTGGGCTAAAATCAACAAGTAATAACTATTAATATTTATAAATATGGAAGCAATCGTAAAAAACGATTTCAATTTTCCGAAACAGACAAGTCATTATGTCGGTAAAGTCCGCGATGTATATAGCATCGGAAACGATTATTTGGTAATGGTTGTATCGGATCGCATTTCGGCTTTTGATGTTGTCCTGCCCAAAGGTATTCCGTTCAAAGGCCAAGTTCTCAACCAAATCGCAGCCAAATTTCTCGATGCCACGACCGATATTCTGCCCAACTGGAAAATCGCCGTACCCGATCCAATGGTTACCGTAGGACACAAATGCGAGCCGTTCAAGGTCGAAATGGTAATTCGCGGATATCTGTCAGGCCACGCATGGCGCGAGTACAAGGCCGGCAAACGTACGATCTGCGGCGTTGCCATGCCCGATGGAATGGTCGAAAACCAAAAATTTCCGGAGCCTATCATTACTCCCACAACCAAAGCCGATGAGGGACACGACGAAGATATTTCCAAAGAGGAGATTATCGCACAAGGTCTCGTAAGTCGCGAAGAGTACGAGCAACTCGAAACCTATACACGCGCCATCTTCCAAAGAGGAACGGAAATCGCAGCCAAAATGGGACTTATCCTCGTGGATACCAAATACGAATTCGGGAAAAAGAACGGACAAATCTATCTCATGGACGAAATCCATACCCCCGATTCGTCACGCTACTTCTATGCTGCTGGATACGAAGAGCGTTTAGCCAAAGGCGAAAAACAGAAACAACTCTCCAAAGAGTTTGTTCGCGAATGGCTTATGGATAACGGATTTCAAGGCTTAGAAGGGCAGCAGGTTCCCGAGATGACTCCCGAAATCATCGACGGCATCACCGACCGCTACATCGAGTTGTACGAAAGCATTACTGGTGAAAACTTTGTAAAAGCTACCGATACCGATGATATTCTCTCTCGTATCGAAAAGAATGTAACAAAGTGCTTAGCCGAGTTATAAGCGTATTGTCATATATAACATGCGAGTGGGTGTCCATTTTTTTGGACACCCACATCTTTGGTTACAACTCCTCCACCTATTTATATTTATTCCGATATTGTTTGGGAGTCATCCCAAACTCTCGTTTGAATCGCGATATAAAGTGTGATAAATAATGAAAATTACACTTATAACAGATCTCCTTTATTGATAAATCCTTCGATAGCAATAACTCCGAGGCTTTTAGCAAATGCTGTTTGATTTGCCAATAATGCGGGGGTGTATGATAGTATTCTGCAAACTTCTTCTTAAATGTGGTTACACTCATATTACAATGATAAGCCATCTCCGTTATTGTATAGTTGTTTTCAACAAATTCGGAAATTTTCTGCTCGAATAGGCTATTGCTCGCACAATATCCTTTGATGCTCTCATTTAATGACATTGTACTTAAACGGGGAATAAAACAGATACCTGTTTGTCTCGACTCTTCTTTTGTAGTTTTAGATCTTTTCATAACGGCATATTTATTGAAATGTATGTAATTTCAAAATATGCGCGAGACCTAATTGTTGAAGATGGCTTACCCGGGGTTCAAATCGTAACGACATCTCACAGACATTCAGGAATCGCGCATAATCGCACATCCCTGACTGCTTGTCTGTCGTTTATTATTATTTTGAACCTTTGTAAGCCGACAACCAGTTAGTAATCACAAATGCAACAGATGTATCTATATTCTATTGCGTTTTTACATATCAAATATAAATACAATTTCTCAATCTACAAAATTTAAGCCTAATATTTTACATGCTGATTAAATCTAACCTTATGTTAGCCTTTGAAATCTTATTCAAGTACGAAACCGATGAAACACACAAAACGAGCCAGCTAATTTTTATTGAGCCGGCTCGTTTTGTGCTGTTCTTTTGCGGAAAGTGAGGGATTCGAACCCCCGGAACCTTGCAGTTCAACGGTTTTCAAGACCGCCGCGATCGACCACTCCGCCAACTTTCCGAGGGCAAAAGTAATATCCTTTTTTTATTCTGCCAAATCTTATATGGTGTTTTTACAAAAAAGCAACTTCTTACCACAAATTATTCCCCGATTGAGCGATAGAAAGTTTCAAATTTCACGTTGCCTACCTATTATTTCGGCTTTCATATTGCATCAATACATAATATTACCTATCGACCAATATTCTGTCGTTTAGTACAATTTAAGAGAAATTTAGTCCAAAAAGTTTGGCCGTAACGAGTAATTTGCCTACATTTGCCCCCGATTTTCACGCGATCAACATCATAGTGATTGCTAGTATTAACCAAACATTTTGTTATGAGAAAACTTATTTTGTCGATCGTCGCTGCCGCAGTTGCTTTTCCGGTAGTTGCCGGTGGTTTGATGACCAACACCAATCAAAGTGCCGCTTTCTTGCGCAGTATTGCGCGCGGTACAACGCTCGATCCCGATGCAGTACATCACAATCCGGCCGGAACTGTATTTATGGCCGACGGCTGGCATTTCGGCATCAGCAACCAAATGGCTTATCAAACCCGTTCGACTACATCCAGCCTTTTAATAGGCAATAACTTACCCGGTGGTTTTACAGACACTGAGTTTAAGGGAGAAGTCTTCTCTCCATTGATTCCAAGTTTCCACCTTACATGGAAGAAAAATCGTTGGGCCGTAATGGTCGGCATGGGTGTAAATGGCGGAGGTGGAAAAATTAAATATGACAACGGTTTGGCTTCATTCGAACGTATCGTTTCATCGTTCCCGACACTGCTAACCTCCGAAGGCCTTTCAACAACACAATACTCACGTAACCTTTGGTTGGAAGGATCGTCCCAAACTCTCGCATTCAATATTGGTGTAGCATTTCGTATTACAGATTGGTTGTCGGTTGCAGCACAACTTCGCATGGGTGTTACCAGCAACTCATACAAAGCCCAATTATCGGATATGAAAATTAACCCTGTTCACCCGCAGTTGAACCCTGGAAATGGGATGATTTCTGCCGCAGATGTTCTTACTGCTATCAACAAGCCAACCTATGCAGGCATGGTAAACCAAAAATTGAATGTTGACCAAAAAGGCACTTCATGGAGTCCGATCATTGCATTGGCATTCCACAAAGGAGCGTGGGATGCAACGGTAAAATATGAATTCAAAATGGGAACTACTTTGGAGAATGACACTACCAATGATATAAATCTTGGCAGTGGAGGAATGTTCCCCGATGGAGCCAAAACCTACGCACAAACACCTGCATTGCTTGCCATTGCAGCCAGCCGTCAGTGCGGTCCAGTAAAGGTTACTGCCGAATGGCACCATTTCTTCGATAAAGACGCCAAAAACTCTTTCACAGAGAACAAATTATACGACAAGGAAGATCCAAAGAGTCCACAATATTTTAAGAACTGCACCGTCAAAGGCAATACCAACGAATATTTGGTAGGTGCCGAGTGGCAGATTTGCAAAAAGTTGTTGGTAAGTGCAGGTGTACAACGTACGCAATACAACCTTGAAGAACAATACTATTCAGACATGAACTTCTCGACTTCGTCGTGGTCAACAGGTCTTGGTGTTGCGTACAACTTCACGGAGAAGATTCGTCTGAACCTCGGTTTCATGAAGACTTTCTATGAGGATGTTACCAACAAAGGTATACATTCATTTAGCGGACAAAATCTTGGCACATTTACCGATATTTACAGCCGCACTTCGACTTCGTGGAGTATCGGATTGGATTTCTTCTTCGGCAAGAAGAAATAATCCAAAAACATCGGAAAATCCACGTCTCGAATAATATTGTCGGATAACGGGATTTTTCGTATATTTGCGGTGTTCTCTGCGGAGGGCACCGTTTTTGGCCTTATAGTTCAAGGGATAGAACGAGGGTTTCCTAAACCCTAAATCCGCGTTCGAGTCGCGGTGGGGCTACCACACCCGACATCAGGTGCGTTGTGGTTATAAAGTAACCCCCAAAGTTGTTTGTTTTCAACTTTGGGGGGTACAATTTATGTGGATTCTATCCGATCAGATTTCATTCATCACATTGCAGGCGCAACTGCCGAGCACTTCGACGCATTTATCAATGTTACTCGGACGAATGACAATATTCGCTTGATCACCCTCGGCAAAGGCATACATATACTCGATGAAAATTCCGGCCTCGGTCAATTTGTCAAGTATGGATGACAGCGCCCCTGCCACATTGTTGCAGTTGATGCAGACCACATCGGTAAGCATAACGGCAAAATTTGCTTCGCGCAAAACCTCAACCGCTTTGTCAACCTCCGATACAATCAAACGAAGGATTCCGAAATCGGTTGTTTCGGCCATACTGAAAGCGTGCATGTTGATTTGGTTCTTGCCCAAAATTTTGGCCACTTCGTTGATGCGTCCCGATTTGTTTTCGAGAAACACCGATAGTTGCTTGATAGTCATATATGTATGGTTTTTATTTCAAAATTCGGTTATCGATAACGTGTTTACCCTTTCCTTGACTGCGCTCGATGCTTTTAGGTTCCATTAGTTTGACATCGGCACTAATCGATAATACACTTTTGAGTTTATCGGCTAATTTCTTTTTCAATGCAAGCATACTGCCGATATCATCATTGAAGAAGTCGCGACGTACCTCCACTTGCACTTGCAGCGTGTCGAGATTGTTGACACGATCCACAATAAGCATATATTGAGGTTCGAACTCTTTCATTTCGAGGATCACACTCTCCACCTGTGAGGGGAATACATTGATTCCACGAATAATGAGCATATCGTCGCTACGTCCCATGATGCGTCCCATACGTACTGAGGTACGTCCGCAAGAGCAGGGACCTTCGATCAAAGAGCAGAGATCTTTGGTACGATAGCGCAACAACGGCATACCCTCTTTGGTGAGCGTAGTAAACACCAATTCGCCCTGCTGACCACATGGCAGTTGCTCCAATGTTTCGGGATTTATGATTTCGGGATAGAAATGGTCTTCGCAAACGTGAGAGCCCCCATTTTGCGCTTCACACTCGTAAGAGACTCCCGGACCCATAATCTCGCTCAATCCATAGAGATTATATCCTTTAAGCCCAAGTCGTTCTTCGATTTCGTGGCGCATGTTTTCTGTCCAAGGCTCGGCACCAAAAGCACCAATTCGCAAACCGATATCCTTTTTAGTGAGCCCCATTTTTTCGAGTGTTTCAGCCAAATAAAGTGCATAGGAGGGGGTGCAGGCAATACCGCTGATTTTCAAATCTCGGATCAAGCGGATATGTTTTTCGGTATTACCCGTTGAGGTGGGAATTACAGTTGCACCTAGATTCTCAACTCCGTAATGCGCGCCCAATCCACCGGTAAAGAGACCGTAACCATAGCTTACCGAGAAGGTGTCATCACGGGTAACACCATAGGCTGTCAAACAACGTGCCATCACCTCCGACCACACAGCCAAATCTTTACGGGTATAGCCCACGATGGTAGGATTTCCCGTAGTACCCGACGAAGCATGCACACGCACGATCTCCGAAAGTGGAGCAGCTTGCAATCCGTAGGGATAATTGTCGCGCAGATCCTGTTTAGTTGTGAAAGGAAGTTTAACGATATCATCGATACTTTTGATGTCTTCCGGCGACAGGTCCATTGCCTGCATTTTGTTGCGATAGAAAGGAGTGTTATGATAGACATAAGTCACCAATTTCTGCAAACGCTTGCTCTGCAAAGCGTGCATCTCATCTCGACTCATACACTCTTTGGCGGGATTCCAAATCATAACTATTATTGTTTATTTGATTTTATGCTTTTGGGTTGATAATTGCTTATTTGTGATCTTGATGAAAAGCTTGCATGCGTTGTTCCATGATTTCGTATAGGTCATCGCGCATGCGCGAGGTACAAGCTCTCACTCCTTGTTGCTCACTGCCTGTCGTTGATAACGAAATACTGCTTACACCATAATATAATAATTCGCGCAGAAGTTCTCCTCCCGTCATGTCTCCATAACCGATTGTGAAAAAGAACCCATCACCTACGGGTTGCGTCACATCGTGATCATACACAATATGAAAACCATTCTCCGTAAAGATGCGTTTCATACGCTCGGCTCGACGAGCATACTCGCGTGTATCCTCCACGAAATTGATCTCACCATCGGTGGCAAGTCGCAACATCTCAGCATAAGCATATTGTGTCGAGGCTGTGCAGCCAGAGGTTATCATATAGAGTATCGAAGCAATAAGCGTTTGCCCGAAGACACCTGCATCGTTATAACGCTTGGCAAGAGCCGGATAGTGTCGATCGAAGAGCTTATCGCTGATACCTATCAGCGCCATACGTTGTCCGGCATAGCTGAATATTTTAGACGACGACAACATCAAGATATAGTTATCAGTATAACGAGCTACGGTTGGTGCATAAGGCGGTTCGAAAGGATGTCCCAAATCTCGACGGAAATCCATACAGAAATAGGCCAAATCCTCCAATACGATAACATCATACAGGGTAGCCAATTCACCTATAATCTTCAATTCACACTCTTCCAAACAGATCCACGCAGGATTGTTAGGATTGGAATAGACAATGGCGGTAATATCTCCCGAGGCTAACATCTCTTCAAGTTTGGCACGCAAAGCATCGCCCCTGTACTTATAAATGTCGAACTCTACCCATTCTGCACCGATAACGCGCAATTGCGATTTTTGAATCGGAAATCCGGGATCGATAAAGAGTATCTTGTTTTTATTGGGAATGCGCTGTGTGCAAGCGATGAATGACCCGTAAGAGCCAGCCACACTACCTACGGTAGGGACACATGCACGAGGCGAGATATCAACATTGAGGAATGCCTTGATAAAGCGTGAGGCCTCGACTTTTAGTTCAGGGACACCGGCAGCTGCGGGATATTGCGAGCCGACACCTCGGTCGAGAGCCGCTTTTTCGGCCTCGACACCATACCTATTGACTGGTAACCCGGGGGAACCCTGATCCATTCGGATAAATGGGATTCCGGTTTTCTGTTCGAGGTATTGTGCTACCAACAACACTTCGCCAATGGTTGCATGCGCCAAATCAGCAATGTGCAACTCTTGGGTAGCTTGCTCGACCAACTCTTCGCTAAAAATCTTCATAACTCTACTCTGCCACTTTAATTCCCAACTCAAATGCTTGCAGATTGGCATCAACCACTGCTTGGCCTTTCGACGCAAACAGACGGAGGATACTTTGGCGCAGTTGGTCGGCTGATAGCACTTTCAAGTGTTTGGCCGCCATGCCGAGCAACAGGATATTAGCACTCTTTGCAAAGTTGCCTTCTTTTGCCATCTCCTCGATGGGTTGAGCCGTAACATGCGGCAGGCTCTTCAATTCTTGCATCAAAGTCTCCTCATTGGGATAGTTGGGAATATTCTTAAAAGGAGTGGAGGAGGTAATGATCTGTCCATTACAATTCAGATAATCGATATATCGCAAAGCCTCCATCGGCTCCATCGAGATTATCATGTCGGCCTCTCCCCGACGAATCAAATCGGAATATATGGGTTCGGTCGATAATCGAAGGTTGGATTGTACGTCACCTCCGCGTTGACTCATGCCATGCACTTCTGCTTGTTTGAGGTACAAGCCAGCTGCAGCTGCGGCATCTCCGATGATTGTAGCGATGGTGAGAATGCCTTGTCCTCCGACTCCCACTAATATAATATCGTTTTTCATGCTTGATTGGCTTTTTTTTGGCGCAGTTTACGATTGAGGGTTTGGATGCACTCGCGGCGCGGAATAATCACAGAAACACCTTTATACTCGATCTCTTCGCGAATTATTCGGGTGATCTCCTCCATGTTTTTTGCAATCGGTGTTACCACTTTGACATGTTCTGGATCGACACCCAAGCCCAAACAGATGGCTTCGAATTTGTTGGTGCCGGCCGAGTCTTGCCCTCCGGTCATGGCTGTTGTCAGATTGTCCGATATGATGACCGTGATATGTGAGTTGTCATTTACAGCATCGAGAAGGCCTGTCATACCTGAATGGGTAAAGGTCGAATCTCCGATAACAGCAATCGCGGGATGAACTCCGGCATCGGCTGCTCCTTTGGCCATCGTAATCGACGCCCCCATATCCACACAGCTATCTATGGCTCGGAACGGAGGCAGTGCTCCCAATGTATAGCATCCGATATCACCGAAAATTCGCGCGTCGGGGTATTCGGCTGCAACTTGGTTCAACGCATTATAAACATCGCGATGTCCGCATCCTTGACACAAAGCAGGCGGACGTGCCACCACATTCTGCGCTGCGACATACGGCATTGGTAGTTCAATTCCCAGAGCCTCACCCACATTATCCGGCGTTAACTCTCCCATGCGTGGTAAAGCCCCCGTAAGTCGTCCTTGTAAAGAATAGTCACCGCCAACAATTCCGGCAATCGACTCCTCAACGATCGGCTGCCCATCTTCGGCAATGAGCAGCGACTCGCAACGCGCGGCCAACGCCTTGATCTGCTCTATGGGTAGAGGGTATTGTGAAATCTTCAACACGGCAACTTCGTTGTTGTCGGCAAGATTCTCCATGACATAGTTATAAGCGATTCCACAGGCGACCACTCCGAGTTTGGCTTTACCATTATTACCAACCGTTTTGTTATACGGTGAATTTTCTGCCGAAGATATAAACTCCGACTGTTTGGCTACTAATGAGGCATATTGCTTGCGAGCATTCCCGGGCAGTAAAACCCAATGCGAACGATCAGTTTCGGGGTTCAAACCTTGCTGCGCAATCGGAGTCTTGGGTTTGACACCAGCGCGGGAGTGGGCAAGACGCGTAACGACACGCATCAATACCGGCACACGCATCTGTTCCGAAAGATCAAACGCATAGGCCATCATATCATAAGCCTCTTGCTGCGACGAAGGCTCTAAAATAGGGATCATGGCAAATTTGCCATAGAAACGCGAATCCTGCTCATTCTGTGAAGAGTGCATCGAGGGATCGTCAGCCGCCAATACCACCAAGCCTCCGTTTACGCCCGTAATGGCTGCATTGACAAAGGCATCGGCTGCTACATTCATGCCGACATGCTTCATACACACGAGAGCCCGTTTTCCTGCATACGACATGCCGAGAGCGGCCTCCATCGCGGTCTTTTCGTTGCTACACCAACGACTGCGTACCTCACGGGCATATGTTTGAATAAACTCTGTGATCTCGGTCGAGGGAGTCCCGGGATAGGCATAAACTCCGCTTATTCCGGCATCTATCGCACCCAACGCAATCGCCTCATCTCCCAAAAGTAATTTTCTTTCCATTATCTATCAAGTTCGGATCGTCAATTTCATTTATATTATATCGGCATCGTTCAACACCGGAAACTTTCGGCGGAACGCTTCGAGTTCCTCCATATTAATCTCTGCCGAAGCTTCACATTCAGTATTATCGGCGCACGATGCGATTGTTTTGCCATACGGATCAATTATGGCACTTCCTCCGCAATAATTGCACGCAGGATCATCACCCACCCGATTAACACCAGCAACATAACATTGATTTTCGATGGCTCGCGCCACCAACAGCGCACTCCATGCAGCCACTCTCGGAGTCGGCCAACTTGCCACATAGAGTATCATATCATAGTCGCCGCGATTGCGCGACCATATCGGAAAACGCAAATCGTAGCATACTTCTAATAAGATTCTTACACCGCGCCACTCAACAACAACACGTTCCGATCCCGCAGTAAAACGCTGATGTTCGCCACCATAAGTAAACAAGTGCTTTTTGTCGTACCAAACAATCTCTCCCGTCGGCTTCACAAAATAAAAACGGTTGAAATAATGTTCACCATCGGTAACGGCCACACTGCCTGCAATCGCCGCATCAATCTGTGCGGATTTACGGAGCATCCATTGCAAGGTATTGTTATCAATTCCTTCAGCAATTCCTTCCGGAGAAGTACAAAAACCCGTAGAAAACATCTCTGGCAACACATAAAGATCGGCTCCCAAATTTCGGTCGATGGCTTGGGCTATTCGTTCAACATTTGTTTTCGGATCAGCCCATTTGATATCGCGTTGTAGAATGGTTACTATCATTAGTCGTGAATTTCAATCGACAAATATACAAAATTATAGATTATAATCACACACCCAAAATAGATATTTTTCACGCCAAACATTATGCACTAACAATCAACAGTTTAGCCGATTAACATATTTTGATTTTTGATTGTAACACATTCAACAACAGCACATCACAATATATAATCAACTTCGAAAATTATAAGGATTAATTCTCCCAAATCCCATATAAGAAGAATAAAAAATTTGAGCGATTCCGATTTTATCTACTTTTTGGACCAATAAGCCAGTTTTGTCATTTATGATGAGCAAATAATTCATTCACCCCCATAAAAGGTCATTTCACCCGGCAAATAAGGCGATTGAGCGATTATAAAGAATACTCTCCCCCTCTGTATTAGTAAATTCGTAAAATATTACATATTGATAATTGATATATGAGGAACTGTATATACCTATTTATTATTACTTGGCTACTATCTCTCATCGTGGGTAGTGCAGATGCCAAGCCTACCACACGGCAAGTACAGGAGCAGGTGAAAATCAATGGTGTTGTCAAAGATGAGGGTGGAGATGCGATCGCCGGAGCAACCGTCTTTGTCGTGGAGAACAATGCCATCGGTGCTGTCGCTGACAGAGAAGGGAAATACACGCTAACCGTACCCGTCGGATCTACGCTGAACGTCTCGTTTATGGGGTTTGAGTCCATTGAAAGAAAAGTCGTTAAGGGGAAATTGCGTTACGACTTTATATTGAAAGAAGAGAATCAAAAGCTTGATGAGGTTATTGTTATCGGCTACGGTGAGGTTAAGAAGAGCGACCTTACCGGTTCGGTTTCAACAGTTGGTGCCCGTAATTTTAGCGCCCAACCTGTCAAAAACGTGTCGGATATTTTGCAAGGACGCAGTTCGGGTGTCGAGGTTACGACCATAAGCGGCATGCCGGGTGCAGCGGCAAAGGTGCGCATTCGTGGTACAACCTCCATAAATAAGAGTAGTGACCCTCTATATGTTATCGACGGAATAATTTCTTCGAGCGGTCTTGATGGTTTGAACCCACAAGATATACAATCAATGGAGGTGCTGAAAGACGCCTCCTCTACAGCTGTATATGGCTCACGCGGTGCTAATGGCGTTGTACTGATAACCACTAAGGGCGGCAATAAAGGAAGAGCACAGGTGTGGCTCGATGCAAAGGTTGGCATATCCGAAGTTCGCAAAAACTACAACCTGCTTAATCCGTACGAATATGCTTGTGCATTAAATGATATTAAAGGTGCAGGTACAATCACTGACAATGATTTAGAGGCATACCGCACCGGTAAGAAGGGCATCGATTGGGTTAATTTGATGACTCGTACGGCTGTAACACACAACTACAACCTCGGCATTTCGGGCGGAGCAAAGCGTGTCCGCTACCTTGTTTCGGGTAATCTGCTCAACCAAGAGGCAGTAACCATCAACTCGAAATATATGCGCTATGGTATTCGTGCCAACATAGATGCCGATGTAAGGCGTTGGTTATCTATTTCGACGAAATTGAACGGCTCGATTCTTCACCAAAAGAATGGCGCACCCAATTGGTTTCATGTATTGAACTTCTCGCCAACGATGGAGTTGCGTGATCCGGTTACGGGTATCTACAACAATGATCCTTACAATATCGGCACGGGATATAATCCGTATGGGGTGATGACCGAGAATTATAGTGACTCATATGGTTATAATCTCAATGCTAATATGCGTTTCCTATTCAAGATTACAAAGGGGCTTACGTTATCGGTGCAGGGAGGCTATGACTACAATCACTCGCCGTCATATGCTTTCTCTTCGAGCAAGCTTGCACCCGGGGCAACGAGTTCGATGTCGAACTCCTCGGCAATGCACCGCTATTGGCAAAATACGAACAATCTCGCATACAGTGGCACATTCAATGGGCACACTATTTCGGCAAATGCGGTATGGGAGATGAGCGGCGTAATTGATACGGCTCTCTCGATAAGTGGTTCGGGACTAAATAACGAAAGCGTAGGCTATTGGGATGTAGGTAATGCAGCAGTGCGCAGCGAAAGCAATGGATATACCGAATCCTCATTGCTGTCGGGCATTATGCGCATCAACTACGACTACAAGAAACGTTACTTCGTTACGACAGCTTTCCGTGCCGATGGGTCCTCAAAGTTCCAAGAGGGCAATCGCTGGGGCTTCTTCCCTTCGGCAGCTGTGGCATGGGATATTGCACAAGAAAACTTTATGAAGAAGCAGAAAGTTGTTGAGCATCTGAAAATTCGTGCCAGTTATGGTGTCAGTGGCAACGAGGGTATCTCGGCGTACAATACACTCGGCATGTTATCTGCTACCTCATATGGTTGGGGTACTTCGACAGGATATACGGGATATTGGGGGAATACTTTCGCAACTCCCGACCTCACATGGGAGAAGACCACACAATATGATGTTGGTTTGGACTTTACAATCTACGGTATAAACTTCTCATTCGATTGGTTTAAGAAGAGTACGGTCGATCTGCTCTTCCAAAAGCAGGTACCTTACTACAACGGCGGTGGCACCTACTGGGTTAATCAAGGTGCGCTTAATAATACAGGTTTCGAGTTGTCGCTCAACACTTTCGTAGTGGATAAAGCAGTTAAGTGGGAAACCTCGATAAATGCTACCTACATAAAGAATACTATTGTCGATTTGGCGGGCAACGATTTTGTGCTTACTTCCAATTACAGCGACCTCGGAGGTGCGATGCAGATAATGAAACCAAACTATCCGCTAGGCTCATTCTATCTCTATGATTGGGTAGGGTTTGACAAGAATGGAGCAAACCTTTATCGCAAGGCTGATGGCTCGACGACCATAACACCGACATCATCCGACCTTGTAATAAAGGGACAGGCAACGCCAAAATGGACTCTCGGTTGGAACAATACCGTGTCGTGGCGAGGGCTATCGCTTAACCTTTTCTTCAATGGGGCTTTTGGTATGGATAGATTGAATATGAGTCGCTTTACAACCGCCTCGATGAGCGGTGTTTCACGCTTTATAACCCTTCGTGATGCCTATTTTCACGGCTGGGACTATGTCAAGGACAAGAGCAAAGCAAAATATCCGAGCGTAAAAAACTCTGATAATAAGAGTTATGCTAATTCGGACTTTTGGTTGGAGGATGCCTCGTTCTTCAAGTTGAAAAATATCACTTTCTCTTACATGATACCTCGCCGCATCTCCCGCTTTGCCGAAATACACCTCTCGGTAAGTGCACAAGATCTCTTCACCATCACCAAGTACAAAGGTATGGATCCCGAAGTATATAGCGGAGGTGATGGATTGGATTACGGAGCATATCCTGTACCGCGAACATTTACTTTTGGCGTAAAACTCATATTCTAAACCGATAGCCATTATGAAAAAGATACTATATATATTTATTGCTACATTTGCTTTCTCTTCATGTGCCGACTTTTTGGAGGAGAATCCATACGGAAAACAATCGAGCGATAAATTCTTCTCGCAGAAGGAGGATTTGACGGCATCGCTCCATGCACTCTATTCGGTAATTGCCACCTCACAGGGACAGAACAACTATATCGGCACTAATTTCCTCGCAGGTGATGATATTTCTACACACCCTGCTAGCAACAAGCAACCGCTGCGTGAATACGACCAATATAGTGTCACCGACAATAACTCGTGGATGCTAACTTTGTGGGAGCAACGCTACAAAGTTATCAAGGCCGCAAATTTCATCATCAACAATGCCTATCGCACACCCAATGTTTCGAAGGAGGAGATAGCCGAAACAGTGGCTCAGGCACACTTTTGGCGAGCATACTCTCTTTTCTATCTCGTCACCACTTGGGGCGAAGTGCCTGTAATGCTTAATGAAGAGATTAACTACAACGCCAAAGTATGGTCGGTCGAGGAAGTTTATTCACAAATTATCTCCGACTTGAAGATTGCCGAAGAGGGTTGCCCCATAACCTATTCGGACGCACCATACCACAATGGCAGTATGAATGTGGCAGTGTCGCAACCTGCGGTTAAGGCGGCTATGGCATATGTCTATATGTGTATGGCAGGATGGCCGCTCAATAAAGGTACAGAGTACTACGCTTTGGCTGCCGATAAGGCAAAAGAAGTTATCGATTTGGTTGATAATGGCACTTACCAATATCGTCTGCTCGATAACTATGCCGATGTCTATTCTGTGAAGTATAGCCAATCGAATCCCGAAGTGTTGCTTGGAATCTTCTACCACCGAGACCGCACACCGCAGATGATACCACTCACGGACTTGCCGGATGACATAGCATTTGGTGGTTGGCACGATACACAAGGCGAGATTAAGTATTGGAAGGAGTTTCCCGAAGGTCCTCGCAAGGAGGCTACCTATTTACCTAAACTACCATTCAAAGATGGGGAAAATATCGTATTACACGATTGGTGGTATGACAATAATGGCAATCGCCCATCCGTCGCACCCGTATTCAATAAATCTTCCGAGTCAGCTACTCGTGGTGAAGAGTTTGACTTTACTTCAGCGATTGCACCCCCACAATTTGGACAAAAGACCGTGCAAGTTATCCGTTTATCGGAGGTTTATTGCTGGTATGCCGAAGCTTCGGCTCGTGCCGGACAAGTTACAAGTAAGACTGTCGATGTTTTAAATCGGGTACGTAATCGTGCCGATGGCGCACAGACAAATCGCTATTCGATGTCGATGACGGCCGAGCAGATTGCCGAGGCTGCCTACGATGAGCATGGTTGGGAAATGGCTGGTTACTATTGGTGTGGCTTTGCCCCGCGAGCGAGAGATATGTTCCGTATGAATCGCTATAAAGAGCATTTTGAGTTCCGTAAGAAAAATGATCCCATCGAAGTTGTCGATGGCTCAGGCGTCTTCCGCAAGGAGCCCGTATCGGTAACAGGCGCATGGGACGATAGTAGGATGTACTGCCCATACCCATACTCAGATACTATCCACAACCCAGGATTGAACAATCAATAGAGTAAGAAAGCGATCTATTCTCTGACACTCATTTAGTATGCTCCAGAAAGTTGATACCCAAAATGGCTCGGCAATTTGGGATTTTGCTCCGCCAAAGTTGCCCAAAGCAGGTTGTCAACGCATTATCCCGGTAACCACATTATAAACAAAGATTCTACAAAAGAGATTTCCTGCTTTCTGATATTTGGGTGAAACTGACAATGTGGCCCTCTCCTCAAAGTTATGAAAAAACTTTTGGGGATTTCATTATTTGGATTTACTCCTGATAATAAGAGTTATCAAGACCAAGCACATAATGTTTGCGTCGAAAGAGTGCCACAATGGCAACAGCTAGGATCAGTATGGCATTAAAAATAAACGGAAACTGGTTGCTGTGTGTGTGGAATAAGTCACGAAATAGATCGACGATAAAAGGGCAGAGCATCACCGCAAGATAGTTCATGGCCATAACAAATGACAAAGCCAATGTTGCCATTCGAGGAGGGGCAATAACAGCTGTTTTGTCGTAGATGAGCGGTTGCATAATGCCATAGCCTGTACCGGATAGTAATACTCCGAGGATCAGTCCTACTTTCTCGCGGAATAATCCTGCGAGCAGCAAACCGCATCCGATGAGCAGAAAAGATAAACAATTGGTATTGCTTTTTAAGCAGTTGGCGATACTGTTGATGAAGAGCCCCGGGAGCATGATTGCCAAAAAGAAGAGAGAGATAAGCACTCCGGAGAATGAACTCTCGATCTTATAATCATCTATCAAAAATGGCAGATAGAATGAAACAACTAAGACCGCATAGGTAATAAACAAATAAAGTCCCATAAGACCGATGAGTTTAGGACGGTCGATCTGTTTTTGGCGTAACTGCATGCTTTCTGCTGGCTCGGGTTGTGCGGGCTGTCGTTTGAGAAAAGGCATCAATACCAACGAAATGGCCGGTAAGGTATAGACCAAGAAGGCAAGATGCCAATCAACCTGTGCCAAGTAGCCCGTGACAACAGTGGCAATTACCAATGTTAGGTTATTAATTGCCGAACTATAACCTAACTGCCGTACACGATAGTCTCCGGTAAAATAGTCGGCAACCAATCCGGTAGAGAGAGGGATAACCATGCCGGCTCCAATTCCTAAAATGCAGCTGATAAAGATCAACATGCCCATACTTTTTGCAAAGAGACAGGCTACACCACTTAGAAAGAAGAGTGCTAATCCTATGCTGAGTAGTCGTAACTTATCTTTGCCGACCGATAGATGACCGGAAAGCAGGACAAATGGGATAATCAGAAACGAGGGTAGCGAAGTAAGCATTTGTATTTCTAAATCGGTAGCTTTTGGAAAGATCTTGTTTAAGTCTCCTAAAATAGGTGATATGGCAAGACCTGGCAAAGAGGAAATGGCTGATATTGACCAAATGGCGAGCAAAACGACGAGAGGAATGGTTCCTTTTCCGGTAGCGATTTTCATGGTGAAAGTTTTGGTTTGATACCTTGCAAGTGTCATACCAAAATGTAAAGGACCATTTGGGATAATCAGATCCTTGTTCGGTGAAAATTGAGTAGGAGATATTGGTTAGGCAGGGGAGGGATAAACAAGCGAGCCGATTGTATAATCGGCTCGCTTGTTTATATAATATATAAAACGTGTGTGTTATTCTTTTACACAGCGGAGTTGCATGCCATTGGCTCGTCCATAACCAACCGCATTTTGAAGTCCTGAGGAAGCGGGATCTTTCTTGTTGTACCAAAAATAGAGAGCCGAGGCTTTGCGGTCGCTCTGCGTGTCGGCAGTCCAATAAAGTCCTTCCCACGGCTGAGCTTCATAGGCTGTTGTTCGAGATGCAATGGTTGATATCGGTTGCGGATCGTATATATTTTGAATTTTGCCATTGGTGTAAACTCTACGACCGGCAGCGATGTAGAGCGACGAAACTCCGTTCTTGGCCAAAGTCCAACCGTAACGATCCCAATCGTCTGCTGATGGTGTATTTTCGATTGTCAGCCCTTCGAATGCAGCAGCAGGAGCTACTCGCCAACCATGAGGACAAGGGTCGTAAGCCGTTTTTTCATCGGCACTCCATAGGGTATTATCAGCAGAGGCTAACCAATCGCGCTGCGAAGTCGGTGTGTTGGTGATGAAATGCAAAGGATTTTCCGTGGCGTAACGAATTGTTCCGATCTCTTCATTAGAGGTAACGGCAACAATCTTGGGATTACCGCTTGAACCACTATACATTATAGCTCCATCGCCACTTGCTGCACGATAAGTGTTCGGGTAGATAAATGGATCTTTACGTCCCCATTGATAATAGAGACCGAATGATTGGGTGCGTTCATTTTCGGTAGTGTTTGCATTAGCTAATGCCCCGAGGTTGCGATCCATGATTTGGTAACCCCCATAATCTAATGCAGTAGCTTCAGGATTGTAGTCGCTGACCCAAATGTGCCAACTCCACAACAGAGTTCCTTCTAAATCGTATGCGCCTATTACAGCATTTCCTTCAAACAAGATGGTTTCATCGTTAGGATCGACATTGGTGAAGAATGAAACCTTATCGTTGTTGAGATAGACATGTTTCAGTAGATTTGCTTTGCTTTGCCAAATGATTTTTGCACTAGTCGGATTGAATGCTCCTCCGTGAGTAGCATCAATAGTGTAGTGGATATTCTTTTGAGTGACTAGATAGCTGTTTGCGTATTGTTCACTTAAATCGCAGTTTGGGACATAGCCGACAAATAGTACGGCTGTTTGATAGCTTCCCTGATGTGATATGGCTCCTAATATGATATTGCCGGATTCATCGAATAACTCACTGCTATCGGTCGGCTTGGGTGGAGCAGTGACGGTGATGGTATAGTTTTTTGAATCGAGTTGTATATAATCTTTCCATCCGTTGGGAATGGAAGAGATCATAAAACTTGCCATGCCGGTAGCCGAGAATTTGGCAACGGCTTGTTCCCCTACCTGTGTGAAATAGAGAGCAGGAGTGTCGAAGACCAATGTACTATTATCTTCGTCGTCCTTGCATGACGTAATACATACTGCAATGAGGAGTATGGCAACCATCATGCTTGTGAAATTTTTCATATAATTCATAAATAACTTGGTTATCGTGGTTGATAAATCTTTGCAAAGATAGCTAAAAGCTGGATATTTTCATCATGCTACTCCAAATATTTCGGTTCAGGAACAATTATTGCCTTAACCTGCAAACGATCGTAAAAAATAATTAGTATGTCGAGAAAGAAAAAGAAGTCACAGAAATATGAGGATTCTGTTAATCCCACTATTACCGTGACTGAAAATGGCCCGTTGTTAGTTTATGGCCGTCCGCCGTTGGCTGAGCAATTTATCATGCCCGATGAGAATAACGAAAGTTGGTATTTTCAAGAGGGGAAGCATTTTTCAACCGAAGCAGAGCCGACAGCTCTTTGCCGTTGCGGTGCCTCTCGGCGTAAGCCTTATTGCGATAATAGTCACACCTCGGCTGATTGGGATCCAAAACTGACAGCATCGTACCGGCCTTTAAGTAAAGATGCTGAAACGATAGAAGGGCCGACATTGCGATTAGTAGACAGTGCCAAATATTGTGTTTTTGCTCGCTTCTGTCATCCGTATGGAGATGCTTGGACACTTACGGAGCACTCGTCTGATCCCGAAAAACGGAAATTGGCGATTCGGGAAGCTGCAATGTGTCCGAGTGGCAGGCTTACGGTTTTGGATCGAGTAACCGAACGTCCGTATGAATTTCGTTTTGAAGCAGGACTCGGATTGATAGAAGATCCGGCAATAGGAGCTAGTGGCGGATTGTGGGTACGAGGGGGGATTCCGCTGTATCGGGAGGCGGGGCCTGCCTATGAGGTCAGAAACCGCATGGTACTATGTCGTTGCGGGCAATCTGTCAATAAACCTTATTGCGATGGAACACATGCCGCGATCAAATGGCAGGATAATCTTGACGGCGAGCCCCGAGGTGAAACACTCCCAGAGGAAGTTTATTGAGTGATGATCATGCATCGTCGGACGCGGAGTCTTTATATTCTTGAAGAATATAGGAGGTGAAAATCGGGAAGAAGAGCATGCCTAAAATGGGAAGTAATACGGTGATAATTTTGCCGATGCTTGTGACAGCAAAGATTTCAGCTCCAACGGTTGTGACGTTCATCCATGCCCACCACATGGCATTGCCGAATCCCGTTAGTTTGTCGTTTACAGGGTATTCGTAATGATAAAATACCAATGCAGAAAGGTAAGTGAAGAGTACAACAGTGAGAATATAGGCCCAAAACAGCATTTTAACTCTATTTTTTCGAATAATCCAAACAAGGACAAGGTAGAGAGCTAAAAAAGCGCGGAGTATGGGAATGATTCCGATAAGTATGGCCCAATCATGATGGGGAATGATATGTAACCATTGGATGATGTTCAAATAGGGTATGGAGATCAGTAGAAAAAACAGATTGGGGATCAGAAAGGATTGGTGAGACGAAGTTATTCTCCAACGAATAAGAAGATCGGATATAAATATAAGGCAAACAATGAGTTGTATTGTGAGATATGTGGCTGAAAAGTGGTGGCTGGTAGCCGTGAGGATTTCCCATGAGAAGGATATAAGAAGTATTGTTCCGGCGATGACGCGCAATATCTCTGAGAAGTTACGTAATTTGGATCGTATGGGAGGAAGAGATCGCATTCTAAAACACTATTTGCCGGCAAGTGGCTCAAAATGGGTGCCATACTAATTGCTGGATAACTTTTTTCACTATTTTTGTCGAAAAGATTTTGCAGGGATCGAAAAAAACATTATCTTTGCACTCGCTTTCAAGCAATGGCGGGATAGCTCAGCTGGTTAGAGCGCATGATTCATAATCATGAGGTCGAGAGTTCAAGTCTCTCTCCCGCTACCACTGAAAATCAAGCACTTACAGAGATGTAAGTGCTTTTTCTATGCCTAAAATTTGGTAAATTCTGATCCTTTTTGTTTTTTTGCAAGCGGTATGTGGGGCTGTGAGGGGAGCAAATAGCCATATTGTTAAGGGGGAACATCCGTCTATTTTTTTTGATCCCGAAATATCACGGCTTGCAGATAATACAGCCTCCACCAACATAGATGCAAGTCTTGCTAATATAGAGCTATTGGAGTTATGCCGATCGCTCGTAACGAACTTTCAACAGCGAGATGAGGAAATTAGTATCAATGATTAAAGGAATGGAATAGGTTATGAATTTAACATATAAGATCTCCACATTATTCCCTGCCGTAGAGCAGATAACAATTAAGGTATTAGAATACTACTCTTGGGATGAGAATAGATTAAAGGATCTTTCTTATTCATCAGACGATGAAACGGATTTTTTCTTTGAATGTCCAATGAGTAAATGCATAGGAAATAAACACGGAGTGTATTACAGACAAACAATTATAGATATGATAAGTAGGCGCGAAGAGTATAAGCAAGTAAAATTAAATTGTGAAGGTTACGGAGGCTACAACCATACGTTTCATTGTGATTGGTACGTGAGTTTAGGTATAACGATACAATACAAGAACTAATCAATAGAACGGATGAATTAATTAGACGTTGAGAGAAATATAAAAACACGCAATACAGAAAAGATGGACGATATTAAATTACTTGCAGAGAAGATATTGATAAATGCAGCTAAATCTAATGATGGACATTGTTATCCGTTTCAGATCAACGCGAATAGTGTTGACTTAGATAATGCTTTAAGATTATTAGGAATGTACGGAAGAGCATACCCCACATCGAAAGGAGCTACACCTATCTTCACAATAAACGAAACAGGAAAACATTTCGCAAGCATAGGAGCGTGGAGTGGGAAAGAAAAAGCAGAGCGAATTGCCACAGAACGGCATAACGAACAAATGGAAAAGCACAACGTAAAAACAATAAACTTGTAAAATGGAGTATTATTGCAACAATTGTGATAGGGTTAGCCACTCTGTTAGTTACTATCTTGAAATAAAACTTAATACAATGGAATAATGAGAGAGCAAATGAGTGGAGGGAAAATATACAGTATTTTTCTGTGCACATTATTCGCCATAATATTATTAATATATTGCATACCAACAGTGCTCCCAATAGTAGGTAGAGATAAATATTATGAAGAAAAAACGGTAATTGACAAAAACATCTCATATATAGTTATCCATGACTCGAATGAATGCCCTCTAAGTGATGGAGCTTGGTTCAGCGTAAAGTCAGCAAAGTATGACATACTCATAAAAGAGAATGCTAGTATTTGCCAAGAGTGCATAGATGAAGATGAGGCAAGAAAGTTACTAATGATACACAACTTCAACCTTCATAATCTCATGCTGCGCTACTCTTTGCATTACACAGAGGAAGAAATACAAGAGTTAATGTCTAAATATAATTGTAATGCAACTTTGAATAACGCTTATCATTTAGAGTAGCCTTACCCTCTCAAATAATCAATAACGGCTCTATTAGCTACGTCAACTTTCTTCTGATATATATTGGTAACCCTATTCCCCGAAGAATGACCAAGCGCAATGGTATCGTCGGGGATATCTATTTCAGCTGCCAATGTTGCCCACGTATGTCGCGCCCAATAGATCGAGATCTTCGGAAAGAGCGGATCAATATATTTACGTCCTCCGAGGCCTTTGCGATCACATGGTCCGATCTTTTGTAGGTTACTATTCATACGGTGGGCAAAGTCTTTGTAATCACCGTAGATATCCAGAACATCGAGCAGGAAGTCTTCACCTCTATATTTATCAATAATCGCCATAGCCTCAGGTTCTACCTTTATAGAGAACAAACGCCCTGTCTTCGACCGGCGGTATTCTATGCGTCCATTTATGATCTCTTTTAGGGAGAACAGGTCAATAGGATTAATTCCGAGGAGATAGAACGTGAGCATAAAGAGATCTCTATATTTCTCCTGATACGGTTCGCACGGATAGTCACGCAACTTGCGCAGGTCGTCAACATTCTGTTTCATTAGGTTTCTGTTGCCTTGAACAATTGCACTCTCTGCCATGTAGCCAATTGTTGCCAATGGATCATCTGCAATACTTTTACGGCCATGTGCTGTTTTGAGTGTTGGCGACAGCATTAGACGATTGCTTGATAAATACTCATACTCGTTGGCAGCAACATTAGCGTCCCAACCTCGCAAAGGGATATAGAATTGGAACATATCGCGCACCTGCTCGTAAGTATCTTTCGCATAAAGGCCACTTTCGTAACTCTTACGCAGTGTTTCTTTGGTTGCGGCATTCACTCTATCCCAAAAGATAGTTGTGTCGTATTCGCTCTCAAAGTCATCAACCATTTGTTGTGCGAGGTCAGTAAAATTGTCAGAATCTTGCGTGAGTTCGGTCAAGCCCGAATAGTCGCGCTTGACTTCTCCATCCCAAGTGCCGCCATCTTTTTCTGCATCTCGCTTTGAGAATACTTCATTGCGCTCTAAGCCGTGTTTCGCAATCATATAGCGAACAATGTCGTTATATTCTGCGCCATCCTCAATAAGACCTCGTACCGCATCTTGCAATGGCTTGTAGAAATCCCGCATATAGATTTCGGCTTGTGCCTTATTCTCGGAACTCATACGGTTCTCCGCTTTGTATGCGTCCTCGAAATCATGTAGGTCGTTGCCTGTTTCTTCGAGAATAGCACTATACAATTCGCGCAAAGACAACATACTATCTTGGTATGCCTCTCGCAGACGATATGCCATATTCTCAAATCTCTTTATTTCTCCGCTTTTGTTGTAAGAGCGCACTGCCTTGTTATACTTTTGGCGTGCAACCCCTGATGACGGAGGTGCAACACTGGCTCTGCGGTAGCGGATATCGTCGTTGCTCGAATTGAACGTGCCGATATTATCCGTTGCAGACTTGATTTGGGAGGGGTTGTAAACCACAAACTCTGTATCGTTGAAAATTACACCGTCATATCCTGCATTGCGCAACGCCTCGGTGAACTCTCGTTGTCCAATATTCTTTTCAATAAACGGCGTAAGAGCACGGTAGAATGCGAAACCTACCTTACGGAATATCGTCTGCTCGATCACTCTATCTTCGGCAGAAGATGGTGTCCAATATTGTTTCATCTCTTCGATGAGTTCATTGTACTCACCGTTACGATGGTTGGCCTGCACCTCTTTAATGGCATCTATGATCTCGCCCATAGAAGCCGATTTGCCTCCGTTCTTCACAACGATATCACGTAACCCTTGTTTGTCGAAATTCTCAACAAGATAGTCGAAAGAGGTCATGATATCATCCTCGGGCAATATCAAAGGTTTTCGCATATTTAGGTATGCCTGTATGGCTCTATCACCATACATTGCGGTACGACCTACGTTGCCGAAATAGAATCCCGCACCATACAACCCCTCATCACCGCTCGACTCGCCAAGTCGATCCATATCGAAAATGTAGAAGTCATCGTTCCATGTAGAATGTTCAACAACCTTTGGCTCACCATTTGCATCAACAACTTTTGACGCATTTGTTTGGAGAATTGAAATCAAACGCTTATCTTTGCCAATAGAATTGGCGTCCTCATTAGCGGTAAACGAACTTGATATTTCGTCCCTTCCGTTGATGAGGTTTGCTTTTTCTATTTCTGTCAGGGCATGATCATAATAGGTCTCTCCGTTTTTCAGTCCAATAACAAGTTTTGCCGTGTAATCAACACCGCCCATATTAAGACCTATGACATAATAGCGATAGCTTTCGAAACCGGTATTGTTCTTATCATTCTGCTCCTCAGTGATGAAGATGGCATTTCCAAGCATTTGAGGGATAAGAGCAATTGATTTTAGGTGTGCATCATTTTCGGCATCATGGCGCGTAACCTTAAATGCTCCTTTTCGTGTAATCTTAATATTGGTACCAGTATCTTTATTCGTGTACTCTCCTCGTAACTCACGATTGATGTAGTCGGCAGCCGATCTGTTGTTCAATTCATATTTCCCAACATACTCTTCGCCGGTAGCTATAACTGATTCGCTCTTTTTCAACTTCTCGATCCGAGCAGCCTTCTCCCAGTCTCCAAACCACTTCTTAAATGCTTTGGTGCGCACTTGCGCCCATTGCTTGGGTGTAAGGTTGGTAGGCTGCCCATTCGGGGCTTTGAGATAGGTGCCGTCTTTTTTCGCTTGTGCTACTATCTGCTCCTCCTCGCTCATTTGTCGGGTGCGAAAGTTCCCCACACCCAACTTACGTTGCATATCAACATTCTCAGCAACGGCCATAGCACCCTTGCTGCGTTGCATCTGATAGCTGCGCCATAGCATATAGCGCAGGTCGTTATCGGAAATGCGGTATCCGAGAGCAATTTTAGCACGACGCAACATGTCGAGGAATAGGTCGCGCACTTTCTCGAAGAAGTTACGATCGGTGCGATTCTCAAAACCTTGTTCGGCAAGTCCGGCCATATACTCCTCTGTCGCCAGTCGGAAATTCCAGTCGTTCTTTGTTGCCAATGCAACAATCTTGGCCCGGGTATCTTTGTCTGCACCTCGGAATACCTTGTCGAGGAACTCCTCGAAATGGTCTTTGCCTACGAGTTCGCGTAATCCCTTATGGGCTACAACCTCATGTAGTATGGATTGTTGAGCATCCTCGATACTCGTGGCGTTGGGGGCTACCAATACCACTTCGTTGGTCTTGATGTCGTACCACGCCTTGATCTTGGGATCAGGGATTTTGGCAATATCCTCTATGATGCGGATCGGCGTGTTAAGTTCTGTGGCTAATTGATTGGCGGCATCGAGAATGGAAGCTACATCTCGTCGTCCTCCGTTGTTTCCGTAGTCTCTCCCGTTTTCATTATTTCGTAGATTAACCGACTGGCTTTGCCGCTTTCTTCCAGCTCTTTTATCTGTTTCTTGATTCTCTCCGATATATTGCTCGGATTGCTCTTCTCTTCTTTGTTGGTACTCATATTTTATATATTCAAATATTCTTGATACTAACTTATTGGTCAAAGGTAATGATTTGCTGTAACTTCTCATAATGTCATCAAGAGAAATATTACCATCGCCTTTTATATATGACATTATGGCATCAATACTTTCAGGTGTTACGCTATTACCAACGGTATATGCGATAACTTCGCCACCTTTTTTCGCGTCGGAGCTGTCTGCGTATTCGTTTTGAACACGTGTAACTATTTCCGAAGGATTTTTCAATGCCTCGGACCAAATCTGACTCAACTCATTTTCTGTTTGCCATTCTTTGATTAAAAAATGAGCATTCTCGTGAAGTAAGGCATTTAACCAAAGCGCGGAGTTATTCTCCTTGTTTGCCCGCCCGATGTTGTATAATCCATTTTTACCAATACAATATCCTATTGTGGATTGGAGATAGTTTCTTACAAAATCGACACCATTCCGATTTTCCTCCGAATAAGCTTCTTTGGGATCAAAACCTTCTATTTCTGCGAGGATCTCAATGACATGACGAGTTGCCGAATTCAAAGAATATTCATTCTTATGATCGAATACATGCACGCTGCAAGGTAACCCGAGTTCCTCCGACATTAAGTTAAGATAATCTTCTACCACATGTAGTTTTTTCTTTTTCCATGCTTTTACTGCGGCCTTGTCGGTTTTGTTAAGAGTTTTGAATTCGGTATCTAACTCCGCAAAGTCGGCATCGTATTCATGAGCAAACGAAATATCATCTCCGCGACGGTAGCGTTTGGTGTCTTCCTCTGTCTCATTTTTCGGTGGCCGTATCTTGTAGAATCCGCCCTTATTCTCCGCTTTGCGTTCTTTGATGTACGTTGAAAGCAAATCTCCCTGCTCCTCTGCTTTGGCCTCATTCTCCTTGCGGTACTTCTCCGTTAGTTCCTGCTGGTACTCTTTGAGGTTGTCTATTCTCTCTTGGATGTTTTCAATAGCTTTTCGAGCCTGCTCTGTTTGGCGTTCAATATCATCAACGTTTACCCCTTTTTTAAGAAGATTCTGTTTTTCCTGTTCTATCTCATTTGCGATTTTCTGTAAGACGACCTTTTCGCGCTCCACTCTTTCAGCCCAATACGAATCTCCTCCCTCCGCATATTTACGGTAGAAGTCAATAAGTTTCTGTTGGTCGTTGTACTTGCGCATGAGTTTGTTGTAGTCCTCATATTTGCGCGTCACAAAAGATAGGTCGGCTTCAACCTGTGTTCTCTCTTGATTCAGCTTCGCTCTCTCCTGTACGGTCACGATTTCGGCACGTACTGAGGGGTCTGTTATCAGTGCTGTTTTTAATTCGGCAGTGTCAATATCGCTTACGTCGAGACTCTCCGCGCCGCTTTTCATTGCCTCATTGTATAGCCCTTGTTTAAGTTGCAATCGTTGCAACATAAAGACATCTACGCTATCATTCGTCAGCATGTAGTTGATGCGTATGTTCTCCCATTTGTTGCCTTGTCTCCACCCTCGGCCCTCAATCTGCCGCAGCTGTGTGAAGTTCCAAGGAAGGGAGAGTATGTACATGTCGGTAGTATTGCCTTGAAGATTTAATCCTTCCTTTATCGCAGGGCTACCGATAACCACCTTAACTACGCCATCGTTGAACGCTGTCTGAATGTTGATCCGTTCGCTGTTAGATGTAGCACCCGTAATAATACGTACCTCCTCCGGTTTGAAACCGCTCTCTTTTACCAAGTAGTCGCGTATCATCGGGAAGAACTCTACGCCTACCTCCGAATATACGATCTGACCGGCGTCGGGTCTGTCTTTCTTGTTTTGCTCTATCATTTTGATAGTAGCATCAATTTTCGGTGAGTTCTTCACAAAC
Organism: Rikenellaceae bacterium; assembly: GCA_015059735.1. GTDB lineage: Bacteria > Bacteroidota > Bacteroidia > Bacteroidales > Rikenellaceae > Alistipes. The sequence continues at coordinate 252,141 of SUZX01000001.1, read as the reverse complement.
TCCCGATAGTTCTTGGGCTTTAATCCAAGCACAGATGTCGCATAAGGTGAGAACGCCGCTGCGCGAGCGTGTCCAATTCCTTGCAGCACGGTGTCATTGTCGCTCAATAACCCTTGTACCTCGGCCATTACTTCGGCTGTGAGATCGTTTTGAGCGATCTTATACTCCTTATTATGTCTTTCGGGGCGTACTAACTCAGGATTATCTTCCTCTCCTTTGATGTCGATAAACTCGCTTAATAGTTGTTGGAATAATCCATTGTTTCTAAACCTCCGGACATTGGTTTTCTGTTGCGGTCTTCCGTTTGCTCCGATCTCCAATTCATTATCTGCCTCCATAAAGGTTGCAAAGAATTGATCAACATTGAAGAAACCTTTGCGCTCCAACATCTTGTTGGCAACTAACGACAAAATAGAGTAGTATTCAAGAGGTTTGTTTGTAAATGGGGTAGCACTTAACAACAATACATTTCGTCCGTTGTTCTCCTCTTGAATATACTGCGCCGCCAGCCAAGTTTTAAGCCCCAAATCAGATGTTCTTTGACTTTGACTTCTAAAATCAGAAGCCACCGACTTGTCAAGTCTTACCTTGCTGACGATATGATTGGCGTTATGTACCTCGTCGAATGTAAGCCAGTCGAAGCCAAAATCTTCAAATCCGTACGTGGTTTTTGCTCCACGTATCATTTTACCTTTCAGTTCCTTCTGCTTTTCTATACGTTTCTGTGCATCACGCTCGCTCTGATGTTTCGTCAAATCTTCCGTGATATACGAGAATCGGGCTGCCAGCCGGTTATATGTAGCATCGCTGAATGACATAGCTTTGAGCCCCTCGTATGTCATAATGGTGAACTCTCCATCGTTGATCTCAAAGTCCGTCAGGTCGTAGTTTGCGCCCAGATTTCCCAGTGTGTTGACCGTTGCATTCGGCAAAGCCTCGTTTATTGTCTCAACCCACTGTTTTAAGATGTTATCGTTGGGAACAATAACCAGCGGTTTCTTCGCGAATCCTCTTGTCATAGCTTCGTGCATAGCCAGCACTCCCGATAATGTTTTGCCAAAACCTACTTCGTGTGCCAATACTCCTACACCTTTTACGGTCATGCGGCCTATTCCGGCAAGCTGCACGCTTGTAAGTTTCAACGGCCGGCCTTTGAAATCTTTGTTGATATTAGAGAATAGCGGCACCTTTGAATAGTCGGGTCTGTAAACAGCGTTATATTCCCTATTAAAGGCTTTTACGACCTGTTCTCTTGCTCCTTCCGAAAGTTCCTCATTGAGGAATTTTACAAACAGGTCGTTTGCGGCCTGCTTTCTGCGCTCCCTGATAAGTTGGTTGCGCTGTTTGTCTTGCCCATAAACCTGCTCGTTCTGGACATAGCCGACAACTTCCCACGATGAACTATTCCCAAAAGCTTCGTAGGGTAGATTTCTGAGAAATGTAATAAAGAGGTCTTTGAGCGATGTGCTCCCCTCGTCGGTTGAGATATGAAGATTCTTTACGAATGCAGTATTCGGTGAGATGGTTATCTCACTTAACCCCTTTTGCTTGGGCAGTACGTTTTCCAGCAACCTCTTCTGCTTCTCGTATTGCTCTACGCCGAAGTTGTCAACAATATAACCCCTCTCCTGCTCTAACTGCGCCAGTTTGCTGTAAATATCGCCCTCTGCATAGTAGAAATCGTGTATGGTTTTCCCTCCGATATAGTTGACATACTTGCGGTGTTTGGCAGGGTCATTGACCGTTCCGTCATAATCCGTGTCTGCAAAAGCCTCTACTTCACCTTCGCTAAACTCATGGGAGAATTGTGCCGAGGTGGGAACGGTTTCTGCTCCTCTGTTTAATTCTACTTTGTATTTGCCTTGACGGGTGTTTGTGGAGGTCTTGCCGCTCGGCTTATTCTCGGCAGCCTTTTCGCTTTCGACGATAGCTTTTGCTTTGTCAGCACTTCCGGTCTCCTCGATAGCCGATTGAATGTCGTTCAGGTTGTCGTTGGTCTTATCGATGTTCAACTGCTCGGCTAATGCCTCGGCATGTTCTCTCTCGATGGCGTCGATAGCATCATCGATGCTACCTTCCACGTACTCCTCCATTTTGCCATAGCGCCCTTTGCGTTGCTTGACTTCACCCAGTACTCTTTCAGGGTACTGCTGGAAATAGGGAGCATGTTCGGTGACGGGTATAGATGTATCTTTTTTGAGGACAACAATATCTGTCCCGACCTGTGTAGCTTCGAAAGCCCCACTCGGGAGTCTGTATGCAGCCTCTATTGTGTAACCTCCGTATTTGGAGTGACGATCGATCCAAGAGCTTGGCAACACCATAGCCAAGACGCCCCCCTCGTCGAGTACGTCGAGAGAACGTTTGACGAAGTAGTCCTCATATCGTGCTATCTTGCTCTCCTCTCCGAGCCCTTTATAGAACCCTCGGTGCGATCCATAAGGAGGATTTCCTATAACAAGGTTGTATTTTTGAGGTAAAGGTTTCTTTCTGCCTGTATCGTCAATAAACTCCGTTTCAAAAGAACGAAGATTAACATCTACATTAGGATAAAGAACTTTTGCGATGCGGGCGGTCGTTTCGTTGATCTCGAATGCGGCTATTTCCGATGTCTGAATGTTTTTTACAGCTTCGATAAAGTTACCAGTGCCGACACTCGGTTCCAACACCCTGATAGCCGTTGCGGTTTTGAAATATGGGGCAATAAGCATGTTTACGGCATCAACGATCTTGCCGTCCGTGTAGTATTCGTCGAGAATGCCACGCCCCTTTTTAGCAACACCGCCACTCTCATATTGGTGGCAAATAGCCTTAATATCGTCCGTTATGGTCCCTGTTATGACAACTTTGCCATTAACAGCAATGTCCGTTACGGACGATACGATCTCGCTGATCTCCTCGTTGGTGTAATTCTTGTTTACATCATACTGAGGTCCATTTCCAGATTCACGGCGGCTGTTCCGAGGTCCCCGCCGCTCGCTTTCGCTATTCCTTGTAGCGTTTTGTACAGATGTTCGGGCTCCCACTTGCTCAGGATCGGAAAGTGCTTCGGATCCAAGTTGAGTTCCGCTATTATCTGTTCGGGAGTTTTCGTTTCTTTCTGCTCCATCTTCGTTGTTATTAAATAATGACTGTTGCGAAGTTACTGTTTTTTTCTCACTCTTTCCACGTTTTGAGCGTAATTTCTTGAAATGATCTTGCGCAACTTCGGCCTCTTGTTCTACTTCCATTTCACGGGCTACGGTTTCTGCCGTAGCCATAGCACTGATATTCTCCTTGTCAAAGTTGGCCACATCAAAGGTACGCACCTCGTCATAAGGTGTCATCTCGGCGGTGTAACCTGCCGCATCTACTTCGGGTAACTCTCGTGCACCATTGTAGAATGCTTTGAGGTATGGACGAATTGCATCGCCCATATCTTCAATCATCGCTTTTGCATAATCTATAAACTTGCGTGCACCCTTTTCAACGTGGTACACTGCCATTTCCGTACCGATAGCAAGTATTTCGGGATCTATGCCCATATTCATCTGCCCGCCTAACTTCTTGCGCATGCGTTCGCGTAGTTCTGCATAACGTTCATCAGTAACGAGTTTGTTGCCACTTTGTGGCTTGGCAGACTTCTCCTGATTAGGTTGTGCCTCTACCCAATTATTGTGATGCAGGATATTTGCCATCTCCTCAAAAGACAACTCCAAACTCTCACCGCCGATGTTCTCGGTGTTGAGGTCTGCGACAACCGTACGCTTTGCCCCATCGACCTTGTTGATGCGAATAGAGTATTTATCGTCTTCGCTAACGAGGTCTTTGAAAGCAGAAGAGAATACCGCCTTACGCTTTACCTCGTCTTGGATATCGTTCAAATGTTTTTTGATAGCATTTCTACGCTCCACAAGTCCTTTTTGCTCCGACTTGGATTGCTCTTTCAGTGCATCTTGCAGACGACTACCGTAGTATCTCACACGCTCAATGACGGTGATAGGTGCGGTTGATGCGTTTGCGCCACTGCCCAGTACAGGATACTTGAAATACTCCGTGTATGCCTCCTCGTATTGTTTTGAGAGTGTTTCGATGTCATTGCGCTCCTCTGCGTGGTGTTCAATCATATCCGTCATAGAGATAGGCGCATCGTCATCGTGCTTTTGTTGTGTCTGATGCTCGTCAATACGCTTGATTGCCGCATCTATCCTATCAATAGCCGCCTGACGCTCCACCTCTTTCATCTGCTTGTTGATGGTGTCCAGAATGTCATTGTACGCATTGAGTTGGTCTGTTGCATCATCAACAGTAGCCTGAACCTTTGCAAACTCCTCGTCTGACGACACATTCATAGCCATACCACTTTCAAGAGCCTTAATCTTCTTTTTAAGTTGGCGGATATTAGTGCGTATTTGAGAGATGTTCGGTATAAACTTTTTTGCGTTAAGTCCCTCGATAAATTCATCGTGGAATTGCTGATACTTACCGTATTTAGACTTGGTACTCTGCCCCTCGGTAGCCTTAACACTCTTGTACTCTGCAAAAGGCTTGGTCTTGCGATGTGAAGAGTCGATCCATTTCTCGAACTCCTCGACGGGCACACCTGTAATAGTGCCAAGCCCCTGCCAACCGTCTTCGTAGTTGTTTAGATAGGCTGTTTCTGCGTCGTTGAGATCGTTAAAGCCCATCATAACCTTGTGCTCGTCGAACGAGCCGTCAGACGGATTTACCTGATCTACGACAAACACCATGCGGCCATTCCAACCGTCGATATCATCAGACAGGAACACGTCTATATGATCTCCGTCCACGCCCTCTGTACCACGGATGTAGCCATAGGTATTCTGCATCGTGGTTTCCCACTTGTTGCCATTGGCATCTACACCGCTACGCACAGAGCCTTTGGGTTGTTCTATGGTAACATTGAAAGTACCAATCTGAACATGCCCTTTCTTGTAGTTTCCTGCCTCTTTCTGTTTTTCAGTAGGCTCTATATTAACTTCTGCCTCGGCTTGTGCAACTTTTTCACCCAAAGTATTGCTATTTGGCGAAATTGTTGTATCTTTGCTTTCAGAAGACAAGCCGGACGGAAGAGCAGAAAGGGCTGCTGCCGACCCTTCATTGGGAGAAAGTATGAGGAATTGCCCGCCCTCGCGTTCGGCTTGTCTTTTCATTTTTTCAAGACCCCGTGCATTAACCTTTCTCCATCCTACAATTTCGACATAGTCTTTTTTGCGATATACATCCAATACTACAACAGCATTCTTTTCGCCCGTTTGTATCGCAACCTTGTAATCAGGCCGTTTTATAGGTTGCGTTGTGCCTACTAAATTGGGATTATACAACGCAGATTGTAGAATTTCCCGACTGTCAGTGGGGGACAATTCTACGTGAGTTTCTCCATTTTTTTCGAAAATACTCTTTTTGATTACAATAGGACGTCCTCCCACACCAATAGCCTCTTGAACATTGTTAGGCAATTGTGGTAGTTGCACGTTTCTATATGGGGTTTCAAAATCATCGTCAGTTATATCATTGATATTATCTACTGACTCGATTTTTAACGCCCCATCCAGATTTAGAGGATTGTTTTGATTATCTGTAATATCCCCCTCAAACTCCTGCTGTGCTTGCTCGTATTCTTCGGCTGTTGGGATATTAGTCTCAATAGGCTCGTATTCCTCGATCAACTCCTCTTCGTAGTCGGCAACGTCCTCTTCTATATCTGCATGCCGTTCTTGTGCAGCTGCAAACATATCGCGAGGACTATCATATGTAGCTATGACATCTAACACTTCATTTAGGGCGTCTATTGAGGTAAGCCCTGTAATCTCCTCGGCATTACCCTCTCCACTAATAGTATTGGCGTAGCCTTGCAACAGACGTTCTGCTGCGACCTCGGGATATTCTCCTGTTTCATTGTTGAGCATCCAAATACGACGTCCCATCTCTGCGCGAGAGCCTTTTAGTCCAAGATGTGCCCCAAGACCTTTTGTGCCGGTTGTGCTATCTGCCCACTTGAAAGTGATACCGCCGGTGGCGATCGATCGCATTACGAAGTCGCGGAAGTCCAGATAATCCCCCAGCTGTGCGTTCTCTTTTGCGTAACGTCCTTTTTGATCAAGAGCCGCGCGTGCATCTCGCATCTTGGCTTTGCGTTCGACCTTTGCAATTATTTTGGCCATACGCTCCTGCTCGGATTGGAATCCTGCAACATCTGTCCAATACTGAACTTTGGTTTGCAACGCTTGTACTTTGGCCTTTTGCTCGTCCTTGCTGCGCTGAATCTCCATTACATTAGTACCGCCCTTAGACTTTTGTTTTTGGACTTTATTGAGTTCCTTTTGTGCAATAGAGAGCATCTGTTGTGCGGTATCCAGAGCTTCGGCCGTGTCACCTCCATTCATCTCAACAAGTGCTGCCCATGTATCTTGCACCGGAGCCTCCTCGAATTGCGGGTTTCCTTGCTCATCTACGGGGATTCGCGAAAGAATTGATGCAGGTTCTTGTTCCTCTTGCTGCTTACGTTCTACGACCTGTGCCGGTTGCTCGATAGGTAGCGATTGCTGCACTGTCTCTACGGTAGGTTGCATCACTTGTTGTTGCTCCTCTACCATTTCGTTGGATCCACCGTTATGCTCTATAACCATAGCATCCAACTCGTCGCGAGAGAATAGAGCAACCTTTGCCTTACCTTTAATGGGACGACCTGTGTACACCTCAATCATGCCGTTCTCGTCAGCTTCCGTCGTAACGATACCATATACCGTGCTGCCATCTGCCGTGCGGAGTGTGATACGGTCTTTGGGCCTATACACCGGTCGTTGAGCCTCCCGCTCTGCCTCGGCTTGTGCGATGCGCTCTGCGGCTTTCTCTTGCTCGAACTGATTAAGACGTGCGAGGTTTGTCATCTCGGCCATTTGCTGTACAGCTTCTTTGGACAGGATTTGCGGTTCTGCGACATTGTCCAACATCATAGCGACCGTACCATCGCCATTATCCATTACAACTTGCGCCGTATGCTGTACACCCTGCTCGTCGGTAAGGATATATTGATCATTGGGCTGAAATGCTAATACCCCCTCGATCTTGTCGGAGGCTTGCTGTGACATCTGTTCGCGAATCTGTTGCTGTGCTATTTGTTTTTCTGCCAAAGGATCAATAGCCGGATCGACACTCAATACCGATGCGGGATCTGTGAACTCCTTTCGGCCTGTATCTGCATCTACTATGATGATGCTCTCGTCGGAGTTTTGCCGATCGATACCGGTATTATCATCATTCATCACGATATTTCCCGATACGACATACACGGGACGATCGTCCACGTTCATCTTTGCGGGATGTATCATGCCGTCGGTTTGGCTTACATGGCTATCTATGGTGGCATCGCTGGCGGCTACGGCAGTATCTATGTTGTCACGTTGCCGCTGTATCATGCCGTCGTATGTAGCTTTGGCGTTGAAGTAATCCTGAATGGCCGTCTCTATCTCCTGATTACCGAGACCGAAGCGTTGTATGGCAGAGGTTATATCGTTGCCCAATATCTTGTCAACATCGACATCCTCCGTTGTTCCGAACAATCTGCGGATGTTTTGCCGTTGATAGTCAAGACTATTCTTGGCATCGTTCATCTCCTGTGGGGCTTCGAGTGTGTAGCCGTTGTCGAAGGAAGCATCCTTGTCACTTTGCGGACTATGGGGATTTTCTGCAATCTTTTTCTCGGAAATCATCCATGCACCACGATACTTTTGGACCGCACCTGCATAATTCAATGCGGCAACTTTCTTATCGTTGCTGATTTCGGGGTTGGACATGATCGCTGATAGGGTTTCTTTGGCTTTATCTGCGTTCTCGTTAAGAGCATCATGTATTCCTTTCCATTCGTCAGCCCCAAAAGTAGCAGATCCTTGAATGTCGGCTTTGTCCATCTGCCGTTTTTGGTTGTACTTACTACCAGCGTAACCGATGGTTTTCGCGAAACTTAAAGATCCTCCGAGCAATGACACCCCGAGGAATGTATCAATATTTTGGTCGAGATTGAATACTCCGGTGTCTTTGTTTGTGTCAAGGGTCATATCCTCAACAACGACGGCATTCATGATATTACCTGCAACCTCTTCGGCATACTCACCGATCAGTCCGTTCCATTGTGCGTTTTTCTCAAAGTCGGATACAAGTTTTACGAGATCGCTTGTTTGTATATCGTTAAGAAGTTGATTTACTTTGCTTAATCCAACCTTATCTAAACCTTTGCTTATGCCTTTGCCTGCGGTGCCAAGAATAGGACCGAAGTATGTTCCGAACATTTCGGAATAGTTTTCAATGGTAGTACCTGCAAATGATTTGGCGAAAGCCGTTGAGAAGTCCTCGACATCTACATGATCTCCAAATACTGTTTGACCGTCCTCTGTTTGTATAGGGACGATCTTGCCCTGCATACGTTTTAATGTTCCACCGGCAACTCTTCCCACTCCGGTAGTAGCCGCCATGCCGGCAGCTCCGGCGATATCTCCGGCAACACGTGTCGCGGCTTTCACAACGGCATATCGACTTAAAGCATATCGCGCGAGTTTGCTCGTCGCGCTACTACCAGCAGTAGATAATGGGCTTATCGCCATTTCGAGCATGAAAGGTATGCTTTCGGCGGTTACGCTACCTGCTTTATAGCCACGTCCGAGATATGAGCCGAAATAGGCATTTGTGGCCAGCTCTACGGCTTTGGCGTCGAGAAGCATACGTTGCGCATCTGTAAGAGGAAGCCCTTTATCGAAAGCGTTAAGCGCGCGGAGAATCATTAAATTATCGGTTGTGTTAGTTATACCGAAATCCCACGTTCGGACATCAAAGAACTTTTCGCCAAAACCGCGAGCCGCTCCACCTACGAATGTGTCGGATAACCAACTATTGTAGTTGCCGGCGTTGATACTGCGATCTGCCTCATCGATAATGCGCTGTGCGTCTTTCAAGGCATTTTTTGCTGCGAAATACGTTCTGTACTCGGAATCTTCCTCACGTCCGGTAGATATGGGAGGTAACATGCCGAATTCCGGATACGGTTGCATCCTTGATGGTTTATTGCGTGCTTCTATATCCAACTCCTGCGCTCTGCGATTCAAGCCCTCGTCTATCGCTGTTGATAACTCGGATACTTGTATGCGATTGACCTGCTGTTGCTCTGTGTTTGCTGAATTCGAAACAAAGAAATCATCAGGATTCTTCTTCATATCCTGCATGACCTCTTCGACATTATGCACAGGTTGCTCTTTTGCAATCTTCATTTCAGGCTGTATCGCTTGCGTTGGCCGAATACTATCTGTCTTCATCGGCTCGACTTGTCTCTCTGGTTGTGGGGTGGGAGTAGGCTGTGCTGTGGTTGATGCGTTGGGGAACTGCTTTAAGAAGCCCTCTCGTTTGTTTAACGGAATTCGATATGTCTTGTCGTCGTTGTGGTACTCGACTGTTGCGTTGGGGTATTTATTCTCGAAACCCTCGACTTTATCATCGGGAATGTTATAGGTCTTCCCATTTACAATATACTTGGGCATAATCGCTTATTTTACTTCGTATTGGCTATAATCTTCGTCTTGTTGCTGATATTGGCTGTAATCCTCGCCATTCTGCACCTTGCTGATCATCGTCTCGGGGTCAATTTGGGCAAGTGTCATCATGATTGCGCGTGCTCGTGGAGATTTCGTCCAATTTCGTTTGACGAAATCGTCTTTCTTAGTTGCGGTCATGCCGTTAGCCTCTTGTAATTTAGTTGGTGCTATCCCGTCTTCTATAATTGCATCATATACATTCTGCATTGACCCTTTCCAAACATTCTCGTAAATGCCGACCTCGTTCCCGTTGTTATCTGAGAAACCAAGCCTCTTGCCTCGTCTTCCGCGTGCGGCAGTTGCTTGTGCAATCTCTTTCCTTGTTGCGTTTGCACTGGCGGCTGCATTTTTTAGCCTTTTTTGGTTTTCGTCAAACTGACGTTGTCGCTCTTGGAAGTCTCTATCATCTTGCTGCTTTTTATAGTCCTGATCAGCTTTGTCTTTATCTTGATCATATTTGAATCTCTCTCTCCAACGTCGTTCTTGTGCTTCGGCCTGCTCTTCCCGATGTTGCTGCAATGCCTGTTGTGCGGCAGCAGCATCCGCGACCTTTTGTTCTGCCAACGCATTTTTGATGTACGCCTGCTTTCTTGCATCGTAATCCTCCAAGTACTTTTTCCATTGATCATTTACCTGTGCCGTCATGCTACTTTTAGGGTCGTAGGTACTTATAGCTCCTTTCGATGCAAAATAAAGGTTGGCGAGGGCTGATACGCCATCACCGATAGCAGAAAAGATAGCGGAACGTCTTGCGCGCTTTCTCTCTCTCTCTAATTCCTCTTGGGAGGGAGGTTGATTTAGACTACCACCACCTCCACCACCTACTAACTGCTGGTTAATTTTGTCTAAACCGACCTTGTTATCTTTGGCGGCTGCTACCGAAGCGGTAGGAGTGGGGGAGATAACCGGAGCGTTCTCTCCTGAATTTTGATCTGCCCACTCTACTGCGCCTTTATAGATGTCGGGGTTTACTTCCACACTCGACTGCTGTTGATCGCTCCATGCTGCTGTCCCCTTATCTGCATCCGGATCCTCCTGCGGTGGATTTCTAAGTATATCATCCTTTGCTGCCATAGTTACTTTATTTAGATTTACCGAATAGGTTATCAATCTTCGCAACATCAGCAGCTGCATTTGCTACTCCCGAAACAGCGTTAGCTACTTGGTCAGCCTGCTGCATGGTAATATCGTTCATCTGCTTGTTAAGATTGGCTTTCGTGGACATATATTGATTCTCGATTGCATCTTTGCGTTGCTCGGCATTTACGGCTATTTGGCCCATCGTATCTGATAATGCCGTTGCATTGGCTGCTCTCGCCGCAGCCACACTTTCGTTTGTTCCTCCCATGACTGCCTGCGTACCTGCGGCCTGCTTGTTGCGGTTCTTGATGCTCTCCTCGGTCATGGTTAGAACACGTTGCACATCGGCCCGCTGTGTTGCGTCTTCGTTATAACGTCTGTCGTACCAATCTTGGTTTTCGCGCATCTGTTTCTGAATGTTAGCCTTTACCTCTTTGGCTGCCTTAGCCATCTTGATACCTCCGAAAATGCCGGCACCAATCTTCATGGCTCCGCCAATTGCACTGCCTAATCCTATCATGTCGATCTGATTTAATGTTAATACTTAAAATTTGACGGCAATTTACTTTGCTATCTTTGAGGTGTTGTTTTATGTATTAACACATGAAAGGGAAAAAGACAGGAGGAAGACAGAAAGGTACTCCGAATAAGGTTACAGTGATGAGCAAAGTCGCTATCGCTGATATTCTCACAGATTATAACGAAAGTGGACTTATGCAATCAGATTTCATGTTGCTGAAACCCATTGAGCGCATAACGATTGCCGAAAAACTTATGCAGTATGTTGTCCCGAAGATGCAGAGCGTTGCTATGGATGTCAACTCCGAGCAGACGAAAACTATCGAAGACAGACTTATAGAGTTGTCAACCTTACAGCAAGAAAAAAAGTGAGCATAATCGGCTCACTTTTTCTATATGTGTCTATTTTAGATTGATTAATATTGGTTAAGGTAATTAATAACTGCTCTATTGGCATCATCCACCTTCTTTTGATTCCGCCGAATATAGATACTTGTAACCCTATGCCCCGACGAATGTCCAAGTGCAAGCGCAATGGTATCGTCCGGTATGTCTATTTCAGCAGCTAACGTCGCCCACGTATGACGCGCCCAGTTTGACGAGAGTTTTGGGAATAGTGGATTACGATGTTTTTTGCCACCCTGCCCATGTCGTTGCATCGGACCTATTTGTTGCAGGGTATTATTCATTCTGTGCGTGTAATTTTTATGGTTCGTGTAATGATCAGCGGGTGAGAGAAGGTGCTTTACACCTCTATATTTATCGATGATCGCTTTTGCTTCTGGTTCGATCTTTATCGAGAATAAGTGACCTGTTTTGGAACGGCGATATTCGATCCTCCCGTTGTTGATCTCGGTTAAATTAAAGAGATCTATGGCGTTAATGCCCATAAGGTAGAATGACAACATAAACATGTCGCGGTACTGCTCTTGGTGTAGCTCGCAGGTGTAGTCTTTGAGTACACGTAAATCCTCGACCGGCAAAGATCGTTTCATCGTATCTTCTTTCTTGATCTTGAATTTACGGAAGGGGTATGTTGTGATCAACTCATCATCAATAGCGGAGTTGACAACAGCACGGAGGTTACGCAGATGTAGTCCGATGCCATTTGTTCGAAGCCCTTGTGATTTTAAGAAGCTTTCGAATTGGCGAATCCATTCAGCCGTAATATCCTTACATCTCCAATCATCTGCTGCGCATTTCATCTTGGCTGCGAACTGCTCTATCTTCGAGAGGGTGTGTCGATATACGGCAATTGTTCCCGATCGATCTTTACGGCCTATCACCTCTTGGAAGTATTCTATGAATGTCTGTTCCTGTTCGACAACTTCTCGCGCAAGGATATGGTTCTTGACATCTCGCAGACTCATCCTATTTATCTTCCCAGAGGTTTCGAGGGCGCGTAGTTTCGCGCTATATGTAAATAGCAGATCATCTAACTCTGCGTTTATCTGCCGAGCATTAGGGCACTTGGCCAGCACCGCCTTATTAGGTTCCCCGCACCAATGATCAGCTCGGATAGATACACCCGTGCTGATCGTCGTAGCACTCGGCCCGAGGGCGATCACGAATGTCACGGGATAGGTCCCATCGCTCTTGGCCCTCCGTGTATCAAGTTTAAGTTTTATTGTCGCCATAAATTTGCAAAGAATTTGCGAAGTAATCGTTAATCACAGCCTCCTACAACCCCCTATAACCGCCTACAAAGATGTAAACTTGTGGCCACTTTTCCAAATTTCGGACATAAAAAAAGCCTTTACGGTTTTGTAAAGGCTTGATTTTCAGATTGTCGGGGTAGCGGGATTCGAACCCACGACCCCCTGCTCCCAAAGCAGGTGCGCTAACCGGACTGCGCTACACCCCGAACTTGTAATTGCAACTCTTGGTATGAATATCATTCCTGCAATCGGACAACAAAGATAATGGCTTTTTTCGGTTCGGACAAACTTTTTTGATAAATTCTAATCGAAACCATTATCTTTTCAATTGGCATAATCTTATTGTTCGATTTAGTAAACAATTCGATTCAATCTTTTATTCCCTATAATTGGAGCTATGGTTTCAATGAAGAATTTATTGCCAGTGAGTCTGTCGGATTGGGTTGCGGGCCATCTCCTTCAACTCCCGGAGGTGTGCCTACTTCGATACTTTCCCCATCCACTTCAACGGAAATCGTGTAGCGATTTTGTCCCGAATAGGTGTTTCTTGTCACCGAGTCAAGTGGCTGTATTCGGAATTTTGGGGCTTCGAGTTGATGAGTCGAGTACATATAATCGACAATAGTTTTATCCCGCATGTTCATCATTCGGTTTAGCAGTTGTGTCGCTTGGTTTCCAAAGAGTTTAATGGCTTTGTCGGTGGCCGAAAGTCCGCGTGTTGAGATTCCCCGAAGGGTGAGTAAAGAATCTGCGTAGGCATTGATCTCAGGAGTGCCAATATCCAATTTCAAAAGCCGTTCGTATTCAAGCATTGAAATTCGGGGTCGTTTTCGAACCGGTTGAGCCGATGAAGTCACTAAACTATCGGTTGCTGATTGTTGCAACGAGTCGGTTTGCGAAGGGGTATTTTCTCCATTGCGTCGGTAGGTGGCGTAAGAGATCCGCAGTATATCGCAGGCTTGCTGTGGAATAGCTTTTTGCAGATTGATTCGCTGGGTAAGGGCGATTTGCATCTCCGGCTTATCCTGCAACATCTGTGCGATCTTATCCAATGCTGCATATTGCTCGGATGTGAATGTATATTGTTGTGGCTCGATGTTGATATATTCGAGGTCGTGATTACCTCCTGTAAGGAATGAGAAAGGGGCTGTAACCACTTTGAGAAGTACATTACCAAGAGCTTTCAGCACAATCTTACGGTAGGAGAATTCCGGAGAATCGAGACTTCCTTTTATTGGCAGATCCATCAATACGTGGCCCTTTTTGTCTTTTAGTACATACAATCCCAATTTGAGTGGAATGTTCATTTCGGGTTTTATGTCTTTCCGCTTCTTTTCCACCTGCGGTTCAAAAATGTCTAGGTGGTTGGTGCCGTCGAGAATGCGGTTTTTGATGATATTTTGGCTACGGAATGAGAGATTCCCTTGTGATAACGGATAGGCGGTATATTGTTCACAATAAGGCGAAAAATCACTGAGAGCCACATTAGAGAGCGACAGAGATATGTTGTGGTTATTCAAATTGGCGAGTGATCCGACCCAACGGAAACGTGCAGTTCCTGTCTTCTGCATGCGGGCGTTGAGTATAAGATTGTTGTTGCTTTGAGGGTCGAAATCGCGACTGCGCATGCGGATATCCGATAAACGATACTCGAAGGGTGTATGCAAAGTTTGGTCGCGGAAGAGGATCTCGCTGTTTGCAATTTCGAAATCTGCTATTCGTAAAATGAACCCATTGTCTGAGGCAACACTATCAGTTGCATGGTGGATATTTTCGTGATTAACCACTTTCTCTTCGTTTTTCGAAGGTTCGGTTGCGGTTACTGTTGTCGTGGAGTCGGATTTTATGAGTGTTGAAAAGTTATTTCCTTCGGGAGTCAACTCCATGAATGCAGAGAAACCTCCGACGTAAACTTTATCGAAGAGAAGTTGTTTTTTACCCAAATCACCATTGGTAAGGCGAATGGATAGTGTGTCAACACCGATTACGGGTCGTTCTTGCATGTCGTGCAATTTGAATCCTGAGAGTGATGCGTCTCCTTCGGTGTGTAATGCAAGCAGGTGTTGGGTATCTCCTTTTAAGCGAATATTTGCCGAGAGCAATCCTGTAACTTTCGACAGATTGAGATTTTGTCGTAGGTAGGGTAGAATACTTTCGAGCGTCAACGATTGAAGTCGCAGCCCGATGTTGAATTTCGAGGTGGCAATGTCGTAGGCAACTTGTGTTGCCAGCGAGCCACCTTCTGCGAAATTCAATACGGCACCGACATCGGTCGATGCTCCCGCAAAATAGACCCCGGGAATGACAAGGTTTATATCATTCAATCCCCATGTGGCATCGAGTAATAGATCTTTGTAGTAGATATGTCCTTGTCGTATGCTGATATTATAAATGCCAATCTCCCATGGTTGACTTGGTTCGATGTGGGTAGTATCAACTACCGATATCGAGTCGGCGGACTCTTCCGACGACTTAAAATGGGCGATGATGTCATCGAATGAGAAACGATTCCCGTATTGATAGATGCGTATATCGGGACGTCCAAATGCAATGTGCCGTATATCGATCTTGCGGGAAAGCAAAGGCAATAATCGTACGCGCATGTCAAACGAGTCGAGACGGAAAAATTCGGTTGTATCACCGGCTCCTCCAATTCGTAGATCTTCGATACGCAAACGCCCTGATAGTATGTTGAATCGTAACCGTTCCATGCGGATCGAACGTCCGATCAACTCGTGATCATGTTTCTCGATATAGTTTTTGGCAATGGGCGGTATCAATAGTGATATGCCGAAGAGTATTATTATAAAGACTCCAACAACTATAAGAATGATTTTTAGAGGCTTTTTCATGGAACAGCACTATTAATTATGAAAACAAGTCGGGATTTTTAGTATTTTTATTCTGTTTGGATACGGTAAAAACGTGGTAACAGAAACTTTATTGTGATTTAGCCTAAGAAAGCAATTTTGTTTATTTTATCATCTCAAACAGATGCGAAAAATCCTCATTGGGATCGGGTTGATATACGGCAAATCCCAATTGCTGAGCTGTGGCAAGATTGTGAGCCGAATCGTCGATGAAAAGAGTCTCCTCGGGAACAATCCCGCTGTCGGCAATCATCTTGCTGAAAATTGCCACATCGGGTTTTAATTCGTGTTGCTCATAGGAGAGATAGATACGATCGAAATAATCCGTCATATTACGACCTTCAATTGTAAATAGCCCTCTAATGTGCTTCATGGCGATGGGATTGTTGTTCGAAAGGATGTAGGTGCGATAGCCGGCAATGCGCAAACGATCAATTAAGCGTAACAGTTTAGACGGAATCTCTTCAATAAATGCTGTATAAGCTTTGGCAATTGCTTCGTCGGTGATTTCGTGCCGACCCGATACTCGACGCATCTCTTCGCACATCTCATGCGCTGTGATGTCGCCACGTTCGAAATCGCGGATCATGGCAGCTGGATGACAAGGATCGATGATCTCGGCTATCTGCGGCATTCCCAATGCAATGAAGGCTTTTTTGCATCGATCAAGATTGAGTGGAACGAGGACTCCACCCAGATCGAATACCACGTTGCGAATACCTTCTATCATCGGTGCTATTTTTGGAATTTCATCGTAAATTTGCGTATAGGTTGTAACATCCACATCGGCACGGCCATACACAACGGAATCCATAAACGATTCCACCAGTCGGGTACGATACATTTCTTTCCGCGCCATAAAGCCTGCAATCCACGACGAGCACAACTATCGGGAGAGATCAAGACTCCTAACCGTCGGCCGATCTTTTGCCAACGTGATGATAAACCGTAGAGATCGGTTGCCACTCCTGCTGGACATACGGCGGTTACCCGAACACCTTGCGGTCGCATTTCGCGCGAGAAGGCCTTGGTGAAAGAGCGTACATAGGCTTTTGTCGCAGTGTAGAGAGCCATTCCGGGCCAAGGCATCCATACCGAGTAGGAGGACATATTGAGAATATATCCTCGTCCGCGAGCAACCATGTCATTGCCAAAACGGCGACAATTTTTAGCTAACGTCATGTCATGAAGAAGCGTCATTCGTTCGATGCGCTCAATTGGGGTGTTCAGTATGTCGCAAAATGAGAAAATGCCTGCATTGTTGATCAATACCTCGATCTCAATTCCCCAACTCTTTACCGTGTCGTATAGTTCATCGGCGGCTTCCATTCGTGCAAGATCGATCGATAAGGTGCGTACCTCTATTCCGGTTGCGATCGTTGCAATCTCTTTTTGAACTTGCTCCAATGGTGCTCGATTGTTCCCTACCAATATTACGTTATAACCCAATTTGGCCAATCGATTCGCGTAGCCACGTCCGATTCCCGAGCCTGCTCCTGTCACAAGAGCCCACACCGAGCCTTTTTTTACCTCACCTCGTTTCATCTCATTATTTGATTTTGGCCAACTCTTTCCAAATCTTGTCTGGAATATGCTCCTTGCAATTGTGGCAACACTGCATATCTACCGAATACATGCGAGCCATGCAGTAGTCGCGGTGGTCGCAACCTGAACGAGTGGTCATATCACCGGCTTTTAATTTGTTGACAAAGGCTGGATCGTTAACCAAAGCGCGAGCCATCTGTACAAGCTCAAATCCCGAATTCAGCACTTTCTCTATACCTTCGCGAGAAACCAATCCTCCGACATAGATCAGCGGTAATTTTAGCTCTTTGCGGAATTTAAGCGCGTTTTCGAGGAAATAACACTCTTCGAAGTCGTATTGGCGGATCATCAAATCACCGAAGAAATTAAGTACGATCTTTTGCGGCCACGAAGACCAAGGCATATAGTAACTCATGGTCTTTGTCGGAATTTTTCCGCGCATAACCGCCATTGGAGCTTTCGAAACAAACCCCGAAGAAAGGACTATGCCGTTTACTCCCAAACGCTCGATTTCTTTGGCGATCTCAATGCTTTCGGGGATCTGAATTCCGCGTTTGAAACCATCTTCCATGTTGTGTTTTACCACAACGGCCATCTTATATTTGGCAGCCTCCTCCAATACTTCTGTTAGGCACATGCGCATAAATCGCATGCGGTTGTCAAGCGACCCGCCATATTCGTCGCGACGGTGATTGGTATAGGGAGAGAGAAATTGGGAAATAAGATATCCGTGACCGGCATGTACCTCTACGGAGTCGAATCCTGATTCATGAGCCGTACGAACCGCTTTGCCGAAATCTTTGGCAAACGATTCGCATTCTGAGCGACGCATGCCGCGTACAAATGTGGGAGAGTAGAGGTTAAATCCTGTTGATGCTCCTACCGGAAAGCATCCTGCTGTTGACCAGTGGGTCATGTTGCCGCAGTGTCCGATTTGAATGCCGGCGGCGGCTCCTTCGGCATGAATGGCGTCGGTGATATCTTTCAACTCGGGAACGATCTCCGGACGCAACCATATTTGTTTGTTGAATGATAACCCGCTGCGATTAACTGCTGCATAGGCCAACGTGGTCATGCCAATGCCGCCCCGAGCAACCGAAACATGGTAGTTTTTGAGCTGTTCTGTTGGCCCGAAATCCTTGCCCATTGATTCAAAAGCAGCCGAACGAATGGTACGGTTGCGCAGTGTGAGTGGCCCTAATTGAAAAGGAGTAAATAGTTTGGATTCCATAGGAATAGAATGAGCTTTTTAATAAATGAATGGAATGATGCGTTTCCGTTTGAGACGCGTAAACTCTTCTCCGAATTCTTGCTCATAACGTTGTCGCAACGAGGCTGCCCGAGGTGCAAGGTTTGCAAAGGTCCATAGCGCGAAGACTGCTCCTGACCACGACCACGATGCAATGGCAAATCCTACCCATTCGAGAAACTCCCCAAAATAGTTGGCCGATGAAACGTAGCGAAACATTCCTCCTTGCGGAATGTAGTGGCGGGTGTCTCCCGGTTTGCGAAGGTTACGGATGATGTGGTCGGAGTGGAGGTTAATAATCATTCCGGCAACGAAAATTGCACCTCCGATATAAATATAGGGTTTCGCAAACCATTCGTCATAATATCCTTCCGGTGAAACGTAGAAGATCCAACCTCCTTGCATCAATGCGTTGAGCGTGTTGAAGAGCATTCCCATCAGAATAATTCCCAATGGCATTTTTGAATTGCCTCGCAATAAGAGTGGAAAAATGAATGCTCGTTGGAGGTAGTGGGTCTGAAAAATCAAGAACAAAGCCAATGGTACACTTTCCCACATTCGCTCGGAGTTGGCCCACAATATGCTCATGAAGATAAATACCGGAGCCTCCATCATTACCCATCCTATTTTGTTGGGGATGGGAGACCCATAGCGGCGATCGAAGAGGTACCCATAGCCTGCTTCGAAAAATTGCAGAGCTACAAAGACCAATACGGCCATTACTGCCATGACGATAAGGAAAATATCAAAAGTTTGAGCCATCTGTTCAAGTAGTTTGAAAATAACGGGGTAAAGATACGAAAAAAAACCGAAACTTTGTATGAGTCGCGGTTTTTATGGAGCCTTCGAAATAGCCTATATTTTGTCATTATGCTCTTGGAGTAAGGTGGTTAGTTCAGATACTCCTTCTGCTGCTCGTTTGCGAATGATGGTTAGCGGATTTCGAATGCCGGAGGTGTCCGGATTTCCCGGATCGACGACGTAGATTGGAATGTCGGAACGCACATAGCGTACTAACGATGCTGCGGGATAAACTGCCAACGAAGTTCCGATAACTACCATGATGTCAGCCTCGGCTGCAATGCGTGCCGCTTGTTCAAACATCGGAACAGCTTCGCCAAAAAAGACAATGTGGGGACGTAGTAGAGCGCCATCGGATGCCAAAGCATCGAGTGGCTGTTCCCAACCATCGATTGGCACGATCAACTCCGGATTGCGCGATGAACGTAATTTTGTAAGTTCTCCGTGCAAGTGAGTGATGCGGGTCGAGCCGGCGCGTTCATGAAGATTATCCACATTTTGCGTGATGACATCTACATCGAAATAGCGTTCCCATGAGGCCACAGCATGATGTGCAGCATTAGGTTGTGCCGCAAGCATTTCTCGCCGTCGTTTGTTATAGAATTCGATAACCGTTGCACGATTGTATGTTAAGGCTTCGGGAGTACATACCTCTTCGATACGATAGTTCGCCCACAATCCATCCGAATCGCGAAAGGTTGCTAATCCGCTTTCGGCACTGATTCCCGCTCCGGTAAATACAACTAATCTTTTCATATCGTTTCAAATTATTGCCTTGCGGGTAATTCCCCCACAAAGCAAATATATGAATAATAATCGAATTACCTCATCTCTGCCAATTTTTTATGGAAAGTTTTTATCTCTATTTCGCTCTACATTCATATTTCTTGGCATAGTTCGTGCATTCAAGGCCGTACAAAACCAATTAAACAGTTATATTATGAATCAATCAAAGCACACCGCTACCGACACACTGACGGATGTTTATGGATCGAAGGAGATGCGTTCACCAATCCCTACCGAGTATATTCCGAAGGGTAAAACATCTCCTGAGATTGCTTATCAAATGGTCAAAGACGAAACCTATCCCCAGACTCAGCCGCGACTGAATTTGGCAACATTTGTTACGACCTACATGGACGACTACGCCACACGTTTGATGAACGAGGCCATCAGCATCAATTATATCGATGAAACAGAGTATCCGCGTGTTGCGGTGATGTGTGGTCGTTGTTTGAATATTGTCGCCAATCTGTGGAATTCACCGGAGAAGGCCAAATGGAAAACCGGAGCATTGGGTATCGGCTCTTCGGAGGCCTGTATGTTGGGTGGAGTCGCTGCTTGGTTGCGCTGGCGCAATCGACGTAAAGCGGCCGGTAAACCTTACGATAAACCCAATTTGGTGATGAGTGCTGGCTATCAGGTTGTTTGGGAGAAGTTCTGCCAACTATGGCAGATCGAGTTGCGTACCGTACCGCTGACACTTGAACATATCACCCTCGACCCGAAGCAGGCATTGGCCTTATGCGATGAGAATACCATCTGTATCGTGCCGATTGCCGGTGTAACGTGGACCGGTCTCGACGATGATATAGAGGGGCTGGATAAAGCGCTCGACGAGTATAATAAGAAGACCGGTCATGAGATTCCGATCCATGTCGATGCTGCTTCCGGTGGTTTTATTCTACCTTTCCTAAAACCCGAAAAGAAATGGGATTTCCGCTTGAAATGGGTCTTGTCGATCTCGACTTCGGGTCATAAATACGGACTTGTTTACCCGGGTTTGGGTTGGGTGGTTTGGAAAGACAAAAAGTACCTACCCGACGAGATGTCGTTCTCGGTGAACTATTTGGGCGCTAACATTACGCAGGTGGGATTGAATTTCTCACGCCCTGCGGCGCAGATCTTGGGTCAGTATTACAATTTCATCCGCTTAGGATTTGAAGGTTATAAAGAGATTCAACAGAATTCGATGGATATCGCTTGCTATTGTCACCGCGAGATCGGCAAGATGAAGTGCTTCCGCAACTACTCTACGGAGGTTGTTAATCCGCTGTTCATTTGGACGATGGATCCCGAATATGATAAAAATGCCAAATGGACTCTCTTCGATTTGCAGGCCACTTTGCAGCAGAGCGGTTGGATGGTGCCGGCCTATACGATGCCCAAAAATATCGAGGATATGATTGTGATGCGTATTGTTGTCCGACAAGGTATGTCGCGCGATATGGCCGATATGTTACTGGCCGATATTCGCAATGCGGTTGCCGAGTTTGAGAAATTGGAGTATCCTACCACTTCGCGTCTTAAATACCACCAAAAAGAGAAGCAGAAAGGTAAAGTTTTTACCCACTGATCGTCATATTACAAAAACTCCGGTCGTTCGAGATGACCGGAGTTTTGCTATAATTATTTCTCGAAATAGAGATCCAACAACTCTTTGGCGGCTATGAACGAGGATATTTTGTCGTTTAATACTCGTTGTTCATACTCTGCGATGCGTGTTTCGATCTGCGGAGAGTGATAGAATGAGTTGCGTAACGCTTCGTTAATTGTTTCATACATCCAGTATTTGTTCTGTCGGTTACGGTTGTGTTGGAAATAGCCGTTTTGCTGGATGTGTTCGAGATAATCTTCAACTCCTTTCCATACCTCTTCCAAACCGGTTTGCGCTACCGAGGAACAGGTGAAAACCTGTGGTCGCCAACCCGACTCCGGTTCAGGGAATAGTCGTAATGCACTTTGGAATTGGGTGCGAGCCAATTCTGCTTTATGGATATTTTCCCCTTCGGCTTTGGTGATCACCATCAAATCGGCCATCTCCATGATTCCTCGCTTGATACCTTGCAATTCATCACCAGCACCCGAAATTTGCAACAACATGAAGAGATCGACCATCGAGTGTACGACGGTTTCCGATTGTCCAACACCTACCGTTTCGATGAAGATCACATCAAAGCCTGCGGCTTCGCATAGAACGACCGTTTCTCGTGTTTTGCGGGCAACACCTCCCAACGATCCTGCTGAAGGCGAGGGGCGGATGAATACCGAGGGGTTGTGGCAAATGCTCTCCATGCGTGTTTTGTCGCCGAGAATCGAGCCGCCACTTCGTTCCGACGAGGGGTCGATGGCCAACACCGCCAACTTGTGATGCAACGAGGTAACCATGTTGCCAACGGCCTCGATAAAGGTCGATTTGCCGGCCCCGGGAACGCCCGTGATACCGATTCGCACCGATTTGCCGGCATGGGGCAGACATTGTTCGATGATCTCCTGCGCTTGGGCATAATGATCGGGATTGGCACTTTCAACAAGCGTGATTGCTTGTGATAGGGTAGTGATGTCGCCACGCAAAATCCCTGCAACGTATTCGTCGGTAGTAAGTTTGCGTTTTTTGCGATGTACGAAATAGGGATTGACAATCGGTTGATCTTCAACACCCTGTGTCACGTTTAGTGCCGTGTCGTGGTGGGCATCGGCGTACTCTTTCTCGTAATGGTTGATCTTGGTAAATGTCATATCTCTGTTATCTGTTTTCTTCAATCATCGGTTGATTTGGTTTTAGAGGATTTCCAAACCATATCACTCGTTGCCGATTATCTGTAATTATTTCAAATGGCACAAACTTCACATCGTAAATCGAAAAAATATCTCCATGTGGATCCAATGCCACACTGAATGTGGGGGACAAATACTTCCCGAATAGACGCGTAGCCTCTGTTTCATCAGTGTGGGCAACGATTACAAGTTGTGAGTTGGATTCTGTTGTTGCAATCTCTTTGCGAAGAAGTTCTATCGACTCCCGACAAGCAATATTTCGTATGTCAACGAATTCAATACGAGCACGTTGGGTCGCTACTGGTTCATGACCTCCGAGCCATTTCAACGACTTCAACTTGGGTAATCGTTCTCCCAAAAAGATGTGTTGGGCAATGCCGGAGTCGATCAAGCCGAACGTCAGGAGCAGTGCGAGAATCAATCGTAGCATATTTGGGAACTCTTATTTACTTTATGGGTCGATTTGTTGAGCAAATATAGAGAATAGAATCGAGATCGGAAAATGTTGTGACAAATTTATTTCGTGAGAATAAAAAAGAACGTTCGATATGGCTACCGAACGTTCTTTTTCATAGGTCACAGTCGAACTGCGACGATAATTTAATGCTATCCCAAGAACGAAAGCAATAGACCTGCGGCTACTGCCGAGCCAACCACACCGGCCACATTGGGACCCATAGCGTGCATCAGCAGGAAGTTCGAAGGATTGGCTTTCTGACCCTCGATCTGCGATACGCGGGCGGCCATCGGCACTGCCGATACACCGGCCGAACCGATCAGCGGGTTGATCTTGTTGCCCTCTTTGGCGAAGAGATTCATCAACTTGGCGAATAGTATACCGCAAGCCGTAGCAACAGCGAATGCGGTAACACCCATCAGCAGAATCTTCAATGTTGCGGGGCTGAGGAAAGTGTTAGCAGTAGCCGTTGCACCTACCGTAAGACCCAAGAAGATCACCACGATGTTCATCAACTCATTCTGTACGGTCTTCGACAAACGGTCAACTACACCACACTCCTTCATCAAGTTACCGAGCATCAAGCAACCGATCAGCGGAGCGGCATCGGGTAGCAGCAACGAAATGATCGTGGCAATGACGATCGGGAAGATGATGCGCTCCTTTTTTGATACGGTGCGCAGGGTCTTCATCTTGATCTCACGCTCCTTCTTGGTGGTCAGCGCACGCATGATGGGCGGCTGAATCACCGGAACGAGTGCCATGTAGGAGTAAGCTGCCACAGCAATCGGGCCGAGCAAGTGGGGTGCTAATTTTGAAGTCAAGAAGATAGCTGTCGGGCCATCGGCACCACCGATGATACCGATAGAACCTGCTTCCTCCGGCGTAAAGCCCAATGCATAAGCAGCCAAGAACGTAGCAAAGATACCAACCTGTGCAGCAGCACCCAACAAGAAACTCTTAGGGTTGGCGATCAGCGGACCGAAATCGGTCATGGCACCTACACCCACAAAGATCAAACAGGGATAGATGCCCAATTTGACACCCAAATAGAGATAATCAAGCAGACCGGGAACAATCGATCCGTCGTGCGATCCGAAGATATTCCAATGTACATGACCTCCGGCGAAGAGTTCTTCGTGGAAAAGGCCCGCACCCGGGAGGTTGGTCAAGAGCATGCCAAATGCGATGGTCATCATCAACATTGGTTCGTACTCTTTCTTGATAGCTAAGTAGAGCAGGAAGAAAGCAATGCAGATCATCACGAGGTTACCCCAGCCCATCTCCGAGAAGAAAGCCGTGAAACCCATTGATCCGAAGAATTTCTCCAAACTCTCCAACGCAAAGTTTGATTGCAGGAAGTTCATAAGGCTTATTCGATCACGATTAAGTTATCACCTTCCATCACTGTGGCACCTTGTTGTACACAGATCTGCTTTACAACACCGGAACGATCCGAGTCGATGTTGTTCTCCATCTTCATAGCTTCAAGCACAAGCAATGTCTGACCGGCAGAAACTGTGTCTCCGACAGCAACCTTGATAGCCATAACTGTTCCCGGCAGCGGACACTTGATGGCACCGGCAGCTGCGGCAGCCGGACGCTGTACGGGAGCCGATGGAGCAGCCGTCTGCGGAGTAATCTGTGCACTGTTGGCTGTCTTGGGAGCAGCAGCCACTTGGGGTTTCATCGTAGGTGTAGTTTTGCTACCTTCGATCTCTACCTCATAGTTTGTTCCGTTTACGTTCACACGAGCCAGAGTCGAGTTTTCGTTTACTTCGTCGATCTGTACGTTGTAGGTGTGACCGTTGATTTTCAATGAGTAATCTTTCATATCCTTGTTTCTTATTTTTTATCGGGGCAACTTAGTTAAACCGTGAATCTTCGAGTTCCACGGTGAATAGGCTCGTTTGATGCTCAAAATTGTCAGCACCTCCGACTCACGGTCGTGCAGGGCACTTTTGTAGATCTTCAAGGCGGTGGCGATGGCAGCAATCTCCTCTTCGTGGAGTTGTCCTGTCGAAATGGGTTTCGATTCCACAGGGGCCATCTTGTGCTGGGGCTTTTCGGCGAAGATAACACCGAAGAGTTTCATCACACCGACCAACAGAACAAGTACACCAAAAACCAGTATAACGCTGATTAAAGCGCACCACATCATCTCCGATGTCCCCCAGCCTGTAACTGCTAATAAGTTCATCATAGACTTTCAGGATTACAAAGGAATGTTCGAGTGTTTCTTGGCCGGATTCTGCTCACGCTTGGTTGCCAACGATTGCAACGCACGAATGATGCGGAAACGCGTGTTGCGCGGCTCGATAACATCGTCGATATAGCCGTAGCGGGCAGCGTTGTAGGGATTCGAGAATTTGTCGTTGTACTCTTTCTCTTTCTCGGCTACGAATGCTGCTTTCTCCTCGGGTTTCTCTGCCAAGTCTTTGAGTTCTTTGCCATAAAGTACCTCGACGGCACCGCTGGCACCCATTACGGCGATCTCGGCAGTAGGCCATGCGTAGTTGACGTCTCCGCGAATGTGTTTCGAAGACATCACGATGTAAGCACCTCCGTATGCCTTACGCAACGTAACGGTAATCTTCGGAACAGTAGCCTCGCAATATGCGAAGAGCAACTTGGCACCATGAGTGATCACACCACCGTACTCCTGAGCCGTACCCGGCAAGAATCCCGGAACATCGACAAGGGTAACGAGCGGAATGTTGAAGGCGTCGCAGAAACGTACAAAGCGAGCTGCTTTACGCGAAGCGTTGATGTCGAGAACACCTGCCATGAATTTGGGCTGGTTGGCGATGATACCCACCGACTGACCGTTGAAACGGGCAAAGCAGGTGATGATATTCTTGGCGTAACCGGCCGACGACTCCAAATACTCACCATTATCGACGATGGCTTTGATTACCTCAGTCATGTCGTATGGTTTGTTGGCGTTGTCGGGGATGATCTCGTTGAGCGAATCCTCCAAACGGGTCGGAGCATCGGTGCAAACAACCTGCGGAACATCCTCCATGTTGTTCTGCGGAATGTAGGAGAGCAACTTCTGAATCAAGGTAATACCTTCTTCCTCAGTATCTACGGCAAATTGAGCTACACCTGATTTGGTTGTGTGCATTACGGCACCGCCCAACTGCTCCTGCGTAACATCTTCGCCCGTTACGGTCTTCACAACCTTCGGGCCTGTGAGGAACATGTTCGAGGTCTCCTTCTTCATGATGATGAAGTCGGTCAAAGCCGGAGAATAAACTGCACCACCAGCGCAAGGACCAAAGATCGCCGAGATCTGCGGAATGACACCCGAAGCCATCACGTTACGCTGGAAAATGTTGGCGTAACCTGCCAAAGCGTTAACGCCTTCTTGGATACGAGCACCACCCGAGTCATTCAGACCGATACAGGGAGCACCGTTGCGCATAGCCATATCCATCACTTTGCAGATCTTATCTGCCAGCGACAGCGACAACGAGCCAGCTGTTACGGTGAAATCTTGTGCAAATACATAAACCAAACGGCCTCCGATCGTACCGTAGCCGGTTACGACGCCATCACCGAAAGTGTGACTCTTGTCCATGCCGAAATCGTAGCAACGGTGAGTTACGAACATGTCGAACTCCTCGAAACTACCTTCGTCCAGAAGCATTTGGATACGTTCACGCGCCGTGAATTTGCCCTTAGCATGTTGGGCTTCGATGCGTTTCTGACCTCCACCCATGCGAGCAATTTCGCGGTTTTCGATCAGTTTGTTAATTTTAGCTTGAATATCGCTCATAGCTGATTGTTGATTGTGAGTTAGTTTACTTGTTTTTGTTCTCGCACAACTCGGTCAGGATGCCCTGCGTTGATTTCGGGTGCAGGAATGCAATGGTCAGACCCTCTGCGCCTTTGCGCGGAGTTTTGTCGATCAAACGAATGCCTTGTGCCTCGGCATCGGCGAGTTGCTCCTCGATATTCTCGCAAGCCAAAGCCATGTGGTGGATACCTACGCCTTTGTTCTCGATGTACTTGGCGATGGTAGAATCTTCCGAAGTGGGTTCCAAAAGTTCGATTTTGGTTTGACCCAACTGGAAGAACGCCGTCTTCACTTTTTGGTCGGCCACCTCTTCGATGGCATAACATTTCAGACCCAATACATTCTCCCAATAAGGAATTGCCTCGTCAAGGCTCTTTACTGCAATGCCGAGATGCTCAATGTGTGATACTTTCATGATAAAGAGGAAAATTTAAGTTAGTTTGATATTTAGAAGTTTTTAGTTCTGTTTTATACCCTAAAAATTGGGTTGTCAAATTCAGCGAACAAAGATAGTCAATTCATTTTGAATAATCCAACGAAAAATTAAATAAAAATAAAAAGAGTCCCAATTTGGGGCATTTTTGTCGTGCGGTAGCCCGATTGTCGGCACCCGAATGTTGTGCGACGAGAACTGAAAATGGTAAAATTATTCCGAAATTTTTTGTGTGAATGAAAAAATCACTATCTTTGCCCTCGCATAAGGAGCCTTGCGTGATCGTTGCATCGCAAAAGGTTAAAAGGGAATCCGGTGTAAATCCGGAACAATGCCTGTTGCTGTAAGTCCCATTCCATTTTGGAAATTGGCTGTTATCGTACTCTTCGCCACTGGATTTATAATCTGGGAAGGCTCGGTAATAGGGGATAAGTCAGAAAACCTGCCTTTTGTGTTTTGGATTTTAGGCCTGCAGGACTACGGGACGAATCAAAACTAATTTTTATCCTTAAATTTCAGTTTTGCCCCGTAGAGAGAGGCGAAGCATGCTTTCAGGAACACGGTGTGCTCCGAAGGTCGAATTTTAACGATTGATTGTTTTGAGTTAATTTTTGTGTTCTGCTTTGTGGCGCACCTTTTTATTAACTTAAAATAATTAATGCGTTATGAAGAGATTTTTTATGATGGCGGCACTCTTTGTTGCTGCTTTGACGTTCGCAAGTTGCGAGAATGACGACAACAATTCGGGCGACGGTGGTGGCGAAAGCTATGAACTGCGCGTGCTGACCTTTGAGGATGCCGATTACAAAGGCACAGAGGGAAGTAACTATTGGTCGAGCTTGATCACCGAGGGTGAGTACGGCAATGGCAACGGGAAGTATTCGTGGCATGATGCGGGGAATACCGAGTTGGCATATACTCCCTCTACCACGGCGCTTTTCCCCGGGTATGGCGGGCATGCTTTGTCGAAGTATGTGGGCAGCGATCTCTCACAAGGAGATTATATGCACGACCTGCAAGCTTATAATGTGGCCGGAGGTGCTAATGGATCACAGAATTTCTGCGTTCATTTCGGCTATCTTGATGATTCAGGAATGGGTATGATGAACGAGTTGGTCTATTTCCATTTTGCCGATGGCGTGGCTCGTGTGATCGACCATATGTGGGTGACCAACACCACCTATGTCTATAATCTGCTGACTAATGGCGATGGATGGCAGGTTCCCACGGGTGCCTCCGAGCAAAGTTGGTATAAAATCGTGGCATACGGTTACGATGCCGACGGACAGCAGTGTGGTACAGCTGAGTTTTTCCTTTGGAACGAAGGAAGAAAAGGTGTTGCCGAGTGGACCAAGTGGGATCTAACCTCGTTGGGTAAAGTGGTTCGGGTTGAGTTTAATTTATTGGCAAGCGAAGACCTTTATACGCAATATGGTTTGGGCGTCGCCGGCTATTTTGCCTATGACGATGTGGCCGTACAATTTGATAAAGAGTAATGTTCGGTAAGATGAAACATATTGTATTCATCCTTCTGTTATCCATGGTGATCACATCGTCCTGCAATACGGACGATGTGATTACTGTCTCTCTCGATGAAAACTATCGAGCCGAAACATCATCCTCTTCGGCAAAGGCCTCTGTCGTTTTCGACTATACACCGGCGGCTGGTCAATTTATTGGCGATACCCGCACTGGGGGATTTACGGGTAACGAACAGACTCCGGCAGACGCCGTTTCTTATGCTGCCCAACGGTTAGATGCGGGTAGTTTTGTCTCATTGGGAGGTTTTGGTGGTTATATCGTGGTGGGTTTTGATCATAGCATCGACAATCACTCCGGATATGACTTGGCAGTGGCTGGCAATTCGTTTGACGGATCGTCAGAGCCCGGAATAGTGTGGGTTATGCAAGATAAAAACGGCAACGGACAGCCCGATGATACTTGGTACGAGTTGCGTGGAAGTGAGTCGGATGCCGAGCATACGATTCGTGACTATGCGGTCACTTATTACCGACCTGCCGCTACGGGTATGCCGGTACGATGGAGTGATAATCTGGGTGGTAGCGGTGAGATAGACTACCTCCCGGAATATCATTCGCAGGATTACTATTATCCCACATGGATTGCGGCTGATAGTTATACGCTCCGCGGTACTCGTTTGCAGCCTCGCAACTACGACCAATCGGGGAATGGCAGCTATTGGGTGCAACCTGCCTATGAGTGGGGCTATGCTGATAATTATAGTTCGGTTGATCGTGTGGCAGAAGGTAATCTCAATCTGTTCGATATTTCCAATGCCATTGATTACGAAGGTACTTCGGTGACTTTGAAATATATTGATTTTGTGAAAGTGCAGACCGCGCTGAATGCAAAAAGCGGTTGGTTGGGAGAAAACTCTACCGAGGTGTGCGGTTTTTATGATTATAGGATGAAACAGAAAAAATAAATGAAACGATTGATTGCATATTATTGGCTTGTTTTGTTGTGTACGCTGTTTTCCGGTTGCATGAAGTGGGAGTACGGCCGAGAGGAATCGTTCTCTTTTCCGGCAACGGCTGAGGGTTTGTTTATCACCAATGAAGGTAACTTCCAATATGGGAATGCTACTTTGTCGTATTATGATCCGAACGCTCGAACCATTGAAAACGAGATCTTCTATCGGGCTAATGCGATGAAATTGGGCGATGTGGCTCAGTCTATGGTTATTCGTGATGGAGTAGGGTGGATCGTTGTGAATAATTCGCATGTGATTTTCGCCATTGATATCACTACTTTTAAGGAGAAAGGCCGTATCGTCGATCTTACCTCGCCGCGTTATATCCATTTCATTTCCGATGAAAAAGCTTATGTCACACAAATCTGGGACAATCGTATCTTTATAGTCAATCCCAAACGTTTCGAAATCATTGGCCATATTCAGTGCCCGAATATGTCTATGGAGGCAGGTTCTACGGAGCAGATGGTGCAATATGGTAAATATGTCTATGTAAATTGTTGGTCATATCAAAATCGTATCTTGAAAATTGATACCGAGACCGATACGATTGTCGATGAATTGGTAGTCGGAATCCAACCAACGTCGCTTGTCTTGGATAAAAACAACAAACTTTGGACACTTACCGATGGCGGATATAACGGTTCGCCCTATGGATATGAGGCACCTTCGCTTTATCGAATTGATGCCGAGAGGTTTGCTGTCGAACGACAATTCAAATTAAATCTTGGAGATAAACCTTCGGAGGTGCAACTCAATGGTACGGGGGATAAACTCTATTGGATCAACGACGATGTGTGGTGCATGGATGTCGAATCAGAACAGCTCCCCAATACCCCTTTCTTGCCCTATTCCAATACACTTTATTATGGGTTGACGATCAATCCGCATAACGGCGATGTATATGTTGCTGACGCTATTGATTATCAGCAACAAGGTCGGGTGTATCGCTACTCGCAAACGGGAGAGTTGATCGATGATTTTTATGTGGGAGTTATCCCGGGAGCATTTTGCTGGAAATAAAATGAAGTCTATGAAAAACCTCTTTTTGTTCTTCGGTCTGTTGTCGATTGTTTTGAGTGTCGAGGCTCAAAATTCCTCAAAGACTCCACTTTCCCGTCAGGATCTGCTGATCTCTCATTCGGGAGGGCAACCCGATCGGAATATTGCGATTCGCGAGATTCCGATATGGGGACGTCAGCCGATGAAAGAGATCGGTATGCAACAAACGAAACTCGATTCGACCGTCTTACGTGATAATTTAGCCTTTTCCGTTGCAGATGTTTTGACCTATAACTCCTCGATTTTTGTCAAACAATATGGTCGAGCCACTCTTTCAACAGTCTCTTTTCGTGGTACAGGACCTTCGCATACCCAAGTTTTATGGAATGGCATGCGAATTAATAATCCGATGCTTGGCATGACCGACTTTTCGATGATTCCGGCCTATTTTATCGATGACGCTTCATTGCTACATGGTACCTCCTCGGTTGGTGAAACCGGAGGTGGATTGGGTGGGGCTGTTCGCCTTGCCACTCGTCCGGTGCAAGCCGATGGTTGGGGAGTGCAATATGTGCAAGGTATCGGTATGTTTAAGACCTTCGATGAGTTTTTGCGTTTGACTTGGGGCAATGATCATTGGCAAATATCGACACGTGCCGTTTATCAATCATCGGATAACGATTACAAATACCGCAACCGCGATAAAAAAGAACTTATCTACGACGACAATCATACGATCATAGGTTCTTATTATCCTGTCGAACGCAATAAAAGTGGGGCTTTTGCAGATTTGCATCTCTTGCAAGAGGTTTATTATAATACAGGACGAGGCGATCGTTTGGGCCTCAATGCTTGGTATATTCGCTCTAATCGCGAATTGGCTCTGCTGACAACTGACTATGCCGATAATAGAAAATTTGATAATCGCCAACGTGAGGAGACGTTTCGAGGTGTTCTATCTTGGGATCATCTGCGCAAAACGTGGAAAATGTCGGCCAAAGCAGGATATATTCATACGTGGATGGCCTACGATTACGAACGTGACCCGGGTAACGGCATCATGACTTCGATGACTCGCTCGCGTAGTCGGGTCAATACGCTCTTTGGCGATATTTCGGGTGAATATGTTGTTGGTGATCATTGGTTTTTCAATGTTGACGTGGCTTTACATCAGCATTTTGTGGAGAGTATAGATAAAAATATCATCCTGCAAGAGGGTAACCGGGGAGTTGTCGGATACGATCAGGGACGTGTTGAGCTTGATGGCGTTTTGTCTGCTAAATGGCGACCGACCGATCGAATGGGACTTTCGTTGGTTGTTCGCGAACAGATGTATGGCAATCGTTGGGTCACCGTGCCGGCATTCTTTACCGACTATGTACTCTCCAAACGAGGTAACATTGTCGCAAAAGCCTCGATTTCGCGTAACTACCGTTTTCCAACACTCAATGACCTCTATTTCCTTCCGGGGGGTAATCCCGACCTGAAAAACGAAAGTGGGTTTCAGTATGAGGCTGGTTTGTCATTTTCGATTGGAACTCCGAAAAGTTATGCCCTTTCAGGATCGGTGTCGTGGTATGATCAACATATCGACGATTGGATTTTATGGTTGCCTACCACCAAAGGATTTTTCTCGCCTGTGAATGTCAAAAAAGTTCATGCTTACGGTGTGGAGGCTCAAGCTAATCTGGAAGTTGCGCTGTCCAAAGATTGGCGTTTTGAAATGAATGGTACTTTTTCGTGGTCGCCGTCTATCAACAAAGGCGAGCCGATGAGTCCGGCCGATCGATCGGTCGGGAAACAGCTCCCTTATGAGCCTGAATACTCTGCTACAACCACCGGTCGCTTGAATTACCGGAGTTGGGGAATGCTTTGGCAATTTTGTTATTATAGCGAACGTTATACTATGTCGAGTAACGATATTTCGCTCGCTGGTCAACTTCCCTCATATTTCATGAATAACCTCACATTGGAGAAGGGCTTTTCGTTTCGTTGGGCCGATCTGTCACTCAAAGGGTCGATCAACAACCTGTTTGACGAAGAGTATCTTTCAGTCTTATCACGCCCGATGCCCGGTATCAACTTTGAGATCTTCATTGGGATTATTCCGAAGTGGGGTAAAAAATAGTATTCTATTTCGGGTAAAAAACTCTTGAATTTATTCTCTGTGGTTGATTACATAACAGTTTTTCTGCCAATACAAAGAAACTTTTTCGAATGTTTTTGTGGAAACAAAAATATTTTGTACCTTTGCGCACCCGTAAAAGCGGGAAAAGGATTACAACAAGTTAAATTAAACGTAAAACACTGTGGATTCATTAAGCTACAAGACTATCTCGGCAAATGCTTCGACGGTCACCAAAGAGTGGGTGGTTATCGATGCTACGAACGAGGTATTGGGACGTCTTGCTTCGCAGGTCGCAAAGATCCTTCGCGGCAAGAACAAGCCTAGCTACACCCCTCATGTGGATTGCGGTGACAACGTCATCGTGATCAATGCGGACAAGGTGAAGCTCACGGGCAAGAAAATGACCGATAAGGTCTACATTCGCCACACGGGTTATCCCGGAGGTCAGCGTTTTGCTACTCCGGCCGATTACTTGGCAAAGAAACCGACGTTTGTCGTCGAAAAAGCAGTTAAAGGTATGCTGCCCAGAACACGTTTGGGTGCTGCCCTGCTTAAAAACCTCAAGGTTTATGCCGGTGCTGAGCATCCGCATGCTGCTCAAACCCCTAAAACCATTAAGTTAAACGAGATTAAGTAAGAGTTATGGAAGTTGTAAACACCGTAGGTCGTCGTAAGGCCGCTGTGGCTCGCGTATTTGTGAAGCCGGGTAAGGGTCAGATTACTATCAACCATAAGGAGCTTGCAGCCTATTTCCCGCTCGAAATTCTCCAATTTCAGGTAAAGCAGCCTCTGTTGGCTACTAATACCGCTGAGAATTACGACATCACCATCAACCTCGATGGCGGTGGCATCAAGGGACAGGCTGAGGCCGCTCGTCTGGGTATCGCACGTGCATTGTGCGAGATCGATGCTGAGATGCGTCCGACCCTGAAAAAGGCCGGATTCCTCACTCGTGATCCCCGCGAGGTTGAGCGTAAGAAGCCCGGTCAGCCCGGAGCACGTCGCAAGTTCCAGTTCAGCAAGCGTTAATATATACGCACGACCGGAATTTTCGGCAAGTACGGTGCTGGTTACAAACTCTGCGGACTATATATTTATATATGTATTACCGCTTGGTTGCCACACCGCGGAAAACTTTTTGGGATCGGAAGACCGCTACCCGAAGAGTTGAAGAAAAGAGAATTAAAATTAACAAACACGAATTAAAATGTCACGTACAGATTTTAATACATTATTGGAAGCCGGTGCGCACTTCGGTCACTTGAAGCGCAAATGGAACCCGAAAATGGCTCCTTATATCTTCATGGAGAAGAACGGCATCCACATCATCGACCTGCACAAGACTGTGCTGAAACTCGATGAGGCTGCTGCAGCCATCAAGCAGATCGCCAAGAGTGGTCGCCGCGTGCTGTTCGTAGCTACTAAAAAACAAGCCAAAGAGATCGTTGCCGAAAAGGTGGCAGCCGTTGGAATGCCTTACGTTACTGAGCGTTGGGCCGGCGGTATGCTGACAAACTTCCCCACGATACGTAAAGCCGTCAAGAAAATGGCTACCATCGATAAGATGACCAACGACGGCACTTTTGATAACTTCTCCAAGCGCGAGAAACTTCAAATTTCGCGCCAGCGTGCCAAATTGGAGAAGAACCTCGGCTCAATTGCCGACCTTACTCGTCTGCCGGCTGCTTTGTTCGTTGTTGACGTTCAGAAAGAGGCTAACGCTGTTAAGGAGGCAAAGCGTTTGAGCATCCCCGTATTTGCAATGGTTGACACTTGTTGTGATCCGACCGACATTGATTACGTTATCCCTGCAAATGACGATGCTACGAAGTCGATTGCTGTGGTTGTAGAAACCATGTGCGCTGCTATCGCTGAGGGCGTTGAGGAGCGTAAACTCGAAAAGGAGAAAGAGGCTCAGGAGGCTGAGGCCGAGGCTCCCGTAAAAAAAGAGAAGACTCGTATCAAGAAAGCTGTTAAAGCTACGGTAGATGCCGAGGAAGAGACCTTGAAAGAGGTTGTTGCTGCTGTTGAAACTCCTTACGAGGAGCCTGCAACCGAAGTTGCAGACGAGGAGTAAAAGCAACACTGCACGCAAAGAAGTTATTAACGTAAAAATCGAAAAAACTATGGAAATCAAAGCAGCTGATGTTATGAAGCTCCGCAAAATGACCGGTGCCGGTATGATGGATTGCAAAAAAGCACTCATCGAGGCAGAAGGTGATTATGCACGCGCTCAGGACATTATCCGCGAAAAAGGTAAATTGGTCGTTGCTAAACGTGCCGATCGTACCGCCACTGAAGGTGTTGTTGTTACGAAGATTGTAGGTCAGAAAGCTTATATGCTTTGCTTGGCTTGCGAAACCGACTTCGTGGCTCAAAATAGCGAGTATTCAGCTTCGGCCAATGCTATGTTGGATGTTGCCGTAGCAGCTGATGCTGCCGACCGCGATGCTCTGTTGGCTACGAAAAATGCTGAGGGACGCACCATTGAGGAGATGGTAACCGAGAAATCGGGTCAGACGGGAGAGAAGATCGAGTTGGCATTCTACGCTCGTATCGAGGCTCCCTATTGTGCCGCTTACGTTCACTTCAACAAAAAGCTTGGTACTATCTTGGGCTTCAATAAAGAGGTTCCCGCTGAGGTAGCTCACACCGTAGCTATGCAGGCTACTGCTATGGCTCCCGTATCGATCGACGTTGCTGACTGCCCTGCTGAGATTGTGGAGCATGAGCGCAAGATCGCTATTGAGGCTATGAAACAGGATCCGAAGAACGCTAACAAACCCGAAGAGATTCTGGCTAAGATTGCTGAGGGTAAGATGCGTAAATTCTTTGAGGAGAATACGCTGCTCAATCAGGCAGTGGTAGGCGAGAAAGAGACGATCGCTGAGTTCATCAAGAAAGCCGACAAAGAGGCTACCGTTGTAGCTTACAAACGTTGCGCTTTGGGTGAGTAATCTACCATAGAGAAAGAGAGAACTCTCTAACCAAAAGAGACGGGTATCCATCACGGATACCCGTCTCTTTTGGTTAGATGTTTGTATAACTCTCTTGATTTTAGCGTAATGGTGGTTAGAATGAATTGCGACGAATCATGTGAAAGTCGCATTTGACTTTTGAGAGCCTTTTGTCGAGGATCATGCGGGCAACCAATACTCCCATTTGATGGAAATCGGTGGATATGCTTGTCAGTCCATTGAGAATGATCTCGTTGATAGGTGACTCATTGTATGATATGATGCTGATGTCGCGACCTACCTTGTATTTCAATTCTCGTGCTCGTCGTATCAATTCAATTAATCCCAAGTCGTATTGGCTGTTAAGAATCAAATAGACCTCTTTTGCCCGAATTATTTCAGGAGTGATTTGAGTGTGAAACTCTACGTCTATTTGATTGTCGGAACAGAAACGTTCGATGGCACGACTTATCGAATTGTGGTATAAACTCGAAGGAAGAGTTACCACATTGAACTTCTTGTGTGTTTTGATTTTCTGCAATCCACATTGTAACCCCTCATAAGCATCATTTTCAAAATCTTGGTATACAACACCATAGTTGCCGGTTAGTTCTTGCATCCACCGATCGACCATGATCAACTTACGATTGGGAATACGTGACAGAATTTTGGCAACCCTTTTCTGTGTTGCACTATCGAGAGGGAAGTGGGGGGTAATGACATAATAATCAAAAAGATCGAGATTCTCGTCTATATAGTACTCCAATAGATCGACATTTTGGTTGTGTAGGCGGATCGTTACTTCGGCAACATCGCCAATCTCCTCAGAGAAAGAGTTGAACAACACTTGCTTGTAGTGGCTCAGTTTGTCGAATAGTAACAATACATTGAGTTTTGCTGTTGCATTGGGAGCTGCTACATAGAATCCTTTTCCTTGACGAGCATTGATATACCCTTTGTTACGCAGTATGGAGTAGGCTTTTTTGACAGTCTCTTTGGATATTTCCAACGTGGCAGCCAATTCGTTCATTGAAGGTAAGAGGTAATTTTCTGTGTATATCCCGTCTTGAATCAGTTGCTCTATTTGGCTGATAACCTGTTTATAAACCGGAATTTGACTTTCAAGATTAAGTTTGAGCTTTTTCAGCATATATCGTTGAAAATTGAAATAAAATTTGGAAACATCGATTATTTATCCCATATTTGCACCACACCACACAACAGTACTCGTATTCCCTGTTTCTTTACTACTTTTAGTGATTATACAAAGATACGAAAAAAGATATAAACTACAACTATTAAAAGAAATTTATGAAGAAGTTAATTGTGCTTTTTTTTATGCTGATCGGGGCTGTATCATTTGTGACGGCCAAGCATTATTCGCTGACGTGGAAAAAGATGAATATGGTGGCACCGCGATTGGAACAAATAGGTGTTGTTAAAACGTTTACATCTAAGGAGTTGGCTAATCCTTATTGGTCTGTTGGTTGCGAAACTATTGATCGCAAATATGCGGAGTTTAAGAACTATAAATCGTATGTCGGTCAGTTGGGTATTGGAATGGCGCGTATCCAAAGCGGTTGGGCTCGTTGCGAAAAGGTAAAAGGCGAATATGATTTTGCATGGTTGGATGAGGTTGTGGACGGATTGTGCGAACAGAGTGTGCAACCGTGGGTTTGTCTCTGTTATGGAAATCCGCTGTATGGTGCGAAAAAAGGATTGAATGCAGCAATTTTTACGGATGATGAGACGATGGAAGCATGGTTGCGTTATGTGACGGCTATGGTAAAGCGTTATAAAGATAGAGTGAAAGAGTGGGAGATTTGGAACGAGCCGAATGGTAATAAAGCCAACAAGCCGGAAATCTATGCCGAGTTGCTGATTCGTACTGCCGAAGCGGTTCGTAAAGCCGATCCGAAAGCGGTGATTATCGGATTTGGTTTAGTCTATATGCGTACGAAATATACGCAAGATGTGCTTGATATATTGAAAAAACACAAGAAAATCAAATTGTTGGATTATGTGAGTTTTCACCCCTATTATCATAATCCTGATGATGCCACGATGCAAATCGAGACTTTGGATCGACTTGTGAAGTCGTATGATGAGCGGATTCAGTTGTTGCAAGGTGAGTGTGGCTGCCCTTCTATTTTAGAGTTCGGTCATGCGCTGAAATATCATGAGTGGAGCGAATATAGTCAGGCCAAGTGGAATATGCGTCGTATGGCCAATGATTTCCGGATGGGAATCCGTACTTCGGTTTTCACAATGGTTGACTTGAAATATCCCAATATGTTACAGTCGTTTGGGTTGATTCGTATGAACTTGCATAAAAAGGTGATTTACAAACGTCCCTCGTTTTATGGGGTACAACATATGGTTAATCTGCTTCATAAAGATCGGAAATCCATTGGCTGGATCAATGATCGGGTAAAGGTAAATACGGCACGAGAAATCTCTGTGGCCGGTATTGCCGATACGGAAGGAAAAACCGTTGGTGTGATGTATTGGTACTCTGATCGGATTCCGAGTGATGAATTAAGTTGGGATCAGGTCGAGATGGTCATTAAAGGGTTGAAACTCAAAAATCCGGTGGTTGTAGAGCCGATTACAGGCCGTGTCTATGCTGTGAAATTACCTGTGGGGCATACAAACGAAGAACGGATGAAATTCACTGCGTTGCCGGTGTGGGATAGCCCGATGTTTATCATGGAACGCAGCGCAGTTCCCTTTGATAAAGTTTCCCGCTAAAATTTATAATAACAATAATACCAAAATCGATTATGATAAGTTTCGCCGTAGGTGTAAAGAATCCCAAATACAAATGGGAGGTGCTTGCCTTGTTTGCAACGAATTGCGCCTGTAGCACATATCAATGAGGCTGCATTTTATGGATTGATGGCCGAATTGGTATAGAAATAATCGTGTAGATATGTAATAATCGAGGGGGTATCCGATTCCAGATATTCCCTCGATTGTTGGTTTGCATATTGTGTGAAATGGTGTGTAATATTCTTAACAAGCATCTTCGATTTTTTCGATCTCTCCCAACTTAACATACCAAAGATAACCCTCACAAACAGTGTATCCCATCTCTCGGAGCAATTGAATATATTCGCGGAGCTGCTTGCGGTTTTTTTCAGCCTCCTGACTGCCGAATTTGTAATCAACCACGATGGCACGATTGTCACGAATCATTACTCGGTCGGGACGGCGGGTGGTACTTGCGTGAGGTAGAATAATTTCTTGTTCGCGACAGATGCGCTCCCAACTACCATCAAACCACTCGCGAACAGTCGGATTGCTTAGAGCATGATCTATCCGTTGGCTGAGGATTGCTGCATCGTATGGTGAGAGTATGCCATCCTCCTGCATAGCTTGTACAGCACGATGGATCTCAGTCTCGGTGTCGGCATTTTGAAAAGTCTTGTGCATCAAAATACCGAAATTACGAGGTGACAAATCGGTTTCTCCTTCTTCGAAATAACGTTGTGCAGGAAGTCGTAACCGGAGGTCGGCTTGTGTTGTGTGATAAAAATCCAGTACAAAGTGTGAAGAGTCGGAACTATTCTTTGTGTTGGGGATCGGTCCTGTGAATTCTCCGTATTCGAAGCGTTCGATTTTTTCAAGACTCTTATTCTCATAGAAATAATGACAATTGAAATTTGGAGACTTCTCTGAACTTTGTTCGGAAATGTCGACAGATAGCGTTTGCAACAACAATTTGCCAATATGCTCCTTTTCGGTTTCGGGTACGAAAATATGTAATGATTCGGCTGCACGAGTTAATGCCACATAGAGCAAATTGATGTTATCAATATGACTGTAAACCTGTTCTCGAAAATATGTAGCCGAGAAAGCCGAGTCTTTCATCATGCTTTTGTAGTACACGGGAAAACGGCCGATTGACCCAAAACCATCACCTTGTGCTTCTGCCCAAATGATATTTTGGACGAATCCATGTGTTTTCGGCTTGAGGTCCCAAGAGCAATAGGGGATGATTATAGCGCGTTTTTCGAGTCCTTTGGCTTTGTGAATGGTTGAAATTTCGATGGTCGATGTACTTTGTTCGATCGAGAGGGAGCGGTTGCTACCTTGTTCCTCCCACCAGCGTAGAAATAGTGGGATGTCGGCAATACGATTGGTACAGAACGAAACGATCTGCTCATGAAAAGCTTGTAGATAGGCCGTGTTGTTTGCTGATTGGGCAAGATCGAAGTAGATAACGATACGTTCGAATGCCTCCTCGGGTGAGAGTAGTTGCAACGATCTGAAAAATGCCAACTCTTCATCATTCCAAAGAGTCTCAAAATCCCGACCGAGAAATTGATTGCAGATGGCTCGGCTGATTCCGTCATTGGTGTTGAGTGCTTGGCGCAATGTCGCTGCGACAAACGAGCAGACCGGAGCCGAACCGATAGTCAACGCCTCTTGTGTCATGACATCGAAACGATAGCGTTCTTCTGTGTTGAGATTTTTGAAGTCGAGTAGTTCGGAGGCGACTTTGACTCCATCTCCTGTATTGCGAACGAGAATCAAAATATCACATGGGCGAAATCCTTTGTCGATCAGTTGACAGATACGCTCCACAACGGGTGGTTGGGTGTGAAATGTTTCGATCGAAACATAACCCGCATATTCGTCCTTACGCCGTGCGTGTTGGCTGTGATTTTGATAGGCATTGGCCAACATGTTGTGCAACTCTTCATAATCTGTTTGAGAAAGGTGTCCATGATCAACCGCCTCGTCTATCAATGTGTTGAGCTTGCGGTTGTCGAGAGCGACCAATCGAGCCATTGCTCGATTGTTAAAATCCACGATGACGGGCAGGCTTCGGAAATTGTCTTGCAAAGTAATAACTTCAGTTTGTGAAGTACCGAGAGCTTGGCGGGCTTGGTTGTACAGAAGTTTCCAATCGCCTCCACGCCAACGATAAATCGATTGCTTGATGTCGCCGACAATGAAAACCGGATTTTCATGGTCGTTGGCTTGCGCCATTGCATTTTGCAGAAGTGGTAAAAAATTCTCCCACTCTTTGGTGGAGGTGTCTTGAAACTCATCGATCATGAAATGCTCGAAACGATTGCCAACCTTCTCATAGATGAAAGGAGCATCGTTGTTGCCGATGAATTTCGAGAGAATATGTTTGGTCTCGGAGAGCAACATTAGGTTCT
Organism: Rikenellaceae bacterium; assembly: GCA_015059735.1. Lineage (GTDB taxonomy): Bacteria > Bacteroidota > Bacteroidia > Bacteroidales > Rikenellaceae > Alistipes. The sequence goes on along the minus strand of SUZX01000001.1, from coordinate 210,833 downwards.
GCTCGGCACAAAGTTGTTGTACTTTGGTATACAGATCGGTAAGCAGGGCAAAACTGCGAAAATTTTCGCGTAATAATTGATAGGTGTTCCAATGTGCGGCATATCTGTCGTAGAGATTGCATATCTGTACCAAAAGAGGTTGCAGTTGACCGACGAGCGGTAGGGCTGGTGAATTTTTCGCACACCAACCTTCGGTCGTGCGGCTCATTCTGCCGACCGTAGGGGAATAGGCGGTGATTTCTCCGGATGCTATGGTGAAAAAATAACGGGCAAAACTACGACTTTTGTTGGTAAAATCAGTATAAGAGAGCCCTGCTGAGGTGATGATCTCAACGGCTTTGGTGGCAATTTGCTGTAATTCTTGTCTCGCGTTTTCGGTCGTCTTGGCAGCCTCATGTACAATGCGTTCCAACTCTTGGCGGGTATGGGTCGTAGCGAGAGTAGATTTGTTCTCCTCTTTGAATAACTCGTTGCCAAAAGACAAGATACTGTCGCGGACATCCCATTTTCGGCCTTCATCGATACGTTCACGGACAAATGCAGATAACCATTGAAGCAACTCTTTGTCGTCGGATATACTTTCGATTAATGAATCAGTGCTTTGAGCAAGTATGGGGGCAGTTTCAATCTCAACGTTGTAATTCAAATCAATACCTAACTCCTTGACGAAGGCGCGGAGGATGCGTTGAAAAAAAGTATCGATGGTAAGTACTGTGAAACGCGAGTAATCATGAAGAATCCGTGATCGAGCTTCGGTAGCACGTTCGCGTATGGTATCTGCGTCTGATTGCAGTTCCTCGCAAAGCCGAGAGAGATATGAACTTTCGGTTCCCGATGCGAGAGCATGAATCTCTTTCAATATGCGGGTCTTCATCTCTTCTGTGGCCTTATTGGTAAAAGTCACAGCGAGAATATGACGGTAGATGGAGGGACGTTCTACGACATCGCGGACATATTTATAAGCCAACTGATAGGTTTTTCCGGAACCGGCACTCGCATTCAAAATTTTCGCTCTCATAGGTCGAAAAGTCGTTTTTCGAAGTAAAAGTACAAAACAAAATTCGAACAACAAGCCGGATTTCATAATATTTTTGTAATTTAGCAACGTGTTAAAAATATAACTTTATGAAGAAACTGATTTTAAGTGTAATACTGCTTTTATTTGCAGCGTCTAATGTCATTTTTGCGGCTTCGCAGTCCAATAAGGTTGCTTCAACTGAGAAAAGTGAGTGGTTGCCTTCGTTTACGGCTATTGAGGTGTCGGCGGCTCTTGATATTGTATTTGTGAAAGTGCCCACAAGCGATGCTCCGAAGATTGTATATGACACAAAAGGCTCTTATACCACTAAATTTGAGTTTAAGGTAAAAGATAAAGTTTTGCACATAACCGAACGGGTTGATCCCCGACGCCCCGAACGAACAACGGTAAAGGTATATTATAATACGGTCGATTATGTTTCGGTTGCCGAAGCTACCGCTTCATTCGAAGGAACGGTAAAAGCAACAACGCTTGATCTTGCTATCGGTGCCCGGGCTTCCCTGACAGCGGCTCTTGATGTCAAAGATCTCGATGTGAAACTTACGGGACGTAGTACGGCAACGTTAAGTGGGTCGGTACGCTATTTGACACTTGCAGTATCAACCGGTAAAGCTGATGCTTTGCAACTTGAAACGATGTCGGCAGATGTCGATGCCTCCAACAATGGTACGGCTTCGTTGTCGGTAACCGAACGATTGTGTGTAACAACAACGACCGGTGGTAAGGTCAACTATAAAGGACAGCCTGAAATTGTGCGTGGTGGCGCAAAGTTTATGGGCGGAGATATCAAGCGAATTCAATAAACGGCGTTAATGCGAGGATTCTTAGAGGAGGTTGCATCCGATCTCTATACTCGTTATGGCGATCGGTTGAGTGATTGCATGGTCTTGTTTCCTTCACGCCGTGCACGTCTCTTTTTTGTCGATGCGTTATCACAAATTGTACAACAACCGATATGGCAACCCCAATGGACAACGATTGATGATCTGATGACCGAGATTTCCGGTTTGCGAACCGGCGATCGAGTTCGATTGATTGTTGAATTGTATAAGGTGTACTCCTCATTTCACGACGAATCTTTCGATAAATTCTATTTTTGGGGTGATATGCTCCTTGCGGACTTTGATACGATCGATAAATATCGGATCAATGCAGATATGCTTTTTCGTAATATTTCGGATATCAAAGAGATCGAAGCCGACATATCTTATCTCTCTGCCGAACAATTGCAGATCATTCGTTCGTTTTGGTCAACACTCATCTCCGAGGATGATCTTTCGGAGGAAAAACGGAAATTTTTGGCCATTTGGAAGACGTTAGGTCCGATCTATCAACAATATCGTGCACGGCTGATGTCGTTGGGTATTGCCTACAATGGTATGGTTCAACGAGCAGCCGCCGAACGGATGGAGTCGGGAACATTTGTATTTGGGGAGAAACGTCATTTTATTGTGGCGGGCTTCAATGCTCTTTCCGAATGTGAAAAACAACTTTTTCGATTCCTCTCTGCGACTACCGAAACCGATTTCTATTGGGATTATGACACCTACTACAAAGAAAATCCCGAGCAGGAGGCGGGTATGTTTATCCGGCAAAATGTTGTGCAGTTTCCGGCGTGTACCGAAATGTCGCATGACAACATGTTGCGTCCCAAACAGTTGACTACGGTTGCCACAGTTTCGAATGTTGTTCAATGTAAATATGCCGCCAAGATCTTACAAGAATTGGCTCAACATAAACCGTTGGATAAGCAAACAGCTGTGGTTCTTACGGATGAGAATTTGTTGATGCCGTTGCTTTATTCGTTGCCACCGGAGTTGGGACGTGTAAATGTCACAATGGGTTATCCGTTGCGATCCACATTGGCTTATACTTTTGTGGAGCGATTGATCGCATTGCAACATCATCGGCGCACAAAAGAGGGTGAAAGTCTCTTTTATCATGTCGATATCACGGGATTATTAACACACCCCTATTTAGTTGGCATTGATCCGAAGATTGTTAAGACGATGCAGGAGCAAATCGTTCGTGAACAACGTATCTTGCTTGGTACATCATGGTTAGGACAAAATGAATGGTTGTCAACGATTTTTCGGCCGGTAACTACGTGGCAGGACCTCTCGGATTATCTTGTTGAGGTGATTACGGTAATAGCACGCCTGCCTTTTGAGGGGGTCGATACACAAGAACGAGTTGCCTATTTGGCCGTAGTGGCAGAAGAAATTGTCAAGTTACGCAATTCGTTGGATAATTGCGATATCGCACTATCTAATGAGGTTTATGTGTCGCTTCTCCGGCGTCATTTGCAAACCCTGCGTATCCCGTTTGAAGGTGAGCCGTTAGAGGGTATTCAGGTGATGGGTATTCTTGAAACCCGCAACCTTGATTTTCGACATGTGATTATTCTTTCGATGAATGACGATAATTTCCCCGGAAATCATGTAATGCAAGGATCGTTTGTGCCCTACAATTTGCGAACTGCTTACGAGTTGCCGACCTCAGAACATCATGAAGGCGTTTATGCCTATTATTTCTATCGTTTGATTCAGCGGGCAGAAACGGTTCATATGCTCTATTGTTCGCATGCCGATGAAAAATCTACCGGAGAGCCGAGTCGTTACATTCGACAGCTTGATTACGAAAGCGATATTCCGTTACATAAAATCAGAGTAGGTGTGGATGCTAATTTAACGGAAGTTTGTCCTATTGAAGTGCCTAAAACCGAAGCGGTAATGAAGCAATTGATGCGATTTATCGATCCGGAAAACCCTGCAACACTTTCACCAACGGCATTTTTCCGTTATATTGCATGTCCTTTACGTTTTTATTTTCACTCCGTAGCGCGATTGACTCCCGAAGAGGAGGTCTCCGAGGAGGTGGATGCGCCGATGTTCGGTACCATTCTCCATGCTGCGGCGCAACAACTCTATGAGCGAGTAGTGGGGGAGTGGCATCCCGCGCAAACGTTGCAGGCCATGATACGTTCGGGGGATGTGACGATGGCAGTCAAGCAGGCTATCAACGAAAACTATCTACAAAACACACAAGCTTCTGAGGATGAATATACAGGCAATCTGTTGCTGGTAAAGGATATCGTTTCCCGTTATTTGCAAGGAGGAGTGATGGCCCATGATATTATGCACGATTTGTTTACAGTGCAAGGGTTGGAACAGTCGGTTAGTTATGCTTTCCCGATATCAACATCCGAAGGCGAACGAAATGTCAAGTTTGCCGGTATTGCTGACCGTATTGATCGTTTGGATGACGGCACATTGCGTGTTGTCGATTATAAAACGGGGACTCCGCATTTGAACTTCGACGGGGTGGTTAATCTCTTTTATGGTGAGGGAAAACAACGTTTGTCAAATATCGTACAGACATTGCTCTACGCAATGATGCTCTACCATTCGCAGGGGTTGGATATCGAACCTGCGCTCTACTATGTACGAACTATGAATCAACCCGATTACGACCCGCGACTTAATGACAAAGAGGAGAATGTTGTGGGAGCTCGTTACTCCTATTATCGGGAGAAGTTCGAAGAACTGGTGCGCGAAACACTTGAAAAGTTATTCGATCCGAATATTTCGTTTGTGCAATGTGAAGATGCCGATACCTGCAAGTTTTGCGATTTCAAAACAATCTGTAAGCGGTAGCTGAGGATTAAAACTTCACCTTGAAATAGGCAGCTCCGCTACGGCGTGCAGCTTCTATTCCGATTGCCGAATCTTCGAAGATCAATGTCTCCTGTGGCGTGCAATTTTCGCGACGCATAGCCTCTATAAAACAATCGGGTGCCGGTTTGCTGTGCATAACATCTGTCCCCGACAAGATTCCATCGACCCGACCATTGGGGCAACTTTCCGTTGGAGTGTCGGGCCCTCCGATTCCCAAATGGCACATTACATGTTCGATATTTGCCCGACTTCCGGTCGAAACGATCCATACACGACCTCCCTGCGCTCGGAATTGACAACAAAAATCCCATAGAGGTTGATTGATCCGCACCGAGTTGAAGAAGTCGGGATAGCACGCAATTTTACGTAGGCGAATATGTTCGCGCTTTATAGGATCGTTGATCCCTAAATCTTGCAGAAACTCATCGCATCGCATACCGAAATAACGTGCTTCATACTCTTCTTCGGAAAGTGTATAGCCAGCCTTGCGCAGGGTGGCGACATAGGCTTGGGTGTTGGCTTTGCGAGTGTCTGCCAATGTGCCATCGAAATCGAGTAAAATAAGGCGTATCTGCATGGAACTTGAAAATGTAGTGAATTTTTAGTCGAACGATTGCATGCCGGTTTGAGCAATTTGCATCAAACGACGATATTCCGAAGGTGACAACTCCATGAAAAAATAGTGAATCGGATCGACTCGAATTCCGTTGTAACGCACTTCGTAGTGGAGGTGAGGTGATAACGACAGACCCGTATTACCCGATAGTGCGATGATGTCCCCGCGATGAATGTGTTGTCCTTTGCGGACATTGGTTTTACTCAGATGGCTATATGAAGTTTCGTAGCCGTTGCCATGATCAATTACGATAGTTGTCCCTGAGGTTGAGTTACGTCGCGAAACTTTGCTGACCACGCCATCGGCTGTGGCGAAAACACTCGATCCTTCGGGAATGGTGTAATCTACACCCTGATGAGATTGCAACGTCTTGTAAAAAGGATGATAACGCATGCCGTAAGAAGCAGTGAGCAGAGTGAGTTGGTTATTGATCACGGGTTGGATGGACGGAATGTAATCGCAATTGCGACCGGCTATATCGATGCGCTCTTGAACCTGTTTGTAGCTGTTGTTTAGATCGATGAGTTGTTTCTCAATTTGTGCAATTCGTTCGCGTAATTCGTGACGTAACCGACGCGAGGAACGATTGACAAGTTGTTCGTAAGAGGAGTTGTGTGCTGTATTATCGGTTTGTGAATCGTAGGGATCGGCTTCGAATAAGGTGCGGAAGACACTGCGGTCACGAGTGGCAACATTATCCAATACCATCATTAGTGAGTCGTAACGTTCCGTTAGTCGAGTATATTCGCGACGAAGTCCATCGGTCGAATGTTTCATTTCGTACTCTATGGGAGTATCGAAGAAGATCGAGAATCCGATGTAATAGAGGATGGCTGCTCCTGTCCAAATGAAGATTTGCATCGTCGTTCGGATGATACGCTGTTTACGACGTTTGCGTCGTCGTAGTTTTTCGAGATCCTTTTTTCCTGCCATATTACAACGGTTCGAATTTGGTTTCTCGCATCTTTTCCATCAAGGCATCGTACTCTTCGGGAGTCATGTTGCGATTGAAATAGTTGATTGGATTGACGGGTCTGCCTTTGTGGATAACTTCATAATGCAGGTGAGGACCTGACGACACGCCTGTATTGCCGGTCAAAGCAATGATTTGTCCGCGAGTGACCTGTTCTCCGGGTTTAACTAATACTTTCGAAAGGTGCGCGTAACGGGTTTTATAGCCAAATTCGTGGTCAAGTAGCACCATGCGGCCATATCCCCCGTTATAACCGCGTTCGGATGCGACCTCTACGGTTGCATTGCCGGTGGCGTAAACAGGTGTCCCACGATCACATCCGAAATCAATACCTAAATGTGGTCGAACATATCCCAATACGGGGTGAAGTCGGCGCAAATTAAATGCTCCGATATAATTGTTGTGTAACGCGGCACGATCAATGGGCCAAATGGCTGGTACGGCTGCCGAAAGTTGTTCTTTATTGCGAGCCATCTCTTGCAATTCGTCTAAGGATACCGAAGCGAGATAGATTTGCCGAGCCAACGCATCGAGTTGTTTCCATGTGTCAATCATCAACGGCTCGAATTTATCACCTTCCATTACGGCATATTTTGTGTCGGGATAAGATTGCCAAACTTCCGGAACTGAGAGGGTATCGGTGGAAAATAGTGAGCGATATACAAAATTATCGCGATGGCGGATGCTGTTCAGCCGTTGTTGTGCCGTACGGATACGGTCTTGTAAGATACGATAACGAATGATCAAATCGTGGTTTTCTCGATTGATACGATACATCTTCGGGGTGTAGAAGAAATAGGCAAAGAGCACGTTCGCTATGGATACGAGAATGAATCCCACAAGAATTTTGCGCAACAACCGATAGGTGCGCAGACGAAACGGAGCACTTATGACTTCTCGGGTAAGCATCTCTGCTTCGTGGGTAAGATTCAGTTTTTTGGATCTATGCTCTTTTTGAATCATTCGCTGAAAAAACTCTCGTTATTCGTGCAAATTTAGGTTAATTTATGTAATTTTGCAACCCGATATGGAAACGAAAAATAACAATAAATATTATACGAATGGAATCTAGTAAAATCCGTCAGGCTTTTCTCGACTTTTTCAAGAGTAAAAATCATGCGATTGTCCCCTCGGCACCTATGGTTGTCAAAGGTGATCCTACGCTGATGTTTACCAATGCGGGCATGAATCAATTTAAGGATATTTTTTTGGGCAATGCTCCGCGTAAATATCCGCGTGCTGCTGATACGCAGAAATGCCTGCGTGTTTCCGGCAAACATAACGATCTTGAAGAAGTAGGACACGATACCTATCACCATACGATGTTTGAGATGTTGGGTAACTGGTCTTATGGCGACTATTTCAAGAAAGAGGCTATCGAATGGGCATGGGAATTATTACACGATGTTTACAAATTGCCTGCTGAACGAATGTATGCTACTGTTTTTGAAGGCTCGGAAGAGGATGGTGTCGCTTTCGATCAAGAGGCGTACGATATTTGGAAACAATATTTACCCGAAGATCATATTATTCGAGGCAACAAACACGACAATTTCTGGGAGATGGGTGAGACAGGACCTTGTGGCCCCTGTTCTGAGATTCATTTCGACTTGCGTGATGCCGCAGAAATTGCAGCCAAAGCGGGTCGAGAGATGGTCAATGCGGGTCATCCTCAGGTAATCGAGATCTGGAATCTTGTCTTCATGCAGTTTAATCGCAAAGCCAACGGGTCGTTGGAAGAACTTCCGGCTCGCAATGTCGATACCGGAATGGGATTTGAACGTCTTTGCATGATTTTACAAGGAAAGAAATCGAACTACGATACCGATGTATTCCAACCGACAATTGGCCGGATTGCAACATTGGCCGGCAAACGATATGGAGAGGATGAAAAAGCCGATGTGGCAATGCGTGTAATTGCCGACCACTTGCGAGCCATTGCGTTTTCGATTGCCGATGGTCAATTACCTTCGAACGTCAAAGCTGGTTATGTGATTCGTCGTATCTTGCGCCGTGCCGTGCGTTACGGTTATACTTATCTTGGCTTTACGGAGCCTACGCTTTGTAAATTGGTCGCCGGATTAGTTGAGCAGATGGGTGATCAATTCCCCGAATTAAAGGCGCAACAGGCTTTGATCGAAAAGGTGATCGAAGAGGAAGAGGCCTCGTTCCTGCGTACGTTGGCAACGGGTATCAATCTGTTGGATGGCGTAATCGAGCGTACGAAACGCGAGGGTAAGACGATGATCTCGGGTGCTGAGGCTTTCGAGTTGTACGATACATTCGGATTCCCGATCGATCTCACAGAACTGATTGCTCGCGAACAGGGGGTAGGTGTCGATCTGCCGGCTTTTGAAAAGGAGTTGCAAATTCAAAAAGAGCGTTCGCGTAATGCAGCGGCGGTGGATACTGACGATTGGGTTGAATTGTTCCCCTGCAAAGAGAGTATCTTTACTGGATATGATACCCTAACCGAGCAGGTGCGTATTGCCCGTTATCGTCGTGTGAGCTCAAAAGGAAAAACCTCCTACCAATTGGTCTTCGATCGCACTCCGTTCTACGGTAATTCCGGTGGACAAATTGGAGATATTGGTTATATTGCTACGGCTAACGAGCGGATTGATATCGTTGCTACTGAAAAGGAGAACGGCTTGATTATTCATATTGTCACTCAACTGCCGGAAAATCCCACAGCCGAGTTTACGGCAGTGGTCAATCCCGAAAAACGTCAATCGGCTGCCAATAATCACTCGGCAACGCACCTCATGCACGAAGCTTTGCGTAAGGTATTGGGCAGTCATGTCGAGCAGAAAGGCTCGATGGTAACCCCCGAAATGCTTCGCTTTGATTTCTCGCATTTCCAAAAGGTTACTCCCGAGCAGTTGCGCGAGGTTGAGCAGTTGGTCAATCGAGCTGTTCGTGCCAACTATCCATTGGAAGAGAATCGTAATGCCACCAAAGAGGAGGCTACGGCTGCTGGTGCTATGATGCTTTTCGGTGAAAAATATGGCGATCGGGTACGCATGGTGAAATTCGGTACATCGGTGGAGTTGTGTGGTGGTACGCATGCCTCGGCAACAGGTAATATCGGTTTTTTCAAGATTTTGAGTGAGAGTGCCATTTCAGCCGGTGTGCGTCGTATCGAAGCCGTTACGGGTGAGCATGCCGAGCAGGCACTTTATACAGCCGAAGATACATTGCGTAGCTTGGCTGAATGTTGCAACAACTCGCAGGTCGTACAGGCTGTGAAGAAGATGATCGAGAGCAATGAGTCGCTGTCGAAAGAAGTTGAAGCAATGCGTAAAGAGCAGGTTTCGCAATTGGCCGAGAAGATAGCTGCTTCGATTCCCGATCGTGATGGAATACAACTCATCGCTGTCCAAATGGAGCGCAAACCCGATATCGTCAAAGATTTGGCTTACAATTTGCGCACACGATTGCCGCGATTGGTTATGGTTGTCGGCACATTGAACGAAGGTAAACCGATGTTGACAGTGATGCTCGGTGATGAAATCGTAGCTCGGGGCGGTAATGCCGGAACTACGGTGCGCGAGGCGGCAAAACTGATGCAGGGCGGTGGTGGCGGTCAGGCATTCTTCGCGACTGCCGGAGGTAAAAATCCAGAGGGATTGCAAGCCGCTATTGATAAAGCAGTCGAAGTAATCAAAGGTCAACTCGACTAAATAATGTTTAATATTTGAAAAACAATATATTATGGCAAATAAAGTGCTTTTGATGATCTTGGATGGATGGGGCAACGGCAACCACGATAAGGCCGATGTCATTTCAACGGTTCATCCTGCTTATATTTCGGCAATGACCGAGCAATATCCGCATGCGGAGTTACGTACCGACGGAGAAAATGTAGGTCTGCCCGATGGACAGATGGGTAACTCGGAAGTAGGCCACCTCAATATTGGTGCAGGCCGTGTGGTTTATCAAGATCTTGTGAAAATCAATCGTGCCTGTCGTGATAATTCGATAATGAAGAATCCCGAAGTTGTCAATGCTTTTGAATATGCTAAGAACAATGGCGTAGGTGTCCATTTTATGGGATTGACATCGGATGGTGGTGTACATTCGTCGCTTGATCACCTCTTCAAACTTTGCGATATTGCTGCCGAATATGGTATTGCCGACACCTATATTCACTGCTTTATGGATGGCCGTGATACCGATCCGCGCAGTGGTAAAGGCTTTATTGAGCAACTCGAAAAACATACGGCAATATCGACAGGTACCATTGCTACGGTTATTGGTCGCTATTACGCAATGGATCGTGACAAACGTTGGGAACGTGTGAAGATCGCTTATGATGCGTTGGTCGAAGGTGTTGGCGAACACGCAACAGACATGGTTGCGGCAGTGCAAAAATCATACGATGAGGGAGTTACCGATGAGTTTATCAAACCTGTGGTACGCGTCGATGAGGCCGGCAATCCGGTAGGTTTGATCCGCCCGAACGATGTAGTCGTTTTCTTCAACTATCGTAATGACCGTGCCAAAGAATTGACAATTGTTTTGACACAGGAGGATATGCCCGATGCCGGCATGCACACCATGCCACTCTATTACTGTTGCATGACTCCCTACGATGCCAAATTTACCGGTTTGCATATCCTTTTCGATAAGGAGAATGTGCCCGATACCATCGGTGAGTGGGTTTCGAAACAAGGTCTCAGTCAGTTGCGTATTGCCGAAACCGAAAAATATGCCCATGTTACTTTCTTTTTGAATGGGGGTCGTGAAGAAAAATTTGCCGGTGAGGAACGAATTTTGGTTGCTTCTCCCAAAGTGGCAACCTATGACCTGCAACCCGAAATGTCGGCTCCGGAGGTTGCCGATAAGTTGGTTGCAGCTCTTGGTGAACAGAAATTTGATTTTATCTGCTTGAACTTTGCCAATGGGGATATGGTGGGACACACCGGAGTATATGAAGCGATTGTTAAAGCGGTAAAGACGGTTGATACTTGCGTATCGAAGGTTGTCGAAGCAGCCAAAGCCAATGGCTATGAGGTCGTAATGATTGCCGATCATGGGAATGCCGACAATGCGGTAAATTCCGATGGAACACCCAATACGGCACACTCGCTCAATCCGGTTCCTATCGTGGTCGTTTCCGATCGTGTAGCATCGGTACGCAATGGTATTTTGGCTGATGTCGCTCCTACGGTGTTGAAACTGATGGGACTGCCCCAGCCAAAGGAGATGACTGGTGAAGTGCTGGTAACTTTGAAATAGGGAGAAATCAGCGTATATAATAATCCCCTGTATCTCAATAAAGAAGAGAGATGCAGGGGATATTCTGTATATATTATGAACTTAGTTTAGTACAACTCGATAAATTCGTAGCTATTGCCTACTGCCGCCATGTAACGCAAGAATTCCTCCTGTTCGATTACCACTGTCGCGCGGTTGTCGTTGGGATGAAACGACCATGAGGGCCATTCGCGCAATTTGGCATCGAGAAAGAGATGCACATGATTCTCCGGATCGTTGATCAGTCCGAATGGCGATACCGACCCGGGACGTAGGCCGAGCCATCGTTCCATACGTTGTTCCGAAGCAAACGACAACTTGCCTTGATGGAGTCGATGTTCGAGGTCGTGAATAGCCATTGCTTGTTCGCAATCGAAACAAACCAAATAGTGGCGGTTGCCTTTATGGTTGCGGAAAAAGAGATTTTTGCAATGCTTTGATCCGTCGTTGTGCCAATATTGGCGAGCAATTTCGATGGTAGGAGCTTCGGGGTGCTCGTACCATGTATAGCGTATTTCGTGGGCATCGAGCCACTCCAAAACCCGTTGACGACGTTCATCGGGAGTAAGAGATTCGGTATTAGTAGTTGTTTCCATAGATGCGTTATTTGTAGTAGGTTTTAATATTGTCAATAATACAGCCGATCAGTGTTTCGACGGCGTCGCCGGATGCCCATGCGCTGTGTGGAGCGAGTAGCAGACGTTCGGAATCGTGTAGGTGCAATAAGGGATTTTGAGCCGGTGTTGGCTCTGCTTCGAAGACATCGAGAGCTGCTCCTCCGATTTTCTCGGCATCGAGGGCTGCGGCGAGGGCTTTCTCGTCAACAATACCACCACGAGCCACATTAATCAGCAGAGCCGAGGACTTCATGGTGGCGAGTTCTCGTTCGCCAATCAATCCGCGAGTACGTTCGTTGAGCGGAGCATGGATTGATACAATGTCGGATTCGGCAAGTAATTCGTCGAGAGATAGGGCCGGATACTCCTCTTCACGAGTTACGCCAGAAGTCGAGGTGTAAACAATACGACACCCGAACGCCGTAGCCAAACGAGCGACTTCGCGACCGATGGCTCCCAATCCGATGATACCCCATGTCGCCCCGTGTAGCTGGCGGATTGGGCGGCCGAAATGAAATTGTCGTTCCGATTCCGACCATTTGCCACTCTTGACAAAGTCGTCGTAATAGCCGATTTGTCGCACGAGTGCGAGTGCCATTCCAAGTGTTGTTTCGGCAACCGAGTGGGTAGAGTATCCTGCGGCATTGCGTACCGTAATTCCTAATTCAGCCGCAGCGTCAAGATCGATGTTGTTAGTGCCTGTTGCTGCCACGCAGATCAGTCGTAAATGGGGTAGTTGTTGTAATTCATTGCGACCGAGAACTACTTTATTGGTGATGACAATTTCAGCATTGAGGCAACGTGTTACTACCTCTTCGGGGCGAGTGTATTCATACCCTGTGTAGTTACCTAATGAGCGGATGCCCGAAAGATCGGAGCGGCCGAGAGAATATTCGTCTAAAAATACGATTTTTGGCATATCCTGTATAATTATTGGGGTTTATTTGTTGTTTTTCCTTCATCTATCAAATCACGGATAACCACTGAGGCGCAACCTATTCCGAAAAGTGCCGGCAGGTAGGATATCGTGCCGACATTCGATTTTTTGTTTTGTTCTTCGCAGAGAATCATTGCTCCTTCGCGGATTGGCTCGGGAGAGAAAACGGCTTGAAATCCTTTGCGAATCCCAATTTTATGAAGTCGTTTACGCAACATATGAGCCAACGGGCAGTGGTGTGTCTTTGAGATATCGGCTATTTCGAGTTGTGTTGGGTCCATCTTGGCTCCGGCTCCCATTGAGCTGACTACGGGTATTTTACGTTCTAATGCAGCTGCAATGAGTGCTAATTTGGGTGAGAGGGTGTCAATTGCATCGACCACATAGTCGTAGTGGGCGGCATCAAGTAGCGAATAGGTCTTTTCGTCGCGAATGTATTCGTGGATTACCGTGAGTTGAATGGCTGGATTGATATCGCGCAGACGTTCGGCTAATACATCGGCTTTGGGGCGACCGATGGTGGAGTGTAGCGCAATCAATTGGCGATTGATATTAGATGAACTGACAGTATCGGCATCGGCAATTGTCATGCGACCCACTCCGGCGCGAGCGATCATCTCGGCGGCATAGGCTCCTACTCCACCCAGTCCGACGACTAGTACATGTGCTCGTTTTAGTTGTTCGAGTTTATTTTGTCCGAGTAATAATTCGGTGCGTTCCTGCCAATCGTACATAATCTTTTTGATACCTAAGACTTAGTTCTCGAAATCCTATTTTGTTCTTCTATTTTTTTTGAAAAAATCCGACAATAATTGTCATTTGTAGTTTGCAACAACTCTTTAATGCTTGTGTTACGAAGAGCTGCAATGCGTGTGTAAATTGTTTCTATCGAGGATGTCGATTCATCGGTTTCTATGAAAAGCAATTCGGGAGGAGTGATAAGTAATGCTCGTATTGTTTTAGCCGATTTGAATGTGCGGTCACCAAAGGAGAGAAAATATTTTTTCTCGATCGCTTGTCTGGCTTGCTCTTGCGAACCGATGAATCCATGAAAAATTACAGCTGCAAGTTGTCGTTTTCGTAGGCATTGCATGACTTGCTCAAATGCTCGGACGCAATGCAATACGACAGGTTTGTTAAACTCCTCTGCCAAGTCGAGTTGTTGCTCGAAAATTAATAGTTGCTGCTGTTTATCCACGTTACAAGCATAGTCCAATCCGATCTCTCCCACAGCATCGACAACTTCTATCTCTTCTCTCCGAGGAAGTTGTCCCGATGTGGCAAACCTTGGATGTAATCCAATAGTCGAAATAGTTGTTGCCGTTGTGTCGCGGTGGGTGTGAATGTCGATGTATGAGCACTTCATGGGGTAAAAATAGGATTAATGAACAAAAAAAACAAGGAATACGATGGTTTTTATCTTTTCGGACAATATTGAAACCTGTTTTGGATTTTAATCATGAAAACCAAAGAATCTTACCAAAGGGTTATCTATTTTTATTATTAAAATATTGATTTCCGAAAATTAACACTTATATTTGCGTCCTAATCAACCAATGGAAATTCTTTACAAAAAACATTAATTTTAATTATGGCCAATATCAAATTTTACAAGATGGGCGATATGCCTCTTGAACTACATAAGGTCCGTGTAGTCCAAAAACTTCATCTTGTTCCCATTAATCGTCGTTTGGATGCGATGAATGAGGCTGGATTCAATACGTTTCGTTTGAGTACCAAAGATGTGTTTTTGGATATGCTTACCGATTCGGGAACCAATGCAATGAGCGACAATCAAGTGGCCGCTATGTTTCATGCCGACGATGCTTACGCAGGTTCACAATCGTTCGAACGTTTGCAGAAAGCTGTATACGATGTACTCGGTAAGAAATATCTGTTACCCGTGCATCAAGGACGTGCTGCTGAGAACGTAATCTGTCACGCTTTTGTGAAACCCGGCAATATCATTCCTACCAACTACCACTTTACGACTACATTGGCTCATGTCATGGAGCATGGGGGTAAAATCGAAGAACTCTATCATGATCGTGCACTCGTTTTGCATAGCGATCATCCGTTCAAAGGCAATATGGATATCGACAAACTCGAAGCCTGTATCCAAAAATATGGGGTGGAAAATATCCCCTTTGTGCGCATGGAGGCATCAACAAACTTGATCGGTGGACAGCCTTTCTCGATTCGTAACATGATGGATGTGCGTGCTGTGTGCGACAAATATGGTATTATGCTCGTACTCGATGCTTCGCTGTTGGGTGAAAATGCTTTCCTTGTAAAACAGCGAGAGGATGCATGGAAGGAGAATACGATGGGTGATATTCTCAAAACCATGACTAATCTTGCCGACTTGGTATATTTCTCGGCTCGTAAGTTGAGTTCGTCGCGCGGTGGCGGTATCTGTACGAATCGTCGCGATATATATACCAAAATGGAGGCCTTGATTCCTCTATTTGAGGGTTTCTTAACTTATGGCGGTATTTCGATCCGCGAAGTCGAGGCGATGGCGGTAGGTCTTTATGAGACTTTGGACGAAACTATGATTTCGCAAAGCCCTACCTTTATTAAATACATGGTCGAGCAACTTGATGCAGCGGGTATTCCGGTAATTACCCCTCCGGGGGTATTGGGTTGCCATGTGGATGCAGGTAAATTCTGTGAACATATCCCGCAGGCGGAATATCCCGCAGGAGCATTGGCTGCTGCACTCTATTTGATTTCGGGTGTACGCGGTATGGAACGCGGTACGATTAGCTCGATTCGCGATGAGAACGGTAACGATGTGCTGGCTGATGCCGAGTTGTTGCGTTTGGCAGTACCCCGTCGAGTATTTACCCTCTCGCAGGTAAACTATGTAATCGACCGTATGCAGTGGTTGTGGGATAATCGACAACTGATAGGAGGACTAAGATTTAAGTATGAGCCTCCTGTCTTGCGTTTCTTCATGGGAGGTCTTGAACCTACGAGTGATTGGCCCGAAAAACTTGTGGCAAAATTCCGCAAAGATTTTGGCGATTCGCTCTAATAGAAACTTTATGTAAGAAGAATCGGGAACGATGCAATTGCATGGTTCCCGATTCTTTTTTTTGTGCGAGAGGAATGTTAGACAAAGATGAGTTGCAGAAAAATAGCTGTTAAATGCGAAATAATAAGGGATAAAGATGGTTTTTTCGAAAAAAAATCGTATTTTCGCACGCGATTAAAAGTGTTAGTAAACTAACAATTACAAAATACCAAAACACAACAATCAAAATCTTTAACCATGTCGAAAATCATTACTCTACGCAAGGGTCTCGACATTAACCTCGAGGGTAAGGTTCAGGAGTCGTTGGTCATCGCACCGCAAGCTTCGGAATATGCCCTTTCGCCCCTCGATTTCGAGGGTGTGACGCCCAAACTGTTGGTTAAAGCTGGTGATCAAGTGAAGGCTGGTACACCGTTGTTCTTCAACAAGTACAACGATCGTATCATCTTCACATCTCCTGTTAGTGGTACGGTAGCGGCCATCAATCGTGGCGAGAAGCGCAAAGTGCTCTCTGTTACGATTACGCCCGATGCTGTGCAGTGCTACGAGGAGTTTGCCAAGCTCGATTTGCAGAAAGCTTCGCGCGAGGAGATTGTCGAATTGTTGCTGCGCTCGGGTCTTTGGCCGATGATCGTGCAGCGTCCCTACGGCATCATTGCCGATCCGAATGACACGCCGAAAGCGGTCTTCATCTCTGCTTTTGATTCGGCACCATTGGCTCCCGACTACAATTTTGTCCTCAAAGGCGAAGAGCAGAATTTGCAGGCCGGTATTGAGGTGATGCGCAAACTCACTTCGGGTAAAGTGCATCTTTCGGTACGTGCTAAATCCGAAGGACAGATGGCAAACCTCAAAAATGTGGAATTCCACACTTTTGCAGGAAAACATCCCGTAGGAAATGTGGGTGTACAAATCCACCACATTGATCCGATTAACAAAGGCGAATTGGTGTGGACGGTCAATATTCAAGATTTGGCTATCATCGGTCGCTTGATTAATGAAGGCAAGGTTGATATGACCCGTGTGATTGCCGTTGCCGGTTCGGAGATTGAAAAACCTGCATATTACCGTGTTATTACCGGAGCGAAAGCCGACTCGGTTCTTGGCGGTAATATCAAGAACCAAAAAGCAGGCGACACGGTGCGTGTTATCTCAGGCAACGTGTTGACAGGTACAAAGATCGCTCAGGATGGCTACCTTGGTTACTATGCCAATATGCTGACGGTAATTCCCGAAGGTGACAAATACGAGCTCTTCGGTTGGATGATGCCTCGTTTCAAGAAGTTCTCCGTATCGCGTGCTTACTTCTCATGGCTCTGCCCGAAGAAACAGTACAAACTCGATACCAATATGAATGGTGGAGAGCGTCCGTTCGTTGTGACAGGTCTTTACGAGCAATATTTGCCGATGGATATCTATCCGATGTACCTCTTGAAAGCTTGCCTTGCCGGCGATATCGACAAGATGGAGAACCTGGGTATCTATGAGGTAACCGAAGAGGATTTCGCGCTCTGCGAATTTGTCGATCCTTCGAAAATCGACATTCAGCAGATCATCCGCAATGGTATTAACTTAATGATTAAGGAGGCATAACGATGAGCGCATTACGTAATTTAGTAGATAAGATCAAACCGACTTTTGCCAAAGGTGGTAAGTTGAGTTTTTTGGAATCGACGTTCGATGCTTTCGAAACATTCCTCTTTGTGCCGAACACCACAACGACCAAAGGTGCTCATATCCGCGACTGCAACGATATGAAACGTACAATGATCATGGTGGTTATCGCATTGATGCCGGCATTCTTGTTTGGTTGCTATTGGACCGGAGCACAGGTAGGTCTTGAAGGATTGACCGCGTTTTTCTATGGTTTAGTTCGCATCCTGCCGATGGTGGCGGTGTCGTACATCGTTGGTTTGGCAATCGAGTTCTATTTTGCCCAAGTACGTGGGCATGAAGTAAACGAGGGTTTCCTTGTCTCGGGTCTTTTGATTCCGATGGTTATGCCGGTATCGACCCCGCTTTGGATGGTCGGTTTGGCAACCGCCTTTGCTGTTATCTTCGGTAAGGAGGTATTCGGCGGTACAGGTATGAACGTTTTCAATCCCGCATTATTGGCTCGTGCTTTCGTATTCTTTGCTTATACACCCTATATCTCGGGTGAAAAGGTATGGTATTCGGATTGGACCATGATGGGTGCGCAAGTTGATGGCGTGACGGGAGCTACGGCTCTTGAAAAACTCGCAACAACAGGCACTATGGGTGATTGGACCGCTATGGATGCTTTCTTGGGTTTCATCCCGGGTTCGTTTGGTGAGACCTCTACGTTGGCTATCCTGCTCGGTGCTGCAATCCTGCTCTTTACGGGTATCGCTTCGTGGCGTACAATGGTGTCGGTTTTTGTCGGCGGTTTGGCTATGGGATACCTTTTCCAATTGTTGGATGTTACAACCTATCCTGCTTGGTGGCATCTGATTGTCGGTGGTTTCGCTTTCGGTGCTGTATTTATGGCTACCGATCCTGTTACCTCGGCACAAACCAATGCCGGTAAATATATCGTCGGCTTTATGACCGGTGCTATGGCGGTACTGATTCGCGTAGTGAATCCGGCTTATCCCGAAGGTATGATGTTGGCTATCCTCTTTATGAATGCCTTGGCTCCGCTGGTAGACTATTTCGTAGTAGAGGCCAATATCAAGCGTCGTAATAATCGTGTTAAAACTGTTAAATAAGTCGAAGCGATATGAATAAGAATAGCAATACCTATATTATTATCTATTCGACGGTGATGGTCGTTGTCGTGGCCATCCTGCTGGCTGTTGCTGCGCTCTCATTGCAAAAGCGTCAATACCAGAACGAGTTGAACGAGAAGAAGACAAACATTCTTCAATCACTCGGGGCCGCCGATCAGAACTTCGACGAGTTGATGACTGCTTATGTCATCGAGAACGGAACTAAGAACGAAACTCCTGCCGATAAGGTGTTCGACATGATGAAGACGAATAAAGATTTGCGTGACAGCTATGCTGCTGGCAAACTCTATCTCTTCGTTGCCAAAGATGGACGTGTAGTAATTCCGATCGTTGGAGCTGGTCTTTGGGGCGATATCTGGGGATATTTGGCTTTGGAAAAAGACATGAATACGGTGTCGGGTATCGTTATGGCTCACAAGGGAGAAACCCCGGGTTTGGGTGCTGAAATTGCCACTCCCAACCATCAGGCGAAATACAAAGGTAAAACCATTTTCGAGGGCAATGATTTTGTGGGTATCACACTGCGTAAGGGTGGTGCACAGAATCCTGCACATGAGGTAGATGCCATTTCTGGTGGTACGAAAACCTCGAATGGTGTGACCAACATGATCAAAGATTGTTTGGGAGCCTATGTACAGGTTTTGAAAGCACAACCCGATGTTGTCGAGCCCGCTAATCCGGAGGCCAAAACAGAAAGTGAAACGCAAAAAGTAGAGAACAATGAGTAACAAGAATCTGAAATATCTGACTGGCCCGTTCTCGGCGAACAATCCGGTCATCGTGCAGATTTTGGGTATCTGCTCGGCGTTGGCTGTAACGGTAAAACTCGAACCGGCAATCGTAATGGCTCTGTCGGTAACAGCCGTAACGGCATTCTCGAACTTGGTGATGTCGCTGTTGCGCAATGGTATTCCGTCGCGTATCCGTATCATCGTTCAGTTGGTTGTGATTGCCACATTGGTAATTTTGGTCGATCAAGTTTTGAAGGCCTATGTTTATGACGTTTCGAAACAATTGTCGGTTTATGTAGGTCTGATCATCACTAACTGTATCGTGATGGGTCGTGTCGAGGCTTTCGCTTTGGGTAACAGCCCGTGGGCTTCGTTCCTCGATGGTATCGGCAACGGCTTGGGTTACGGTCTTATCTTGGTCATCGTAGCATTCTTCCGCGAACTCTTTGGTTCGGGAACGCTTTTCGGTTTCCGCATCATTCCCGAAAGCTGGTATTTGGCTGAGGGAGGTTTTTATTCGAACAATGGTCTGATGTTGTTCCCACCGATGGCTTTGATCATCGTAGGTTGCATTATTTGGGCACATCGCTCGAAAAATAAGGATTTACAGGAAAAATAGGAGGGTTAGCATATGGAACTGAATCTTTTTATTCGGTCGATCTTTATCGACAATATGGTCTTCGCTTTCTTCTTCGGTATGTGCTCTTACATCGCCGTATCGAAGAGTGTTAAGACAGCCCTCGGATTGGGTGCAGCCGTTACCTTTGTACAAGTGATGACCGTACCTCTGAACTATTTGATCTACACATATCTGTTGAAACCCGGTGCTTTGGCTTGGTGTGGTTATGAGAATGTGGATTTAAGCTTCTTGACATTCATCGTATTCATCGCAACGATTGCTGCATTCGTACAACTCGTTGAAATGATTGTTGAGAAATTCTCGCCCACATTGTATAGCCAGTTGGGTATCTTCCTGCCGCTGATCGCTGTAAACTGCGCCATTATGGGTGGCTCTCTCTTCATGCAGCAGAAAGTCGATGCTGCTGAGATGACTACGGTTTGGCAATCTATCATTTATGGCTTGGGCTCTGGTTTGGGCTGGTGGTTGGCTATCGTGATGATGGCAGCCATTCGTGAGAAGACAAATTATTCGCATATTCCCGCTGCATTGAAAGGTCCCGGTATCGCTTTCATAATCACGGGCCTGATGGGTATTGCATTTATGATCTTCTCTGGTATTCAATTGTAAACCTTTAATAAGAGAACAGAAAATGACACAGACAATTATCGTTGCAATTGTAGCCTTTCTGGTAGTGATTCTCCTCTTGGTGGCACTGCTTCTCTTTGCAAAGGCGAAACTGACAACTTCGGGAAGTGTGACGATCGACATCAACAACGGTGAGAAAGTCATCACCACCGAAAGTGGTTCAACTTTGTTGGCCACATTGGCTAACAACAAAGTATTCTTGCCGTCGGCTTGTGGCGGTGGCGGTTCGTGCGGTATGTGCAAATGCCAAGTTTTGGAGGGCGGTGGCGATATTCTGCCGACCGAGACCGGCTTTATCTCACGCAAGATGGCCAAGGATCATTGGCGTTTGGGTTGCCAAGTGAAGGTTAAGGATAACTTGAAAATCAAGGTGCCCGAGGCTGTGCTTGGTGTGAAGAAGTGGGAGTGCACAGTGGTTTCTAACCGCAATATCTCGACGTTCCTCAAAGAGTTTGTCGTAAAACTTCCGGAGGGTGAGAACCTTAAATTCCGTAGCGGTGGTTATATTCAGGTCGATATTCCGAAATACGATGCTATCAAGTTCTCGGATATGGATGTCGATGAGAAATTCCGCGCTGATTGGGATAAGTTCAAGATGTGGGATCTGGTGACTACCAACCCTGAGCCGACGTTCCGTGCCTACTCGATGGCTAACCACCCGGCAGAAGGCAATATCATCATGCTCAACATCCGTATTGCTACACCGCCGTTCGATAAGGCAACGGGTGGCTTTATGAAGGTGAATCCGGGTATCTGCTCATCGTATGTCTTCTCGCGTAAGCCGGGTGACAAAGTGACGATTTCAGGTCCTTATGGCGAGTTCTTCCTGCCCGACAATTTGCCTGATACGCAAGAGTTGATCTTCATCGGTGGTGGTGCCGGTATGGCTCCTATGCGTAGCCACCTGATGCACCTTTTCAAGACTGAGAAGACCAATCGTCCGGTATCGTTCTGGTATGGTGCTCGTGCTTTGAAGGAGGCTCCCTATATGGATGAGTTCAACGCTATTGAGAAGGAGTTCCCCAACTTCACAATGAATTTGGCACTCGACCGTCCCGATCCCGAGGCAGATGCTGCTGGTGTAAAATATACTCCGGGCTTTGTACACAATGTATTGTACGAGAACTACCTCAAAAATCATCAGGCTCCCGAGGATTGTATCTACCTCATGTGTGGACCTCCGATGATGATTGCATCGGTAGTGAAGATGCTCGACTCGCTCGGTGTACCGCCTGAAAATATTCTTTACGACAACTTTGGTTCGTAACGAGCGCGCGACAGAGACGCCTTCGGGCGATGTTAAACAGAAGAAACGGAAGCATTACTACGCTTCCGTTTCTTTTGTTTGTTATCAGAGGCAAGAAGTGGGGGTGGTTGGGTATTCGGTGAATTTATCTTATCTTTGCGCTTATGAAAAATATTGTATTCGATCTCGGAGGAGTGCTTTTTGCGCGTGACATGAAGAGTTGCACGCAGGATTTTATCGACTTCTTTCGTTTTGTACGTGAAGAACCCATGCCTCCATTTTGGGTAGCCTATGATCGGGGGACATTGACCATGCAGGAGGTTATCGACGAGTTGTGTCGGGTCAATGACTGCCCACGCGAGAAGAGCGAACGTTATTTGCAACTGTCGATCGACCTGCAACGTCCCGTGACGGCAACCGAACGATTGATTGCCGATTTGAAAGCCGCAGGATATAGGCTCTATGTGCTGTCGAATATGTCTGCCGAATTTATCGCGTTTTTGCGCACGTTTCCGGTGTATGAACTCTTCGATGGTGAAGTAGTTTCGTGCGAAGTACAGACGGTGAAACCCGAACGCCGAATTTATGAATTGCTGATGGAGCGTTATGCACTCGATCCGAAAGAGACGCTCTTTATTGACGATCGTCCAGCAAATATTGCAACTGCCGAGATGGTTGGTATTCGCGGATTCCTATTCGATTTTCGAGATCCCGAGACCTCCTGTCGGATGTTGAGAAAAGAGTTGTTGTAAAACGATCCAATGACATAACGAAAAAGAGCCTGTCAATGAAAATTCAGACAGGCTCTTTTTGAGTATGATAGCAGGTTGTCAACCTTGCAAGTTGATCAATATGTCCCGAAACGGAAGACTATTTTTTGACAATAGAGTTCGTCGGGTTTCAGCAGTGGAGATGGAAATTCCGAGCGGTTGATTGCATCGGGGAAATTCTGACATTCGATAGCCACTCCATCGTGGTCGGCATAACGACCTCCGGTTTTGGTCTCGGGGCATCCGCCGGAGAGCCAATTGCCCGTATAAATCATTACCGAGGGTTGCGATGAAAGTACATCGACCTTGCGTCCTGTTTTCGGATCGCGTAGAGTACCTACCTCTCCTAAAATATTGGGTTTCCAACCATCGATTGCAAAAGGATGGTCGTAGCCACGAAAATCGCGAATATGGTTGAAATCCGAGTCGATACCCTCACGAAATGCGCGGAACGCACGGAAATCTTGCGGTGTTCCGGCAACATCCAACAGGCGGCCTGTGGGAATTTGTCGCTCGTTCATTTCGGGAACTTGTGAGCTGTTGAGTTGCAATTCGTGGTCGAGGATCGAACCGCTACCATCGCCCGAGAGGTTGAAATAGACGTGATTCGTCAAGTTTACAACTGTTGTTTGGTTGGTGCGAGCTAAATAGGTAATTTCTACTGAATTTTCGTCATCGAAGTCGAAAATTGCTTCGATATTCAACTCTCCCGGATAACCTTGATCGCCATCTTCAGAGAGAAGCGACATTACCACGCGATTCTCCTCGACACGACTCTCCCATACACGATTGGCAAAATTCTTTGTTCCGCCATGAAGGTGATTCGGCCCGTTGTTGACTTCAAGCGAGTACTCTTTTCCTTCGATCGTCATCTTGCCATAGGCAATGCGATTAGCACAACGGCCGACGCTCTTGCCCGAAGCTGCTCCATCGAAGAAATACCCTTCGGGATTCTTGTATCCCAAAATTACGTCGGCCATATTACCTTCGCGGTCGGGCATTGTCACAGCAACAAGGGCTGCTCCAAAATTCGAAATTTTCACCTCTGCACCATGAGTATTACGCATTGTATAGAGGATAATAGCTTCGCCTTCGGGGGTTGAACCCCACACATGTTGTTGAATATCGATCATTATTCAGCAGGTTTTAAGGTGTTCAAAATTCGGTCGATACGTTCCAAACATTCAATTTTGCCGATAAAAGCTGTTACATCGTACATGCCCGGGCCTTTGCCGGCACCCACAAGAGCCAAACGCAGCGTATTCATCACTTGCCCCATGCCATAGCCTTTTTCTTCGATCCATGCGTGGACAATATGTTCGGTGTTTTCGAGTGAGAAATCATCGATTGTAGCCAAAACCTCGCGTAATTCAGCGAGAATACGAGGATTGTCGCCTTTCCAATATTTGCGTGTCTGCTTTTCCTCGTATTCGGTGGGAGCTACGAAGAAGAACGATGTAAGATCCCATAGATCGGTGACGAGGGTTGCACGCTCTTTCATGATTCCGGCAGCACGACCGGCCAACTCATCAGAAACCGCAATGCCGTGTTCGCGAAGAATGGGTTGATAAAGTTCGGCTAATTGCGCATCGCTCATGCGGTGCATGTATTGGGCATTAAACCATTTAGCCTTGTCAGGTTGAAAGCGGGCTCCCGACTTCGATACACGATCTAGCGAGAAATTGTCGATCAACTCTTGCATCGAGAATATCTCCTGCTCGGTACCCGGATTCCATCCCAAGAGAGCCAGCATATTGATAAAAGCTTCGGGCAGGTAGCCATCTTCGCGGTAGCCACGAGCGGTCTCTCCCGTAGTAGGTGATTGCCAAAAGAGCGGGAAAACCGGAAATCCCATTTTGTCGCCATCACGTTTTGAAAGTTTACCACCTCCTGTGGGTTTCAAAAGTAACGGCAGGTGAGCAAATTCGGGTTGCGACTCCTCCCACCCAAATGCTTTATAGAGCAGATAGTGCAGTGGCAACGAGGGTAACCACTCTTCGCCACGGATAACGTGCGACACCTCCATCAGGTGGTCATCAACGATGTTGGCAAGGTGGTATGTAGGAAGAGCGTCGGCCGATTTATAGAGTACTTTGTCGTCGAGTGTCGAGGTATTGACCTCTACATGACCACGAATCAAGTCATCCATTGCCACAATTTCGTTTTCAGGCATCTTGAAACGAATGACCCATTGATCACCTCGTTCGATGCGGGCTTTTACCTCCTCGGCGGGTAGGGCCAATGATGTGGCGAGTTGATTGCGCACGGTATAGTTATAGGCAAAAGCCTCACCGCGTTCCTCGGCTTCCTTGCGGAGAGTGTCAAGCTCTTCGGATGAATCAAACGCATAATAAGCCCAACCGGCTTCGACAAGTTGCAAGGCATATTTGAGATAGATATCGCGACGCTCGCTTTGACGGTAGGGTGCATGCGGACCACCGAATCCGACACCCTCATCGATCTCGATACCGCACCATGCAAGCGACTGCATGATATACTCCTCGGCACCGGCAACAAAACGTTGTGAGTCGGTATCTTCAATACGCAGAATCATCGTGCCGCCATGCTTACGGGCAAAGAGATAGTTGTAGAGAGCTGTGCGGACGCCTCCGATGTGTAATGGCCCTGTGGGGCTAGGCGCAAAGCGCACTCGAACAGGTCTGTTCATGGTATTATTTTTTTTGATTAGACATTAAATAAGAAGTGCATGATGTCGCCATCTTGCACGACATACTCTTTCCCCTCGATACTCAACTTGCCTGCATCGCGACAGGCTTTTTCGGATCCAAGTGTGACATAATCGTCGTATTTGATCACTTCGGCGCGAATAAATCCTTTTTCGAAGTCGGTGTGGATTACTCCTGCTGTTTGAGGAGCCTTCATGCCTCGACTGTAAGTCCAAGCTCGCGATTCGTCGGCACCCGTAGTGAAAAAAGTTTCGAGGTTGAGCAGTTTGTAGGCGGCTTTGATCAGGCGCGCTACGCCCGACTCCTCCAATCCGAGATCTTCAAGGAACATCTGACGTTCTTCAAAACTCTCTAATTCGGCAATGTCGGCTTCGGTGGCAGCGGCAACGATTAACATTTCGGCTTTTTCATCTGCAATTGCCGCTTTTACCGCCTCGGTATGGGCATTACCCGTAACAGCACTTTTTTCATCGACGTTGCAGACATAAAGCACCGGTTTGTCGGTTAACAAATTGAGGTCAGCCACCAATTTGCGGTCTTCTTTGTCGAGTTCGATCGTACGGGCACTCAACCCTTGCTCTAAAACAGCTTTGTACTGCAATAATAGTTCCACAGCGCGTTTGGCGTTTTTATCACCGCCCGAAGTCGCCTGTTTTTGAGTCTTGGACAAACGATTCTCGATGGTTTCGAGGTCTTTGAGTTGCAGCTCGGTATCAATAATTCCTTTATCACGGACGGGATCTATTGAGCCATCGACATGGGTGATATTACCGTTGTCGAAGCAACGCAGTACATGAATAATGGCATTGGTGTTGCGGATGTTGGCCAAAAATTTATTGCCTAAACCTTCGCCTTTTGATGCACCTTTTACCAAACCGGCAATGTCCACGATTTCGATTGTGGTGGGAATCACCCGCTTGGGATTGTCAATTTCGGCCAATTTAACAAGACGTTGGTCGGGAACTGTGATAACACCCACATTGGGTTCGATGGTGCAGAACGGGAAATTGGCCGCCTGCGCTTTTGCATTGGAGAGGCAATTGAAAAGTGTCGATTTCCCTACATTGGGAAGACCCACGATGCCACATTGTAAAGCCATAGAATATAGATCTATTAATATCTTCGGTATTTGCTAGTTTATCCCTTTTGCACAATCTGCAAATGTTTTGATGATCGTACACCGACTGATTTGTTTCAAAGGGCATGCAAAGATACAAATTTCTTTTCCATTTTTCGATGCAATTTCTGACTTAACGGATTGCAGAATGTGAAAAAATTGCTATCTTTGCCCTCAAACCCAAAAAACAATTATTCAAACAAACAATTAAACTATGTTCAAAAATCACCCCAAAGGTCTGTTGGCGGCCGCATTGAGTAATATGGGAGAGCGTTTTGGCTACTATATTATGAATGCGGTGCTCGTGTTGTTCCTCTGCTCGAAATTTGGTTTGGGCGAGGCTGCAAGCGGTACGATTTATTCATTCTTCTATTCGGGTATTTACCTGTTGGCTCTCGTGGGCGGTTATATCGCTGACCGTACCCAGAATTACAAGGCGACTATCAAGTCGGGTCTGATTGTAATGGCTACCGGTTATGCAATCCTCTCGATTCCGATTTTAGCCACCGAAGGTAATACGACTTGGTTGCTTGCGCTGACTTGCGTAGCTCTTTTCATGATCGCATTCGGTAACGGTTTGTTCAAGGGTAACTTGCAAGCTATTGTAGGTCAGATGTACGACAACTTCGAGGCTGAGGCTGCCAAAAAAGGTCCTGAGGCTTTGGCTATTGCCAAGAGCAAGCGTGACTCTGGGTTCCAGATCTTCTATGTGTTTATCAATGTCGGCGGTTTGATCGCTCCGTTTGTAGCTCCATTGTTGCGTGAATGGTGGTTGAACAGCAACGGAATGGCATATAATGCCCAACTTCCGGCTCTCTGCCACGAGTATATCGGTGCTGCTGCCCAGATGGCTCCCGAAGCTTTGGAGAACTTGAAACAACTGTTGGTGGCTGCCGGTGGTAATATTGCCGATATGGCTGCTTCGTGCCAGCAGTATCTCCAATTCTTCAACGAGGGTATCCACTACTCATTCATCGCATCGGTGGTTGCCATGTTGATCTCGTTGGTGATTTTCGTGTTCTCGCAGAAGATGTTCCCGACTCCGGCCAAGAAGGCAAAAGTTGCATCGGTAGAATATACACCCGAAGAGAAAGCTGCTGCTGCCAAAGAGATCAAACAACGTTTGTATGCTTTGTTCGCAGTATTGGGCGTGGTGATTTTCTTCTGGTTCTCGTTCCACCAAAACGGTATGTCGCTTTCGTTCTTCGCTCGCGATTTCGTGGATTCTTCGGCGGTAGCTCCCGAGATTTGGCAGGCTATCAATCCCTTCTTTGTGATTACCCTTACACCGGTTATTATGGCTATCTTTGCTGCTTTGGCAAATCGTGGTAAGGAGATCTCGACTCCGCGTAAGATTGCTATCGGTATGTTTATTACCGGCTTGGCATTCTTGTTCCTCGCAATCTACTCGCTTATCGTTGGTTATCCTTCGGCAGACGCATTCAAGATGATGCCTATTGCCGAGCAGACTGCTGCCAAAGCTCATTGGTGGGTACTGATTGTAGTCTATTTCTTCTTGACGGTTGCCGAGTTGTTTATCTCGCCGCTGGGTCTGTCGTTCGTATCTAAGGTTGCTCCGAAACACCTGCTTGGTCTTTGCCAAGGTCTGTGGTTGGGTGCTACGGCTCTCGGTAACTTGATGTTGTGGGTTGGTCCGTTGATGTATAACGCTTGGCCTATTTGGCAGTGCTGGACCGTATTCCTCATCATCTGCTTGATCTCAATGGGCGTTATGCTCGGTATGGTTAAGTGGTTGGAGCGTGTAACCCAGTAATAAGTTATTTTTTATCATGCAAAGTCGCTCGGCATTTGTCGGGCGACTTTTTTGTTTGTTACAGAGCCGAAACATCAAGATACGGATTATTCCCGAAATAATTTCGGAATCTTATTCTCAAATCCTTTATTTTTTGATATCTTTGTCAATATGAAACTCACGTTTTTGGGGACCGGCACCTCGCAAGGTGTTCCAACGATTGGTTGTCGTTGTAAAGTTTGTTGCTCTTCCGATCGACGCGATCGACGTTTGCGCACTTCGGCAATGGTGGAGATCGGAGATCAGCGGTTGGTAATCGATGCCGGCCCTGATTTTCGTTACCAAATGCTCCGCACGGGGGTACGACATATTGATGCAATCCTGCTGACCCATGAACATAAAGACCATATTGGGGGATTGGATGATGTGCGGGCTTTTAATTTCGTAGATTATCCTCCGATTATCCATCGGGTCGATATTTATGCTTCTCCTCGCACGGCAGCATGTGTCCGTAAAGATTTCGATTACGCCTTTGCTCAAAATAAATATCGGGGAGTTCCCGAGATCGAGTTGCGAGAGTTTGATCCTGCAAAGCCGTTTACTATTGATGGTACAGAAATAATTCCTATTGCCGGAAAACATTCCGATCGGTTTGCTGTGACAGGCTTTCGTGTCGGGAAATTGGCCTATCTGACCGATTTCAAAACGATCGAAGATGCGGAGGTCGAAAAACTATTCGGCGTCGAGGTATTGGTGGTCAATGCGCTGCGTTTTAGCGAACACCCTTCGCATTTCAGTGTGCGTGAGGCTTTGAGGCTTATCGAACGTATCGAGCCGCAATGTGCTTATCTTACACATATGTCCCATGAAATCGGGTTGCACGCTGAAACTGAGCTCCAACTGCCGCAAAATGTTCATTTGGCTTACGATACTTTGCAAATAGATATAAACGATTGATATGAAAAATTTCAAGAACAAAGTAGTCATTGTTACCGGTGCTTCATCGGGTATTGGAGAGGCTTTGGCTCGCGAATTTGCTACATTGGGGGCGCGTGTCGTGTTGGGTGCTCGCAGTATTCCCAAATTACAACAGATAACTGATGACATTCGGGCAAGAGGAGGACAAGCTGCCTATTGCGGAGTCGATGTAACTAATCCGGAAGAGTGCAATGAACTGATCGATACAGCCGTGCGCGAGTTCGGAGGGGTTGATGTGTTGATTTGCAATGCCGGATTGTCGATGCGTGCGATCTTTGATGATGTTGATCTGTCGGTATTACATCGACTGATGGATGTCAATTTTTGGGGTACGGTGAATTGCTGCAAGTATGCACTTCCTTATCTGCAAGCTTCGAAAGGCTCGATTGTCGGGGTTTCGTCGGTGGCCGGCTTACACGGGCTTCCGGGGCGTACGGGTTATTCGGCCTCAAAATACGCCATGACCGGTTTTTTGGAGACCTTGCGTATCGAAAATCTGAAAAAGGGATTACATGTCATGATCGCCTGCCCGGGATTTACCGCTTCGAATGTGCGTTTCTCGGCACTTACGGCCGATGGCTCGCAACAAGGAGAGACTCCGCGAGATGAATCGAAAATGATGACCGCCGAACAGGTCGCCAAAATTATAATTCGCGGAATCCGTCGTCGCAAACGGCTGTGCTTGATGGAAATCGAGGGACGTGCTACGCATTTTGTCAAGAAATTTGCTCCGGCATTTCTCGACAAAATGTTCTATATGGTGATGGCGCGAGAACCTGACTCGCCACTGAAATAATTTCGGGATTATTCTATCCCTCTTGCATATTTTTTGATGTAATTCTGCCTTGCTATGGAAAAATCGCATCCCCGTCTGCCAATTGTCGAGCGTGATGAATGGTTACAGCCTGTCGAGCAACAAATCAACGAGCGTCATGCCCGTTATTTGTCGCGATTACATGCGATTGAAAACTCTGCCGGCTCACTTGTCAACTATGCTAACGGTTATCGCTATTTTGGTTGGCAGTGGGATGATATGCTCGATGGCTGGTGGTTGCGAGAGTGGTTACCCGGGGCATACGATGTCTATATCTTTGGAGATTTCAATAATTGGCAACGCACCGAAATTCGGATGCAACGCGACACAGCAGGAGTATGGAGCGCATTCTTCCCAGCGGCAATGTATCGGGATCGGCTGACGCATGGCTCACTTTATAAATTGCATGTACACGGCGAAAACGGGTGGTTGGATCGTATTCCAGCCTATGCTACGCGTGTGGTACAGGATGAAGAAACCAAAAACTATACGGCCCAATTTTGGTCGCCCGCAGAACTTTTCGATTGGCAGGGTGATTATTTCGAAGCTCCCCAAATCGGAAATCTGCTGATCTATGAGGCGCATGTCGGGATGGCTCAGGAGCGCGAGGGGGTAGGTACTTATCGTGAATTTTCCGAGAAAATCCTGCCGATTATCAAAAAAGCAGGATATAATGCTGTGCAGCTTATGGCTATTGCCGAACACCCTTATTATGGCTCATTTGGCTACCATGTGGCAAATTTCTTTGCCCCCTCTTCGCGTTTCGGCACTCCCGAAGAACTGAAAGAGTTGATCCGCCACGCACATAAATTGGGATTTGCTGTGATTATGGATCTTGTTCATGCACATTATGTAAAGAATCTCAACGAGGGTATCAACGAATTGGATGGTTCCGATCATCACTATTCGCGCTCCGGTGCTGCCGGTGATCAGCCTTATTGGGACTCTAAGATCTTCGATTATGGCAAGGATGAGGTCGAGCATTTTCTACTTTCAAATATTAAATATTGGCTCGACGAATATCATTTCGACGGTTTCCGATTCGATGGAGTTACTTCCATGATTTATCATCACCACGGCTACACCAATTTCGATACACGCGAAAAATTCTTTGATGCAGGAGTCAATGAAGATGCACTTACTTATCTTACGCTTGCCAATCGATTGGTTCACGATTTTCGTCCTGTGGCCGTGACTATTGCCGAGGATGTCAGCGGCATGCCCGGAATGTGTATTCCGATAAAAGAGGGCGGGGTAGGTTTCGATTATCGGTTGGGAATGGCCATCCCCGATTTTTGGATTAAGTTGCTCAAAGATATCCCCGATGAAGACTGGAACATTTGGGAGATGTGGTCGGTATTGACCGGTCGATTGCCGGAGGTTAAAACCGTAGCTTATGCCGAATCACATGACCAAGCACTTGTAGGGGATAAGACATTGGCTTTCCGGCTGATGGATAAAGATATGTATTTCAAGATGGATCGGGCTGCGGAGAGTCTAGTGATTGATCGCGGTATGGCTCTCCACAAGATGATCCGATTGATGACAATTTCAACCGGAGGCCAAGCCTATTTGAATTTTATGGGGAACGAGTTTGGTCATCCCGAATGGATTGATTTCCCGCGTGAGGGCAATGGTTGGAGTTACGCTCATGCCCGACGACAATGGTCGTTGTCCGAGAATGGTTTTCTGCGTTATAGCCAACTTGGCGACTTTGATCGTGAAATGATTCGTATCATCACAAAATATAGGGTTTTAGCCGATGATTATCCGTGGAATTTACTGATGGACGAGGTAAACAAGACGATTGTTTTCTCGCACGGAGATTTGCTGTTTGTTTTCAATTGGCATCCTACGAATTCCATTGCTGATTATGAGTTGCCGGTTCGGTCGGCCGGAAAATATATGCCGATTCTTTCGACTGACGAACGTCGTTTTGGAGGACAGGAGCGACAAACGATGACGACCGAACATTTCTCTTTCGATGTCGAGAATGAAGATGGTCTTCGTTCTCCACATATTCGTATTTACAACATATCCCGAACGGCTACGGTCTTTGTTCGAATCTAAGCAAAATTTGTATTATAGCTTAAAACAAAGTATATTTGTATCTCTCCTAATCCAATCTTAATATGAAAAAGCTACTTTTATTGATTGTGTCAGTTTTGCTGTTTGTTGAAACGATACAGGCAGAGCATATTCGTCTGTCAACCAAAGGCAGCACGTTGCTTATCACGGCTACGCACGGTAAGTCTCCGCGTTTTCGTTATTTTGGAGCGCGTTTGAATGATGTCGATAATCCGTTTGATGCAGGTATTGCTTTCAACGAAGCGTTATATCCCGAATTTGGAGCACAATGTGCGCGCGAAATGGCTATTCAGGCCACGCATCCCGATGGTAATCAATCTCTCGAATTGGTAGTAGAGTCAGTGGAACGCCGTTCGGGAAATGGAGCGCACATCACTGCCATTCATACCAAAGACAAGCATTATCCGTTTTATGTCACCGTTTTCTATAAAACCTATGACGATTGTGAAGTGATCGAAACATGGACCGAAATGCGTCATACGGAGAAACGTCCGGTAACACTCTATCGTTTTGCTTCTGCGTTTCTGCCCATTCGTCGTGGTACGGATAACTGGATCTCTCATTTTCACGGATCGTGGGGTGCCGAAGGATATCTCGAAGAGGAGCCTTTGATTGGTGGTATGAAAGTAATCCGCAACAAAGACGGTGTACGTAATACGCAGACGGATAATCCATCGTTTATGTATTCGCTCGATGGAAAGCCACAGGAGTTGAGCGGACGAGTGATCGGCGGAACTTTGGCTTGGGGTGGAAACTATCGTATTGCTTTTGCCAACGATAATTCGAATTTAACCCGCATTTTTGTAGGAATCAACGAGGAACAATCGCATTATATCCTCGAACCCAAAGAAGTGTTTACTACTCCTGTTTTTGCCTTTACTTACAGCAACGAGGGCAAGAGCGGCGTCAGTCGCAACATCCACCGTTGGGCTCGTTTGCACCGATTGAATCACGGTACCGCCTTGCGTCCAATCCTGCTTAATAGCTGGGAAGGTGTTTACTTCAAGGTAAATCAAGAGGTAATGGATCAGATGATGCGAGATTTTGCCGATTTGGGAGGAGAACTCTTTGTCATGGATGACGGTTGGTTTGGCGATAAATATCCGCGTAATAATGGCAAAACAAGTTTGGGAGACT
This sequence comes from Rikenellaceae bacterium, assembly GCA_015059735.1. GTDB lineage: Bacteria > Bacteroidota > Bacteroidia > Bacteroidales > Rikenellaceae > Alistipes. The sequence continues at coordinate 177,337 of SUZX01000001.1, read as the reverse complement.
GGATGGTATGCAAAGAGAAACTGCCGAAAGGAATCGAGGGCTTGATTGGCTCGGCAAAAAGTCATGGTATCAAGTTCGGTATTTGGATCGAACCGGAGATGACTAATACGAAAAGTGAACTTTTTGAGAAGTATCCCGATTGGGTAATCCAGCAACCTTACCGTGAGATGAAGACGGGTAGAGGAGGCACGCAGTTGGTACTTGATTTGTCGAATCCCGCCGTACAGGAGTTTGTATTCAAGGTCGTTGATAATCTGATGACAAAACATCCCGAGATTGCTTATATCAAATGGGATGACAATATGACATTGGTTAACTATGGCTCAACGTATCTGCCCGCCGAAAAGCAATCGCACCTCTATATCGAATACCATCGTGGTATGGATAAGGTCCTACGTCGTATCCACGAAAAATACCCCAATCTGATCATGCAGTCGTGTGCTTCGGGTGGTGGCCGTGTAAATTATGGTGTTTTACCCTATTATGACGAATTTTGGACCAGCGATAATACCGATGCCTTGCAGCGTGTATATATGCAGTGGAGTATTTCGAACTTCTATCCCTCAAATGCGATGGCTGCTCATGTCAGCGCTCACAAGAATCACCAATCAAAACGTATAACTCCGCTCAAATTCCGTTTTGATGTAGCTATGATGGGGCGTTTGGGCATGGAGTTGCAACCCAAAGATATGTCGGAAAAGGATAAGACTTTTGCACGCCAAGCGATTGCTACCTATAAGCAGATTCGGCCTGTAGTACAGCAAGGTGATCTCTATCGTATCATGTCACCATTCGAGAAGACTGGATACGCTTCGTTGATGTATGTAACTCCCGAGAAGGAGCGTGCCGTATTCTTTGTTTACAAGATGGAGCATTTTGTTCGTCAACGTTGCCCGATCTTTCGTATGGCCGGTCTTGATCCGCAGAAACGCTATAAACTTACGGAGTTGAATGTGTCGGGCAAAGCAATTCGTCAAAGCGGTAAAATTTTCACCGGAGAGTATTTGATGAATAGCGGTCTTGATATCGAATTGAATACAGAGTATGCAAGTCGTGTGCTGTCTGTCGAGGCAGTAGAGTAGATTATTAAATACCCGATTTTGATTTTGTAGTTTTAGAAAGTCGGGATTAAACCCAGATCGCAGTTTAGGATTTATCTAAACTGCGATCTTTATTCGTATAATACCGCTTCTTTTCACTATATTTGCAATCTATATTAAGAGGAATCCATGACTCCGACAGCAGTTGTAATAACTATTCTGGCGTATGTTGCCATATTGTTAGCCGTTGCCCGTTATTCGGGACGGGGTGTTGATAATTCCGGCTTTTTTGCAGGAAATCGCCAAACTTCTTGGTATATGGCGTGGTTGGCCATGATCGGAGCTGCAATGTCGGGAATAACGTTTCTTTCTGTCCCGGGATCGGTAGGTACTGACGCCTTTTCCTATATGCAAATGGTTGCCGGCTTTACGGTGGGTCAATTGGTTGTGGCCTATGTGTTGATACCGGTATTTTACCGAAAACAGGTGATTTCATTGTATGAATATTTGGAGGATCGTTTTGGTATTACAACGCATCGGACAGGAGCTTGGTTCTTCTTTGTGTCAAAGGTGTTGAATGCCGCGCTGCGAATTTATGTTATCTGCATCGTATTGCAACAGATGATATTTGAGCCTTGCCATCTCCCGTTTGGGCTTAATGCGTTAGTTGTTGTATGTGTCGTGTGGCTCTATACACGGCAGGGGGGAGTTCGGGTGTTGATTCGTACCGACATCTTAAAAACGGTCGTCATGCTCCTTTCTTTGGGTACGTTTCTCTTTTTTATCACACGCGATTTGAATTTGTCGCTTTCGGAAACGATACACGAAGTGGTTGTCTCTCCAATGTCGCAACTATTCTTTTTTGATGATCCCTCCTCGGAACGTTATTTCTGGAAAATGTTCTTGGCCGGAATAGTCTTATTGATAGCCATGACCGGATTGGATCAGGATCTAATGCAACGGAATTTAAGTTGTCGTACGCTGCGAGACGCACAACGCAACATCGTTTTTACGGCTGTGAGTCAAATTGTAGTGATTTTGCTGTTTTTAGTTTTGGGAGTTTTGCTCCATCTCTATTCGCAACATCATGGTTTGGCAATTCCTGAACGAAGTGATCAAATCTTCTCGACGGTAGCATTCAATAGCGGTCTTCCTACCGTTGTGGGAATCATGTTTGTTGTCGGACTTGTGTCGATTACCTATTCGGCGGCAGGATCGGCACTGACTGCCCTGACCACCTCGTTTACCATCGATATACTTTCGGCCCATAAGTTTGCAAATGAGTCTCGCTTGACAACCATTCGGCAGAGGGTGCATTTGGCTATTGCAATCCTGCTTTTTGTTGTAATCGTTGTTTTCGAACGATATAGTAATGATAGCACAATCAACTTGGTCTATAAAATGGCGGGATATACCTATGGGCCTATTTTAGGAATGTTTTGTTTTGGATTGATGACATCTTATGCGATTCGCGAACGGTTGATACCGGCCATTGCATTTCTATCGGTTGTACTCAGCGTTGGGTTGCAGTATGTTGCCGAGCTAATGTGGAATTATCATATCGGATTCGAATTATTGATTTATAATGCGGGATTTACATTTATAGGAATGCTGTTACTTGTGAAACATCATGAAAAATAATTTGTTGCGATTACTTCTCTTGTTATTTTTTTCGATTCCGGTCTCCTCTGTGGCTGCAACATTGAATCGAACTGTCCGACAACAGGTCGGAGAGACACTTACGCGAATTATTGCCAGAGAGGTCGCAAAAGGCGATGTGCGCGTGAAATCGATTCAAGCGACTCGTAGTCGCGTTCGTATTTACGCAAGTGTCGGATTGTCTTATTATCCTTTCCGCGAAGATAATGTGCGAGCTATGTATGATTCGGTACGAACCGTATTGCCTCGAAATTATGCAAAAGCTCGCATGGAGATATATACCAATCGACAAGAAATTAGTAACTTAATCCCGTTGGCATTTCGCAAATCGAACGCCCAAAAGAAAAAAGCTCCGATCACTTTTGTCAATCGGGCAAAAACCCCGTTGATCACGCCGCTTTCAAAGGTACATAGGCCTACACAAGGACTTACGGGACGTCATATAGCTCTTTGGCAGAGCCACGGTCGTTATTTCGATCAAGAAAAGAACTGTTGGCGTTGGCAACGATCTCAATTGTGGGAAACTCGTGAAGATCTTTATACACAGAGTTATGTGTTGCCCTATTTGGTGCCGATGTTGGAGAATGCCGGAGCTTGTGTGCTGTTGCCTCGCGAGCGTGATATTCAAAAATACGAAATATTATCTGATAATGATCAGCCAGAACAATATCGTGAGAAGGGGAGTTGGCAAACGGGAGGAGTAGGCTTTGCTCATACGCAGAAGGTGTATCGTACTGGCGAGAATCCATTTAGAACCGGAACCACTCGCTATACCACAACGATAACCGATGGTTCCGAAGCATATGCAGTATGGAGTGCCGATATTCCCGAACAAGGGGAGTATGCGATATATGTAAGCTATGAATCCTCTGCGGAGAATACAGAGGATGCTAGATATACAATCCGGCACTTGGGTGGAGAAAGCCGCTTTTCGGTAAACCAGTCTATGGGAGGTGGAACATGGCTCTATTTGGGAACGTTTCTTTTCGCAAAAGGACCGCAAGATATAGTTATGCTCACCAACAAATCCAGCAAGATGGGCCAAAGAATTTCAGCCGATGCCGTGAAGATCGGAGGCGGATATGGTAATATTGTACGTTCTACCTGCGACTCATTGCGTAAACCCGATGTTACCTATTTCGAGGAGACAAGCGGATATCCCCGTTTTTGTGAAGGAGCACGTTATTGGTTGCAGTGGGCCGGATTCGACGAAAAGGTCTATGCTCCCAAAGAGCATAAAAACGATTACAAAGAGGACATTATGTCGCGTGCTCATTGGGTCAATACCTTGCTGGGAGGATCTGAACGTCTGCCCGATTCGGTCGGATTGCGTATTCCGATAGATATGACGTTGGCTTTTCACTCGGATGCCGGAGTTCGAGGTGGAGATACAATTGTCGGAACGTTGGGAATCTATTGCACGCGAGACAATCGCGGACATTTTGTCGGAGGTGCCAGCCGCTATCGTTCGCGAGATCTTACGGATTTGGTGATGTCGCAAATTGTAAACGATATTCGCCGTAACTTTGAGCCGAATTGGAATCGTCGCGGTATGTGGAATAAATCCTATTATGAGGCTCGCGTTCCTGCTGTTCCCTCGATGCTGTTGGAGTTGCTGTCGCACCAGAATTTCTCCGATATGCGTTATGGCAACGATCCGCGATTTAAGTTCACCGTAAGTCGCGCAGTTTATAAAGGTATCTTACGCTATATCAGTTCGCAATATAAATTACCTTACGTAGTACAGCCTCTGCCTGTCGAGGTTTTCGGAGCAGAATTTATTGCAGGGGATTCAATTCGTTTGCGTTGGACACCGGTGTTAGACTCATTGGAAAATTCGGCAACTCCTACCGGATATGTTGTCTATACGCGTATAGGCGATGGAGGATTCGATACTGGTCGTTATGTTGATACACCTTTTTTTACGACCACTCAAAAATCCGGAATTATATATAGCTATCGTGTAACCGCTGTTAATGCAGGAGGAGAGAGTTTTCCCAGCGAGATACTTTCCGCTTGTCGCCATCCGCAGGAGCGAGGGCGGGTATTGATCGTCAATGGATTCGATCGGGTGTGTGCTCCTCATAGCATGCAACGAGACTCGCTGGTCGGATTTTATAATGAGATCGATGAAGGAGTCCCCGATCGTCGTGACATTTGTTTTACTGGCACACAACGTGTCTTTGATCTTTCACAAGCATCTTGCAACGATGCCGCACGAGCGTTAGGTGCATGCGATTCCATTTATGAAACCGATGTTATCGGAGGCAACACCTTTGACTATCCTTATATACATGGCAAGGCTGTTGTTGCTGCCGGCTACTCGTTTTGTTCGACATCGGCAAAATCATTGGAACGGGGAGAAGTGCATGGGGATTATACGGTTGTCGATTTAATTCTTGGCAAACAACGGGCAACTATTGTTGGACGAGGGACTCGTGGTGTTGAGTTCCGAGCATTTACTCCCGCCTTGCAACAGGGTATTCGACAGATGGTTAACAAAGGTGCGGCACTTTTTGTTTCGGGGTGTTATGGCATTTCTGATTTATTGCAAAACTCCGACAGTTCAGATGCTGATCGTAGTTTTGCTACTGAGATATTACATTGTACATACGACACTTTGCAACCATTACACCGTAACAAAATGCGTGTCGTTGCTCCTGCTACGGGATTTAGTCGAGGTGAGTATTTGTTTTACGATTTTCCCGACAAAGATCATTATGCCATTAGATCGGCAGATAGATTGCGACCGGTAGGATCGGCTTTTGCCGTGATGCGTTATGTTGCCGACAATCGAATCGCAGCTGTCGCTTCAAAGGAGGATAGAACGTTTGTGATGACAATTCCTTTTGAGGCTTTGACTCAAATACGACAACAGGAACAACTGATGAGAGAAATATTGAGTTTTTTAGATAATAAACGATAACTTTTTAATATTTAACAGTCTATGTCATTAGAGAAACAAATTTCACAAGAGATCATGGTCGCAATGAAGGCAAAAGATGCTGTGCGCCTGAGTGCGTTGCGTAATGCCAAGAAGTATATCATCGAGGCCAAAACTGCCGGTCCGGAAATTGCAGAGTTGCCGGATGCCGATGTGTTGAAGATCCTAACCAAGTTGGCAAAGCAAGGGACAGATTCCGCCACTCTTTTCTCGCAACAAAATCGGCCAGATTTGGCGGAGGAAGAATTGGCCCAAGTGGCGGTTTTTCAAGAGTTCTTGCCCAAACAGCTAACCTCCGAAGAGTTGGATGCCGAAGTGAAAGCCATCATTGCCGAGGTGGGAGCTTCCTCGATGAAAGAGATGGGAAAAGTGATGGGAGTTGCCTCAAAACGTTTGGCCGGTCGTGCCGATGGAAAGGATATATCGGCCAAAGTCAAGGAACTATTGGCGTAGAGTCTAAAAAAAACGCTGTATGTATTTGCCGAAAACCATCCATCGCAATGCGAAGACGATAGCCATGCCTTCGGCCATGTTGGTCGGTGTATTGTTGCATCGACCGATTACAATGCTCGAAATTTGGACACATCAGATGATCACACCGACATTGATCTTCTTGATGTTGTTCGTGACCTTCTGTCGGGTAAAGCCGCATCAGATGCGTTTATCGTCGATGCACGGCTGGTTATTGTTGTTTCAAATCGTGATGAGTTTGGGGGTCTATGGATTGCTAAGACCCTTCGATGGGGTGGTTGCGCAGGGGGCAATGATCTGTATATTGGCTCCTGTGGCAATGGCTGCGGTGGTTATTGGTGGCATGTTGGGGGCAAATGTGGCTACAATGGCGACATTCAGCCTGCTGTGTAATATGGCCATTGCGTTGTTGTCGCCTATAATATTGACCTTTACCGGTTCAGGAGAGTGTACTTTTACACAAATATTGGCGAGGGTAGCTCCTCTGCTGATCATGCCTTTTGCAATGGCACAATGTTGTCGGCTGTTTGTTCCCAAGGCTGCGCAATGGATCGGAGATCATAGCCTGATATCGTTTTACATGTGGCTGGTTTCGTTAATTGTAATTATTGGGCGAACTACGACCTTTATTCTTGACTTACACAATGCGTCGCTTGCAACCGAGACGTGGCTTGCTGTTTCGGCTCTTGTGATTTGCTTGGTACAATTCAAGGTAGGGCGGATGATCGGACGACGTTATGGCGATCCTCCGGCCGGTGGACAATCGCTCGGACAGAAAAATACGGTGTTGGCCGTTTGGATGGCGCAGTCGTTCCTCGATCCGATTGCTTCGATTGCTCCAACTGCCTATATTGTGTGGCAGAATTTGGTGAATAGTTACCAAATTTATCGGCAGGAACGAGAAAAGATTATTTCCGGAAAATGAAATAGACAGCCAAGATCAAGCAGAGAAAGCCTGCCATGTGATTCCAACGCAAAGGTTCCGACCGCATGAAAACAACCGCAAAAAGTGTAAAAACGGTAAGAGAAATAACCTCCTGAATAACTTTCAATTCCCAAAGCGAGAATGGCCCTCCGAATTGGGTGCTGCCTATGCGGTTAGCCGGAACCTGAAAGCAATATTCAAACAAAGCTATGCCCCAACTGAGCAAGATGATGGCAATTACGCCGAAACGTTCGAGTTTGGATTTGAACGCAATATGGCCATACCATGCGAGCGTCATAAACGCATTTGAGATGACGAGAAGTGCTATTGTTGCAATGCCTTTGAACATGAATTTGCAATTTTTGATCGCGCAAAAATAAATATTTTTTCGAGAAGATGGACTTTTTAGATTACAAATATGCTTTGGTAACCGGTGCCTCCTCCGGAATCGGTCGCGAATATGCCGTTCAATTAGCTGCCCGTGGATATGGAGTGGTGTTGGTTAGTAATCAAGATGAGGCAAACAGAGTGGTCGCAGAGCAGATTGCCGCCGAATATAAGGTACCGACATTTCCTTATTACATGGATCTCACGGCTGATGGAGCTGCCAAGCAATTATGGAAATGGACAATCGAACAGAGGTTGGAAGTAGAAGTATTGGTTTGCAACGCCGGTATCTTACTTTTTGGAAGAATAGTGGCTATGTCGACGGAGAAATTGCAAAATATTGTGACCTTACATTGCACCTCTACCACTTTGCTTTGTCGCTATTTTGGAGAGGCTATGTGTGCGCGGAAACGGGGATTCATCCTGTTGATGTCATCTTCTGCCGCATGGATGCCATATCCTTCGATTGCAGCTTATGCTGCTACGAAAGCTTATTTGCGCAGTTTTTCGCGGGCTATACACGGAGAGATGGCAATGGAAGGAGTACGGGTAACTGCCGTTTTCCCGGGAGCTGTGGATACTCCGCTGTATCAATTGTCCGAGAAAATGCGTCGTCGATTGGTTTGGTGGGGGGTCATGTCAACACCTCAATATATTGCACGGAAAGGTCTATCGGCTCTTTTCAAAGGGCGTTATCGGTGTATCCCCGGGATATTTACGAAGATTTCTCTCGTGGCTTGTCGTTTAATTCCGGCCTGCGTCATCCGATCGTTGTTGCGGATTCCAGCGGTAAGACGTTTGATCGGGTAGGTTTCAGAGTTCCTCCGGAGTTTTGATGTCGCAGAAATCGGTGATGATTCGATCTACCTCGAACGATTGCTCGATATGTTCGCGCGAGAATGAGGTGGTTAGTGCTATAACTTGTTTGACACCGGCTCGTCGAGCGGCCTCAAAACCTGCACCAGCATCCTCGAAGACAACACATTCCTCAGGTTTCACCCCCAAAGTTTTTGCGGCAGTCAGATAGATTTCGGGATGGGGCTTGCAATGAGAAACCATATCTCCGCTGATTCGAGCATCGAAATAGGAGTCGATGCCACATTTGTCCAATACAAAATCGACATTCTTTTTGCAACCCGATGATCCGACGGCACAACGGATTCCGGCAGCCTGCAACATTTTGAGCAGTTCGACAAGTCCCTTTACGGGTTGAATCGTTGGAGCATATATCTCACGATAAATCGCCTCTTTTTCTTCCGCGAGAGCCGGCAATCCTTTTTTTTGGATGATCTCTTCGGGCAGAAGATGACGCATGATGTCATCGTTACCCATGCCGATTACGGCGTCGAATTTTTCCTGCCAATCAGCAACTCCATAACGGGTGCAGAAAACATCAAATGCTTGTTGGTGTACTTTTGTATTATTCACCAACGTCCCATCCATATCGAATAATGCGGCTTTGATCATGAGAGATTCTTTTATTTTCGCCACGACATTCTGTCATGGCGAGCAAAGGTACGAAAATCTTTTAGGCGAACAAATCTTGTGAGTTAGAATTTGAAATGCAAACTCATGTTGACAGCAAAATTTTGAACATCTTGCTGCGGATTAGAGTCACGATGGGTCAATCGCCAAATACAGTCTACACGGAATAAGCGGAATATATTTTCGATTCCGAAACCTACCTCGACATACGGATCATTTACCGACGACATACCTGCGGGAAAGAGCATTTCGGCATTTGTATCGGGCAGGCTTCCGTTATTTTTGTCGGATAGTGTACCCCATACGCCTTTGGCAATCAACACCTCGCGCCATTTCAGTCGTTTCATGAGCGGAATACGTCCTAACATCCATCCGTTGAAGTGGTGTTCGAAGAATACGCTGATCCACGCATCGGATGCAAATTCGTAGAAGTTCATGCAGGAAAATGCGTAGGGATCGTAAAAATAAGTACCATTACCTTCGTGGAGTTTGAGCAGAGGGTAGGGGACTTTCCCGAATATTTTCCCTCCCCGAATCGTAATATCAGAGTAGCCGATTGGAGGTAACTTAGGTTTATAATGGAATCCGCCTTCAAGTCGGTAGTATTCGTAACCGTCTTGGAATATCCCGCGAAGTCCGGTGATTAAATTCAAGGTCAGCACCGGATAATCCGAACTGAGATGTTGTTTGTTGAACGCGCGACGATAGATACGTTCATTGTGAGAAAAACGCATGCCTATCTGCAACTCGGCATCTCCTACCGAATTGACGATCTGCTGATCGGGCCGCAACATGGGAACATATTCGTTGCCGTATATACGTTGCAAACGCATGCCGATATAATTGCTGAAACCATGTGTCCATTCGTGTTCGTACGATAAATCGAGCCTGTTGACCATCGACAAGCGTTGGCGACCACCACGCGAAAAGATCGAACTGAGAATGTTGTTGTCGGTCAGAGCATTTTGTCCGGCACCCAATTGTACGACATCGTGGCTGGCCGAAATTGTTAATTTGCGCGTCAACCGTTTGTTGAACATCAACTCTATGTTCCCTCCACCTTTTACATTTTCGTCGCGTGTCCCATAAGCAACATATCCGCCCACTCTTACCCGTCGGCTTACTGCCGCAGTGGTTCGCATTCCCAATTGCATGCGAAATCCCTCTAACTTATTGAAACTTGCCGTTTTGTAGTATGGACCAAATCCAATGTATTTCGTATTCCAATAACCAACAATTAGGGTGTTGATGATCGTATAGATATTTCGATACAATGGAGCCTGTTGTATCGAATCAACCATGTTGTAGATGCCTTTCTCGCGATCACTCAATTGGTAGGGACGAGCTTTCTCCCAATAGCTTTCGTCTTTCTTCCCCGAATCATCATCACTTATTACAACATTGTGGTCCATTCGCAAAACCTTTTCCGGAATGGGCTTTATTTGTACATCGGAATAGGCAACTTCGCGTGAGCCTATAAAAGAGGTCATCTTTGAAGAGTCTTTCAATGCGATGGAGAACTCGGCAGAGAGACGATCGCTTTTACGAAACCATGTCGTATCGTTGATCAGATGGTTTTCGTTGGTAATTTGCAGGTGCTTGATCCAATTGACATTGACTCCTTTCGGCATGCGTACCGAAGCCGATTGCAGGGCATACGATGCAGAGTCGATATTGATTTCGCCATCGAGTACGGGAGTGGTCAAACGTTTGGGATGGAAACGTATTTTGTAGGTTTTACGACCGGCGATCGAAATACTATCCACCAAAAAGTAGTTGTAAAACGATCGTCCTCCATGAGCCAATGGACTGGCAAATCGCACGTTGAATAATTCAATGAAGTTGTCGTAAAAGTTGACATCGTTTTGCAACTGTCCCGTAAATTGGGCCACCGAGAAGGTATCTTCAACTCCGGAAATACGATTGGCGCGAATTACTTCGCGAGATATAGCGGGATTGCTGCTGTGGTAATAATCTGCAGTGGTTTCGGAGATCATGGCCGGCAGGTAGGCTTGTCCGGTAAGTGCCGAGGTGTCGATATAATTGAATATAAATCCGAAGTTGCGCTGCATGCGTTTGCTACGAAATTGGGGCTTGATATTTGTGAGCGCCAACTCCATTTTAGTATATGTTGCGCAATGATAAAATGGGTACTCTTTGGGATTATTACGCGATTTGTTGCGAATGATACCGTCAAGAATACGGTGTGCCGGATTTTCTCCCGGGGTGATGACTACTTGATCAATTCCGAAGTCGGCTGTTTTTAGTGCAAAATCTATTTTATTGAACGCATTTCGCACGAGAGGTTTGGTTTGTGAAACATATCCAACGATCGAAACGGATATCATCGAAGAGGTGTCGCGTGTTTCAAGGGCATAGATTCCATCCTCGTTTGTTGTGATGCCAACGGTTGTACCCGGGAAAACCACACTTGCGAATTGTATGGGTGCTCCGGTTGCGACATCGGTTACACGTCCACGTACTCGTGTACTCTGTGCTACGACATGAGTAACATAGAGAATCAATAAAATAGTGGATATGATAATCTTCGATCGCATTGATAAGATCACAAATGTATGGAAAATATATTGAAATGCTAAAAAAAACGGTACTTTTGTAGAACTTATACGAAAAATAAAAATGTGTCGGTTAAAATTGGAGAAAACCAACGCTGCTCGATTGCTTGATCGGGCAAAAATAGGATATGAATTGATCCCATATCAGGTTGACGAGACCGATTTATCGGCGATACATGTGGCCGACCAATTGGGTGAAGATGTCGCATGTGTCTTCAAAACACTTGTCTTGCGTGGTGATCGTTCGGGGTATTTCGTATGTGTCATTCCTGCACATCACGAAGTCGATCTCAAAGCTGCGGCCCGTGTTTCGGGTAATAAGAAAGCCGAACTAATTCCGATGAAAGAGTTACAACCTGTAACCGGATATATTCGGGGCGGATGTTCGCCAATCGGTATGAAAAAGCCTTTTCCTGTAATTTTTCATACATCGGCTGTGGAACATCCGTTTATCTATATCAGTGCCGGAGTTCGAGGACTTCAATTAAAAGTTGAGCCTAAAACGATAATAGACTTTGTTAGAGCAATAACCGAAGATATTAGCAATGCAATAACGACCATAGATTGATCAAGATTGATAAGTCGGATTCATTTTACCTCTTGATCGAAATGCTTTGTAGAGCATGATGGGTAGAACATGGATAATCTGCCTACAACGTTGCCACTGTTTTCGAGGCTCGCACCATATTCGGTGTATAAACTCCATTTTCCAACGAATCATCCAACGAGGGGCACGCCGAATCTTTTCATCGCTGTAAAAGTTAAATACCGCTCCGACGGCAATCATTACGCCACGTCTAATGTGTGGCTGTAAATAGTGCATAAAGAGTTCCTGTTTGGGAGCACCAAGAGCAACCCAAATAATATCTGGTGCATACCGGTTTATTGTCTCCCCGATAGTCGCATAATCGAATTGATCAACAGTACAATAGGGGAGTTCTTCAAATCGCATTTCCTCGATACGAGAATCTAGTGAGGCCAGATTTTTTCGCAACGAACACAAGGTTTGTTGGTTTGTGCCGAGAAAGAGCATGTGATAGCGACGCATGCGAATGATATCCTCGAATATTTCACATCCACAATATTGTTTTCGATCAAGTCCGTATATCCATTTGATATATGTTGGCACCCAACCACTGTCGCAAATAGAGAACATGGCTTCGTCGATCACTTTTCGGTAGACCGTATTTCGTTGCACCAAAGAGAGTATAACACCATCGGCAACACATATGTAGCCACGATCATTCTTCGATCGCTCTTCGATTAGAGAGTGTATCCGGTCGATATCAAATTCGTAACGGACGTTGAAAAATTGTTCCATCGTTATTCGAAACAGAGTGTGCTAATTTTTTCTCACCTCCTCGAATAATTGCTCCCATTGTTGGATAACTATTGTCGAAGAGTAGCATCTGTAAGCTTTGTGATACGATGCCATCCCCAAATCTTTTGCCAAATTAGGATTTTGCCACAAAGAAATAATTTGTTGTTCCAAAGCCGAAATATTCCCCGATTCGAAAAGTCGGCCTACGGCTTCAAGACCTTGCCCAATAATATTTGAAAATGCTCCATGATCAGGGCCAATGACACATTTACCGTAACGTGCCGCTTCGGGAATTGCCATCGGAAAACCTTCGTAACAACGGCTCGGAATGACAATAAAAGCAGCCTTGCGGTAGAATTTGCCCAATTGTTCTTGGGTGAGATGGCCGACTAACTCGCAGTTGTTCGGAAGATTTTTGGGAATCATTTCGTGATCGCGGATCTCTCCTGCAAATTTGAAGCGAATTTCAGGATGACGAGTAGCAACGGCAAAAAGTAGATCGACACCCTTCTCATAGCTTAATCGGCCACAGTAGGCTACATATTCGCCTACGGTGGGTATAACGGCGTCGGGCATGTCAATAGTATTGGGAATAACTCGAATTTTTGCTGCATCAAATCCGGCATCAATTAGCTTTTGACGTTGGAAATCGGTAAGACATACCATTCGATCTACATATTGGTAAAATATCTTGTTCCAACGTGCATAAGCCCCTCGCAGCGCATAACCGATTGAGCGAGGAAACGCCCCTTCGCAGTTATGGCGAATACAACTCCATTCATCACCTCGTTGCAAGCATTTTTCACACGGAGCACCGTTTCGCATAAACAATCCGGTCGGACAGATCAGCCGATAATTGTGTACGGTCATTACAACGGGAATTTTTGCTTTGTGACATTCCGATAATGCTGCGGGGCTGATAAATGGATAGAGATTGTGTATATTGATTACATCGGGATTTTCCTCACGGATGGCTTCCCGCATTCCCCGTATTCCGGAGGGAGAGTATATGCCTTGAAAGAATCCGGAAATCTGTCCGAGTAATCGCTCGCGTTTTCCAGAACTGCTGCGCCGATAAAATGCGATTTCGTGTCCTCGATTTTGCAATAGGATTGCCATTGTATCGACTACGGTTTCCTCCCCACTATGTCGGGCGTAGTCGTTGTGTGCCAAGAGTATTTTCATCTGTTTTACACACTGTACAGATCATTTGCCGATACAGTGGTACTCTATTTCGAGTGTCTGTAACTCCTCGGCATCATAAATGTTGCGGCCATCGAAAACCAACGGGATGTTCATTGCCTTTTTTACTACACCCCAACTTGGCAGTCTGAATTGCTTCCATTCGGTTAACAGTAATAGTGCGTCAGCATTAAGAGTTGCAGCATACATATCGGTAGCATAGGTAATTTTTTCGCCAAATTCCTTTCGACACTCATCCATTGCCACTGGATCATATACTTGCACCCGACACCCTGCATCGAGCAATTGTTTGATGGTAACCAACGCCGTAGCCTCTCGCATATCATCGGTTTCGGGCTTGAATGCCAAACCCCAAATGGCAATCGTTTTTCCTGCTAAATCTCCGTTGTAGCGTTGATTCAATTTGTTGAATACGATTTGTTTCTGGTTCTCATTGACAGCCTCGACAGCCTGCAATACACGCATGGTATAACCATGCTGTTCGGCTGTTTTGATGAGTGCTTTGACATCCTTTGGAAAACAACTGCCGCCATAACCGCATCCTGCATAAAGGAATTTGCTTCCGATGCGGGTGTCGGCTCCGATTCCTTTGCGAACCATATTTATATCAGCTCCCACCAATTCGCACAGATTGGCGATGTCGTTCATGAAACTGATTCGGGTTGCCAGCATCGAATTTGCAGCATATTTAATCATTTCGGCCGAAGGAATATCGGTGAATATCACTCGAAAATTGTTGAGCAGAAACGGACGATATAATTTGGTCATCAACTCTTTGGCTCGTTCGGATTCTACCCCCACGACTACGCGGTCGGGACTCATGAAATCTTTGATGGCTGCTCCCTCTTTCAAGAACTCGGGATTGGAAGCCACATCGAACGGAATTTCCACACCACGACGATCCAACTCCTGTTGTATGATCGCTTTCACTTGTCGAGAAGTACCAACGGGCACGGTCGATTTGGTAACCACCACCAGATATTTATTCAAGTTACGGCCGATCTCTTTTGCTACCGCCATCACGGCACTCAAATCGGCGGCACCCTCTTGATCGGGAGGTGTTCCTACGGCACAGAAAACCATTTCAGCATCAGCCAAACAAGCAGCCAGATTTGTCGAGAAATGTAATCTTCCGGCTTGGTAGTTCCTTTGCAATAACTCCTCCAATCCCGACTCATAGATCGGGATAATGCCATTATTCAATCCATCGATCTTTGTTTGGTCGATATCCACGCAGGTTACATTGACTCCCATTTCGGCAAAGCAACATCCTGAAACCAATCCGACATAGCCGGTTCCGACGATAACAATATTCATGATAATCAAAAATTACGCTACAAATTTAATAATTTTCGGAGTTTACTGTACATTCTAATCGATATTGTGTGATAATTCCGACAAGCCCGCTCGATTTGGGGATCTATTGGGGGATGTTTGGGGAGTTGCAATCCATCACATCCCTCTGCCCGAAACTCGACTTTGAATCGGTTGTATTTTTGTTTGCAATTGGTCGCATCATCACCAAACCCTCGGTTGATGATACGTGAAATAAACGGAATAACAGCATATTTATTTTGTCGAAACTGGTTGTAGCAGAATCTTATCGCCCAAGAGTTGTTTTTCCCACTCATGTAGGCTTTCAATAAGTCATAAAGGTCACTCCCGTTCCGATTAAAAGCTTTTTTAGCCTTCTTATCTGCCGAAAAACTCTCCCAATCGCTAATTTGCCAATCGATTTGTTCCCACCGATTCAGCCATGTTCCCCATCCCCACGAAGACGAACGACCCAAAAGATAAACATCGCCCATGTAATTTTCAGGGCGTTTGATTTTCAATCCACATCCACATACGGATATAATGCGGGGATCGTTTTCGTAAAAATCCAATGTTTGGTTCATATAACTTAAAAAATCTTTGGCGCAGACCAAATCATCTTCAATGATTATCGCCTTGCCGTATTGTCGTAAGACCTCTCCTGCACCATCAATGATGGATTGTCCCAATCCTTTGTTTGTTGTCGCGAAATGGGGAATAATACGTCGGAATTCCTCTCCCAACTGCATAATATAGCGACGAACAGCTGTTATGTTGTCGAGATCTTGAACATGACGAGGACCATCCGAATAGATGATTAAATCTGATTGAGAGGCCAAATCATTTGTTGCCAAAGATTCGATGGTTGCCCGTAACGAATCGGGGCGATTGAAAGCAAAAACTACGATCGGTGCGAACATTGTGATATATATTGGGCAGTTATGTACATTAGTCGCATGGGAGATAATGTCATACCGGCATAAAGATATATTTTACCGTTGAACGGATTGTAATATAGCGCTTTTAAGGCCTCACGCAAAACTTTTCGCCGTTCTCCCATGCGCAGATAAATCGAACAACGCATTTTGTGCCAATGTGACAAATAATTTCGCAGTTGCGGGATCTGCTTATTTACAGATAATTTATATAGTTCTTCGGCAACCCGATCTTTTCGAGCAGGCTGTCGTTTGGGGGGCTCTGCAAAATTGTTTGTGGCATGGTAGATCGCCAAGTGCTGTTTGGTATAGGCTATCGGATAATGTGCCGCTAAGCGTGCCCATGTCAGTAAATCTTCACCGGCTTGAATGTCTGTCGGAAATCCTCCGATTGCCATGAGGGCAGTCTTGCGAATAACTACTGCTGACGAGCAGAGCGGGGGGTGTGAGTGACAGGCAATCTCGAAATAGTTCTCCATTATTCCGTGTTCTTCGGTAAATTTAATCCTTCGAAAAAGTGCTGGAGTGATTTTCCCTCGATCATCGCAAAAATCATAGCCGCAAGCATGTACGGCGCATTGTGGATAACGTTGTATGAGGTCGAACATTTGCGTTAAAAAATCTTCTCGCCATTCGTCATCGGCATCCAACAATGCTACCCAATCGTAGCGTGCTTCGGCAACTCCCCGATTTCGGGCAGCAGCTACTCCGGCATTGGTTTGTCGAATAATTTTGATCCGAGGATCATCGATTTGCTCTACTCTTTTTACGCTATGATCGGTGCTACCATCGTCAATCACGACTATTTCAAAATGCGAAAACGATTGATTGAGGACGGATTGCAGACTCCGTACGATTTCTCGTTCTTTATTAAATAGTGGAATAATTACAGATATCATTTTGTCGGTTGTTAGATTTTTGATGATTGAATCCGGCAATTAATCCCAACATCATGCCATAAAAACCGAAAGGGTAGGCCAATGTTGCCATCGAGTAATTGACGGTATTATCGGTGTACATGGTCAACAAAACACCAGCCAACGAACTGCCGGCCGTGATGGCGCAAATTCGAATAGCGAGGGTAAATTGTTTGTTGTTATAGATTTGATATGTATGTGCAATAATTCCGAATCCCATTAGCAAATAGATAATTACGGCAACGATTCCGTTGTCGCACAGCATCTGCACATAATCGTTGTGTGGAACCTGTAATCCCCCAAAAATCGAATGGTTATACATGTGGTTTTGCACGCATCCGGTGCCACATCCCGATAGCTTGTTCTCGGAGTAAAATCTATTCAATAAATAAGTCCATAGTGCAAAGCGGCTGTTACTCGAAATACTCTCTTTTGAGATCTTTCCCTCACGTATCTGTTCAATAGAGATCTCTTCGGTAAACATTTTTGTTCGAACCGAAGGAATAAAAAATATTGAGCAGATAAAGAGTGCTATAATGCCAAGAACTACGGGAATTGAACGCAATTTATACCGATAGAAATAGAATGTGACCAATGCAAGAGTTGTTCCTGCCATACTGGTACGAAATACCCATAATACACATGGAATGGCGAATATAATCGCAAACCAAAGATCCTTCTTATGGCGGAATCCATCAAAATAAAGTGCCAATGAAAAGATACACATGGTAATAAAATTGATCGCACGAGCTGTTCCATACCAGAATACACCCGAAACCAATGATTCGGCGTATGGAACAAATGATATGGCAACACAAACGAGGGCAACGGTACGAGCACCCAAACCGGCCGCCAAAAATACTTCATATCTACGAACAACGGCAGATGCAAAGAGGAGAATCAAAAACGGATAGAGGTATTTTAGAAATACCCGTATTCCATACGTCGGCATGGGGGAATAACTTATTCCGATAATTAACCACAATAGATAAATAACGTAAATAGATGTCGTTATACACCATATGGGACGGTTATTGCAATATAGTACTCCAAACAGACAGAAACATTCCAATACCAACAGACGAATCGCCATCAGATCGAATCCCGCCGGAGCCGATAGTGCAAGCAGTCCGGTTGAAAAGATCAAGGTCCACAATAATTCGAATCCATTAAAAATAATTTTACGTCGTTTATCAACGGGATGTCTCATGATTCCTTGGGACTGAAATGCAAATTTCAGCCCCAATAGGGATATTATGATAAAATATATGAAGTTAATTATCTGCATTATATGTCGGTTATATAAACTTGCAATGCAAACTATTGACCAATATGCTATACTGTTTGAAGTCGAACTGTCGGGCGCGCAAAACTGCCCGCTCGGCAAAATAATTTCTTAATTTTTGATTGCCTACAACTCGCTTTATGCAACGAACCATATCATCTATATCTTCAGGTATATGCAACAAACCGGATTGCTCTTCTTCGATCAATTCACAAAGACCTCCGACCTGCGCTGCAAGCACAATACATCCGCGTGCCATTCCTTCGAGAGCGGTCAAACCAAACCCTTCGCTGCGGGAGGGGATAAGCAATAAATCAATCCGATCGTAGAATGTTTGCAATTGGGTTTGTTGCTGCATACCAGCCCATTCAATACGATCTGCTACTTGCAATTGTTGGGACTGTTTCTGCATAAATGATCGTAGCGAACCATCGCCGACAATTAATAGCCTTAATTGTCGATTCTCTTTATAACCAGAAGCAAATGCTGGAATAACTAAATCTGCACCTTTAATTTTTTCCAAACGTCCCACAAAGCCAATCGTTCTTATCGGGTGATCTTTTCGAGGAGTTGTAATAGGATCAATAGCTTGGGATAAGCAGTTGTACAATGTGAAATGATTACGCTTTTGTAGTTGTATATCTGTCGTATATAGGTGTGTATTATTGAAAAATGATCGTTCGGCTGTTTTTGTGACGCAATTAAACGATCGAACACAATAACGCTGAATAAAATGTACTATACGCAGACTTGAATAGATGTCGGCAGTGGTATGTATTGTCGCAATAATATTATTGATTCCAAGTAATCGTAATAATAATATCGGAATTGCTCCCGGGGTCATATATTGCACATGAACTACCTGAGGTTTTATTTTATTTATAACGTTATTAATTCCTTTGTATAAATGTTTTATCATTCTCAAACCGTGAGTTCTTTTTCCGGAGGGCGAAAGACAGATGACTTGACTTCCGATATCGTTAAATTGAGCTACAATCTCCGGCAAATACTCAAAATAACAAAGGATAACGACTTTGTGGCCGCATGTCAATAAAGCTTGGGCCAAGTTGAGTGTTTGCATTTCGGTTCCTCCGCATAACAGGCAGGGGATACAGATAAGTACGGTCATAATAAATGACATTTTTTCAGTAGCATATAGCTAGTATAAAACCAGCGAATTTTGCATGGAATTTTATCTTCTATAGATATTATTTCTTTGATGTTGCGTATACTATCTTTAAGTAATGCTTTATCTTTTAATCGTATTCCATAAACCAACTCTTCCCATGCAAAATGAATAGCATATTTCAATATATATTTCCAGAGTTGGGACGTGCGTAACGGGTTATTCTTCCAATAGTTTAGTTGAAATACATAATCATTTGCCAATCTGCGAATAAGATCTTGATTTTTGAGTCGTCCGGTTTCCGAAGAGGCATGTAGTCGATAAGCTGCCAAAGGTTTCAATACCCCAACCACATCGGTATATTCCCCAACCCGATAGAAAAAATCGTCGTCGGCAATATGACCGGCTTCGGTTCGGTATCTGCATTTCTGAAATATACTTCGATGGGTCACCACGCCCGGGCATCGGTGTATATGCGGATGTCCGATCTGCTGGTAAGCCTCAATATAAGCGACCCTGTCATAAAGACATATACCACCATCGCAATAATCGGCAGTTTGACATATCTCCCCATTCTCATCAATATAGTTACAAGGCGCAAACAGGTGTTTAACACCCGGATATTGGTAAATAGCATGTTCGATCTCTTCCAAAAAATTGGGCTCCAATCGATCGTCTTGGTGGAGTATGGAGATGTAGTCGCTTGTCGCATGAGCTATGGCATTATTCCACCCATTGACAAAACCGGAGGGCCCTTGATTATGGGTATATATTTTAACACGATCTTTATACTTCTCACATATCGCCAGCGTTTTGTCCGAAGAGTTATCATCCGATACGATGATCTCATCGGCTTGTCGTTGTTGTTGCAACACCGATTGTATGGCCTCTTCGATATAAGCGGCTCCGTTATAAGTAGGTATAACAATAGAAAAAGTCATAAGACTGAGACTTTTAATCCTTTGAATAGATAACGAAAGCAAAGTTTTATATAACTTTTAGAAGGGCGGAAACTCATTATCAATAGTTGTAGGGCGCGAAGATCTCTTTTGTGCATGATGTAGGTTGTTGCATAATCGTAGTATGCAGCTCGATTCATCCTTTTTCGCCAAATCATCAACTCTTGTTCTGAGAAAAAGTTTCGGGCATAATCGGCAATGGCTTCGAATGTTTGCATAGTCTCTTGTTGTCTGTGTTCCAGTGCTGTGATCGTTGTATTTTGGCCATGAACGCGCCATACACCTATCGTGCGATTGTCCAACAAAACATCTCCGTTTAAGATAACCCGAATGATGGCATGGAAATCAGAGGCCTGAACGGGTAACTTGTACATTCCGATACGAAATGCCACATCTCGTCGATAGAGTGTAGAGAAATGCCCAAATCGTCCGATTTTTGAATAGTTCAAAACATAAGAGCCTCCGGAAAGCAGCAAACACTGGGTTGAGATCTCTTTATGGGGTAGTTGTCGTTTAATTTGTTCTAAATTATCATGTTTATAAAGATAGGCGACAATAGGGGTAACGGTTTGTTGTTGGGCTTGTCGAATATTGTTGATAGCATTTGTTATAAAATGTTTATCGGTATAATAATCATCGCCATCAAGATTTACGACCCACTCTCCGTGTGTATAATTCTCAAATGTATGGCGATATTTTCAACCCTTCCTCGATTTATTGCATTACGAATATATCTGTATCGAAGATCCGAACGATATCTTTGTGCAATTTCTCCGGTTTGATCCGTTGAACAATCATCAGCAACTACTACTTCCAGATTTTCGTAATCCTGCATCAATACACTCTCTATGGCCTGTGCGATAAAGTTTTCCTGATTATAACAAGGAATCATGACGGTAACCTTCGGAGGCATTACTCCGTTGTTTGTCATCCTACTCTTGCCCATAATTGTTTGACAAGATCCTGCATTCCTTTTGTGCCTCCCCATAATAGTCCAAAATGGATTGTTGCAAATAATGTCGTTAAACCAGCGGTTTTACAGAGCCAAGTCGTCCAAGTATTATCGTCTATTACTGTCGTGATTAATTTTGATAGCCATGCTGTTATCCCAAATGCGACTAATGTAAGTAAAAGATATATGCTCCAATTTCTCCAAAAGTCCCATGCGGAATGTTGAAACCCTTTGACAAAAAGGAACCAACTTTTCCATCCCAAAACAACGATTGCCGTACTGATCACACCACCAAGCAATACACCTTCTAATCCTCGATAATATCCACCGATAATGGCTACCGACAAAAACAATGCCGATTCCATCAATGGAGTCCATGTGTCGTAAAAAAGTCCATGTGCGTGAATAAAATGCTCAAATCCGCCACGAATGATACATAAGAAGAAGCGAAGTGCTAATAGAAACAGGATCGCATCGGGCAACAGATATTGCTCTCCAAGCCATAGCACGATAAACGAGGGCAACATGTGCCACATTGCAAACACACAAATGCCTGCCAACCATGTTCGAACGGCAATAATCTCCCAAAATACACGCAACGATTGCATGTGGTTCTGTTCTGCTACCAAATTCCCGATTCCGGCACTCGTGCCTTCCAAGATGCGATCTATAAGGATGTTCAATTTGTCGGTGATAATTGTATAATTGCCGTAGTATGCAACTGTTTGTAGCGAAACAAACGCATAAACGAGAAACGGGGTTGTTTGAAACTGTACAAGCCCACCGATTTTATGAACGAATAGTTGACGGACATATCGGAGTACCTCAGGGTATTTTTTTAACAATGCGCCCCCCTGTCGGATTTCGGCATGTAACCATGAATAATAACGATTGATTTGCCGATTCAACAATAGCGAATACACCATGCCGAAGAGCAATTCGATACTGATCCATAAATAATAACTACCTGTATAATAAGCGCTGACCATCTGCACCAATGTCTTGGCGATGATGACTGACTGATAGCAGACAGTAATGATATAGTTTTTTTGATCTGCGAATAATAAAGTTTGTCGATAGTTGATGAAATAGCCGAGCAGTGCCGATGACAAAAACGCTCCATAAGCAAAATAGAGTGTGGCATTTGAGAATGTCGTATCGGGGTAGATCAATGGCAGAAAAGCTCCCAAAATTATACCTCCACCTGCAACAACCCACCCGACCCATCGGTATAGATATCCGAGAACCGAAACTATTTCGCAAATTTGTTTCTTGTCATGATTGCGAAGTGGTTTGTAAAGTGTATAACCAATGGCCGTTCCCACACCAAACTCTGCCAAATTCAAGAATCCCAATAGATTCTGCAAAGTTCCTGTGAGACCGATAAAATCAGCCCCCAACAAATTGAGAAATATGCGCCGCGAGAAAAAAGCCAAAGCCAACGCCAGCACATAAAATATCAGATTTACTCGTGCATTAAGTAGTGACTTACCAACTCTCGATTCCTGTTGCATGAAATTCGGATTCGTTTGTTTGGGTCAGTCGGTTCGCAGTTCTATCGTTTGTATCGTTCTTCGTAATAGTTAAGATAGCGGCCTGAGGTAATATCATCCAACCAATTGCCGTTTTCGAGATACCATTTCACGGTTTTCTCCAAACCTTCTTCGAATTGCACCGAAGGACTCCAACCCAACTCCTCGCGAAGCTTGCGGGCGTCGATGGCATAACGCAAATCATGTCCGGCCCGATCGGCAACATAGGTGATCAGTGACTCGGAGGTACCTTCGGGATTGCCTAATATTCTATCGGTGGTACTGATGAGTAACTTGACTAAATCGATATTACGCCACTCATTACACCCACCAATATTATAACTTTCAGCAATTTTCCCTTTATGGAATATCAAGTCTATGGCACGGGCATGATCCTCGACATAGAGCCAATCACGGATATTTTCTCCCCTGCCGTAAACCGGAAGAGGTTTGCGATTTCGAATGTTGTCAATGAATAGGGGGATCAACTTCTCCGGAAATTGATAAGGGCCGTAATTGTTCGAACAATTCGTGATGATTGTCGGCAATCCATAGGTGTCATGAAAGGCTCTGACGAAGTGATCCGAAGAAGCCTTCGATGCTGAATAGGGGGAATGAGGATCATATTTGGTTTGCTCGGTGAAAAACTCGCCACCGAGGGGCAAAGCTCCATATACTTCGTCGGTTGAGATGTGATAGAAACGTTTACCGTTCCAATCGCCATTCCAATACTCTTTGGCTGCTTGCAGAAGAGCAAGCGTTCCTAACACATTGGTCCGGGCAAAAGTAAACGGATCGGCAATCGAACGATCCACATGGCTTTCGGCGGCCAAATGTATCACCCCGTCGATTTGATACCGACGAAATATCGCCCTCAGTGTTTCTATATCGCAAATGTCGGCACGTTCGAAAACGTAGTTGGGATACTCTTCTATGTCTTGCAAATTAGATAGGTTGCCGGCATAAGTCAATTTATCCAAGTTGACAATGCGATAGTCGGGATATTTTTCTACCATTCGTCGAACCACATGTGATCCGATAAATCCGGCTCCACCGGTTATAAGCAGGTTGCGTTGCATATTATTTTTCGAGTTTTTTCAAACATTTGGTCAGTGACTCCTGCCATGCAGGGATTTGTATGCCGAAAGTTTTCTTGATTTTTGCGGTGTCAAGTACGGAGTAGGCCGGACGATGTGCTTTTGTCGGATACTCATCGGTGCTACATGGTGTAATTCGGCAATGTGTGCGATTGGCTTGTTGGGCTATCTCTGTTGCAAAATCATACCATGTACAAACGCCTTCGTCGGTATAATGGTATGTGCCTTTGGATTCCTGATATTTTTTTTGCTCGATGATGTGATGAATCACAGCTGCTAAATCAGCAGCGTAAGTTGGACTTCCCGTCTGATCGGCAACCACTTGCAATCTCTCTCGTTCTGTTGTGAGTCGCAATATGGTTTTGACAAAATTATTACCAAAAGTAGAATATAACCATGCTGTGCGTATGATCAGATAATCACATCCGGATTGGCGGACGGCCTCTTCGCCAGCCAACTTTGTACGGCCATAGACCGTTGTCGGCATGGCGATAGCATCCTCAGTGTAAGGAGTACGAGCTGTTCCGGCAAATACATAGTCGGTGGAGATGTGGATCAGTGTTGCTCTATTTTGAGTAGCCGCCAATGCCAAATTGGCGACAGCATGGCAGTTGATTCGATCGGCAAGGTCAACCTCCTCTTCGGCCCGATCGACCTGTGTATATGCCGCACAATTGACGATTACATCGATTTTGTTATCTCGGATATATTGTTGAACGGCTTCCGCATTGGCAATATCCAATTCGGCAATATCGGTAAATAAATAATTATTTGCCGAATCGCCACAACACTGGCGGAGTTCGTTGCCCAATTGTCCGTTGGCTCCGGTTATCAAAATATTAAGCATAATAGTCTATATGATAATCGAATAACTCAGTACTATCGTTCAAAAATGGATAGCTGCGGTCTTTTTCGGAAAGGATGATATCCTGCATAGCAAGCTGCCAATCAATTCGTAGGGTAGGGTCATCCCATGCGATACCCCCTTCGGCCTGCGGTGCATAGTAGTTATCGCATTTGTATTGAAATACGGTTTCTTCGCTTAAAACAGCAAAACCATGAGCAAATCCGCGCGGGATAAAGAGCATGCGATGATTTTCACCACTCAACTCAACGGCGACATGCCGACCGAAAGTAGGAGACCCCTGTCGGATATCAACCGCAACATCAAGTACCCGTCCGGAAATGACACGCACAAGTTTTGACTGTGCGTATTTCCCTTTTTGGAAATGCAATCCGCGCACTACGCCGTAGCGTGATTTCGATTCGTTATCTTGTACAAAACGAATCGGACGTACCAAGGTGTCGAATAATTGTTGCGAATAGGTTTCCTTAAAATATCCCCGATTGTCTCCAAATAGTTCAGGTTCGAGGATCACTACTTCCTCAATGGCAGTTTTTAGCAGTTTCATGGTTTAGTGTTTATTCTCATCAATCACTTTTAGCAGATAACGCCCGTATTGGTTGTTGAGCATGGGTTGAGCTACCTTACGCAATTGTTCTTCGGTGATCCACTCTTTACGATAGGCCAACTCCTCCAAACAGCCGATCTTTTGCCCCTGTCGCTTCTCGATGACCTCCACAAAGATCGAAGCTTCTGCCAATGAGTCGTGTGTGCCGGTATCGAGCCATGCAAATCCTTGCGAGAGTGTTTTCACTTGCAACTTTTTGTTTGACAAGAAGACTTGATTAACAGTCGTAATCTCCAACTCACCACGCGCCGAAGGTCGAATCGACTCAGCTACTCGCACCACTTCGTTGGGGTAGAAGTAGAGACCTACTACCGCATAGTTGGATTTGGGATGCTGGGGTTTCTCTTCGATGGATAAACAATTTCCAGCGGCATCGAATTCGGCCACACCGTAACGTTGCGGATCTTCGACACGATAACCGAATACGGTGGCTTTCCCCTGCTCCTCGACAGTTTGTACCGCCTCAACCAATAACTTGTCTAATCCGGCACCATAAAAGATATTATCTCCCAGTATCATACACACACTATCATCCCCGATGAACTCTTTCCCGATTAGAAAAGCCTGTGCCAACCCATCGGGCGAAGGCTGTTCCGCATAAGTCAACGTAATGCCGAAATCACCACCATCACCCAACAAGCGTCGGAACGCTGGCAGGTCTTCGGGCGTGGAGATGATAAGTATCTCGCGGATTCCTGCCTGCATCAGTACCGAGATCGGGTAATACACCATCGGCTTGTCGTAGATGGGCAGCAATTGTTTGCTTACTCCTTTGGTGATGGGGTAGAGGCGTGTTCCGGCGCCTCCGGCCAATACGATTCCTTTCATTATCTTGATATTAAGCGTTTATACTATTTATATACCATTGATATAATCGACCGATTCCCTCGCGAATGTCAACCCGATGTTGCCAACCGAGACGATGCAGTTTGCCGACATCGCACAATTTTCGTGGTGTGCCATCGGGTTTCGAAGTGTCGAATCGAATCTCTCCCTCATATCCGATCGTAGCTGCGATCAAATGCGCCAAAGCTTCGATCGAAATCTCCTCTCCCGTGCCGATGTTGATATGACAATTGCGTACTTGTTTGCCATTCCCTTTTAAGTCTGCAAAATCTACATGTTCCATGATGTGTATGCAGGCTTCCGCCATATCTTCCGACCAAAGAAATTCGCGCAAAGGTTTTCCGCTACCCCACAAAGTTACTACCGATGCCGTAATTCCATAGTCGGCTAATGCTACTTTTATTTCCGCATTCGGAGCCTCGACATCGATCTCATTGATGGGTCGTTGGCAAAGATCAGCACGAATTGCTTGCCAATTTCCATTTCGCAAGGCCTGAGCCAAAAAGATTTTACGAATCATGGCCGGCATGACGTGGGCATTTTCCAAATGAAAATTGTCGTTAGGGCCATAGAGATTTGTCGGCATAACCGCAAGAAAATTGGTGCCGTATTGCAGATTGAGACTTTCGCATAATTTCAATCCTGCAATCTTGGCCAATGCGTATGGCTCATTGGTATATTCCAATTCTCCGGTAAGGAGATACTCTTCGCGTATGGGCTGGGGTGTTTCGCGCGGATAGATGCAGGTAGAACCCAACATCAACAATTTTTTCACGTTGTGACGCCAAGCCTCGCCGATAACGTTCTGTTGAATCTGTAAATTGTCGTAGATGAAATCGGCTCGATAGGTATTGTTTGCCATAATGCCGCCGACATGAGCCGCAGCAAGAATAACGTATTCGGGCTGCTCCTCGTCGAAGAAACGTTTTACGGCGACACTATCTGTCAAGTCGAGTGCGACATGTGTACGCCCGACCAGATTGGTGTAGCCTCGATCTGCCAAACATCTCCAAATTGCCGATCCGACAAGTCCCCGATGTCCCGCAACATATATTTTGGCGTTTCTTTCCATCTATACTATTTTACAATCCCTTTTTCCAAATACTCCGTGAGGTTTGTGCGAACGTGTTCTCCAACTTGCTCGGCGGTAACTTTTACCATGTCGGCTTCAACCATGATGCGCACCAATTCCTCAAATGAAGTTTTTTCAGGATTCCATCCCAGCTCCCGACAGGCTTTCGAAGGATCTCCCAGTAAATTAACTACATCTGTCGGTCGATAAAAATCGGGAGAAACTTCAACGACGATCTCGCCCGATCTGCGATCGACTCCTTTTTCATCAACCCCTTCTCCCACAAACTCCAATTCGATCCCCACATAGTGAAATGCCAAACGACAAAACTCACGCACCGTATGTTGCTTTCCGGTGGCAATGACATAGTCTTCCGGCTTGATATTCTGCAACATCAGCCACATGCACTCTACATAATCTTTGGCATATCCCCAATCGCGATATGATGAAAGATTCCCCAAATATAGCTTTTTTTGTTTACCCTGCCTAATTCGAGCGGCAGCAAGTGTAATTTTTCTTGTAACAAATGTTTCTCCCCGTCGTTCCGATTCATGATTAAAGAGGATTCCCGCACAACAAAACATGCCGTATGCTTCGCGGTATTCGCGAACAATCCAGTGACCATATAATTTCGCCACAGCATACGGACTATATGGATGGAATGGAGTATCTTCGTTTTGCGGGATTTGTTCCACTTTGCCGTATAATTCCGATGTCGATGCTTGATAAATACGACAACTATGAGTCAATCCGCATAGACGAACAGCCTCTAAAATACGCAATACTCCTGTTGCATCGACATTGGCCGTAAATTCCGGAGCATCGAACGAAACTTGCACATGACTTTGGGCGGCCAAATTATAAATCTCCTGAGGCCGTATCAATCCAATTACTTGTAACAAACTCATAGAATCGCTCATATCGGCATAGTGTAGATGGAAGTGCGGTTGTCCTTCCAAATGCGCAATACGTTCGCGGAAATCAACCGATGACCTCCGAATAGTGCCATGTACTTCGTAGCCTTTTCCCAATAACAATTCTGCCAAAAACGACCCGTCTTGCCCCGTAACACCCGTGATTAATGCCACTCTTACCATTCGTTGCTCAAATTAATAGGATTAAATACGATCCATGATTTTTTGCATAGTCTTAAACCACCCACGATCATCTTGTGGTTGCTTGACTCGAATATATGCCACCATGCGTCCGAACCGCTCGGGATGACGCTCTTTGAATTGACTACATACGTTATATAATCCGAATGTTGCTAACCATGCGGTTGTGACGATTACGATTGTTTGTACCTCTGCCGACCAACCATATTGCAAACCAAGAGTCCAAATAGAAACAATGATCAAATTGATTGTAAGAATACAGCCCGTTGTGGCAATATGCGAGAATCCCATTTCGACAAAGAGATGATGCAAGTGTTGTTTGTCTGGATGAAATGGCGAGAATCCTGATTTGAACCGTAGAAACATCACACGAAAAGTGTCAAATACGGGTATTGCCAAAACAGCCAACGTAAATGGAATTATCGAAGCCTGATCGTATTTAGTGTAGGGAATTGTGAGCTCTGCCTTATAAATAAGCCGTACCACAGATACCGCAAGAATAAATCCCAATAATAAGGTACCACCATCACCTATAAACATTTTTGAACTATTGCCGAAAACATTGTATAGAAAGAAGAGAGTTAATGCCCCGATCGTCGAAGCGCACAGGAGTACCATAGGGTAGTCCTCCAACACAAAAAATGCAATTGAAAAGAGCAGACACGCCATAATTCCAAATCCCGAACTCAATCCATCGACGCCATCAATCAAATTGATCGAGTTTACAATTCCGGCCATTACAAGCAGTGTCAAAGGAACCGATATCCAGTGAGGCAACTGATCTATTCCTCCTAGACCATATAGTCGTTCTATTTCGTATCCTTCTCCCAAATAAATCAACAGAAGGATAGTTCCCATCTCTACCAACAGCCGATTAATAGGATTTAACGTAAGAATGTCATCTATGGTCCCTAAATACAACATCAGCAACATCCCTGTCAATAAGAGAAACAACTCCGAATTTGAAGTTGACGAGTTGGAACAGGTAAAACCGATGAATATCCCGAAGAAAACCACCGTTCCGCCCAAGAGTGGTACAGGTTGTTTTTGTAATTTCCGTGCATTGGGTCTATCCATAATCCCTTTTGCACGGGCAATCTTCACAATGATCGGATGGATGATCCATACGGCGATTAACGCAATGATAAATGGTGCTAAGCAAAGTTCGAAATAATCGGGTGAGCTCATAGTTGGTTACTGAAAAAGGTTATTTGGCCTTTGTTCGATCTCTTGCATCCGATTCGTTCGGGTTGTATTTCTCAGGGTAGAGTTACTATTGACTCAATTCAACACCGGCAAAGGTATGAAAAAAAACAGAGCTTCACAGAGCCAACAGTCCACATAATAGCACGATGTTTATCTCTATCGGATCATTTTACTGATTGAAAAAGTCAAGACATATCAATTAGCTCATATCGTATTATTTATAGCCGTTTATTTATATCGTTATTTTAATTATAACCCCATCAAATTTATTCAAAAACTTGATGGGGCGCATGATCAATATTTAGTGCAAGGGATTACAAGGCTTCCAATGTTTTCAACGGAATCTTTGCTAAATAAATTGCCGCCCGACGAGTGGCATGAGTGGAATAATAGCTGATCCAGAGTTCATCGCCGACGATCAACATCCCCGGATAGCTGCAATCTCCTCCGGAGGGCAACACCAAAATCTCTTCAAAACGTCCATTGTTTGTACCTTTATAGACACAAGTTTTCGTTGCTTTCTTAATTGCGGAGCTGCGAGAACACATAATGATACGATCATCATTAAGATATAAGAAATCCTGACCTCCCAATTGAAATCCCATTTTCTTCCATGTCCACTCTTTGTACGGTGCCTCACTGATGCCAAACAACCCTTGTCTATCTCCTCGTTCACGACGAATCATGCAAACCATACGACCATCGGGCAGGAATCGAATAGTTGCCTCATTTGGAAAGTTGTCAATATCCAATTGAGAGACTACGTTGTAACGTTTGCCATCTTTGGTTTTGAGTAACCATGCTTCGGTGTATTTTTTATCACCTTTGGACGACTTATTATAACTTACAGCATAACCTGTTTTGTCATGCCATGTGACACGCCAAATCCAATCAAGATTAGAGGTTAGTTTTTTATCCAATTTAGCCATTTCCGGCTCGGTATACGTTTTTCCGTCTGTTGAGAACATCACATAAGGATGACGCGATTGAATCTTGCGATCGCGATAAATTGAAGCAACAAAGTTCACCAACATTCGTCCATCGGGCATAATTGATAATTTCGGATCGCGAAAATCACATCCGTCCTTACCTACCAATGCGACAGATTCCCATGTTTCGCCATCGGGCGAAGAGAGTATGCGAATCTTACCTTCAGCTTTTCCTTCTTTGTCGAATATATGGCTAGCACCTTCGCGGAAAGTACAATAGTAGTTTCCTTTATAGTGAATTAATGAAGTAAATGCGCAGTGAGAAGTACCATCTCCCCATATTTTCTTGACAGAATATGAGATTTCTTGCGCCGATAGGGGAGTGAGGGCAACTATCAAGGCAAGGCATAAAACATAAAAACGAGACTTTTTCATAGACTTAAAAGTGAATAATTGATGATCGCAAATGTACGGTTTTTTTTGGGGGGGGGTAAATAATATTGTAAAAAATCTTTCAGAGACAGCCATAATCGCTAAATTATATAGTGTTTGAAGCGTTCTGTTGCTAAATTCATCAGTATAGAGTTTATATCATCAATCTATCACGAAACGGTCGAGGGTTTACTCAATCTTGTAAAAAAGCCTAAAAAACATTTGCCAATTCGAAAAAATGCATTACCTTTGCACTCGCAATCAGCAAACGGTGCGTTAGTTCAGCTGGTTAGAATACGTGCCTGTCACGCACGGGGTCAGGGGTTCGAGTCCCCTACGCACCGCAAAAAGAGTTTCTAAGTCAACACTTATAAACTCTTTTTTTTTGTTTAAGCCATTCTAAATTTCATTCTGTGATGAAATATCCTTGTAGATTTGTACAAGCGCAGAGTAATTTGTATATTTGTGCGTTTATACAAGCATTTGAAACCAAATAATACTTATAATACATGAAGACTAAATTTTCTCTACTCGCTACAATCGTGGTCGCAATGGTACTATCTTTTGCGAGTAACAAAGTGTTGGCTGCTCCTGAAAAGGGGAAGAAAATTGCATCGTTAGAGGCTTCGGCTTGGGAAGTATCTCAGTGGATTTCGGCTGTGGATGCCCCTGTGCTTGAAAAACGACAGAATAGTCGTGCCGCAGATGGAGCCAGTTGGTTTGTGTCAACCGTAAAAAACAAGAAAAAAGTAATTGCTGCAAAATGGATGACCACGTCGCTTGGTATTTATGATATATATATTAATGGGCATTTAGTGGGAACGGAATTCCTTAAACCCGGATTTACGCATCCTTTGAAGACTCGTCGCTCGTTTACTTATGATGTTACGGCAATGTTTAATTGCAAGGCTAAAGCCAAAAATACGCTTTCGGCACAAGTTACGCCGGGTTGGTGGGCAGATAAGATTGTGACTCCAAGCAGAAAATATAGCGGAATGTTAGGTAAAAAATGTGCATTCCGCGGAGTATTGGAACTCACTTACGCTGATGGCTCGAAAAAACTCTACGGCACCGATTTGAAAAATTGGAAGGCGGGTATTGCGGGACCCGTGAAACATGCTGCAATTTTTGATGGCGAGGAGTATGATGCACGTGAAAAAATGGGTTATGAAGTGGTTTCAAAGTTATCCACTCCCGAAATTAATGATGAGTTTAAGGGTAAGATTCTACCTTCGGAGGGTGCAGAGGTTTATCTGCGTCCCGACCTTACATTGTCACCTATCAAAGCTTATATTTGGAAAGGCATAGAGGGCGCCAAGAAAGATGAGTATGGTAAGGTAATGATTCGCAAAGAGTTTGCTTCGGGCGAGGAGATGAAGATAAAGGCCGGTGAAACTTTGGTTGTCGATTTTGGGCAAAACAGTGCTGCTGTCCCGTCGTTTTTGTTCAAAGCAGCCGAAGGTACTACGTTGACTTGTCTCCCGGGAGAGTTACTCAACGATGGAAATGGTGCTAAAAGCCGACGTATGGATGGTCCCGAGGGAAGTATTCTTCGTCGAAATCTGCGTACTCCTAAAACCAGCATGCTCTTGAAATACACCTTTGCCAACAACAATGATTATGTAAGCTATCATCCTCGTTGTACGTTCTATGGGTATCGTTATGTGTCAATTACTACAACCGGTGATGTGAGCATCAAGAAATTGGAGTCGATTCCTGTAACCTCTATTGCAGCCAATTTGGAGACAGGCTCGATTACTACGGGAAATGCACTAATAAACAAATTGATATCTAACACTTATTGGGGACAGTTGTCAAACTATCTTTCGGTGCCGACCGATTGCCCGCAACGTAACGAACGTTTGGGATGGACTGCCGATACGCAGGTGTTTGCAGAGACGGGCTCTTTCTTTGCCAATACGTTGAGGTTCTTCCATAAATGGATGGGTGACATGCGAGATAGTCAAAGTGCAAAGGGCGGATTCCCCGGTGTTGCACCTTATGCGCAATATGGCAATGAAATGATGCGTTTAGGTTGGGCTGATGCTGGTATTATTGTGCCTTGGACGATGTGGAAGCAGTTTGGCGATGTGCAGATCGTGAACGAAAACTGGGATGCCATGAACCGCTTTATGAATCATGTTTACGAATCCAAGTACGACCATAAGACACTTGTAGCAGAGAATCGCAATGGCCAATATGCTGACTGGCTCAGCTACGAACCGTTGGAGAGTTATAGTAGACGATCGCGCCTAAACAAAAAGAATCGTCCCGAAGCTATCGACTATTGGAACTTCCTTAGTGCCTCGTATTGGGCTATTGATGCCCGTATGATGCGTGATATGGCCGCTGCTACAGGACGCGACGCTTCTACATATCAACGTATGGCCGATGAAGCAAAAGCCTATTTGCAGAATAATTTCCTTCGGGCAGATGGTACGTTCAAAAATGAAATCCTCAATACGATGCAGACGCCGGCTCTCTTTGCTTTGAAAAACGAAATTGTCGAGGGCGAAGCTAAAGCAGCAATGATTGCACGTTTGCGCAAAAACTTTGAGAAACATGGGAACTGCCTGCAAACTGGTTTTTTGGGAACCTCAATTCTGATGGCAACACTTACCGAAAACGGGATGGTGGATATTGCTTACGAATTGCTTTTCCAGCGTAAAAATCCAAGCTGGCTATACTCGGTGGATAATGGTGCAACCACAATATGGGAACGCTGGGATAGCTATATGATTGATAAAGGGTTAGGCCCGGGTGGCATGAATAGTTTCAATCACTATGCGTATGGTTGTGTCTGCGAATGGATTTGGGAGACGGTTGCTGGGATTGCATCTGATCCCGCAATCCCGGGATTCAAGCATATCATCATGCGCCCTATCCCCGATAAGCGTTTAGGACACATCACTGCTAAATACAACTCGGCAGCGGGTCTTATTACAAGTGCTTGGCGTTATGAAGGCGATCGATGGATCTGGGAGTTCTCGATTCCTGAGGGAGCAACAGCGTCCGTTTTCCTCCCCGGGCAAAATGAATCCAAAGAATACAAGAGTGGAAGTTATACGATTACGTTGTAATATTCCTGACTGCAAAGTTGTTTGAAAAGGCTGCCAAGTTAATGCTTGGCAGCCTTTATTGTTGTAATCTTTTGCAATAGACTTGATGGAAAGTTGATTCTTGCCTACTTCAGATCTTCAATGGGTAAAATTTATTCTTTATAGTTGCCATGTTACAGAATTTTTGAATTAATATATTTGTTTAGGAGGGGGGGGCTCCGCAGGGTAAAGAGGTTTGTTTAATATGGTATAAACAAAAAAGAGTTTCTAAGTCAACACTTAGAAACTCTTTTTGCGGTGCGTAGGGGACTCGAACCCCTGACCCCGTGCGTGACAGGCACGTATTCTAACCAGCTGAACTAACGCACCGTTTGCTGATTGCGAGTGCAAAGGTAATGCAATTTTTCGAATCTACAAATTTTTAGCCAGAAAAATCTGCCGTAAAGTTAAATCTATTCGACATTTAGCTACAATTCGGTAGTATGGTCTGCATCCAGCATCCTAAACATCGAAAATTGCACACTGCCATAGCTTCGTAACTGCCAAAATTCCGGATAGTTAGAGAAATCCATTTTCTTTGAGTGTTCAAAGATAAAAATACCATCGGGACGTAATAAATTCCCTTTCAGCACCAACTCCACAACCTCCTCACTGCCGTCCAAATCATAAGGGGCATCCGAGAATATCACATCAAATTGTTTCGAGCAGTTTTTCAAGTAACGGAAAACATTGGCTTTCACAGGATATAAGTGTTCGATTCCGAGTTGTAACGCTGTTTTCCGAATAAAATCATAGTGTACCGGATTGATCTCCACCGCCGTTATGCTCCGTGCTTCCCGAGAAGCAAATTCATAACTGATCGAGCCTGTTCCGGCAAAGAGATCCAATACATCACACTCTTCGAAATTCACCAAATTACCTAATACATTGAACAAGTTCTCTTTGGCAAAATCGGTCGTTGGACGGGCTCTTAAATTTCGAGGAGGGTTAATGGCTCGTCCTTTGTATTTACCACTGATTATTCGCATATAACCTCCTTGAATCTTCTCCCTAACAACTTATGTAATCTCTTTGGATTATCACCGCTTATTATTGCCCGATAAGTTTTCAACGGGAACTCAGTTTCTATCCGCTCAAAAAGATAAAGCAGATCGCTCTCTCCGATAATCGGAACTACCTCTGCAAGTTGTAAGCAGTTTTCACTATATACCTTTATATATAATAAATCGGCAACTCGATGAATTCGCAAAGTCGTGCCTTCGGCTGTAAGCTCTAAAAGCGGGGTAGTGTATCGAACTTTGTGCTTGAATCGATTTTGAATCCGACTAATAGCATTTTGCGGTACAGCCATGATTGCTGCCACTCCGCTGTTTTCGTGGCTACATATTACGCAATCGCCACTTTTCATCGCCAATCCGGCCATGACCAACAAATCCGCCATCTCTTTTTCAATATCAGAAGTCTGGTTGAGCAATTCGGCCGGCACAAGCAACGTTCGAGGAGTCAACACCTCGACTGTTACTTCTGATTTTACTTCATGCTCTTCTTCTCCCGATATCGAAAAAGAGTGTCCATCCAACGCAAGCCGGATGGACACTTTATTGATAGTGGTATTTGAATTAGTTTTCCCAGTTACCTGCTTCATTGTTACCAGTTTCCATCGATCCGAATTTAACTCCCGGGTAGCGATTGAAATTATTTACATCGTCATCAATCAAGTTAATAATCTCTTGGCGATAACGAACTGTATCGAGGAACATTTTATAAGGAACACGGCACTCAACAACCGGAATAACGACTTTCGATTCGGTTGTGATAATACCTGCCTCCATGAGGTATTGCGCTTTTTTGTCAGTTCCGGGAACATAACGCAAATTCTCTATATCTTCACGAGTGAGTTTGCGAGGCGAAAAAATCGTATCGATAACAGCCATCTTAAACTTCTCAACGTTCTTACGTTTCATCTTTTTAAGTTGAGCCATAGCAACCGAGTCGTCTTCGTCCACAAGTTTACGCTCCATCTCTAAGGTGTCAGTCAATACGAATGCAGCCAATGTATCGAAACTACCTGTAAAACGCTGGTACTTCGATTTGAATGCACGCTGAGCAGTACGAATGTCTTTGATGCGCTCGATAACTTGCGCACGTTTTGCTTTCATTTCCTGCTCGAATCGGAGCGGAGTTGAAATCTGCTGATAGATCACATAGACCAATACTACGATCACAACAGCCAAAAGAATTTGAGCAATTTTCTTTCCCATTTTTAATTATTTGTTATTAAGTTTGTACAAAATTTAAGTACCGAAAATGTTCAGCACGGATATCGCGACCCAAATTTACGCTAAAATTTGTTTCAAAACAACTCTTGGGCAAAAAAAAATCATAGAAAAATTGTCCGAATACCTTGTTGACCCCGATTTTTCGAAGATTTTTGTACTCAACGGCTATGCCGGAACTGGAAAAACGACCCTTCTTGCCGCCCTTGTTGCTACATTGAAAGATCTCAATATCAGGCCAATACTATTGGCGCCCACTGGTCGGGCAGCCAAAGTTTTGGCTCGTTACTCCCAAGAGAAGGCTTTTACGATACATAAGCGTATCTATCGTCAACGAACGAACGCCGACTATGAATCGAAATACTCGCTTAATTTCAACAGTGAGCAACGAGCCGTATTCATTGTCGATGAAGCATCCATGCTTTCGGATTCATCAGCCGATAATGCCCAATTTGGCAGCGGCTCTTTGCTCGAAGATTTGGTAACCTACGTGCGTAGCGGACGCGAATGTCGGCTGATTTTGGTTGGCGACAGCGCCCAACTTCCGCCTGTGGGTGCCGATTTCAGTCCAGCTCTTGATCCCGTTGCTATGGAGCGTTTTGGCGAAATCGTCTATGCAACAATGGATGAAGTAGTTCGCCAAGAATCCGATTCCGGAATACTTTTCAATGCCACATTGATCCGTTGCATGTTGGAAAACGGACTTTATGAGATCCCACATTTCGAAATGGATTTTCCCGACTTCGAAGCAATCGAAGGGGGAGAGTTGCTTGAAAAACTTCAAGATTGTTATGCCCGTTATGGGCATGATGAAACCATTGTCATCACCCGTTCAAATAAACGCGCCAATCGTTACAACGAGGGAATACGTCGGAATATTTTATGTGCCGAGGAGGAAATCGAGAGTGGTGATATGTTGATGATCGTCAAAAACAACTATTATTATCCGGAACATGCCAAAGATTTTCCGATGAACTTCCTTGCCAATGGTGACATTGCTCGTCTTAAACGTCTGCGCCGTTTCGAAGAACTTTACGGATTTCG
Source organism: Rikenellaceae bacterium (assembly GCA_015059735.1). GTDB lineage: Bacteria > Bacteroidota > Bacteroidia > Bacteroidales > Rikenellaceae > Alistipes. The sequence continues at coordinate 139,758 of SUZX01000001.1, read as the reverse complement.
TTTTGCCAATGCCACACTCGAATTTCCGGATTATGACGATGCCGAATTGACATGCAAAATCCTACTCGACACTATTACCTCCGAATCGCCATCTCTCACCCGCGAGGAGAGTTCCCGCCTTTTTTATGAGGTCGAGAAAGATTATACTGACATTCGCAGCCGGATCAAACGGTTCAAAGAGATTCGCGAAAATCCGCATTTTAACGCCATACAGGTTAAATTTTCTTATGCTGTTACCTGCCATAAAGCACAAGGCGGCCAATGGCGAGCAGTCTTCGTTGATCGTTGTCTTTTCGGCGATGAGCCAATGACCCGTGATATGCTTCGTTGGCTCTATACGGCTCTCACTCGTGCCACCGACCATCTTTATCTTGTGAACTTCGACAAGGAATTCTATGAATAATCCCAACGAGTGATTTCTCTCCTTTTTAGTCCTTTATTACGAAAAAAATCATCACATTGGCCTTGCTCACCGACAAAAAAATCCCTACCTTTGCTTATTAATAATATAGTTTCTTGTGGAAGAGAAGAAAACAGCGAAAAAATATGTCGAGACACCGCTGATGAAGCAGTATTACTCGATTAAAGCAGTACACCCCGATGCGATCCTGCTGTTTCGCGTTGGCGATTTTTACGAAACGTTTGGTGAAGATGCCATTAAAGCCAGCGGCATCTTAGGCATCACACTGACACGTCGTGCCAACGGAGCTGCCAGCTATGTCGAGTTGGCCGGATTCCCATATCATGCCATCGATACCTATCTCCCCAAATTGGTACGCGCCGGTGAGCGCGTTGCCATCTGTGAACAACTCGAAGACCCTAAATTGGTAAAAGGACTGGTCAAACGTGGTGTCATCGAGTTGGTCACTCCGGGTGTGGTTCTCGGCGATAATATTTTGGCCAACAAAGAAAACACTTATTTGGCAGCAGTCTATTTCGGTCGTCAAATTACCGGAGCGGCTTTTCTCGATATATCAACAGGAGAATTCTACGTTGCCGAAGGTTCCGAGGCCTATATCGATAAACTTTTCTCAAATCTTCAACCCAAAGAGATTATTTACCAGCGCGGAAACGAAGAGCGATTCGCCAATGCTTTCGGCTCAAAACACTACACTTACCGTCTCGATGATTGGATCTTTTCGGAGGATGTATGCCGAGAAAAACTATGCAAACAATTCGGGACACCTTCGCTCAAAGGTTTTGGTGTAGATCACTTTACCAGCGGGATTTCAGCAGCAGGTGCCATTCTCTACTACCTCGAATTTACCGAACATCGCGACACGGCTCACATCTCCTCACTATCGCGTATCGATCAGGAGGATTATGTGTGGGTTGATAAATTCACCATTCGCAATCTTGAACTCTTCTCTTCTAATGGTGAGCACACCAAAGGATGCTTTGCTAACGTTATCGACCGCACTTTGACTCCTATGGGGGGCCGTTTGCTGAAACGCTGGATTGCCATGCCCATCAAAGATCCGGCAAAGATCAACGAAAGATTAGACATTGTCGAAAAATTCGTCAAAGATTTGGATTTGGCCGATACCATTCGCGAACAGATCGCCATCATGGGGGATTTGGAACGTATCGCTTCACGGATTGCAGCCGCGCGCGCTTTGCCTCGCGAATTGGTGCAACTCAAAAATTCGCTTGCCGCTATCGAATTGCTCAAAGCTGCTTTTGAATCCACCGACGACAACCAATTGCATGCGCTGGCGGCTCGAATCAATCCGTTAACCCAAGTTCGTGAACGTATAGCTTGTGAGATATATCCCGATCCATCGAACAACCAAATTCAAAAAGGTGGTATTATTGCTGATGGGGTAGATCCTGAATTGGATGACCTGCGACGAATTGCACTTCATGGCAAAGATTATTTGAACCAGCTCCAACAACGCGAAATAGAGGCCACAGGAATTCCATCGCTAAAATTGAGCTATAACAATGTTTTCGGTTACTATATTGAGGTACGCAACTCCCATAAAGACAAAGTTCCCGACACATGGATTCGCAAGCAAACCCTAGCCAATGCCGAGCGTTATATTACCGAAGAACTGAAAGAGTATGAGGCCAAAATTCTCGGTGCCGAGGAGAAAATGTTGGCTATCGAGCAGCGTATTTACAACGATCTAATCGCATCGATTTGCACCTCATTGCAACCTTTGCTTCTCAATGCGGCAACCATTGCTCAGGTTGATTGTTTGCAATCGTTTGCCCGCATGGCTTGCGAACGTCGTTATGTTCGTCCGACACTCGACAATGGTTCGCGCATCGATATCAGAGAAGGCCGTCATCCGGTCATCGAAACCTTGATGCCCGTAGGGGAGGAGTATATCCCCAACGATGTACTCCTTGACGACAAAAAACAGCAAATCATGATGATCACCGGTCCCAATATGTCGGGTAAATCCGCATTATTGCGCCAAACCGCTCTCATCATCCTGATGGCTCAAATGGGCTCATTCGTTCCGGCCCAATCAGCACATATCGGAGTGGTGGATAAGATTTTTACACGTGTTGGTGCTTCGGATAACATCTCGCAAGGAGAATCTACATTTATGGTCGAAATGCTCGAATCTTCTAGCATTTTGAACAATATCTCCGATCGCAGCATTGTTCTATTAGATGAAATTGGTCGTGGCACATCCACCTACGATGGGATTTCTATTGCTTGGGCAATGGTGGAGTACCTCCATAACCACCCGACAGCCCGTGCCAAAACACTTTTTGCCACCCATTACCACGAACTCAACGAGATGGAGCACATGTGTCCTCGGGTGAAAAACTACCATGTTTCAGTCAAGGAGATGGGGAACCAAATTGTCTTTTTGCGTAAGTTGGAACGAGGCGGCACCGAGCACTCTTTTGGTATCCATGTCGCCCGTATGGCCGGCATGCCAATATCAATCGTTTCCCGTGCCGACGAAATTCTACGCAATCTTGAACAAGTTTATGGCAACAACGAAATTGTGCCGAGTCGCAGTTTGAAAGAGCGGGGGAAGAAATCCTCCGCACAGGTTGTCAAAGAGGCTGCCGATAGTGCCGCACCTCAAAACATGCAACTCTCCATGTTTCAACTCGATGACCCCGTTTTAGTACAAATCCGCGATCAAATTAAAGGGTTAGACATCAACTCGTTGACACCGATCGAAGCGCTAAACAAACTCAACGAAATCAAAAAAATCACCGGTCTTTAACCGGTGATTTTTAGTTGCAAATTATCTTTTCAAAAGCAATCCTAACTCCTAATATATCATTTCCCTTCGATCAACGATCGGATATTCTGTATAAGCATTGCTACTGCTACCGAATTAAACCCACCTTCGGGAATGATTACATCGGCATATTTTTTCGAAGGCTCGACAAACTCTTCGTGCATCGGTTTCACGGTTGTTGTGTATTGTGTGATTACAGACTGCATCGTACGTCCTCGATCGCATACATCGCGCAATATTCTGCGAGCCAATCTAATATCTGCATCTGTATCAACAAACACTTTAATATCCATCATATCGCGAAGCTCCTTATTTTCGAAAATCAAAATTCCATCGACGATAATTACTTTCGATGGTTTGACAGATACAGTTTCGGCTTTGCGATCATGATCCACAAATGAATATACTGGATGTTCTATTGGTACATTATTTTTTAGGGCTTTGATATGATCAACCAACATCTGCGTATCGAAAGCCTGCGGATGGTCGTAATTGAGTTGGGTGCGCTCCTCGTATGTTAATTCCGGATGCGCCTTATAATAATAGTCGTGGCATAAAGTTACCACATCTTCGCTTTTGAATGCCTCCTGCAAACGCTTGACAAGTGTCGATTTTCCGGAGCCGGTACCACCGGCTACTCCAATTACGGTAACTTCCATATTATCAAAAAATATACAATGATTATATAACAAAAAAAGGATTACTCGATCATCGAGCAATCCTTTCGACTTTCTGTTTATGCGTCAATCTTTGCGTAGTGAGCATTTTGCTCGATAAACTCACGACGAGGAGGCACTTCATCGCCCATCAACATCGAGAAAATACGATCTGCCTCCGCAGCATTCTCGATATTTACCTGACGCAAAATACGAGTCTCGGGATTCATTGTGGTATCCCACAACTGCTCGGCATTCATCTCTCCAAGACCTTTGTATCGCTGCACGTGCGCACCTTTACCAAACTCTTCCAAAGCAGCCTCGCGCTCCTGCTCCTTATAACAATAACGCTCTTGTTTTCCATTCTTTACCAAATAGAGTGGAGGCGTGGCAAGATATACATGGCCTTTCTCGATCAACTCTTTCATCTTGCGGAAGAAGAATGTCAACATCAATGTTGCAATATGGCTACCATCGACATCGGCATCGGTCATGATGATAATCTTGTTATAACGCAACTTTTCAAGATTCAAAGCTTTGCTATCTTCCTCGGTACCAATTGTTACGCCCAACGCCGTAAACATATTTTTGATCTCTTCATTTTCCCACATGCGATGCTCCTGCGCTTTCTCGATATTCAATATCTTACCGCGCAATGGCATGATCGCTTGGAAATTACGATCGCGTCCCGATTTGGCTGTACCACCTGCCGAATCTCCCTCCACGAAGAAAATCTCCGCGATTGAACGGTCTCGACTCGAACAATCTGCCAATTTGCCCGGCAGACCTGCTCCCGAGAGTACGGTCTTTCGTTGCACCAATTCGCGGGCATGACGCGCCGCATGACGAGCCGTTGCAGCTAAAATTACTTTCTGAACAATTGCTTTTGCATCTTTCGGGTTTTCCTCTAAATAGTGTCCCAAAGCAGTTGTCATAGCCTGATCGACAGCAGCCGAAACCTCATCATTTCCCAATTTGGTTTTGGTCTGTCCCTCAAACTGCGGTTCGGCAACCTTTACAGAAACCACAGCTGTCAAGCCTTCACGAAAGTCGTCACCGTTGATATCAAACTTCAACTTGGCCAACATTCCCGAATCCTCGGCGTATTTTTTGAGTGTACGTGTCAATGCACGACGGAAACCAGTCAAGTGGGTACCTCCTTCAATCGTATTGATGTTATTCACGTAGGAGTGAACATTCTCCGAGAACGAATCGTTATACTGCATTGCCACCTCTACGGGTACTCCCTTCGATTCAGTGTCGAGGTAAATAATTTGGTCGATAATTTGCGTGCCGCGCGTAGCATCGAGATATTTCACAAACTCTTTGAGTCCCTCTTCCGAATAGAAGTGATCTTCACGAGTTTTACCTTCCTCATTTTGACGCTTATCGTAGAGATTCAGCTTGATTCCTTTATTCAAGAATGCTAACTCGCGCAGACGATTTGCCAAAATATCGTATTTATATTCGGTCGTAATGGTGAAAATTTCGCTGTCAGGCTTGAATGTTACAATTGTTCCGCGATCGGTACAATCACCAATTATCTCCACTTGCGAAGTCGGAATACCTTTGCTGTATGTTTGGCGGAAAATCTTGCCGTTACGGTGAATCTCAGCAACAAGCAACGTCGAAAGAGCATTCACACACGATACACCTACACCGTGCAAACCTCCCGATACTTTGTAACTGCCTTTATCAAATTTACCTCCGGCGTGCAATACGGTCAATACTACTTCAAGAGCCGATTTGCCCTCTTTTTCGTGGAAATCGGTCGGGATACCGCGACCATTATCTTTAACCGTTATCGAGTTATCCTTATTGATCGTCACATCAATATCCGTACAATGACCGGCCAAAGCCTCGTCAATCGAGTTATCAACTACCTCATACACCAAATGATGCAGACCTTTTTCGCCGATATCACCGATATACATGGCGGGACGTTTGCGTACAGCCTCCAAGCCTTCCAATACTTGGATGTTTGATGCGGAATACTCCTCTTCCTGCTTCTTAATGTTCTCTAATTCGGTACTCATTTTTCGTACTTAAAATATCGTACAAATATATATATAAAATCCGAAACTATCAAGCCAACCGACCGTTCTTGCGGCTCATTTTCGCGGATTTCGCACTATTTTCCCCTCTTTTTGCGATTTATGAAAGTTCAGCTTCCAAATCTACCTCACGAATCTTCCCCTGCGAGAACAAAACAGCCCGTGCCGGATAGTTTTCGATCAACGCTGTATTGTGTGTTGACATGACCACTGCACACCCTTGCGAGGCAATCTCTCGGAATAATTTCATGATTCCATCTGCTGTCACCGGATCAAGATTTCCGGTCGGCTCATCGGCTAACAAGATTTTCGGATCGTTCAACAATGCTCGCGCAATCACCAATCGCTGTTGTTCTCCACCTGAGAGTTCGAAAGGCATTTTATAACTTTTAGAACCGAGATTCACCACACTAAGTACTCGATCAATTCGTTCGCGAATCTCCGATTCTCGTTTCCAACCTGTTGCTTTTAGAACATAGTAAAGATTCATGAAGACATTGCGATCCGCCAACAATTGGTAATCCTGAAAGACAATTCCCATACGTCGCCGCAAGTAGGGGATATCTCTGCGTTTCAATCGCCGCAGATCAAACCCTGCAATGCGGCCTTTTCCCGACAGCAACGGTACCTCTGCGTATAATGTTTTGAGTAACGTACTTTTACCGCTACCCACTCGCCCCAACAGATAGACAAATTCTCCGGCTGCAATCCGCAGGTTAACCTCCGACAACACCAATTCGCCTTCTCGCATCAATTTAGCCTCCGAACGGTTTTCTCCGGAGGTGTGATAGATCGCTACATCTTGAAGTTCTACGACATATTTCTCTTCCATCGGGATCTTGTTTGTTTTATACGGTATAAAGATACAAAAAAACTGCATTTCTGCCATATCATTTATATAAGAAACAAAAAAATGAACTATCTTTACACCGTCACATACTGTGATAGACATATTTTTTGATGAAAGTGTATTCGCTTTTATTCTTGTTCTGAAATCTGGAAAATTTCAATTGGTCAGGAAAAGCAACACACTCGTCACCTTGTATTGGTTTTTGCTATGGGGTGTCCATGCTCCATATCCCAATATGGGTGTGGAGTATTGTTTATTTGACCAAAGGTATTCCAGAACCTCAGAACAGATAAACGAATCGGCTCCACACTTTCTTTTTACACTAACCCATATCGGAGTCGGGTGGATAAATATTATCATAATGCGTATATTGTTGTTTTTTATTGTTTGCATGAGTTTTATTTCATGCACATCAAGTAGGTATGTCAATCATGTTTCCTACCAATCAGTTCGAATGATTGACGAAAAGAAACATGCTTTATCTTCCCTTCGGGATATTCCCCCAACGGCAACGATTGCCATTTGCACGTCGATATCCGAGGAGGGAACCGTAGATGTTCATGTGTATAATTTGTCGGATAGCACAATGACAATCGACCGTGCACAATCATTTCTTGTAACAATAGGTGGACAACACGTATTTTACAACCCCGAAATTACGAGCCGCACAACATCTCAAACATCTTCAAAGGGGCTTTCGGTAAATGTCGGAGCGGTTACCGGAGCTTTGGGGTTAACCGGCCCATTACAAGGTCTACTAAACGGAGTTAATGTCGGAGGCAGCAAAGGTGTCGGCTCTGCAACCACCACCTACAACATCGATCAGCAGATTGTACATTTAGCTCCGCATAGTCATATGCGGCTAGCAGAAGATATTTATCTCGGAGATGTCGGCATGAATGCTTTGGCTTCCGATCGCAACAATACTCAAATCGCTACTATCAGTCCGAATGATTCGAAGTATATATTCGGAATTTGCATTGCCTACTCTGTGGATCGCCAGAAAAGTTATAAAAATTTCGAGTCGGCTTACTATATAAATTCATGGATAACTATTCCCGTTCGCCAAGATCGAAAGTTCTATTATCCGAATGAGGCTCTCAGACAATTGTATGGCATGAAGCCTGATGCGTTGCAAGAAAAATTTTATCTGATGTATTTCGGAAGAAATCGCAAAATGGGATATGTGAATTTGCCCGCTTTTATAGATTATAAATAAAAAACAGTAAAAATTATGAAAAGTAGATACAGCGTATTGATTGCTTTATTGGTAGTTGCACTTTTGAATACGTCATGCTCTAATGTGCGTAAAATTTGGGTCTCCGGAAAATCGGGAACCTCTATATACACGCCCGATAAAAAGCATGTCGCAACCATTGACAATAAAGGAATCGTTAAGATAAAGGTTGATATCGATTGTCCTTATCATTTGGCAAAATCGCAAGGATCAGATTTGTATGTTCCTTTTGCAATAGATATAAAGGATCGCACAGATTGGATCGATCTTCCTGGCGGAGGGCAGGTGGCGATGATTATGGCTTATTGTTGGACTTGGCCTCTTATTCCATTTTACGAAGGGGTGTTATTCAAAAAAGACAAACCATTGGATGCTCAAACAAACAACGATTTATTCGACTAATACCGGGTCCGCCGAAAAATTTGGCGGGCTCTTTTTTTTGCACTATCTTTGCATGGTCTTTCGATGAGACTTTCGCCGAAAGCTCAGATTCGGGGGGTGCCCGGTTTTGACAGCAGGCAGAGTTTGATTGTAAGCACGCCGAGCGCTGTGTGGCGGCTCGTTAATCCCGATGCTCAAAAATTAATTGGCAATAATAGCTACGCACTCGCTGCCTAATTTTCAAGGAAAATTGGCTTAATCCTCTGGCCCAAGGAGGTCGGACGACGAGTATCCCGAAGGGCTTTTCCGCTCTTTAAGAGCCTTTCATACGGGGTATCATCCATTTAGAGATAGCTCATCGGAGTGTTCCGACCGATGTGTGAAATTCAAGGAACTGGGACTTGTGTTCGGTTGCCACCTGCCAGACGCAAGTAGAAGGACGAAACGGTGGCTAAGCGTGTAGAAAGCTTTCGGGTTCCCTGTTTGGACGCGGGTTCGACTCCCGCCACCTCCACAGAAAAGCGTACCGACAGGTGCGCTTTTTATTTTAGGCTCCGTATGGCGCAGATCTCTTCAAAAAGATTTTGCAGCCGACGAAATATAAATTATCTTTGTACAGAACATATTACTATAAATTATGACAGCAAAGAGACATTATGCCTTGATCGAGACCGAGAAGGGGAGTATGAAAGCCGAACTTTATACCCAAGAGACGCCGGGAACTGTAGCTAACTTCGTGGAACTTGCCCAACACGGTTTTTACGATGGCTTGACATTTCATCGGGTGATCCCCGAGTTTGTCATTCAAGGCGGGTGCCCGCGTGGAGATGGTACGGGCGGCCCGGGTTATACAATCAAATGCGAGACCTCCGCACCGCGCCAATATCATGATCGAGGGGTATTATCTATGGCACATGCCGGCCGTGACACAGGAGGCTCACAATTCTTCATCTGTCTCAATCGAATGAACACGCAACACCTCGACGGCCACCACACCTGCTTCGGACAAGTGATCGAGGGGTTGGATGTGATCGATGACATCCGTCGTGGCGATAAAATTCTCTCGATCCGCATCATCGAAGAGTAATTTGTATTGTGAATAGACCGAAGTGCTAAAATTACAACGGGAGCAACGTTTATTCATTGCTCCCGTTTATCTTATACTATCTATTCCCATACTTGGCAGCGACTTGTTCCGTCGCTTGTTTCAGCAACTCTTCGGGACAACAGAGCGAAGCTCGAATATAACGATTGCCTTCCGAACCGAAAATTCCTCCCGGTGTAAGAAAGACATTACATTGTTCCAATATCTCATCGGAGAACGTATAACAATCTCCCGCATACCCTTCGGGGAGTTCTGCCCAAATAAAAAGGCCGGCTTGATTCGGCCGATATTTGCAGCCTAATATATCGAGCAAAGCATACGCTTGTTTTTCCCGACCATAATAAACCGAATTCAACTTCTCAAACCACTCTTCCCCCAACGACAGCGCAGTTTCAGCCGCAGCCTGAATCGGGTAGAACATGCCCGAGTCCATATTTGACTTAAACGTAAGAATCGAATCGATCCACTCTTTCTTGCCAACAATCACGCCCACACGCCAACCTGCCATTGAGTGCGCTTTCGATAGAGAATTTAACTCCAAAGCAACATCGCGAGCTCCTTCAACCTCCATAATGGAAATCGGCTTGGTTGCGTTGCGAATGAAACTATACGGGTTGTCGTGCACGATCAAAATGTTGTGTTTGGCTCCAAAGGCAACGATCTTTTCAAACAACTCTTTGGTAGGAGCTTGTCCGGTCGGCATGTTGGGGTAGTTGATCATCATCATCTTAACTCCATCCAAGCCTTCCCGTTCGATTGCCTCGAAATCGGGATAAAATCCGTTCTGCTTATTGAGAACATAGGGGACCAACTCGCCCCCCGCCAATCGTACCGCAGACGAATAAGTCGGATACCCGGGATTGGGAACCAACACCTTGTCGCCCTTATTGAGGAATGTCATGCAAATATGCATCAACCCCTCCTTTGAACCGATCAAGGGTAATATTTCGGTGTTGTAATCCAATTCGGTGCGATACCATTTTTTATACCAATCGGCAAAAGCCTTGCGCAGAATGGGATCTCCTTTATATGACATGTACTTGTGTACATCGGGACGTTGTGCCTCCTGTATTAGTCGTTCTATTACCGAATGATGCGGTGGAAGATCAGGACTGCCTATGGCCAAACTGATAATACGACGTCCCGTAGTCGCCTCGATCTCTGCAATTTCACGCAACTTACGCGAAAAATAATACTCTCCTATGCCATCCAAACGATGCGAACGGACAATTTCAACTCTCTCTACCATTTTGCAGGTGTTATAAAGCAAATAAAATAAATATTTGAGCCGTAAGTACGCGCAGGAACATCACTACCGGATAAACCGTAGAATATCCCACTGCGGGCATATCGTTTCCAGCGGTGGCATTAGCATAAGCCAATGCGGGCGGATCGGTCGTAGCTCCGGCAATCATTCCCATCAACGTATAGTAATTCATCTTCAACCACAAACGAGCAACCAATGCGACCACCAAGATCGGAAGTACCGTGATCAAGAATCCATAACCTATCCAACGATAACCGCCATCACAGATCGCTTCGATAAATCCATCACCTGCTCCGATTCCCACCGCCGCGAGGAAGAGTGCAATACCCATCTCACGAAGCATGAGATTGGCACTCATGGTGGTATAAGTAACCAAATGGAAATGTGTCCCGAAACGTCCGATCAATAGTGCCACAATCAATGGACCTCCTGCAAGTCCCAATTTTACGGGTTGCGGAACATTCAGCAACGGAATTGAGCCTAACAATACTCCTAACGCGATACCTATAAATATTGTGATCAGATTCGGATGATCCAATTTTTTCAGTGAGTTCCCTAATACTTCGGCTACTCGCGATACCGATTTCTCCGGACCTACCACCATCACACGGTCTCCGACTTGCAATTCAAGCCCTTGATAGGGGATTAGATCAAATCCGTTTCGGTTGACACGAGTAATCGTAATGCCATATTTGGTCCGCAATCGCAAGTCGGAAAATTTCTTGCCGTTGATCGACGATTTGGTAATCAAAATACGTCGGGAAACAAGACGAGCATTCGGAGTATTATTTCCCCAATCTTCGTCAGTCATTTCGATGCGTTGGCCCAAAAATGCAAGAATTGCTTCAACATCTTCCGAATGACAAATAATCCACAAGCGATCTCCGATCTTGACCCTGCTATCGCCTTCTGCCATCAAAATTTCCTCATCACGCCGAATACGCGAAATGACAAATTGGCGATTGATGAGTTGACGAATATGCTCGATGGTCTGCCCATCAATAATTTGATTAGACAACTCCACCGACAGCTTTTCAGCTAATTTATGCTCGTTCTGTAACTGTGCAAGTTCCTCATCCTCTTTTTCAAAGCGTATGCGCAAAGCATATCGGATAAAAATCAACGAGAGAATGATTCCAACCACTCCCAACGGATAAGCGACCGCATAACCCAAAGCAATCGTCGGATCTTGAATACCGGCCGCATCGGTATATGCCTGCTGTGCAGCACCCAACCCCGGGGTGTTAGTGACGGCTCCCGAAAGAATACCAACCATCGTGGGGATAGGAGTTCCGGTCAACAAGTGGATTATATAGGCCGTGACAACACCCAACAGCACAATTGCCGTAGAGCAAGCAACAAGTCGCATTCCTCCTTGCTTAAATGATGAAAAGAATCCGGGACCAACTTGAAGACCAATCGTAAAGACGAAAAGAATCAAACCGAACTCTTGCACAAAGTGTCGAATCTCGTACGGAACAGTCATGCCACAATGGCCGAGGGCAATTCCCACAAACAAAATCCATGTGATTCCAAGTGAGACACCACAGATCTTGATTTTCCCAAGTATAATTCCCAATGTGATAACCAAAGAGAATGTCAATACGGCATGAGCAATCCCCGACCCAAAGAATAACGAGTGAAGCCAATCCATAACAGTCCTAATTTTGAACAACCGAAAAGTCGCACAAAAATAACACATTTGCAAGAATTTCGGAAAATATCAATAAAGATATTTTTCAAACAAAGGCATTAAAAGCGCAGTGGAAATACCCATCAAAGCCATAGCCAACCCACTAAAAGCTCCTTCGATAGCTCCGATTTCTATCGCTCGGGCTGTTCCAATGCCATGCGCCGCAGCTCCGAGCGCGAATCCTTTTGCTTCTGGATCACGCACTCCGCAACGTGCTAAAATCCACTCGCCAAATAGGTTCCCGAATATTCCCACACAAAAGACCACAATCGAAGTTATTGACACAATTCCTCCAAGTGGCTCTGTCACCGCAACAGCAATTGGGATGGTAACCGATTTGGGTGCAATGGAGGTAAGAATCTCACGATCAGCACCCATAGCCATCGCAATATACACCACGCTGATCACTCCCGCAATGCAACTCACAATAGTCGCCACAGCAATCGGCAGTAGGGTATTGCGCAACCGTTCCACTTGTTCGTAGAGCAAATATCCCAATGCTACCACCGAAAGCCCGAGTCCGAAATCAAGGATACCGGTGGCCTCTTTGTAATGTCCATAATCGATCTCTGCCGTTTGCAGGAAGACGATAACTGCCACAAATGTAAGCAATACCGGATGTAACAGAGCAAATCGTACACGCCGATAAAGTGCCCCTGCCACACAAAACAGTCCGACAGTGAGTGTCAGCAAAAACAGTTCAGAATTAATCAGTGGGTTCATCCGAGTTGTGCAGATTAAAAGTTCGTCTATGTCGTAAGGCTTGAAAAACTCGTCCCGAAACAAATAATACAACTACCGTAGAGAGTACTGCGGAGATAACAATCGCCCAAATATTATCTAAAACCATTTGGTACGATTCGACCAATCCCACGCCATAAGGGATAAAGAATAGTGCCATGTTACCAAGCAGGAATTTTGCCGCAGGCCGCACGGAATCGGCTTTGATCCATCGCAGACTTAAAGCCGCAAATAACAGTATCATACCGATTATATTACCTGAAACATAACCTCCGATCAAACGGCTTAACACACTGCCTATAAGCCAACAAAGCATGATATAAAATAATCCAATCATGGTTATTTATGTTGAGATGACTTTTGTCGATAGGGACACTTCGCTTCCGAACATCCCATGCAATTGATCTTTCTTTTTCCCTTAGATATCCCCAGCAATCTACGTGCGATTATCAACAATACGATTGCTCCAATACCCCAAACAATATAGTCCTGCCAATCCATCATATCCACAATACGATACGATAAACAATCCAAGCTACTCCCCATGCCACAACTGTGTTATAAATCAAAGTTCCGACAGCCCATTTCCAATTGGCCTCGGTCCCTATTGCAATCACGGTGGCAATACACGGGAAATAGAGCAGAGCAAATACCAAAAACGCCAAAGCGGAAGCTGTTGTAAAATCTCCGCTTTCAATCATCAGCAAAGAGAGTGTAGCTGTTTCATCCGAGTCATCGGCTTGAATCATCGAATTTGGCGTAGCTAACTTATCGGCATCTGTTTCTGACGTAATTACAGGCGTCAGATTGGAAATCTTTGCTGTTTCGGCATAAAGTACTCCCAGCGTACTGACCACAATCTCTTTTGCCGGAACTCCCGACAATAGGGCAACACTCGCTTTCCAATCAAGTCCCAAAGGACGGAAAATCGGCTCACAACTTTTACCCAATCGACCGAGATACGATTGCTCATATGTATTGACTGCGCTTGCCGTTTCATCCGAAGGACGGGGATAGTAACTCAAAAACCAAACGATCACCGAAGCGATAAGGATCATGCCACTCATTTTTCGAAGGTATTGTGCACACTTATCCCACATATGGGAGATGGTACTTTTCCATGTCGGCATACGATAAGGCGGGAGCTCCATCACAAAAGGTGTCTCATCAACGGGATAAAGGAATCGTCGCATAAGACGTGACGTTACAATAGCCATGGTGATCCCCAGCAAATAGAGCCCGATCATGATGGAAACAGCACTCGAAGGGAAGAATGTTCCGGCCAACAGCAGATATATAGGTATTCGAGCACTACATGATATAAATGGGATAATAAGCATGGTTATCAGCCTACTTGTTCTACTTTCTATTGTTCTGCATGCAATAATTGCCGGCACATTACATCCAACACCCATGATCAAAGGGATGAATGATTTGCCGTGCAAACCGATGCGGTGCATCACTCTATCCATAATAAAAGCTGCACGAGCCAAATATCCAGAATCCTCCATAAACGAAATAAAAAGATAGAGAATCATGATATTAGGCAAAAAAATGATTACCGATCCGACTCCACCGATGATACCTTCGACCAGCAAATCACGCAGAGTACCAGCCGGTAATAGAGCATCTACCATCGAACCGATTTGAGAAACAAGCATATCGATCCACTCCTGCGGATAAGCTCCGAGGCTGAACGTGCACCAAAACATCAATCCCATCAAAGCAAAAAAGATTGGGAATCCCCAAAGTTTATGCGTCACGAAAGCATCTATCAACATGGTAGTAGAAGCTTGTTCTTGTGACCCGGGAGTATAAGTTTCTTTCAGGGCTCCGGAAATGAACCCATATTTACGGTTAGCAAACGACGTTTCAATATCTTCTCCCAACGTTTCGGTAATCCGACGTGCCTCATGATCTCGCACGACAATCCAACGTGGATATTCTTTGCAACGACACAACAACTCCTCTACCTGCCGATCGCTTTCGAGTAATTTCATGGCGAAATAACGCGGTGGAAATGCTTGGGGAAGTTCATTTCTGCAAACATTCAATTCGTTATTTAGCCGTTGCAAACCCTCTTCAATAACCGCACCTTGTCCGATATGAATGTGGCGCACCCGATTATCTCGATTCTCATACACAGCAATTACCGTATCGAGCAACGTATCAATTCCCTTGTTATTACGCGCTTCGATCGGAACCATCGGCACCCCCAACATGCCGCCTAAATTTTCGTAATCGAGTTGCGCACCGCTGGCTTGTAACTCATCGTACATGTTCAATGCCACAACCATACGCGGGTTAATATCAATCAGTTCTGTCGTAAGATAGAGATTGCGCTCGAGATTCGAAGCAACCACCGAATTAATAATCACATCGGGCGTATGTTCGCTAATATGGCAACGGACAAAACGTTCTTCGGGCGAATAGGCCGAAAGAGCATAGGTGCCGGGTAGGTCGGTAATTTCCAATCGATAGCCTCGATAGTTTCGGTATCCGATTTTGGCACCTACCGTAACTCCGCTATAATTGCCAACGTGTTCGTGTTTTCCGGAAATGGCATTAAACAGCGATGTTTTTCCACTGTTGGGATTACCCACCAATGCAATGCTAATCGTGCGTGATTGTTGCGATATTACCTCTGCGGCATCTTGATAAACCGAATTATCAGTAGCAGTGTGGTTGTCATGTCTATTACGCTCTTCGGAAAGCAATTGTTGCACCTCTTCATCGGAAAGGACAACGACCATGTCAGCCTCGCTACGACGCAGTGAAATGTCGTACCCCATGATTCGGTACTCGATCGGATCTTTAAGAGGTGCATTGAGGAGGACTTCAACTCGCTGTCCGCGAACAAATCCCATTTCCATAATGCGCCGACGAAATCCGCCGTGCCCCAACACTTTGAGAATCGTTGCCGATTCTCCGGTTTTCAATTCGGATAAACGCATGGTCGCTTTTGTAGTTCTTTTGAACGACAAAGGTAGTATTTTGTTACGAATACCACAATCCCTAAATATAGGTATTTACCTTGTCGTCAAACAATAAACTACCAACCGCCACCTAATGCTTTGCAGAGATTGATATAATTGATGTATTGTTGGGCTATGAGATTTACCAATTGCATCTGTGAATCATAAAGTTCTCGCTGAGCATCAATCACCGACAAATAGTCTGAGAACCCATTGCGATAGAGAGCCTGTGTCATCGTTGCAATCCGATCGTTTTCGGCTACCAATTGACTGTATTGAATCGTTTGTAACCGATAGAAATCAATAGAAACTAGGGCTGCTTCCACATCGGATAATGCGGTTAATACGGTTTGCTCATAAGCCAAAGCAGCCTGCTTATAACGCTCAACGGAAGCCTGTTCTGCTCTTTTAAGTTTTCCGAATGCAAAAACCGGCTCTACCAACTTTCCCATCGAACTCCAAGCCCAAGGATCTACCGCTGTAAGTCCTTTGAGAGAGGTGGAGGCCACACCTCCTTGTGCCGTGAGTGTAATCGCAGGAAATCGGGCACTATGAGCGATTCCTACTTTTGTTGCCGCAACCAGCAAATTCGCACGAGATTCACGAATATCCGGACGCCGCATTAATAGTTGCGCAGGAAGGCCTACCGGAATATCCACCGGTCTATGGTCCGACAACAATGGCTTCCCCGACCCTTGCAAAACTGCCGGCCGCGGCGTCTCTCCAAGCAATACAAATAGCGAAAGACGGGTCTGTTCAATGGCCCGTTCATAACGCGGAATATCAGACTCCGCACTATGGACCAAACTACGCGCTTGTGCCAATGCAACACCATCTGACATGCCATAACGAAACATCGAATCGATCAACGCAGCCGATTCGCGACGTAAAGTAGTACTACGACGTGCTAAAAACAGATCTCGTTCGTACTCCAACAACGTAAAATAGGTTGTTGCCACCTCGGCCGCCACAGAGAGTCGCATGCTACGCCATGCCCATTCCGCGCTTTCAATTTGTGCTCGTGCTCCTCGTTCAGTATGACGTAATGCTCCGAATAACGAAACTTCCCACGAAAGCGACGGTTCTAATGAATAAGATTGTTCCAAACCAGTTGTCTTTGTTCGGTTGCCTTGCGCCGAAAGTCCAACTCCTATTTGAGGCAGATATTGCGCTCTCGACACAACACGCTCGGCCCGCACCTCTTGCACGCGCGAAGCAGCGATTGCCAAATTACGATTATTAGCCAAAGCCCGATCTATTAAACTATCGAGCGTCGAATCGCCGAACAGATGCCACCAACAGGAGTCGATTGACAAGGTGTCTTGTGAAAAATTTTCGGCATAAATATAATGGTCATGAATTGCCACTTGGGGTGGAAATAGGCGAGGCATGCAGGCCGAAAGTAGCAATGCAGCCAAAACAAATAAATACTTCATCATGTTGTTTGTTGTTGAGATGTTCGGCGTTGTTCAAAACGGCCGAGACGGCCTACCAAATAATAGAGTGCCGGATAGAGAAAAATTCCCGACAGTGTTGCCACGATCATTCCTCCAATCAAAGCCACGCCCAAAATATTGCGTGCCGTAGCATATACTCCGCTAGCAAAAACCAACGGCAATACTCCCAATATAAAAGCAAATGCCGTCATCAGAATCGGTCGCACACGAAGACGTGCTGCACCAATCGCCGCATCAAGCAGTGAAAGCCTCTGTTCTCGAAAAAGTCGATCGGCATATTCCACAACTAAAATTGCATTTTTGGCTGCTAACCCAATCAGCATCACCAGCGCAATCTGCATATATATATCATTGATATATAAAGCATTGAAAACATGCGCCCCTCCTATAAAAAGCAATGCCCCCAATACTGCCGCCGGAACACTCATCAAAATCGCCAATGGTAATCCCCACGATTCATAAAGCGCGGCAAGTGCCAGAAATACAAAAATTAAGGCCAACAAATAGACAATCCATCCGCTTTTCGAAGCATTAGCCTCTTGATAGGAAGTTCCGCTCCAAACCGTTCCTATATCATTGGGAAGAATTGTCGCAGCTACTTGTTCAATCTGTTGCATGATCGTCGCTGTTGATGCGCGGGCACTTGGTGTCACTGTAAGCGATACCGATTGATGGAGATTGAATTGCGACACATATCCCACACCAACCGTATCAACCACTTCGACAAATGCCGAAACAGGAATGCTGTTTCCCGATGTTGATGTGATGTAGTAACTATCAAGCGAACGACGATCAGCTCGATAATCGGGAGCAGCCTGTATGTAGGTTTGATAAAGCCGTCCAAAACGCGAAAAATTATTGATATAACGACCACCGAGTAGGGTAGTAAGTTCATCATAAAGCGCACCGAGATCAACCCCGAGTGCCAAAGCCTGCTCTTTGTCGATATGCAGACGTCGCTGGGGAATTCCGGCATCAAAAGGAGTCGATACGGAGACAATTGTCGGAAGTTGTTGCAACGAATCCATCAGTCGCTCGACATTATCCAACAAATATTGTGTACCACGCCCTTCGAGATCCTGCACCTCCAACGATACCCCCGAAGCTACCCCCAACCCGGGAATAGCAGGGGATATAAAGGCATAACACTCGGCTTCTGGAATCGCCACATACAACTCCTCTGTAAGTAATCGTGCAATCTCCATAGCCGAAAGTTTGCGTTTGTCATAATCGACCAACGACA
Source organism: Rikenellaceae bacterium (assembly GCA_015059735.1). Taxonomy (GTDB): domain Bacteria; phylum Bacteroidota; class Bacteroidia; order Bacteroidales; family Rikenellaceae; genus Alistipes. Next base: position 120,884 of record SUZX01000001.1, on the reverse strand, counting down.
CAAAGATAACCCCACTATTTGTCGAGGCGATCCCTGCCATCATATTGAATCCGGCAGCATACGACGTAAGGGCAACCTCTGGATGTTGTCGAATGACAGCATCGGCTCTACTCATGGCCGTATGAGTTATTTGTAACGACGACGCATCGGGAGTTGTAACCATTACCATCACATAACCCTGATCCTCATCGGGTAAAAATCCGGAAGGCAGTTTTCTCCATATCAAAAAGAGAGCAACAACCATGATCGCCACAAAAACACCCGTGCGGGTCACATGCCGCACGATGACAGGAGCAACCGTCGTGTAGCTTTCCATGCGATGAGCAAACCAACGATTGAAATGCGCAAAAAATCCATGTTTGGGTTGCTCTTTGGATCGCAACAATAGGGCACATAGAGCCGGAGACAAGGTCAAGGCATTAAAAGCCGAGATCACCACCGACACAGCGATGGTTACCGAAAACTGTTGAAAAAGCCGTCCCGTAATCCCTCCCGTAAACGACACTGGAATAAAAACGGCAAGCAACACGACCGTTGTTGCAATGATAGGCGAGGCTACATTACGCATGGCTTCCAACGTAGCATTGTAGGGTTTCATTCCTCGTGCAAGATTTACCTGTACCGCCTCGACCACCACAATTGCATCATCCACTACCAAACCGATTGCCAAAACCATTCCCAGCAGCGAAATGATATTGATCGAAAAGCCCAATAGCGGGAAAAACATAAAAGCCCCTATGAGCGATACCGGAATTGCGACCAAAGGAATGATTGTAGCCCGCCAATCCTGAATGAAAAGATAGATGATCAAGATCACCAAAACAAGGGCAATGAGCAACGTCCGGAAAATATCTCGCACTCCGGCATCAATACTGGTCGTTGTATCAACAATCGGGGTTACCGTTATCCCATCGGGGAATCGTTTCGCCAAACGCGCCATCTCATTTCGCACGTTGCGCCCAACCTGCATCGCATTGCTTTCCGGTTGTTGATAAACAACCAATATCGCCGTAGGTTTCTCTTCGAATTGCGAACTGACACCGTAAGTTTGACTTCCAAGCGACACATCGGCAATATCACGCAGACGAATCTGTTCCCCATCTGCCGTAGTGCGGATAATAATAGATTCAAACTCCTCGGCCGTAGCAAGTTGCGATGGCATAGTTACAGTATATGTATAGGTGGTTCCTTGGGGTGCGGGTTCTGCTCCGAATTGTCCGGCCGGATAAATTCCCGATTGCCTCGTAACGGCTGTCATCACCTCCGCCACCGAAAGCCCATAATACTTCAACACATCAGGACGCAACCAAATACGCATGGCATATTCTCCGGCACCCATAATCGATACTTTGCCGACACCATCGATTTTCAACAATTCATTTTGCAGATTGATATAGGCATAGTTCGATAAGAATTCTTCGTCGTAACGTCCATCACTATGTAGCGAATAGACCAACAAAAAACCGGTCATTGTTTTTCGAGTGGTAACACCCTGTTGAATGACACTTTCCGGCAATTGTGCCGTAGCCGTCGCCACATTATTTTGCGTAAGAATAGCATCCAAATCAGGATCAGAGCCGATGTCAAATGTCACCTGCATCACCATCGATCCATCGTTCGCGCTTGTTGTTTGCAGATAGAGCATGTCGCTTACGCCCATCACCGCCTGTGCAATAGGCGTAGCAACGGCATTATCCACCGTTACGGCATCTGCGCCGTTGTAAGAGGCCGACACCTCGACAACCGGAGGCGTTATATCGGGATATTGCTCCACCGGTAGCGTCAGGATCGATATTCCACCAAGCAATACGATGGCCAGAGCCAATGAGATGGCAAAGATCGGACGAGATACAAAGAATTTTTCCATAACCTATCGACTTTGTGGGATAATCTTCATGCCGTCACGCAGTTTCATCTGCCCCGATACAACTACCCGTTCTTCGGGCATAAGTCCCTCTTCCACACACCACATATCCTCAAACGTGTTACCCAATACAACCCGTCGATAATGCACCGTGCTATCTGCCGCCATTACCCATACGGAATTTACACCCTGCATTTGACTGACACAAAGTTGCGGCACCAAAACCCGAGGTTTTGCCTTGCCGACTGCCGCTCTCACGCGTGCAAACTGCCCGGGTTTAAGCAGGTTATCCGGATTGGGGAATTTCACGACAAATACAAGAGTACCTGTCGATGCGGATATATCTTTGCGGGTATAAGCATAACTTCCTTCGTATGGATACTGCGCCCCATCTGCTTGTAACAGATAAATCTGCGAGAGTAATCCCGCATTGTCATAAAGAGACATCTCGGCAGGTGCCAATCGCAAATAACGATTCATCGGTATTGCTAAATCTACGGTAAGGGTATCGACACTCGACACAGTGGTCAATACCTCAAATTGTGTATTAGGGCCGACATAATCACCGACATGAGCCGCCGAATGGGCAACAATACCATCAATTGGAGCACGCAATTCGGTATATCCAACATCCAGTTGTGCAGCTCGCAACGTCTGTTCGGCCGATTGTACTGCAGCCCGAGTCGCTTTATATGTTGCCGTATATTGATCCAATTGCGATCGACTGATGGCATTGATACGTGCCAAAGGTACAGCCCGTTCGTAATTGTTTCGCGCCTCAGCCAATTGTGCTTTGGCCGATTCGAGAGTGGCTTGGGCTGCGAGCATCGCTGTCGAGAACTGCGCTGGATCGATGGTAAATAATACACTACCTCGTTTAACCGGTTGGCCAGATTTGAAATTTGCAGACAACAAATAACCATTGACACGAGGCTGAATTACAGCATCGAAATTACTATCCAATGTACCGATAAAAGTCATGCGTTCGGGCAATGTATCAACCTTAGCAGCAACGACTTTCACATGTAACAACGCGGATTGTTGTGATATGGAGTGTCGGCACCCGACAGCGAGTGCAGCAATTGCTTGGATCAAAAGGAGAAAACGATTCATAAAGTTCTGTTTTTCATCTCTTAAAAGACAAAAAACATACCGAATGGAAGAAAATTATCCTTTTTTTCCGTTTTTTATGCTTTTTTTTCTGTCTTTTTTTTGGTAATTCGATAAAAATTACAATCTTTGCAATCGTATCAAACCTAAAAATAGTAAAACTATGAAAGAATTAGTAGCAAAAATCAATGCTGAATTCGAAGTTTTTGCTGTAAATGCTACCGCTCAGGTGGAAAAAGGCAACAAAGCAGCCGGCACACGCGCTCGTAAAGCAGCTTTGGAACTCTCGAAGCTGATGAAGGAATTCCGCAAGGTTTCTGTAGAGGCTGCGAAATAATTTAGATTCGCACCAATCCAAAAAGGTCGCCTATATTTAGGCGACCTTTTAATTTGCATAATCTTAAAACAACTATATATCAACCCACCACACACGCCCAATCAACAATCATCGATACATCATCTCTCGCACAAACCGTAGTTATAATTCCACACCGAACCGTTCGAAAGTGGCTTTATCTAATTCGTTAAGTCCGGTCTTGAAAAAAGGAACAGCCTCATTATGGTCATTTAAGTATCGCCGCAAAACCTTACGATCGTAGGCCGTAGAAGTCAATGCCGACCTCTTCTCAACATATCGACCTTCAACCGAAGCCATATCCGCTATGGTATGAAACATTGCATGAGTAGTTGCCGGAGCGTCCGCATTTGCAATTGCCGTAGCCACCTTCTCTGGAAAATGGCAACGATAATTCTCCGAAAACCAAGCCAACGAAGCAACATAAAGTTGGTAGGCCGTTGTTGTGGGTGAAGAGTGGAGAAAACGACCGCGTTTATCGTCAAAGAGATCTTCACCGTGATCTGAGCAATAAAGCAGCGCCGAAGCCGTATCAGTCAACGTTCTCAAATATGCAATTGTCTGCGCCAAAAAATAATCGGTATAAAGCACGGAATTGTCATAAGCATTGCGCAACATATCGGCACTTCCTGCCGATATGGCTACATCGTCATCCGGTTGAAAAAGAGCAAAATCACGAGGATATCTCTGGTGGTAGCTGAAATGCGATCCATAACAATGAAGAATAAAAAACAACTTTTTGGATTGGCTTTGCTCAATTGCTGCCTGCATTTCATCGAGTAACTGCATATCGTATCGTGGCGATTCAATATAACGTATGTGCTGTGCATCGTGTGCCAAGTTATCGATCATTGCTCCCTGTGGCGATTGATTGGAAATAAACCACGTTTCGAATCCTGCCTCGTTGAAAAGTGCCGGAAGACCACGACGTCGATAAAGTTCTTCGTGTTCGTGGGTATTGATCGACGAAAGCAACAATGGAACGCTTTTATGCGTCGTATTGCTTTGAGTCAGCACATCACGAAAGAGAGTAATATCATCTATTTGAGAAAGATTCGGGTTGGTTTCACGCGCATATCCATATAATTGCCAACTCATGGCTCGCGAAGCCTCTCCAATAATATAAACATAAATTTCGCGATCGTTGATCTCCGTTACTTGTTTGGCATCATAACGAAAATCACGCGAGGTCTCTTCATAACGATAGGTTTTACGAAATTCCGAAGCGCTCAACCCAACATTGTACATTACATTGATCGGGAAAATCTCATTACGCAACACATGTTTGTCCTCACTGACTCGATAAGCCGGCCATAAAACCAATATACCGATAGCAAAAAGAGCCGCGCCACTCCATCCGATGATTCTGCGCGTTGTGCGCGTAAGATACCTGCGACGCACAATCTCCCGTGTTGCCAACCAAAGCAAAGGCAAATAAAGCAAACAAACAAAAATCACCGACGGATAGATATTCGATAACAACTCTCCAGCCTCTCCCGGATTTGTCGTCAATACATTGGTAAACATATCGGTTGCAATCACCGAGTTTCCAAAAAGATAGAGCAATACGATCTGAAATGCACAAAAGAAGATGAATGGAAATCCCAACCAAATCATGATTCCCGAGCGACGTAACACCACGCTCCACATCATATAAAAGCCCAAAGGCAGGAGGATCAGAGCCTCGGTACTCCATATCGAATAGGATTCCGTATATGCCAATATACAATTAGGGATGATAAGTGCCACAATGAAATAAAGGGCAATCAGTGGGGTAAATCGGCTACGGGTTTTTATCCTGTGGCCGTTGTTTGTGGTTGAGTTAGTATTCAGTTTCCCATTCATAATCAGTCCGACTAAAAAGCCTCATTGATATTGAGCATAAATCCGCTCGTTTGTTTTCCGAATCCGTAGTCGAATCGGACATTAACCCTTTTTTTCAGTTCCCAGCGCAATCCAACACCGTAATTAGGCAGTGTTTGCGACCAGTCGAAACAACGCAATTTCGAGAAAACATTTCCCACTCCGCCCCATATCACACCACCAATTCGTCGCCAAATATGTTGTCGCAGCTCTACCTGTGCTGTGATCAGATCATTATCGGCATAACGACCTTGATAATATCCGCGCATTCGGTTACTTCCGCCCAATCGTGCCAACATCGGCCAAGGGGTCCCTTCGGAATTGAATTCCGCATAGAGATCGGTTGCTATCACACCACCTTTCCACACCTGTCGATACCAATCGGCCGTCACGGTTGTTCGCCAAAGAGATTTTCCACAAGATCCTAACCCTTTTGGGAAAAACAACTCCCTGACACTCAAATAAACACCCCGCCACGCATTCGGAATAAAATCGCGAGAATCATATTCGGCAATCAACCCAATTCCCGTTGCCGTATAACGAGTCTTTTCGTTGTCGAGATATACCGTGTTATCAAACTTAATTCCTCGCGTATGCTGAAAATTCAACGCTGCACCCAAAAACAGGTTCGGCATTACCCGATACAGATAATCGGCATTGATCCGATAACTCTTTTCAACGTAATTAACCTCGGGATTATGCCGGCCAGCCTCATATCCTACACCCCACATTGTACGTGGGGTCGATGAGAAAGAGGCTGCGTAGTTTACCCGATGTCGATTTCGACTCCAAATAGTATTTCCTGTTATGCCGATCGCATAAAACCCCGACACCGAAACATTTGCGAAAATCGCCACATTCGATGGTTGAGTTATCGAATCGGCACGATCTGTGCGATATAACCCCGAGGCCAATAGGCCGATCCCAAAACTCGTATTCTTCGAGTAGCTGGGACCTCCCGCAAAGGTAATATCTATTCTCTTCTCAAACGTTCGATCTTCGGTCGAGCGTTCGAAATAGGCAACTACACGACGTAAAAAGTTGTCTTTCGTTACTTTACCTCCACTCATCTTTATCGACGCATTAGCATCATCGGCAATGAGCGGAGTATATGTATAACGCAATGTGTCATCATCTTTTATCATCCGTTGTTCCTGTGCTCCCAAGCTATAAGAAGCCAACGAAAACGAAAGCGAAAGCATGACGACGCGACGCAACATGCGTGAGTTTATTTATATTGGTCGATTACCGCAAAAAACTCAGCTTTGGCGTTTTCCGACAAGATTCCTTTGTGCATAAAAACCAATTCCCCCTCTTTATTTATAAAGAGCAACACGAATTGATCATTACAATCGCCTAAGTTCCATTCTTTTCTCAAAATGCGGTTTTGATCAGCCAAGACCAATGCGCCATTTTTTTCGGTACGTTTGCGAGCCATTGCTCTAACCATCGAATTAGGATACCACGCATCTTTAAGATTAAGCACGCCAAAGCCATATATATTAGGGCTTTCCGCACGATGGCTCTCTTCCAACTCCACCGTAAATTCATGATTCTGTTTATGCGCTTGCGGATCCACATAAAAGATCATCAAATTCTTTTCCCCAAAGTAGGGTAGCTTCATCGATGTCCCACTCAGATCGAGCAAGTTTACATTGTTCACCTTACGCGGCAGTTCTTGTGCAATTGTCATGGTAGCAGTGCCGACAAATGTCATTACGAGCAAAAGAATTTTTCTCATTTTTATCGTTCAGATTCGTTATTTAGATGAATAAATAAATTTTAGCAAAGATACAAATTTTCTTTCAATCCTATATTCCAACATAGGATTAATCTTAATTGAAATCTCTTTTTTTTCGCTGGTACACCTTTGCAAAATACTCTATCGAATAAATTCCACCACCCGAAACGACAAAGAAAACACTGATCCCCAACCACGCAACATTACGCATCATCAATGCCCAACCACCCCAAAATAACTGTAAAACGATACCGAATGCTAAAACTGCCGCAGCTATCCGCACCTTAAATCCTAATATCAGCAAAGTGGCAAGCAACGCCTCTATGGCTGTAATAATGATAAAAGAGGCTGCACTATCTATGTAAAGTATAGATGGATATAATTCAACAATTTCATTGTATAATTGCAATTTACCAACAATATGAATAAATAAAGCACACCCCGTAAAAAGCCGCAATCCGAAGATGGCTCGCTCCAATCGGCGACAATAAGCCAAACGTTTCTTGATTTTTCGTTGCATGCAATTGTTTTTACCTAACATCCTACAATTAACATTCCAAATAACAATAATACAAGCAATCTTTCTATGCCTCATCGTTTCTCTTTTCCCCATTTTTTGCGTATATTTGCAGGGCATAGGAGGCATTAGGGATCAAAATCAACCGTTTTTATTTTTTACCTTTCCTATAATTTGCCATATGAAACGATTGACGATTACATTATCGGCGTTATTTTTCGCCATCGGGCTTTCCGCTCAAACCTACGATTTGGATTTTCTTAATCCCGATGCCAAAGTATTGGGTATGGGCGGAATATCCATGACCTCTTTATCTGGGTCTCACGCTATATACAACAATGCTGCGATGGCAATCTTTTCGCAATCTCCATCACAAGTTTCGGCGTCATATTATGGTCAAGGAATTTATGATGCTTATGCAGTAAGCGGTTCTTGCCGATTCGACAACAATAACCTCGCACAAATCGGATGGCGTCAACTTTTTTACGACAATTCTCAGGGTGAGGATTTGGTATTGGATTTGGGATATTCGCGCCGTATAAACGATCATTGGGCTATCGGTATCGTAGGCCGTTATCAGCATTTCTCGCAAACCAACATGCCCACTGCCAATGCGTTGGCTCTTGATCTGCATGCAGCCTATACACTTCCGTTGGAAAACGTAGGCAAATACTCCACATTACGAGCCGGTGCGCGTTTGAGCAACCTCGGTGGCTGTTTTGGTGATAACAACAGAACGCTTCCAATACGCATTGTCGGCGGCGTCGCTCTTGACACGTTTTTAACGGATTCCCACGAAATCATCATTGCAACAGATTTGGGTTATTGCTTCACCCCCTCGCAGCCGCGCGGATTCCAACTCTCTATCGGAGCTGAGTATAACCTTGTGCAACTCATACAACTCCGTGCTGGATATCACTACGGAGAGAGTAGTTTCACCCCTTGCTACACCTCACTCGGTGCCGGCGTGCGCATTCTGCATCTACGCCTTGATTTTGCCTACCTTTTCGCAAGTAGCAATAGTATCCTGCGCAACACTTATAGTTTCAGCTTCGGAATTGATTTTTAAGTTCATTAAATACCTCTTCACAGCCATCTTCAAGCATATCCAATACTAGTTCAAAACCCTCGTGTCCTTCATAGTATGGATCGGGGACATAACTGCGTTCAGGGAATTTGCGACAGAATTCTGTCATTCGAAAGATCTTCTCAGCAACTTTTCGCGACGGTGCCAATCGGTGTACATTTTCGTAGTTCATGTCATCCATAACCACAATCATATCGAAACGCTCAAAATCCTCTTCTTGAATCTTTCGTGAGCGATGAGTTAGGTTGTACCCGCGTCGAGACGCCGCACTACGCATTCGAGGATCCGGCAACTCGCCGGCATGACCGCCATATGTACCGGCCGAATCCACATCAAACCATTCCGAGCACCCTTCGCGTTCGATAATGCTCCGCATTACCCCCTCTGCTGCCGGAGAGCGACAAATATTTCCCAAACACACAAACAATATTCCGATCTTCCGAAACTGTTCCATAATATTTTTCGGTTAGTTTTATATTCGATGCAGTTCATTTGACAAAATTACATTTTTTTCAAAAATAATCATGCGAAATACAAAAACATCTTGCCTGTCCAAACCGAATATGTTATATTTGCAACCTCATTAAGGTTAATTGAGCAGAACAATGTTAAGCAGACAAATTGCATCCAAGTTACGGAACTTTGAAACTCCGTTCTATCTTTACGACACAGCACTGCTGCGTCAAACTCTCGAAAGCGTCGTATATGAATCGAAAAAGTACGGATACAAAGTACACTATGCTATCAAGGCCAATTACGACGACCATCTTTTGGCAATCATTCGCGAATATGGTTTGGGTATCGATTGTGCCAGCGGCAACGAGTTGCGTAAGGCCATCGAAGCCGGTTTCGACCCGCGCGGCATCGTCTATGCTGGTGTAGGGAAACGCGATAAAGAGTTGCGCTATGCCATCGAACAGAAAATTTTGGCAATCAATTGCGAATCAATTCAAGAGTTAGAATTGATCAATCAGTTCTCGGCCGAAATCGGCACCATAACCGATGTAGCATTACGCATCAACCCCGATATTGATCCCAAAACCAACCATTGTATCGATACTGGCCAAGCCGATAGTAAATTCGGTATCTCCTACGAGGAAGTACTCGAACATGCTGCCGAAATCAAAAAACTGCAAAATGTTAATTTCGTCGGTATTCATCTGCATATCGGGTCTCAGATTCGCGAGTTGCACGTCTTTGAAAATATGTGCAACAAAGTCAATGTTATCATTGAGAACCTCGAACGTTTGGGCTTTACATTCCGTTTTGTCGATGTCGGTGGCGGTCTCGGTGTCAACTACGACGTTCCCGAGAACGAGCCCATCCCCAACTTTGCATCGCTCTTCTCCATTGTACATAACCACTTGGCAGTAGGAGACAAAGAGGTACATTTCGAGTTCGGCCGTTCGATTGTTGCCGAATGTGGCGAATTGATCACATCGGTATTGTTCAATAAAACCACAGCTACGGGCCGTCGTTTGGTGATTGTTGATGCCTCGATGACCGAATTGATCCGTCCGGCACTCTACGGCTCATACCACAACATTGAAAATATCACCTCCGAAGAGGAACACAACGTGAAATATACCGTTGTTGGTACGGCTTGCGAATCGACCGATGTCTTCCAAGAGAATGTAAGTTTGAAAAAGACTCGCCGAGGCGACCTGCTGGCTCTTAAATCGGCAGGTGCTTATGGTATGTCGATGGCTTCGCGTTACAATCTGCACGATCTTCCCGGAGCTGTTTACAGCGACGAGTTGTAAGTTTGCATAAAACAACAAAAGGGGCTTTCGCACACAAGGAAAGCCCCTTTTATTTCATGCAAACTTGGTATAAACACCACAATACATTATCAATCGTCTATTCATACTCTCATGTGGCTTACATTGGCTTTTGCTTCGGCAGCACTACTCGGACTCTACGATGTCGTCAAGAAAAAGGCTCTCATCGGGAATGCAGTTCTACCGGTTTTGTTGCTCAATATCCTTTTTTCGACGTTCTTTTTTCTCCCTGCTCTATTGGCCGCGGAGCTGGGATTCAATTGGTTTGACGGCACATTATTTGCCATACATTCCGGCTCATTTAATGATCATGTATTGGTTGCGATAAAATCATGTATCGTCCTGTCCTCATGGATCTTTGGCTACTTTGCCATGAAAAACCTGCCGATTACCATTGTCGGTCCGATCAATGCCACACGTCCGGTAATGGTTCTTTTAGGAGCCATGTTGATTTTTGGCGAACGGTTGAATCTCTTTCAATGGATCGGCGTTCTGTTGTCCGGCATTTCTCTCTTTTTATTGAGCCGTTCGAGCAAACGCGAAGGCGTTGTTTTTTCACACAATCGCTGGATCTGGTCGATTGCATTAGCTGCAATCTTGGGCGCTATTAGCGGCCTTTACGACCGCCACATCATGCGGCAACTCGATCCCGTTTTCGTACAAGGCTGGTACAACCTATACCAATTGTTATTGATGTCGGTGATCGTAGCCCTTCTTTGGTGGCCACGCCGTCATACAACCACACCGTTCCGTTGGAGCTGGGCTATTCCACTGATCTCCATATTTCTCACATTGGCCGACTTTGTCTATTTCTATGCACTGCAACAACCCGATGCCATGATCTCTGTGGTATCGGTGATTCGTCGCGGCTCAGTGGTCGTTTCGTTTCTCTGTGGTGCCATAGTCTTTCACGAACATAACTTGCGAGCCAAAATCATCGACCTGATATTTATCATTATCGGACTTATTTTCTTGTGGTTCGGCACAAAATAGAAAAAGATCGGTCAAATAAACACCGATCTTTTTCCACCTTTCACAAAGGTAGTCTACATTATGCAAAGAATTAGATAATCTTCTCCAACAAATTGACAGTAGCTGCAATCTCACTATCGCTCGGTGTGTAATCGCGCAACGATCCAGCCAAATACTGTTCATAAGCCGACAAGTCGTTAAGGCCGTGTCCAGAAAGATTGAAAAGAATGGTGCGCTCCTCACCGGCCTCTTTGGCTTTCAAGGCCTCGTTCACCGCAGCAGCAATGGCGTGTGTCGATTCGGGTGCAGGAATGATTCCCTCGGTTTTGGCAAAAAGAATGCCCGCCGCCAACGTCTCGGTCTGATGCACAGCTTGCGCCTCAATCATACCGTCTTTGAGCAACTGACTAACAATCGACCCAGCACCATGATAGCGCAATCCGCCGGCATGAATATCCGAAGGCTGGAAATCGTGTCCCAATGTGTACATCGGCAACAGTGGTGTGAATCCGGCCACATCACCGAGGTCGTATTGGAAAGTTCCTCGGGTTAGTTTCGGACAACTAGCCGGCTCGACAGCTACAATGCGCATATTGTGACCCTCTCGGAAATTCTTGCCCAAGAATGGGAATGCAAGACCCGCAAAGTTACTGCCACCTCCGAAACATCCGATTACCACGTCGGGCGTCGCCTCTGCCATCTCCATTTGCAACACAGCCTCTTGTCCGATGATCGTTTGATGTAATAACACATGATTCAATACACTACCCAAACAATAGCGCGTATCTTCCGGATGTTGTAATGCCATCTCTACCGCTTCGGAAATCGCCAATCCCAAGCTACCTGAACATTGCGGATCACGTTCAAGTGTAGCTCTACCGGCGGCAGTCAGCGTGCTGGGCGAAGCTGTACAAGCAGCACCCCAAGTCTGCATCATCAGACGACGATAGGGCTTTTGATCATAGCTCACACGCACCATGAAAACCTGCAAATCCAATCCATAGTGACGAGCCGCAAAAGCCAACGATGCCCCCCATTGTCCGGCACCTGTTTCGGTGGTCAGGCGACGAATTCCTTGCTTGTAGTTATAGTAGGCCTGCGGCACGGCTGTATTGGGTTTATGTGATCCGGCAGGAGAGACACTTTCATTTTTGAAATAGATCTTTGCTGGTGTATCAAGAGCCTTCTCTAACCCTGTGGCTCGCACAAGCGGGGTAGGACGCCAAATCTTGTAAATCTCGCGAACTTCATCGGGAATATCGATATAACGCTCTGTGGATAATTCCTGTTTAACAACCTCCTCGGCAAAAATAGTGGATAGTTCCTCTTGGGTAACCGGCTTCTTGGTCACCGGATTCAGCGGTGGCAATGGCTTATTGGGCATATCGGCAACGATATTATACCATTGTGAGGGCATCTGCTGCTCGGCAAGATTAATTTTTTTGGTATCCATAATTCAATATCTTAATGTAATTCTAATTTCAATAGGGTAATTTGCAAATAAAATCCCGTTGCTTACTTTGTAAACAACGGGGTTTCAATATCGCGTCATCTTATTAACATACAAACGCAAAATCGCACTCATTGCTTACGAGAGTCAACGAGCGCCACCACCATGCGTGCTGTATGTAGGATTGGCCTTTCATAGTGAGTGCAAATATATACTATCAAAAGCAAATAAACAACTTTCACACGAAAAAAATGCAAAAAAAATCCATACTAATATATAAGCAAACTCAATAAATAATAGCGTCGGTTAATAAGCATATGATATTTTCCGTATCTTTGCCTTATGACAAACGCCGCCGAAATAGCCACCGAGAGTCATCCACTCGACCCGTTTTTACCCGCAGAGGCAAAAATTCTGCTATTGGGGAGTTTCCCACCCCAACGCAAACGTTGGTCGATGGAGTTCTTCTATCCGAATTGGCAAAACGACATGTGGCGTTTGATGGGTTTGATCGGATTTGGTGACAAACATCATTTCGAAATCGCAGGAACAAAGCGGTTTGACAAGGATCGAATTGCCACATTTTGCATCTGTCAAGGCATTGCACTCTACGATGCAGCCTACCAGATACGTCGATTAAACGACAATGCCTCCGACAAATTTTTAGAAGTGGTGACTCCCACCGAATTATCTGCCTTGCTCAATCAATTGCCTGCCTGCCGTGCCATTGTCACCACAGGGCAGAAGGCCACCGATATCATTGTTGCAACCTACGATTGTCCGGAGCCTCCCGTAGGCGGGCAAAGCGAAGTGTACATCGGCAGCCGTTCATTCCATTTTTGGCGTATGCCCTCCACCTCCCGCGCATATCCGCTCGCATTGGAAAAGAAAGCAATCCACTATCGACAGATGTTAATCGCCGAAGGAGTCTTGCCTCTTCTATAAACTATCCCCGGGATTCTATTGTGAATTTTCAAAAAGAAAGGTGCTGATTAAAAATTTTAATCAGCACCCAAAAGAATGAAAGCAACTAAAAAAGATGATATTCTTGGCTCGTGTAGCCCGAAAACCACAATCTATTTGTGCATAAATGAGGATTAAGAGCTAACTATAACACCGAATTTCTTTTTTCAGTCACATACTCTTTATAATTATTCCTTAAACGAGTGGATCACCACGCCCGAACGCAATTTCGGTTCAAACCAGGTGGTCTTCGGCGGCATGATGTTGCCCGTATCGGCAATATCAATCAATTGTTGCATCGAAACAGGGTAGAGTGCGAAAGCCACAGCCATTTCACCGCTATCCACACGACGTTTCAACTCGCCAAGACCACGAATACCACCTACGAAATCGATTCGTTTCGAGGTGCGCAGATCGGCAATACCGAAGATCTTATCGAGCACCAAGTTCGAGAGTACCGTAACATCGAGCACACCGATCGGGTCGTTATCATCGTAAGTACCCTCTTTGGCTGTAAGACTCCACCAGTGACCGTCGAGGTACATGGCAAAATTGTGCAACGCATTGGGACGATACTCCTCAGTACCCTTATCCTCTACAACGAAATACTCACCCAACTTCTCCAAAAGCTGAGCTGAGGTCAAACCGTTGAGATCTTTCAATACGCGGTTGTAGTCAATGATACGCAACTGACCGGCAGGGAATGTTACTGCCAAGAAATAGCAGTACTCCTCATTGCCCGTATGATTCGGATTCTTGCTTTGGCACTCGGCACCCACACGGGCAGCAGCTGCCGTACGGTGGTGACCATCGGCAACATACAATGCCGGAATACCTGCAAAGATCTCCGTGATACGATCGTTAGTCTTCTTGTCACGGATTACCCACAACTGATGGCCGAAACCATCGGCAGCCGTAAAGTCATACTCCGGAGCATTGTTTTTCACTACATCAGCAACGATAGCATCGATCTCGGCATCGTCGGGGTAAGCAAAGAATACCGGCTCGATATTGGCCTGCTGGTTGCGAACGTGAATCATACGATCCTCCTCTTTGTCGGTACGCGTCAACTCATGTTTCTTGATGGCCCCCGAGAGATAATCCTCATAATGGCAGCACATAGCTAGACCGTACTGTGTGCGGCCCTCCATTGTCTGCGCATATATATAATAGTACTCCTCGGGATCCTGTTGCAACCAACCTTTCTTCTGCCACTCGGCAAAATTCTCGACGGCCTTATCATAAACCACCTGCGAATGTTCGTCGGCAATAGGGTCGAAATCGATTTCCGGTTTGATGATGTGCAGCAATGAACGCTCCGTAGCTTCGGCTTTTGCCTCAACAGAGTTCAACACATCGTAGGGACGCGAAGCCACTTCGGCCGCATACTCTTTCGGAGGACGTACTCCGCGAAAAGGTTTGATTCTTACCATGACTCTCTACTATTTGTTAACTTGGAAACGTGTGTTACCATCGCGGAAGAACTCCACGATCTGACGAGCAGCAGCCAAACCGGCATTGATATTAGCCTCGGCAGTCTCTGCACCCATCTTCTTGGTTGTAGCGAAAGTACGTTTTCCGAACTGCTCATTCAATTCGGGCTGAATAGCAGCAGCAACGTCGGTAACATACTTCAAATCCTCGCGCTCGGTGAGAGCCTTGCGAACACCCTCCTCGTCAATCACCTCCTTGCGGGCGGTGTTAACCAACGTAGCACCTTTGGGCATCGACATCAGCAAGTCGTAGCCGATCGAGCCTTTGGTTTCGGGAGTTGCGGGGATATGCAACGACAAGTAATCGGCCTGTGCATACAACTCGGCAACCGAATCCACCTTCTCAACGCCATCAGCCTCGAATACGGCGGCATCCTTAATGAAGGGATCATAAGCAACAACTCGCATACCGAGAGCCTTACCCTTGCGACCTACCAACTTACCTACGTTACCATAAGCGTGGATAGCCAGCGTTTTACCCTGAACCTCCGATCCCGTACCGGGCGTGAACTGATTACGAGCCATGAAGATCATCATAGCGATAGCCAATTCAGCCACAGCGTTGGAGTTTTGACCCGGCGTGTTCATCACAACCACACCGCGAGCCGTAGCTGCTGCCAAGTCCACGTTGTCGTAACCGGCACCGGCACGAACCACGATCTTCAATTGTTTTGCAGCCTCGATAACCTCAGCCGTAACTTTGTCGCTGCGGATGATCAGCGCATCTGCATCGGCAACAGCCTCCAACAATTGTGCTTTATCTGTATATTTTTCAAGCAGAGCCAACTCATAGCCTGCGCCCTCGACGATCTCACGAATACCGTCAACTGCCTTCTTGGCAAAAGGTTTTTCTGTTGCAACCAGAACTTTCATAGTTTTCACTTTTTCTGTTTCAATCACATCAAACGCATCCCACGTTACAACCTCACCCGTAAGGGCACTGTATCCCGTAGGCACTTTCGCGTATTGCGCCATCCGCGATGATTATTTATGCAAATTTTCAAACTCCTGCATGCAGGCAACCAAAGCCTCTACCGACTCTTTCGGGCAAGCGTTGTAGATCGAAGCGCGGAAACCACCTACCGAACGGTGACCCTTGATACCGACCATACCCTTCGACTTGGCGAACTCCATGAATTCAGCCTCATATTGCTCTTTACCCTCAGCCATCACGAAGCATACGTTCATCAACGAACGGTCCTCTTTGGCAGCCGTACCTACGAACATCGAGTTGCGATCGATCTCGTTGTAAAGCAATTCGGCCTTCTCTACGTTACGTTTGTACATAGCTTCAACACCACCGAGCTCTTTCACCCATTTCAGCGTTTGGTACATTACAAAGATGGGGAATACGGGAGGCGTGTTGAACATCGAGTGGTTGCGCTGCTCCTCGGGGAAGTGGGTAGCATAGTCAACCATCGTCTGCAACTTACGCTCCGACGAACCGATCAGATCTTTGCGAACGATTACGAAAGTAACACCAGCGGGGCCTACGTTCTTTTGAGCACCACCGTAGATCATACCATATTTCGTAACGTCAACCGGACGCGACATGATATCCGACGACATATCGGCTACGAGTGTAATCGGGCTGTCAATATCCTCATGAATCTCCGTACCGTAAATGGTGTTGTTGGTTGTGATGTGGAAATAGTCGGCATCGGTAGGAATGGTGTAACCCTTCGGGATGTACGAATAAGTCTTGTCCTCCGATGAAGCAACAATCTCTACCTCACCATAGTATTTAGCCTCTTTGGCAGCTTTTTTTGCCCAAACGCCGGTCTGCAAGTAAGCAGCCTTTGTCTTCAACAAGTTGGCAGGCACCTCAAAGAATTGAGTCGAAGCACCACCACCGAGGAAGAATACAGCGTAGTTATCGGGGATGTTCAGCAACTCGCGCCACAGTTGCTCAACCTCTGCCATTACACGCTCCCACCCGGGGGTACGGTGCGAGATCTCTAAAATACCGATGCCGGTATTGTCGAAATCGCGAATGGCCTCAATTGCGGCCTCGATTGCCTGTTTAGGCAGTACGCAGGGTCCTGCGTTAAAATTGTGCTTTTGCATAATGCTTTATAAAATTATAAGGTTTGGTTATGTTTGTTTTGATAAAATTACTACAAAAGTAAGGCTTTTTTCTCAAAAACCAACCATTAAGAGAAATAAATTTCATTCTGCAAACGAATACTCGCCTTTTTGAATTGTTTTTTGTATTTTTGTGCCACAAAAGAGAATTTACCATGATAAAATCAATGACAGGCTTCGGTAAAGCAGAAGTCTCGCTCCCCAACAAAAAGATTACTGTTGAGATCCGTTCGCTAAACTCCAAACAATTGGATCTCAATTTGCGTCTGCCGGCCATCTACCGTCAGGCCGAATACGATATTCGCAGCACCATCGGGAAAGCCGTCGTACGAGGAAAAGTAGATGTCTTTGTTTCGGTGGAAACAAATGCTGTCAACACCTCTGCCACCATCAACAGCGAAGTCTTTGCCGAATACAGCCGTCAATTACGCGATGCGATGAGCGCAACACAAATGGATCCCAACTTCATTACTTCTTCCATAGCCTCCTCCATTGTGGCACAAAGTATCTTGCGTCTGCCCGATGTGGTAGCCTCTGAAATCCAATCCACCCCCGAGGAGGAACTTGTTGCACTCCACTCGGCTATCGCCGCCGCTTTGGAGCAGTTCGATGCTTTCCGCCGACAGGAAGGTGCTGTTTTGATCTCCGACCTGCTGTACCGCGTTGAAAAGATCGAGAATTACAAACAGGAGGTAACTCCGTTTGAGAAAGCCCGCACCGAAACCATTCGAGCCCGTATTCTCGACACGTTGAACCAACTGAATGTTGAAGTAGATCACAATCGATTGGAGCAGGAGATGATCTTCTATTTCGAGAAACTCGACATCACCGAAGAGAAAGTCCGCCTAACCAATCATTGCAATTATTTCCGCGAAGTGGCCGCTTCGGAAGACAATGCAGGACGTAAATTAGGATTCATTGCTCAGGAGATGGGGCGCGAGATCAACACAATGGGATCCAAAGCCAACGAGAGCAATATCCAAGTGCTGGTTGTCAAAATGAAAGACGAATTAGAAAAGATCAAAGAGCAGGTGCTCAATATTTTATAACACCTATGGGCAAAGTTATCATATTCTCTGCTCCGAGCGGATCGGGCAAAACAACCATCGTTCGAGCCTTGTTGGAACAGTTCTCCCAACTTGAATTTTCGATCTCGGCCACCAGCCGGGCACCGCGCGGCAGCGAGCAAAACGGCATCGATTACCACTTCTTCACCCAAGAGGAGTTCCAAAAGGCTGTTGATGAGGATCGTTTCGTCGAGTGGGAAGAGGTCTATCAAGGTACTTGCTACGGCACGTTACGTAGCGAGATCAAGCGCATTTGGGACAAAGGCAACATCATTGTCTTCGACGTCGATGTCATGGGAGGAATCAACCTCAAACGCATTTTCGGAGATGACGCCCGCTCAATCTTCATCATGCCACCCTCGGTCGAAGAGTTGCGCCGCCGACTTGTGGGTCGTGGAACCGATGCTCCGGAAGTAATTGACCGCCGCGTTGCCAAAGCCGAATTTGAGTTAACCAAAGCTTCCGAATTCGATCGGGTTGTAGTCAACGACCAACTCGACAAAGCCATTGCCGAAACCATCGATTTGATCAACACCTTTGCCGGTCCGCTCCGATGAAACGTATGATGCTTTATTTCGGGTCGTTCAACCCCATACACCGAGGCCATATTGCTTTGGCCGAGTATGTCGTGGAACACGATCTTTGCGACGAGGTTGCTCTTATCGTCTCGCCACAAAGTCCCTATAAAGCCACCGAATCACTTGTTCCCGAACTGAACCGTTTCGAGATGGCCGAAATCGCCTGCGCCACATCGAAATATCCCGAAAGCATCCGACCATCAGCCATCGAGTTTGTATTGACAAGACCCTCATACACAATCGATACACTTCGTTACCTAACCGAAAACTTCGGGTCTGAAATGTTATTCTCGATTTTGATGGGAGGAGACCAAATCAAAGCACTCGATGGATGGAAAGAGTACGAAAAAATACTCGAATATCCCATTTTTGTATATCCAAGACCGAATGAAAAAATAGAGCGTTTCCTCGACCGAATTACCGTATTGAACGATGCTCCGTTGTTCGACATCTCGGCCACCGAAATACGCAGACGCATTTTGTGCGGCGAAGAGACCTCGACACTGCTCATTCCGGAGGTAGAGAGATATATCCGAGAAAAAGGTCTATGGAGTCCCGCCACACAGATTGCAACCCTCACGGCACGCATTGCCGAAAATCCACAGGACCACGCACTCTATCTCGAACGCGGCAAACTTCATTATCGACAGAACGAGTGGGGGAGTGCACTGAACGATTTCCACCAAGTCCTGCAAATCGACCCCGATCACATCGAAGCCAAACAATTCTCCGAAATAACACGGGAAATTCTCGAATTTCGTTACAAAGACATTTATAATCCTTGAAATATGACACGCTTGAAAATAGCTCTTCTCGCTGGCGGAGACTCTCCCGAACGGGAAATCGCACTCCAAAGTGCAGCACAAATCGAAGCTGCACTTGACCACGAAAAATACGATATTACGCTCATAGACCTGCATCATCGCAATTGGTGTTACACCGCTCCCGATGGACGCGAATGGCAGATCGACAAAAATGACTTTTCGCTAACCGTCGATGGTTGTCGCAAAGAGTTCGATTATGCCTTGATCATCATTCACGGCACCCCGGGCGAAGATGGCAAATTGCAAGGTTATCTCGATATGATGGGAGTTCCATACTCTTCCTGCTCGATGACATCATCGGTCATTACATTCGACAAAATCACCACCAAACGCACATTGGCCGGCCGAGGAATCAATCTCGCACGCGAAATCTTCCTACGTCGTGGCGAAATCGCTGATCCCGCACAGATTGTCGCCGAACTCGGCATGCCACTTTTCGTCAAACCCAATGCCAGCGGATCATCATTCGGAGTTACAAAAGTTCATACCCTCGAAGAACTTCCTGCTGCCATTGATGCAGCCTTTGCACAGGGCGACGAGATTCTGATCGAGGAGTGCATCTCAGGTCATGAAATTGCCTGCGGAGTGATGATTGCATCTGGCAAAGAGTATCTCTTTCCGGAGACAGAAGTCATTTCAAAGAACGATTTCTTCGATTACGAAGCCAAATATACAGCAGGCTTCTCCGATGAAATCACCCCTGCTGACATCACTCCCGAACTGCGAACGACACTCAACCGTATGACCCTCGAAGCCTATCGTACCTGCCGATGCAGCGGAGTGGTGCGCGTTGACTTTATCGTAACCCCCGAAGGTGTTCCTTATTTCATCGAGTTGAACTCCATCCCGGGCATGAGCCTCGGAAGCATCGTACCAAAACAGGCTCGTGTTATGGGTTTGTCACTTGGAGAGTTGTACGACATCATAATCGCCGATACTTGCCACAAATGATTGAAATAGATGATAAAATCGTAAGCGCCGATCTGTTGCGCGAATGTTTTGCCTGCGACATCACGCAATGCAAAGGGATTTGTTGCGTCGAAGGTAATGCCGGTGCTCCTTTGGAGATCGAAGAGGTCGATATTCTCGAACGCGAATATCCCGCATATAAACCTTATATGACACCCGAAGGCATCGCCGCTGTCGAGCAACAAGGATTCATGGTCGTTGATGAAGATGGTGATTACACCACACCGCTTGTCAACAATGCTGAATGTGCCTATACCTATCAGGAAAACGGAATCACACTCTGTGCTGTCGAAAAGGCATGGCTGGAAGGCAAAACAGCTTTTAGAAAACCTATCTCGTGCCACCTATACCCGATCCGACTGATGCAGTTCTCCAACGGTACGGTAGGCTTGAACTACCACCGCTGGTCGGTCTGTGCCTCGGCTCGAAATTGCGGAGCAAAATTGGGAGTCCCCGTTTATAAAGCGCTCAAAGAACCGATTATCCGCCGCTTTGGCGAGGAGTTTTACCAAGCCCTTGAAGCCGCAGAGCAACTAATCAAACAACAATAAAACCAACATGAACCCACTTCGATGTTTACTTTTGGTAGTAGTTGCAACGATCTGTTTCACAACAGTTGCCACTGCCACAAAACCCAAAAAGATGACACGTGCCCAACTTGCTGCCCGACAGGCCGCGACTGTTGACTCGCTCCGCATGAAGAATAGTCGTCTTTTGCAACGTATCGATTCACTCGAAAAAGTTCTTAGTACTAATACATCAACTACTGCCACACAAAAGTCCCAACAAAAGCCGTCCATCGATCCCGAAAAAGCAGCGGCCGACTCAATCGCTCTCGTAAAAAGACGGTTGCGCCCCACGCGTATTGCCTCGACATTCGAAACCAGCAACCTGACGATCCTCGACACTTTATCCACCGATAACGAAAGTGTCAAAGTCATCCTCTACGGCAACAACCAATGGAAATACTCGATCGACCGCACAGCAAGGCGCGACAGTTTAATATTCGAGAGGTATTGGGATACCGAAAAACTCTTCCCATATAAAGAGGTTGACATGTCGGCTATGCCTAACTCGATAGTCATCGAGTTGCTCGATTCGGTTACAGGATACCATTGCCCATATCAAGGCACGATCCATCCGCGCGGCAAATACGGCATGCGTCGTCGCCGCCAACATCAAGGTATCGACCTGCCGTTAAAGACCGGCGACCCGATCTATGCAACATTTTCAGGACGCGTACGCATTTCGCAATACAATCGCGGAGGGTATGGAAACCTTGTGATCATCCGCCACGACAATGGCTTGGAAACCTACTATGGCCACCTCTCCGAGCGCATGGTAACCCCAAATCAATGGGTAGAAGCCGGACAGGTCATCGGGTTAGGCGGCTCTACGGGTCGTTCGACAGGACCGCATCTCCACTACGAAACCCGTTACTACGGGCAATCATTCGACCCCGAGCGATTGATCGATTTCAAGAGTGGCGAATTATGTCGCGACATGTTCCTGCTGAAAAAATCCTATTTCAGTATCCATTCCAAAGCCGGCCAAGACTTCGACGAGGAGATCGCGAACGCCGAACAAGACAAGAAAGAGGATGCCGAAAAAGCTGCCATGCGTTACCACACGATTCGCAGGGGAGATACATTAGGTCACCTCGCGCGACGCTACGGCACAACGGTAGGTAATATCTGCCGTTTGAACAGAATCAAATCGACAACCATCTTGCGTCTGGGACGTAAGTTGCGCGTGAGATAGCATATTCAAACTGTTATCATCAGGCTACTTTTACAATTTCACCCCCATCAGATTTTACTTCTGACGGGGGTGATTTTCATTTTCAAGGACTTATCAGACAAATCCTCGACATTTTATCTTATTTCGAATAGTCTCTCTCACCAAAGATCAATGATCCGACACGCACCATTGTAGCTCCACACTCCACAGCAATCGGATAGTCGTGTGACATACCCATCGATAGCGTATCAAACCGAGCTGTAAAATAAGGTTTGAGCATCTCGAAATAGTGACGCAGTTTCTCAAAATCACGGCGGACGATCTGTTCATCATCGGTATTTGTTGCAATGCCCATCACGCCACGCACACAGATATTTGTCATCACTCCAAACGGTGCAGTGCGAATATATTGCATCAACTCGTCAAAATTCCAGCCCGTTTTGGTCTCTTCATCCGCCACCCGAATCTCAAACAAAATTTCAACCGTTCGATTACATTTGGCAGCCTCTCGTTGAATTGTGTCCACCAAACGGGAACTATCTACCGAATGAATCAATTTCACAAACGGAGCGATATATTTTACCTTGTTGGTTTGCAGATGTCCGATCATGTGCCACTCAATATCTTTGGGTAGCACCTCATACTTCTCGCGCAACTCCTGAGGGCGATTTTCGCCAAACAATCGTTGTCCTGCATCGTAAGCATCTCGAATCATTCCGACCGAATGGGTTTTCGAAACAGCAATCAGTTGCACCTCTTCCGGCAACGTATTACGCACCGACGATAATTGATAAGCTATCGACATAAATCAGAGAAATTTTACCGCGTAAAAGTACACAAAAATCCTGCAACACGAAATTTTTTCACTAGAAAACCCCCGCACAAAGATATAAAATAGGCTTTCTTAATTAACCGATATTGTCCAAAGGGCTAGTTTCCTATTTATTGATTCAGCTACACGAGGTGTCTTTTCAAGCATCTTCTGCTCGGAAAATAGTTGTATAGCAAGCAAACAAACACCTAAATTAAATTGCGTTAGTATTGCAAGCGACTCTTCCCTAATTAAAATGTTGTTAATTTCGATTGACATATTATGCTTATATAATACTCACAAACAATCATTTACAAATTAAGCCAAATGACAAATAGCATAATTATACTTGTAATATATTAATCATAATTTTTGTTATTTACAATTTGTTTTATATTT
Organism: Rikenellaceae bacterium; assembly: GCA_015059735.1. Classification (GTDB taxonomy): domain Bacteria; phylum Bacteroidota; class Bacteroidia; order Bacteroidales; family Rikenellaceae; genus Alistipes. Next base: position 97,215 of record SUZX01000001.1, on the reverse strand, counting down.
TTGTTTGTTAACAATAACATGTATGCACGATACCCTCCTAAAATTAGGAACGATTTTTATAAGAAACCACCTAAAAACTGAAAAACCATGAAGAAACTATCTCTATTTTTCGCAGGAGTTGCCTTGATAATTTCAGGGCCTATTTGGGCATGTACCAACTTTATTGTCACCAAAGGTGCTTCAACCGATGGCTCAGCTATGGTATCCTATGCCGCAGATTCTCACAGCCTATACGGCGCTTTATATCACACTCCGGCCGGAAAATTCAAAGCCGGCACTATGTTGCCTGTTTACGAGTGGGATACCGGCCGTTATCTGACCGACATCCCGCAAATCAGTTCGACCTATTCGACTGTCGGCAACATGAACGAACATTCGCTCATCATCGGAGAAACAACATTTGGTGGCCGCGAGGAGTTGAAAGACCCTCAGGGCAAAATCGACTATGGTTCGCTGATCTACATCACATTGCAACGTGCCAAAACCGCCCGTGAAGCAATCAAAACCATTGTTGAATTAGCCAATACACACGGCTACGCATCGAGTGGTGAGTCTTTCTCGATCGTTGACCAGAAAGAGGCTTGGCTAATGGAATTAATCGGCAAAGGATTTACCGACAACGGAAAAGGCCAAAACCGCCACAAAGGTATCGTATGGGTTGCCCGTCGTATTCCCGATGGTTATGTTTCAGCCCACGCTAACCAAGCACGCATCACCACCTTCCCGCTCAACGACAAGGAGAATTGCCTTTATGCTCCCGATGTGATCTCGTTCGCTCGTGAGAAGGGTTATTTTACGGGCAAAGACGAAGATTTCAGTTTTGCCGACGCCTACGCACCACTCGATTTCGGTGCTATGCGAGCTTGCGAAGCGCGTGTTTGGGCTTTCTTCCGCACAATCGTCGATGGCATGGATCAATATTTGGATTTCGCAATGGGTCACAACCCGAAGAACAAGATGCCGTTGTGGGTAAAACCCCGCACGAAAATCTCTCCGAAATTCATCTTCGACCGCATGCGCGACCATTATGAGGGTACTCCGCTGGATATGACCAAAGACCTCGGTGCCGGTGGTCACGGCTTGCCTTATCGTTGGCGTCCGATGCACTTCGAAGTTGACGGCGTAAAGTACTGCAACGAACGCGCAACAGCAACCCAACAGACCGGTTTCTGGTTTGTGGCGCAAGCTCGTCCCAACCTGCCCGCCGACATGGGTATCCTTTGGTTCGGCATGGACGATGCCGCCACTTCGTGTTTGACTCCGATCTATTGCTCTACTCGAAAGATTCCGGAGAGTTATTCGACGGCAAGCGGCTCTATGCTCAACTATTCCGACAACTCGGCATTTTGGCTTTTCAACCGTGTGGCTAACTTTGCCTATCTGCGTTACGATATGATCTCGGCTGACATTCGCAAAGTGACGGATCAATGGGAAAACGGTCAATTAGATCAAGTTGCCAAACAAGCAACCGCCCTTGCTGCCCAGCCGCAAACGACTCGTCAACAACAGTTGACAACGACAAGTTGTGCAACAGCCGACAAACTCATTAGCAAATGGCGTATGTTAGACAGATACCTGTTGCTCAAATATGTCGATGGTAACGTCAAGAGCGAGAAGGGTAGTGTCTTAGACTTCCTTGCCAATCCGCGTCCCGATCACTTCGTCGATAATGGTAACGGCAAGCAAATCCCTGGCAAAATCCAATACCCGGGTTATAATGAGAAGTGGAAACGTGCAGTTGCCAACGACAACGGCAAAGTTCTGCGCGTGGTTAAGTAGTTCACAACTATATTCATGATTAGTTATACGCGAAATAACGTATTAGCTCATATAAGGGGGGGGGTAATTCTCCTCCCTTGCATGATTCAAGATTACTGAATATCAAAGAACTTTAACCATATCAATCAAAAAGAACATGAGAAAAGCAATCATTACTTTTGTTGCTTTAACAATAGGTATTTATACGGCCGATGCACAATATAAATTCCCGACTTCGGCCAAACAAGACAAAAAGAAAATCATGAGCGAGGCCTACTGGGAACATTGGAATCCCGAAGTTCAAACTCGCATCGACAACGACATCGAGAAAAACCGTAAGGCCGATGCCGAAATCTCGCTTCCCGATTATGCAAAAAAGAGCAAGGTGAAAGTCGAACTGATCTCCCACGATTTCAAATTCGGCGCTCACCTCTTCAATTTCAACCAATTGGGTAAAAAAGAGTACAACGATCGTTATAAGGAACTGTATGGCACTTTGTTTAATTCAGCCACCGTACCTTTCTATTGGAAGAAATTCGAAATGGAACCGGGTAAGCCTCGTTTTGCCACTGATTATCGCGACACCGAAGAGTTTTGGAACAAATGTACCAATCCATACGACCAACCTCATTGGCGTCGTCCCTCTACTGACCAATGCGTGGCCTTCTGCAAGGAGAAAGGCATCCGCATCCACGGTCACATCTTGACGTGGGGTAGTCGTCGCTGGCAACAGCCCGAATGGTTGCTCAATCTACTCACTCCCGAAGAGAGAGAAGCGCATAAGCGTCTTATTCCAAACGAGCCCGACCGTTTCGAACTCTCCGGCAAATTTGCAAACTCCGATCGGGTAACGGATGAGTACCGCAAGATGCCAGCCGACTCGATTGCTAAAATCTTCTCGCACTACCTCGACACACTCCAATATATATACGATCAACGTATCCGCCAGATTGCCGAACATTACAAAGGCACGATCGATAGTTGGGATGTAGTCAACGAGAGTTGTAATGATTTTCGCAGAAAACGAATTATCGAAAATCACAAAGTTTGCAAAAGCACCTATGGCATGATGCCGGGTGATTATCCTTATCATGCTCTCAAAAGTGCCGAAAAATATTTTCCCGCCGAAGTAAAGCTCAACATCAACGAGTACATGCGCGGACAAGCTTACATTCGCCAAATCACCCGACTGAAAGAGCGCGGTTGCAAAATCGACATCATCGGTCAACAGATGCACCTTTTCAACCCGCAAACGACACTTGCCATTGCTGAGGGTAAAGCCACTCGCACTCCGGCCTCTGAATGGAAATATTTCAATATGTTGAGCAAACTGAATACTCCTATTCACATGAGTGAGATCACCATCACTTCGCCCAACAACAACGAGCGTGGTCTGATGATTCAAGCCATCGTTGCCCGTAACCTATATCGTCTATGGTTCAGCATGGAGAAAGTCATGGGTATCACATGGTGGAATGTGGTGGACAATTGTGGTGCAAGAAATGAGAAGTCGAACACTTCGGCAGGTCTGTTCACTCGCGAGATGCAACCGAAACCGTCATATCATGCCCTCAACGATTTGATCAACAAAGAGTGGAAAACCAATCTCACTACCCGTGTCGGCAAAGATGGCAAAGTACGATTCCGAGGTTTCAAAGGTAACTATCGCATCACATGGACCGACTCAAAAGGCAAACAACAAACAATGGAATATTATTTGAAATAAATCAACCAACAATCAAAAAATTATGCAATACGACATCATTGTCATAGGAAGTGGCCCGGGTGGCTATGTCGCTGCTATCCGCGCAGCACAATTAGGAAAGAAAGTGGCTCTTGTAGAGCGTGCAGAAGCCGGTGGTGTATGCCTCAATTGGGGCTGTATCCCGACCAAAGCGCTGCTTAAAAGCGCACAGGTTTACGGTTATTGCACAACTGCCGCACTCTATGGCGTAGAGGTAGTTGGCGAGGTGAAACCCGATCTCGAAAAGATCGTGGCACGCTCGCGTTCGGTGGCTGAAACCATGTCGAAAGGCGTACAGTTCCTGCTGAAAAAGAACAACATCGACCTCATTGCAGGCTTTGGTCGTTTGACCGGAGCAGGCCGTGTCGATGTCGATGGCACGGAGTACACCGCCGACCACATCATTTTGGCTACGGGTGCTCGTCCGCGCGAAATGCCGTTCATGCCCGTCGATGGCGAACATATCATTTCATCGAAACAAGCCTTGACACTCTCCAAATTGCCGCAATCGATGATCGTTGTGGGTTCAGGAGCGATTGGTAGCGAGTTCGCATGGTTCTATGCCGCTTTGGGTGTGAAAGTTACCGTCGTGGAGTACTTGCCGCGCATGATGCCGCTCGAAGACGAAGAGGTCTCGAAAGCCATGGAGCGTGCATTCCGCAAACTCCGCGCCAACGTATTGACATCCACTACCGTAAAAGCCGTGCGTGTCAATGCCGAAGGTATCTGTGAGGTCGACATTGAAGGCAAGAAAGGAGCCGAAACACTTACTGCCGATGTCGTATTGTCTGCCGTAGGAATCCAGTCAAATATCGAAAATATCGGTCTCGAAGAGTTGGGTGTAGCAGTCGAGCGCGGCAAAGTCCTCGTTGACAAATACTATCAAACCAATGTGTCGGGAATTTATGCCATCGGTGATATCGTCCCGGGTCCCGCTTTGGCTCATGTTGCCTCGGCCGAAGGTATCTGTTGCGTCGAGGCAATCTGTGGATTGAATCCCGATCCGGTGGATTATACTACCATTCCCTCATGCGTATTTACACATCCCGAAGTGGCTTCGGTGGGATGGACCGAGCAACAGTTGCAAGAGAAAGGTATTGCCTATAAAGTCGGACGCTTCCCCTTCACAGCTTCGGGTAAAGCCACAGCCGCCGGCGACCGCGATGGTTTTGTGAAACTGCTCTTTGGCGAGGAGAATGGCGAATTGTTAGGTGCCCACATGGTAGGTGCCAGCGTTACGGAGATGCTCGGTGAGCCGACATTGGCTAAACGTTTAGGCGTAACGGCTCACAAGATTGCCCGCACCATCCACTCACATCCGACCATGCACGAAGGCCTTATGGAGGCTTCGGAGGCCGCCGAAGGTGCTGCAATACACCTATAATTAAAAGCCAAGTAACTGAAATATGCTTGATCACTCGGGATCAAGCATATTTTTTTTAGGGCTTATATACGAATTTACACGATCTTGTTGTTCTCTTGCTTTTCACCGCTCTACACTCACGGCCGTGCCGTGTTCATAATACCCCCTAAATCCCCTAAAAAATCAACCGATTGTCCAATCGGTTTACCACAATATCAAAAATAGTCGAAAAAATAGTTGCATTTCCAATTTTAATCTTTACCTTTGCTTTCGTAAACAGAAAGATGTGTAACTCTTATTCGACAGCCGGCCAACAACTGGTAACATGTTGAAATAAGAATCCATCTTTAATTAACAATTGTTTTCCCAGCAGAAACACCCCTAAAAAGCGATGAAAAATCGGCTTATAACGAATAAAAATTCTCGCGACCTCCGCACACTCGCAACCGCGAAAATAAGTAGGGGGGGGGTATTTTAAACCTTTCTGTTAAAGGATTTTCCGGAGAGCAGATCTCCCTATTTTCAACATCCGTAATTATACCCGATTTATCGCAGCATACTCTGCGATATGCTTTCGTGTGCGTATAACTCAGCAAAACAATCCGATTTAATATTAACTTAAACAACAACGATGATGAACACCAAATTACACACACTATTTTTATGTGTAGCTGTTCTCCTCTTGGGAATTGGCTCTGCCGAAGCCAAAAAGCCGGTATATTCCAAGCCTGTCACCAAGAAATTTACCTTCAACAGCACTCCTGCCGGTGCAAAAGTTTATTATCAAGGACGCGTGATATGCCCCTCCACTCCGGGAGAAGCATATATCTCTTGTAAAGGAGTTATCACCCCTGACAAAAAGAACAAGGAGGCAGCCATGCAACAGGCCTCCTTCGACAGCCGTTTGACGTTTACCTTTATCAGAGAGGGATATTTGAAACGCGAGGTTAACATCGAGCCGACCATCACGCAACAGAAATCGAACTATCAATTCGATTGGTCAACCGCCGTATCCTGCGAATTGCACCCCGATCCGAATAATAGTTATACCCAAGACCCCACAATCCGTCGTGGCGAGGCTAAAAAGACCGTTACCCGCGACAACCCGGGCAGTACGGCATTGGAGCGTACCATCATCCGCTGGTATTTCGAATCGCAACCGCAAGGTGCCCGTATCTTCTGGCGCGTGATTTCCAGCTGCCCCGACCAAGTGAAAAACACCAACGAGTTGTGGTTGGGTAATACTCCGTTCGAAGAGACCCGCTCGTTCAATATTCAAGGTTTGAACTACGAAAATGCTCGCAACGTGCAAATCGAAATCAAAGTACGCCGCACAGGATATATTGATCAAACCAAACGTTTCAACGTTCGCCAAGCCATCGACCAACAGGAGATCAGTTCATTCTTTGAGATGGTCAAAGCCGAAAACTAAATTGCAACCAAACCCTTTTTATTAATTATTAAATCTTTATTATCATGAAAAAAATTCTTCTTCTGGGAGTTGTAGCCTTTGTGCTCTCTTCGTGCACCGTACACCGTGCATCTGTTGTTACGACAACACAGCCCGTTTCCACGAGAACAACCACTACCGTTGCCTCGTTGAACATCAGCCAAAAACGCATCTCGCACACCTACAAGCCTACGCGTTCCGACCGCAAACGTTTGAGCTCCGCTCAATTGGTTCAAAACGCCATGTACGAGGCTTTGAGCAACAATGGCAACGCCGACGTTTTGGTAAAGGTTAACAGCTATGTAACTGCCAGCGCATGGGGTCGTGTTAAAGCCATCACGGTTTCGGGTTACCCCGCATACTATGTTGACTTCCGCCAACCTACCGAAGCTGACTACAAAAACTTACTCACCTTTGGCGCAACCAATATTACAGAGATTACTACTCCTAAAAAAGCTCCCGATTATAGAACCGTTAAGGTTGCTCCTTCGTCCGAGCAACAGACTATCGTAGAGAAGAAAAAAGGTATTTTCCAGCGTCTTTTCGGTAGAAAGAACAAATAATAAATTCCTCTGCTTGTAAGAACGGTCTGTCAAACTTTACGGTTGACAGACCGTTCGCTTTTAATCAAACACAACCATTTGAATAAAAAAATTCCCCAACTCCTCTATTCTACCCAACAAAAACCTACCGATCATTCAATCAGACCGCTCTAATATCAAAAATAGTCGAAAAAATGGTTGCTTTTTCGATTTTAATATATACCTTTGCAACAGTAACAGGAAAGATGTACACCACACTCACTGCTTAGAACATTAATAATTAACTATAATAAGTATGGGGGGGGTATTTGCATATTTTTTCCTAAACTAAGAACCTTAATTTCCACTACTAGGAATTAACTAGGAACACCCCTAAAAAGCGATGAAAGATCGGCTTATAACGAATAAAAATTCTCGCGATTTATACGCCTCCCAATTAGCGAAAAATAGCAGGGGGGGGGGATTTTTTAAGCCTTTCTACTACCCTTATTTACAGGGGGTTACAATTTCAATTAACCATTCAAAACTCTGCTTATTACTATCGCGGGATAGCCTGCGATACGGTTTAACATGTCCCTATGGTAAACACGATCTATTCCAGAGTTTTTGCTGAATAAATTCTCCCCCATGTTTATCCCAACATCAAAACTTACAACCCGAGACAAAGGGGATAAGTCTCAAACGAAACACTTAATTTTTATTTTTTAATCATTATTCATCATGAAAGGTATTTTCAAAACCTCGTTGGCTGCTATTGTTGCCATGTTCGTAACAGCGAACGTTTTTGCTCAGGATCCGAAAAAAGAGATCGTGATCGTTGATCCGTTCACCAAATCTGCCGGTGTTGCCTCGAACATCCGCGACAATGTACAAGGCTCCGTGATGACCGGTCTGTCGAACGTAGATCGTTTCACGGTTGTTGATGCTAAACAAAGCAGCCGTCTGCAAGCTCTCTTCGCATCGAAATCGATCGAGGAGGTAATCACTGCCGACAACTGGAAAACTGAGAGTGAGGCCGCTTACAAAGAGCTCGGTGCTACTCGTCTTCTCAAAGGTAACGTAGAACTCTGCTATGAGCACAAAAAGTTAGGCGATGACGGCAAATGGGTATATTACACCGATTTGAACTTCACACTGACGGTTTACAACATCAACGATGGTTCGCAAGTTGGTTCACAGAGCTACAAATACAGCGAATTGAGCACCACTTCGTATGCTGATTCGTTCAACGACGCACTCAAAAAGGCTACCAAAGACATGGTTCAGTTCTGCAACAAACACTTCAAAGTGGAGTCGTATGTGATGAGTTTGGGTGATGCCGATAAGAAAGGCGTAGTTAAAGATCTTTGGATCTCGGGCGGCAGCAATGTTGGTATCCAGAACAACACCATCTTCAAAATACTTGTAGAGAAGCAGATCGGCCCGAAGACTATCCGTCAGTCGATCGGTCAGGTAATTGCCAAAGAGGTTACCGACGAGGCTACTCGTTGCGAGATCATGGACAAGAAAGGTGGCGAGGCTATCAAAGTCGCATTCAATGCCAACAAAAAACTCTATGTTGAGTTGGATCGCAAACGTGGTGATGGTCTGAAAGGTTTCGGTCGTGCATTCGGTTTCTAATCGTTTAACCAATTATAACTAACCCTATCAAGCCATTCGGAGTTGCCGAGTTATTCTCGGCGACTCCGTAATTGGCCTAAATTCCCAAAATAAGATTTCAAGGCTATGCTGAAAAGAATTTTTACATTTATATCCATGCTGTGCATCGGAATTTCCGCCACAGCACAAAATTATTCGACCGATGCTCTGCTGAAACGCGTCGAGGAAAACTACGCTGTTTTGGAGTGCTCAGGCATAGCCCCCAACAAGAAAGAGGCGATCGAAATGGCCAAAAAGTCGGCCATATATACCTACTTGCTTGTCGGTATCAACGGGCTGAACAACAACCAACCATTGTTGAGAAAACCCCTCGCTCCAAATGCACAGGAGTATGTCGATCGCATCCTCGGCACAATGAATTATGCTACCTATATCCGCAATTGTGTCATTGCGGAAAAAACCAACAAAACCGCCAACAAACAAATTCAAGTATTCGCCACAATCGAGCTCTATCACTTATCGCTCAAACGCATGCTCGAAACTGCCGGTGTACTGCAACGAGCAGCACAAGACATCAAACTGACAGAAACCCAAGAGAAGATCGCCATGCCGACCATTATGGTCGTACCGTTCCGCAAAGATGGTCAGAGCTACGAAGAGGCCATCCGCGCCAATTCCGATATGCGTATGGCTATCTCGAAGATCAACGAAGCATTTATCAAAGAGGGGGTGGAGACCAAAGATCTGCTCACCTGTCTCAATAACGCAGAAACTTACCGTGTCCGTATGGGGGGCAACATGTCACTCGACGACGCGATTCTTATAAATTCGGGTGCCGACGTTTCGGTAAGCGTCGACATGACCAAAGATATCAATTCGATGGGTGTACGTATCTCTTTAACTCTCAAAGCCATCGAAGTAGCTACCGGCAACACATTGGCCACCAAATCCGAAATTTCGGGACGCAAACGCACAACAGCCGATATGCTTTGCAGTGTCATGGCCCAAGTCATGATCAAAGATTTCATGCAACAGATCTCGACCCGCATGGCCACCAAGATCACCACAGGCCAAAGTATCTCAGTGCGTTTCACCATCGATCCAAGTTCGCCGATCAATATGGACACCGAGATCAACAACATCATGCCCTTGTCCGACATCCTTATTTCGTGGGTTAAACGCCACGCAAAGAACGGCCGCTACCATACACAAGGTCGCACCTCCACATTATTGGCATTCAGTGACATCTATGTCGACAACTCGGTTGAACAGGGCATGCAGTCCGACGTCAACGACTTTGCATTGGCGCTCTACAAATACCTCAAAGGTTTGAATTTGAATATTTCACGTACGATTACAGGAAACTCGGTTGATGTAATCATCCATTAATACCCCATGTTATGAAACCGATACGCAACTCTCTCTTTGCCCTTCTCGGCACATTGTTGGTGTCGATGCCGGTCACCGCACAAACTTCCACACAACCGCAAGGTGGCGTTATCGACCTCGCCTCTTATGTGGACGAGGCTACCACCGTACAAATCGGTGAGGCCAACGCGGTGGCATTAAAAAACAAAATCAGCAAAATCATCACACGTAATGGCATGGCCGACGCCGAAGGATTCTTTGCGGTGGTTCCGACCTTCTCTGTTACCGATGAAGGTACCGTAGATACAGGTATGGCAACGATACAGGTGGTGCGTGCCGACTTTACGCTCTCGGTAAAAAACACCATCGACAATACGGTGTTTGCAAGTCAAACCATCGCGTTGCAGGCCAACGGACGCGGCAATGTAGTTTGGCGCACACTGATCAACAAGGTAAATGTCAACGATGTACGATTCGCTAAGATGATTCAGGATGTACAAAAGAGCATCACCGACTACTACACGCGCCAAATGCCTCGCATCATGAATAAGGTCAACACCTATATCGCACAAAAAGCCTATTCCGATGCGTTGGTGGCATTGGCTATGGTTCCTGAAACGGTCGCCGAATATCCCAAAGCCTGCGAATTGAAGGTCGAGGTTTATAACAAACTGCTCTCCGACGAAATAACCAAAGCCCTTGCCGAAGCCGATATCATGGTTCGTCAAGGTAACATCGACGGAGCGTTGAATCTCTGCCGTTCGTGCAACCCGCTCAGCCCCAACTACAACAAAGTCGTTCAGTTCCTCAATCGTCTCGACGCACAAGCTGCCGCCGCTGAGGCTGCGGCTCGCGAAGCCGAGTTGCGGAAACTCGATGCGGCCCAACAACGTGAGAAAGCCGCTGCCGAGGCCGAGTTGCGTGGCGACACACTTAAAGCCGAAAAAGCCGATAAATGCAAAAAGAAAGGCAAATCGTTGGGCGAGGTGCTTTTCGGATTGTAATCTAAGTATTTCACCCAAACAGTCGAAAAACGATGAAAACATGTCCTCAATGCGGTGTTGAGATGGAGGATAGTCGCACCACCTGTCCGGTTTGCGGTGCCGACTATCTCCAAGCTGCAATTGCCGGAATCTCAGGATCAGCCCGCAATACCTCTTCGGGAAATGCCGATATAACGACTGCTGCGAGTAACTCGGACGAATACGATGCGTCGTTGCTTCTCTCGGGATTAGAGGAGGGATTGCGCGTATTGGATACCGCCGCACTGCCGACGCTAGCCGAAACATTGGCACAAAAACCAATCAAAGCACAGATCTATGGAAGTATCAGCTTGTTCGGCCTCATTGCAGGATTCGCAGCCGGTGCTCCGTTCTTCTATATCTTAGCTGTTTTGGCTGCAATTCCCTGCATCACGGCACTGATTGCCCACATGCGTCATTGCGAATCCCTCGGCAACGGAGAGAAGATGATCCATGCCGCTACTCGTATCTTTACCGAAGATGCCTCCTCCATGCGCAGTCGTTTTGCCAACAATCCTACGGTAATCGAACAACTCGACGCCATGCAACAACGCATCGATCAAGCTTTTGCCATTCAAGCTGAAAAACACGCCTCCAATGCCAAAAAGATCCGAATCATAGCCCTTGTGCTATTGATCTTGGCCTGCATCGGAGCCGGAGCTCTCGCCATCCGCAACCATGCCGCTCGCAAAGCCGAAGCCGAATATGCCGCCCAACCCGAATGGATAAAGTTGCGTGACAGCTATCTCACCACTGCCACCAACGATGTCCATAGCGGCAATAATGAGCGGTTGGCAGTCGTACAAGCCATGCTCAATGCCAACGAAACAACCTTCGCCGAAGAATTTTTCTTCGCTCATTGTCAAGGCAAAGTCGGTGATATCGATTGCGCCCTGCTGATCGCTAACAACTACCGCAAACAGCAGGACTACAATGCGCTGAATGCTTTTGCCGACAAGGTAAAACTTCGCTACGACAGCGACACGCGCAAAATACAAACCTTGAAACGTTAATACCATGAAAACCTCGCTGAAAGATTGGTTGCGGATACTCCTACCTCTTATGTTTGTCGCGGTATCGACAACCGCTTTTGCACAAAAAGAGAAGGTCGTGGAGTCGAGTGCCAAACGCAAACCCACATGGATTGGCCGCTCAGATCAATCCTCATTTGCCGTAACAGAGGTGGGGGAGACACTTGCCGCCGCTTCGGATCGTTGTATGAATTCGATCCGTCAACATGTAATCAATGCCGTTGCCGTAAATATTTCATCGACCGAAACGATGACCTCGCGCCAGATCTCGCAAAATGCGTTGCATACGGTGATGAACGACTATTCGTCGGTACTCATGACCGAAGCAGCCCAATTGCCCTATCTGAACAACCTTTCGCTCTCCAATGCCGAAGAGACCTATTGGGAAAAGATCTACGACAAGAAGACCAAACGTTACCGCTACGAATATTCCGTACGCTATCCCTTCACAGAGCAAACTCGCCGGCAACTTGTAGAGGCATTTTTGGCCATTGACAACGCCAAAGTTGCACAAATGAAACAACTAAAAGCCGAGTTGGACACCTTTACCGACATCGACCGCATCACGCAAGCAATCAACGAGTTGGATGGTCTGTATCAATACTTTTTCGACGCCACACGTCGGCAAGAGGTCGAAACTTTAAGACGCAACTATTTGGCTCAATATAGCCGCATCAGCATCGAGCCCGAAGAGGAGACATTAGGACGTTGCATCTACTCGTTGCGGCTGAACGGTCGCCGCATGACTACATCGGTAACACCCCGTCTCAAATGCGAGTCGGCTATCGAAATGCAGGTCAAAGCCTACGACGGCGATCGTTATCTATTGACTTATAATGCCCAATACGCATCGAAGAGCGATATCAATACCCTCGAAATCCTCTACCCATTTGGTGGAGCCCGTGTGTCGCGTACACTTCATTTCGATCCGGCACAAGCATCTGCCAAGCCTAAACAATAGCTTTAATCAAACAACAGCAAATAACTAACAATCAAAATTATTACAACTATGAAAAAAATGTTTTTCGGAGCTCTTTCGCTCCTCGTCGTAGCCGGCATGTCGTCGTGCAGTTCCTCGAAACCCGCAGCAGCCGCTCCTTCGGGAATGGTCGAGGAGGTTATTCCGCTCAGCGGCCCGCAATATCGTAGCAATGCCGAATATTACCGTGCCGTACAAAATGGTGTAAGCCCCGAGCGTAGCATGGCTCAAAAGATCGCTATGCAAAACTGCCGTCAGGAGTTGGCCTCTAATATCCAAAACGACCTGAAAACAGTTATCGAGAACTACGCGAAGAACCAAAATACCGGTATGACCAACGAGGCCAAAACACAGTATCAGGAGTTGACCTACGCAGTAGTTAATCAGCGCTTGAACGACGTGCAGATCGTCGAAGAGAAAATCTTCCGCGAGACCAACGGCAACTACCGCTACTATGTCTGCCTGCAAATGTCCAAAGCCGCCATCGAAGCTGCAGCCGAGCAAGCCATCGCCAAAGATGCCAAACTCAATTTGGAGTTCGACCGTGAGCAGTTCAAAAAGATCTTCGAGGAGCAGATGAAAGCCTTCTCGCAGAAATAAAACCGACTTTTAATACATTCTATTTCGATGGCGCTCTTCCTTGTCCACACGAGGGTAGATCGCCATCTTTTGCACATAACCATCCTCATGAAACGATCGATACTGCTGTTGCTGACCCTGCTGATGGCATTGCCTTTGATGGCTCAAAAAACACGACAACAAGCCCTGCTCGAATATCAGGCTCGTCGTCGTAAGGCCTATACGGAATTTAGTGCCAACTATCGCAAGGCATGTTCCGAATTCATGCGTAAACGTTGGGAAGCATTCCGCACCCATGCTCCGCTCCCCATGCCCGAGCGTAAAGAGCCGACAGCCCCCATTGTTAAGCAGCCCGATGCTCCGACAGTACCGACTCCTGTGCAGATTCCGATCGATCAGGTGGTCGATTTGCGTCCTACCGCTCCCGCAACACCGGCTGGTCCAACCCCGAAACCTGCTACTCCCACCACACCTATCCGCCCTGCAACACCTTCCACCCCTCAAAAGCCGGCAACACCCGCCCCGCAACCCAAAACCGACTTGTCACGCCCCTTGCAATTCACTTTCTATGGTACAGCAAGTTCTGTAACACTCAAAAATACACAAAAACTGAGACTTAGTTCTTTGCAGGAAAATGCCGTAGCCGATGCTTGGGATAAAATTGCAGGAGGCAGTTACGACCAAGCCGCTCGCGAATGTTTGGAGTTAAAGAAACAACTGCGGCTCAACGATTGGGGTTATTACGATCTGGTGCGCACTGTGGCCAATGCATACTATGGCAACAACACCAACGAATCAATCCTGCTGCAATCGTTTCTAATGGCCGAGGGTGGTTACAAAATGCGTTTGGCTCGTGGCGATAACCGCCTCTTTCTGTTGTTGGCACTCAGCGACAAAATATATGCACAGCCCTATTTCGAAATCGACGGAACCACCTTCTATCTGCTTGATAAAGGAAAATATGCCTCCTCGTATAACATCTGTAATTTCAGTATTTCCGGTGAAAAAAGTTTGTCGTTGAAGATGACCGACCTTCCACTGCTCACCCGAAAAGCAGGCACGGCTACCACCCGAAAAGACAAAACCGCCAATATCACAACAACGGTTACTCCCGATCTCAATCTGCTCGGTTTCTTGAACAATTATCCCGCATGCGATTGGGAAATCTATGCCGGAGCTAAACTCTCTTCGGCGACATCCTCACAACTTTTACCCTCGTTACGCCAAGCCATTGCCGGCAAAAGCCAACGCGAAGCCGCCGACATCTTACTGCACTACCTCCATCGTGCCTATTCCTACAAAACCGACCAACAACAATTCGGTATCGAACGCACTCTTTTTGCCGAAGAGATGTTTGGGTATCCGCATAGCGATTGTGAAGACAGATCAATACTTTACGCACGACTTATTGAAGAGTTACTTCAACTCCCCGTTGTGTTGCTCTACTATCCAGAACATATTGCGACAGCCGTATGTTTCACCGAACAAGTCAGTGGCGACTATGTACAGGTCGGAGGCCGAAAATATGTCGTGTGCGATCCCACCTACATGGGTGCCGATGTAGGTGAAGCCATGCCCGAATATAAAAAAGTTTCGGCGCGAATTATCCGAATAAATTAACCAAACACCACTCACCATGTTCTGCCCCAACTGCGGAAATAAATGTCAGGACGGCCATCTGTTTTGTGGCAACTGCGGCACAAAACTCCCCGTAGAGGTTGCCCGCGCCGTTGCCCCGTCGGCAACCCCCGAAACAGTATCCTCGGGGACCACCTCTACATCACCGCATGCCGCTCCCGCATCATCGAGTAGCAGCCTTTCGTCCGCAACATTCCGCAACGAAACTCCGATGACCGAAGGTATCATCCTCACCAACCTTCCGGCATTGGCTCGAAAACTTCACACCGACACAGATACTGTAAGTGCGCTACTGCACGCCTACGCCGAAGCATCTCTTGCCCGCAATATCCGCTATCGGGTGCTTGACGCCGCAAACTATCCGATGCTCAATCCCGAAGCTCGCGGACGTCGGATCTCTCTATCACCAACCGATTCGTGGATCGAACACGGAGCATTGCTGGCCGACTGCTACCGCTATGGTCGCCACACAACACGCGAAGAGACCGCTTATCTGTTCATTATCGGCGGAGAGGATATTATTCCCATGCCCGTTGTGCGCCACTATATGGCCGACAATCCCTCGATAGGTGATAAAGACATCGATACCGATATCCCTTATGCCTACCTTTTGGGAGAACGCACCCATCCAATGCTGTTGTCCGGAAAACTCTTCGAGTACGAACAATATTTCCATGTCGGCCGCTTGCCTTTTGCCCTCGACGCTTCATTAGACGATCTTACCGGCTATCTACGACGGGCGGCACAAGCATTCAGTGGTATCTCGTTGACCAATTGGTATGGTCAAACCAACCTGCCTTGGGGCGACGATTCACAGGTTGTCGTTGCCCCGTTGCGCCAAGCCCGACTCCACACCAACGCAACGCTTCACGAAGAGAGCTATGCCACTATGGGCGACTATCGATTCTCGTTGGCACAAGGTGGCTTGTTCTATTCGCTCCCGATCACCGACCAGGATATAGATCGCTTTTTCGATCGAAAAGCCAACTTCTACTACTTCAACCTGCATGGCAGCGATGCCCCCACTACGGGCGGTTTTGTTGCCGACTTCAAAGGACAAGGCTTCGGAGCGATCGATCCGCGTCAACTTGCCACAATGGAGGTCCCGAACATATTGGTTACCGAGGCCTGCTACGGAGCCAAATATATGCAATATTACCGCAATCAATCGATGTTGCTCTCTGCCATAGGAACCCAAACACTTCTTTATTTGGGCTCATCACGCAGTGCCTTCTGCAACAATCGTTATCCGATTGATAACTCCGACCGACTGTCCAACATCTATATCGCCGAGTTGCTCAACGGCAACACCGCCGGCGAATCGCTCTATTTGGCTCGTAAAAGTTTCTTTGAATACGACAAAGGCCGATTATACGATCAGCAGCTGGTTTCGATAGTGGAGTTCAACCTCTTCGGCGATCCTACACTACGCGCCCAACGTCCCTTGCAAAGCCGCATAGAACCAGCTTCCCGCAACATCATGGCTCGCAAAGGCGTGCAAACCATCTCCGAACGCAAATGTATTTATACGGCAGACTCTTCCGCCGGGCAGCAATCCATTCTCGACCAAGTACGCTGCGCGGTTAATCGCAATCTGCAACAAATCCGCGAGACCGTTGACCGCGAATTATACGCTCGTTTAGGTGTCGAGCCTCGCCAATTACGCCACATTTTCAGCAACCACTATCCCGACGGCAAATCATTCTACTCGTTCGACTATCTAGAAAACCATTCCACATTCGATCGACTGCATACCGCCATCACCGATGTCGATGGTAAGATAAAGACAATTGTATCAACCAAATAAAACAACAGACCCATGAAATGTCCTAATTGTAATTCCGATCTGTTGGAGGGTGCAAAATTTTGCACAACCTGCGGAACTCCTGTTCAAGCACAACAGCCCACTTCCACCTGTGCGGCCTGTCATGCCCCATTGAATCCCGAAGCAAAATTTTGCACAACCTGCGGAGCTCCCGTAAAACAATCGACTTCCGAAGCCTCTCCGGTCACCACCTCGACCGAAGGTGGTGAATTATCCACCGTCAAACAAAAAATTTTCTGGAATATCCAACGTGGCGAAGTGGCCTGCCATATCAACGAAGCCGAATTTGCACATTACGACTCAGCACAGGGATTGATTGTAAACGACGGTACAACTGCTTATGTAAAAGCCGGCGGCAAACTCGTTGCCGAAATTCATGGCGGCGTTTACGATTTTGTGGATCCCGAGGAGCTAAAAAAGGTTCTTGAAAGCCGTCACGGCGGGGTAGCAGGTCTGTTAGCCGGCAGTGGCCGTTTCTTGATCAACCTCTTGTTGGGTCGCCGTGTAAAAGATCAACTCAAAGAGGACAAAAATGCTCCCGAAAAGCAACACACGCTCGATGCCTTGATCGAAAGCATGAAACGCAACGAGGTCTTCTCGTTGCAACTCAAACTCGACAAAGAGTTCCCGTTGGTATTCGGTGGTGGCACTTCCGATAACAAGGCCGAATTTACCCCGATGACCGTGCGCACCAAACTCTTCGACATGCAGGTCGGCGTCCGAGCCATTTTCCGCATCGGAGACTTCGAAACTTTCTCCAAGCAGTACCTTTCCGACAGCAAAGTAGCCACCACCCGCCGCCTTGCTGAGGAGTTGCAGCCCGCCGTACAAAGTGCGGTACAGGCCGTAATGCAAAATCAAGAGATCGACGGCAATACGCTCTCTCCGGAAATTGCCGCAGCCATCACAACACATCTTACCGCCGAATCCAACAATTTTCACGGTTTAATTCTAGTACGCATTGCCGAAGTTGTCACTTCCAACGACGATTTGGAGCGTTTCCGTAGCCTGAGCCGCGAACTTTACCTCTCAGAGCAGGAATTGGAGTACCTGCGTCGCACCAACGATTTCCGCAACCGCTTGGCTACTGAAACCAACACACAAACCATCTCCGATGCTCGCAACGACCTACAACTGTTTCAAGGATTACAAGAGGTCAACAAAGATAAACTACTTACCGAAGACGAATTAGATAAATTCTACACATTACTCTCTCGCGAGAAACGCATCCGCGACGCTCGCAGCGAAGAGGAGGTACAGGCTGCGCTGGATGATATCGCCAAAACAGGCTTGTTACGCACCGAAGAGATCGAAAAACTCCGACAGGAGATGGCCATCGCTCGCCAACGTCGCGCCGACGAGTACGCCGACGAACGCCGCACCAAAGAGCGCGAACAACTCCGTGCCGATCGCGAAGCGGAAATGGAGCTAAATAACGCCGCGATGGATGCCCAACTCGAACGGTTGCGCAAACTCAAAGAGATGAAACGCGAGGATCGCAAGATGGAACAAGAGCACGAACTCGAACTTCTAGATCGTCAATCGCAAATGTCCGCCGAACAAATCATGGCCATCGGAGCCCGCGAAAACATGGATGCCGAGGGTGCCAAAGCATATGCCGAATCATTTGCCGCCGGACGCAATGCCGAACAGATTCAGCAAGCCGCCGAAGCTCGTATTGCCGACGCTCGACGTCACGAAGAGCAGATGTTGGAGATGATGCGCCAAATGCAACAGATGGCTACTACAATGACCGGCCACTTGGTACAACACAAAGAGGATCAAAATGCCGAACTGCGTCAACGGCTCGAACGTCAAGAGGCTCGTGTCGATCATGCGCAAGACAACGCTTTGGAGTATGCCACACGCAACAATCAGCAGACCACACCCCAACCCCAACAGGTCGGCCGCGTATGCCCTGAGTGTGGCACGGTTGCTGCATCGGGTATTCGATTCTGTGCCAATTGCG
Organism: Rikenellaceae bacterium; assembly: GCA_015059735.1. Classification (GTDB taxonomy): domain Bacteria; phylum Bacteroidota; class Bacteroidia; order Bacteroidales; family Rikenellaceae; genus Alistipes. The sequence goes on along the minus strand of SUZX01000001.1, from coordinate 78,348 downwards.
GCCGCGAACTTTAACCAATTGCCTCAACATGAAAGAATACAAGGGAAAAATCGAACTTCGGATCGAAAATGTCGGAACAAAATCGGAGGGTTGTTACGCCTATTTAGAACACGCAGAAGGCGAATTGCAATTATGCCGCGAGGGACAATACCCTGTCAATGATCCCTATTTCGAACCGTACAAGGGTGCTGAGGTGGTTATCTCAGGAACAGAGAGTCATGGCTGGTTAATTGTGGAAACAATCGCCCCGACATTGAGTTCCGAGCCAACGGCCCTCGAAAATCCCGAACCTTAAACAAATAAAAGCGAACTACAACACCGAAAGAGTATGAAAAAGTGCCCCAAATGCGGAACTTCACTGCAAGATGACATTCGGTTCTGTCCGGAATGCGGCAGCGAATGCAGTTCGATAACCATCGGACGTGCAGCCACAACCTCCGAGTCCGAAAACCTCGATCAATTGGTCGGCGGCAACAACAACCTGATCAACGAAAGCACGATCATCGGCAGGCAAGATAAATACGAAGCGTCGAACATCACCATCCACAACAATCTCACCGAAGACCATTCTCACACAACAGTCGTATGTGCCGTTTCCGGCAAACGCATCTATATGGATCACAGCGTTGTCTGCCCCAAATGCAGCAAACCGGTGGCTATGGAATATTATGTGGAAACATCGAAGCGGTGTGAGAAATGCGAACAAGAGGCGCAGGAAACATTTCGAACATATGCCACCCGCGTAATGGGCGAAGGAGCATTAGACAGTGCCCGCAAACGCCAATTGGACATCGAAGCCCGCCGATTGCAAATCAGCGATGATGCACAAGTGAAGATTTTGCGCGAGTTGCAACAAACACCCGACAGCAAAAGTGTCACATTAAGCACCGTGCAACAAGCCGAATTGGAGGGAGCCATCAAACGATTGCAAAATGCCTCGACCCCCAAAGAGGTACTCTCCGCATGGGAAACGCTGTCCGTGCTGCACGATGGCTCACAAAACTATACCGTAGCATATTGGTATTTCTTGGCGCTGGCCATTATCAAGCCGACCGAATCCATCAAACGCTACGAAGCAGAGATCACCGACAACTATTGGCAACGCTTTTGGGGGTTCTTGCCCTATTGCGAACAAGGCTCTCCAAAGGGAGGGGCTGCCATCGATCGCCTTCGCCAGACATTCTCCGAACACGACGACGATCTCCGATTAGCCGAAACCATCTATTTCATCGCACGCGGTTGCGATGTCCTCGACAAAGAGATGTTGTCGCGCGCAAACGAACTCTTCAAGCAAATCCGTGAAACCGATCTTTCGCAACCTCTGAAAGCCGTATATCACGTTTTGGAACGATTTATGGCCGAGGGCATCAGCCTTGACAACGGAGCTTATACTCAGGAGGAGATGTTTATCTTCGTGCACATCCTTCGACTCGGAAAGGTAATCCAAGAATTGGCAGAAGCACAAGAAGCACGGGCCAAAGCAGCACGCGAAGCCGAAGAACAAGCCCGCCGCGAAGCCGAAGCACGTCGCGAAGCCGAAGAGCAGGCCCGCCGTGCCGCTGAACAGCGACGCGCCGAACAACAAGCCGCTTTGGCCGCTGACCGTTCGCAACGCATGGCCGAGGAGTTAAACCGACTTAATGGAGGCAAACAGCCCCCCAAAACCCAAGCCGGCCAATCCACCGACAAAGCTTTTGCCGGTTACGATACACCGATACCGGCTCGCAAAGGAGGTTGGAAACGCAACGTGTTGATCGTTCTGCTCGTACTCTTATTAATCCTAATCGCCTTATTCCTGATTCCAGCACCGGAGTCCATGCAGTAGGGTATAATTATTAAAACGAATCCGAAGAAAAGTTTCATCGGCTGACAATTCTATTGAAATAAGCCCTTCAAGTCTGTTGCAACCAGTTGGTTACAACAGACTTTTTTCATGTCTTCGCACCATAACACATGTTGTGTGTTAAAAAAATGCACACTCTCATCTTTTCACTTTCTGCTCAAATCGTATTTATTTTGTAAAAAATTAATACCTTTGCTCAAATTATTTTGATTACAAACCATTAATTCAAACTATGATTAAAAAACTCATCCTTTCATTCGTTGCCATCGTTGCATTGGCCACAACTTCGCTCTATGCCCAAGAAAAGCAAGAGCAACTCTACCATCGTGGAGTAGGCAAGTTTGTTTTCACAGAGTATGCACCGCTCAAAAACAAACCCATCACCGTTTATTACTACATCCCGAAGAAAGGCGATATCAAAAACATGCGCGTACTCTTCTCGATGCATGGTGCCGAGCGTAGCGGTAAAAGCGGTATTGCCATTTGGCGCAAGTTCGCCGAGCGTGACGGCTTCATCGTTCTTTCGCCCGAGTATATCGGCAAATACTATCGTGAGTGGGAGTATCAGTTCGGTGGCGTGGCTCGTCGTGGCAAGGTACAACCGCGTGAAAAATGGACCTACAATTCAATTGAAGCTATTTTCGACCACTTTAAGAAACACACCGGCTCTACCGCCGAGGTATATGATATGTACGGGCACTCAGCCGGTGGTCAGTTTACCCACCGTTTCGCTTTGGCCATGCCCGATGCCCGTCTGAATATCGGCGTAGCTTCCAATCCGGGCAACTGGACATTCCCGTTGGCCGAAGGTTTGAAAAGCAAGAAAACCGGCAAAGTATATGGCTGGCCTTACTCGGTTAAAGGCACTCCGCTGGCCAAAGACGATGTCCTCAAAAAATATTTCTCACGCAAACTCTATGTGCAAGTCGGAAAACTCGACACCGCAACCATCGGCAAACATGTTCCGAAAAACGATGCATCTCTCACACAAGGAAAACACCGTTTAGATCGTGGTCGCAACGCATATAAAACAGCCAAGAAAGTTGCCAAGAAAAACGGTTGGGAGTTCAATTGGGGCAAAGCCGAGGTTAAAGATATGGGCCACAAAGGTCGCGGTATGGCCTACGGTAAGGTCAACGATGGCAAAACTCGTTACCGCGAAGATAACTACTCCAAGACCGGAGCCTACTACCTGATCTTCCAAAAAGACAAAAAGACAAAATAATTTTTCTTTCCAATGTTACGTAAGATTTTCCTTTCGTTCGTTCTTCTTGTTGCATGGAGTGTTACACCGCTCCATGCACAAGAGCAGCAACCCTACCAGCGTGGCGCAGGAAAATTTGTCTATACGGGTTATGCCCCGCTCAAAGACAAACCCATTACCGTCTATTACTATGTCCCCACGCAGGGTGATATCAAAAACATGCGTGTACTCTTCTCGTTGCACGGGGCCAAACGTCGCGGTTACAGATCGCGTGATCTTTGGAAAAAATTTGCCGAGCGCGATGGATTCATTGTCATCGCCCCCGAGTATTCACTCAAACACTATCGCGGCTGGGAGTATCAGTTTGGTGGGGTTATGCGCAAAGGTAAAGTACGTCCGCAAGAGAAATGGACCTACAACACCATTGAAGCCATCTTCGACCACTTCAAAAAGGTTACTGGCTCAACCGCCGAGGTATACGACATGCACGGACACTCGGCTGGTGGTCAGTTTACCCACCGTTTTGCCGCCACAATGCCCAATGCCCGCCTCAATATCGGCGTAGCTTCCAACCCGGGCAACTGGACATTCCCGTTGGTCGAGGGCTTGAAGAGCAAGAAAACCGGGAAAATATATGGTTGGCCCTATTCGGTCAAAGGAGCTCCTACCGCCAAAGAAGAGTATCTCCGCAAATATCTCTCGCGCAAGCTCTATGTACACATCGGTACACTCGATACCGCAACAATGGGAGAACATGTTCCGACAAATGATCCCGCTCTTACACAAGGCAAGCAGCGTTGTGATCGCGGCCGTAACATCTACAAAATCGCCAAAAAAGTTGCTAAACAAAACGGTTGGGAGTTCAACTGGGAAAAAGTCGAGGTCAAAGGTGCCGGCCACAACGACTATCATGTGGTTTATGGCAAAAAACATGCAGATAAGCCTTACTATCGCGAGGATGACTATAACAAAACAGGTGCCTATTACCTTATCTATCAAAAAAACAAAGCGGGTAAATCCAAGAAAAAGAAATAAGGATACCATCCGTTATAATACATTCTCACTTTTGAGGGTCACCGAACTTTCGGCGACCCTCAATTATTGTTATACCACTCTTCCTTGAAAATCTTTTCGGCATTATCTCTGCAACAAATACTTTTTTCGAATAATCTTCCGTATCTTTGCACAATTCGCCATGTCAGATTTCAATAAATCTGCCGCCATAGCGTTTCACGATTATGAAAGAGGATACAATCAAAATATTCGGTGCTCGGGTTCATAACTTAAAAAATGTCGATTTGGAGATTCCCCGCCACAAATTGGTGGTCGTCACGGGTCTTTCCGGTTCGGGGAAATCCTCTTTGGCTTTCGATACCATCTATGCCGAGGGCCAGCGACGTTATATGGAAACCTTATCGACCTACGCTCGACAATTCGTCGGAACAATGGAGCGTCCCGATGTCGATAAAATCACGGGATTGAGTCCGGTGGTTGCTATCGAGCAGAAAACCACCAACAAAAATCCCCGTTCCACTGTCGGCACCATTACCGAAATCAACGATTTCCTACGCCTGCTATACGCCCGTGCCGCTCGTGCATACTCTCCGATCACCGACGAGGAGATGGTCCATTACTCCGACGACCGTATCGTCGAATTGATCCTCGAAGGATTTGCCGGTCGCCGCATCGCATTGATGGCTCCGGTGGTCAAAGGTCGCAGAGGTCACTACCGCGAACTATTTGAGTCGTTAGCCAAAAAGGGCTATATCTATGCCCGTATCGATGGCGAGATTCGCGAAATATCCTCCGGCATGCGCTTGGATCGTTATAAGATCCATACCATTGAATTGATTGTCGATCGCCTGATTGTCGGCAAAGAGGCACACGACCGTATCGCCACTTCACTCAAAGAGACCATGCGACAAGGCAAAGGAACGATGGCTGTCTATGATTATGGTACCGAGCAACTGCGTTTTTATTCGCGCCACCTCATGTGCCCCTCCACAGGTGTAGCTTTCGAAGATCCCGCCCCTCATACCTTCTCGTTCAACTCCCCGAAAGGAGCCTGCCCCCATTGCAACGGATTGGGTATCGAAGCAATCTTCGATCTCTCGAAAATCATTCCCGACAAACAATTGTCGTTGCGCAGCGGAGCAATCGAGCCATTGGGTAAATTCCGAAACAACACCCTCTTTGCCCTGCTCGAAACATTGGGACACCGCCACGATTTCACCCTCGACGACCCGATCGAATCACTCTCCGCCGAGGCCTTGAATGCCGTACTTTATGGCGACTCCGAGCCACTGACCGTAAACTTCACCGACTATGGCAGTACCGGAGGCACACAACTCGTTGCATGGGAAGGTGTCGCCGAATATATCGGCAGCATCGATGACGATGACTCTACTCGCGGCCGCAAATGGCGCGAACAATTTTTAGCTTATCGTCCCTGCTCGCTTTGTGGGGGTACCCGCCTGAAAAAAGAGGCTTTGCAGTTCCGCATTGGAGGAAAAAACATCGCCGAAGTTTCAGCCATGTCCATTGCCGAGTTTTCCGAATGGATGCAACATATCGAAGAGTATCTAACCGACAAAGAACAACGCATCGCACAGGAAATCGTCAAGGAGATCCGCGAACGCCTTCATTTCCTATTAGACGTAGGGTTGGGCTATCTCTCCTTGTCTCGTGCTTCGCGTTCGCTGTCGGGTGGCGAAAGCCAACGTATCCGGTTGGCTACACAGATCGGCTCAAAACTCGTCAACGTGCTCTACATTCTCGACGAACCCTCCATCGGCCTACACCAACGCGACAACCAACGTTTGATCCGCAGCCTCGAAGAGTTACGCGATACCGGCAACTCGGTAATCGTCGTCGAACACGACGAGGAGATGATGCGTGCCGCCGATTTCATCATCGATGTAGGCCCGTATGCCGGTCGCAAAGGGGGTAAGATCGTCGCCGCCGGCTCTTTCGATGATATTTTACAATCCGACTCGATCACTGCCGATTACCTCACCGGTCGTCGTCGCATTGAGATCCCCAAACAACTCCGTGCCGGCAACGGTCGGAGCATCATCATCCGCGGAGCCTCTGGCAATAACCTCAAAAAGGTTACCGCCGAATTTCCGCTTGGCAAGTTTATTTGCGTTACAGGTGTCAGCGGCTCTGGAAAATCAACCCTTGTCAACGAAACCCTGCGCCCGATCCTCTCGCAAAAACTCTACCGCTCCCTCGATCAGCCATTGGCCTATGATGCAATCGAGGGACTCGACAACATCGACAAGCTCGTTGTTGTCGATCAATCACCCATCGGCCGTACTCCACGCTCCAATCCTGCAACCTATTCCGGTGTCTTCTCAGACATCCGCGCCCTTTTCGAGATGACTCCCGATGCTCAGATCCGAGGATTCAAAGCCGGTCGTTTCTCGTTCAATGTCAAAGGTGGACGTTGCGAAGAGTGTCGCGGCGCCGGAGTTCAAACGATCGAGATGAATTTCCTCCCCGATGTCTATGTGCGCTGCAAAGCATGCGGTGGCAACCGTTACAACCGCGAAACACTCGAAGTGAAATACAAAGGCAAATCGATCAACGACGTGCTGAACATGACCGTCAACATGGCCGTAGAGTTTTTCGAGAACATCCCTGCCATCTACCAAAAACTCAAAGCCATACAGGATGTCGGTTTAGGTTATTTGACCCTCGGTCAACCCTGCACGACCCTTTCGGGCGGAGAGAGCCAGCGCATCAAACTATCGAGCGAACTCTCCAAACGCGATACAGGACGCACGCTCTACATCCTTGACGAGCCGACCACTGGCCTTCATTTTGAGGATATCCGCCTGCTGCTCGATGTTCTGAACAAACTCGTCGATCGGGGCAACACCGTAATCGTTATCGAACACAACCTCGATGTGATCAAAGTTGCCGATCACCTGATCGATATCGGCCCCGAAGGAGGAGCGGAGGGTGGTGAGATCCTCGCCACCGGCACCCCGCACGACATCGCCCAATCTCCCCGCAGCTACACCGGCCGATTCTTAAAGAAAATGGGAGTGTAGATCAATCCGTGTTGTTATTATTAAAAAATAATAATAACTTTACACCGAAATTAATTTAATTATCATTTGTTATGAAGAAACTACTCAAAGTTTTTATGGTTTTGGTGTTGGCTCTCTCCGCATTGCCGCTCCATGCCGAAACCGGCCCTGTGGTACTGCGCAACAAGCGCATCTCGATCATCTCACCAACTCTTGTGCGCTTGGAATATGCGGTCGAAGGTCGTTTCGTCGATGAAAAGACCCATTTCGCCCAAAATCGCCCAACAACCACCGAGTATGTCCTGACCCGCGAGCCCAACGATTGGGTGGTTATCTCCACCTCGAAATTCACTCTGCGTGTACAAGACGATAACCTGCCCTTTGCGCAGATGAATACCAAATTCATCTTCCGACACAAAGGCAAAGAGGTCAACTTTGTACCTACGGCACGTCCGAGCGGCCAACTTTGGGGAGCCATTGCCACCCTCGACCGTGTAAAAAAGGCGGTTCCGCGTGAACATGGTATATTAACAAAATCGGGGTGGTATTTCTACAACGACACTAATACTGATCTGATCATCAACGATCAGTTGCAGATGCGCGACACCAAAAACCACCTGCAAGACTTCTACTTTTTCATTTACAGCCAAGACTTCGCCGCCGCTTTCAAAGATTTGGGTACAATCAGCGGCCATGTCCCCATGACCCGCAAATATGTGCATGGCGTATGGTACTGCCGCTGGTGGGATTATACTGCCGACGAGTTCTTGGGTGTGATCGACGGCTACCGCGAACACGACTTCCCGATCGACAACATCGTCTTCGACATGGCTTGGCATACCACCGATGCCACTCGCGGCATGGGTTCTTCCCGCCGTTACTATTGGACCGGTTATACATGGAACAAGAAATTGATTCCCGACCCCAAAGGACTAATCGACGAAATCCATCGTCGCGGTGTCACCGTTTCGCTCAACGACCACCCGCACGACGGCATCCGCCCCAATGAGGCTACCTATACCGACTTCATGAAGGCTATGGGTGCCGACACCACCCGTGGCAACATCTTGGTCTTCGATCCCTCCGACCCGAAATATATGGAGAATTTCTTCCGCTATGCCCATCATCCTTCGGAGGATATCGGTGTCGATTTCTGGTGGCTCGATTGGCAACAAAACCGCATCTTCAACACCGTGCGTGGGACTCGCACCCCCATCCTTCGCTGGATCAACTACCTATGGTACAAAGATTCGCAACGTAGAGGCATTCGCGGTGCAGGTTATAGCCGTTGGGCAGGTATCGGCGACCATCGCCATCCGATCCAATTCTCGGGCGATGCCTATGCCAATTGGGACGTGCTGGCCTTCGAGGTTGACTTGACCGCCACCAGCGGTAATGCCGGTTGCTACTATTGGGTACACGACACCGGTGGTTTCTACGGAGGTACCGACCCCGAGTTGTACGCCCGTTGGACGCAGTTCAGTGCTGTCTCTGCCGCCCTGCGTGTTCATTCCACTCGCCGCAAGGAACTCGACCGTCGTCCTTGGTGCTATGGTCCCGAAGCCGAGACGTCAGCTCGTCGCAGCTACCACTTGCGTTCGCAACTGATGCCCTACATCTATTCGAGTGTCCGCACCACCCACGAAACTATGTTGCCGCTCAACCGCGCCATGTATATCAACTATCCCACAGTCAACGAGGCCTACAAACAACCGCAGCAGTTCCTCTTTGGCGAATTGCTTCTCGCCGCTCCGATCACTTCACCGATGAATCCTGAAACCAAACTCGGTTCGCAAAAGGTATGGTTCCCAAAAGATACCGATTGGTACGACTTCTTTACGCATGAGCGTCAAGAGGGTGGCAACACAGAAACCATCTCCAAAGACCTCAACACCTTCCCGCTCTATGTCAAAGCTGGCTTCCCACTGCCGATGCAGCCATACACTCAGCGTCCGGCCACCACACCGCTCAAAACACTTATTCTGCGTGCATATCCTGCCGAAGTGGGACACGAGGGTTCTTTCACACTCTACGAAGATGATGGTATCAGCCTCGACTACGAAAAAGGGGCTTTTGCCAAAACCCAATTGAAATACCAACGTGCAGAGTTACAAGGCAAACCCGCCACAATCATCACCATTGCGCCGACACAAGGCCGCTATAAAGGTCAGGAACTTGCTCGTAACTATCGTCTCGAACTGCCCATAATCAAACCCAAGCGCGTCCTATGCGGCAAACAGAAACTCAAAGCCGAGTGGGATAAAACGTTGAATTGCTGGATAGTTACCACCGCCACATTCCCGATAGATAAAGAGGTTGTCGTAACGGTTTACGAACAATAGGATCGCATCCTAAAACCTCAAAATTAGAAGGGCTGTCTAACAAGTCCTGAGAAAATCACCCCCGCCAGAAGCACTTCTGACGGGGGTGAAATCGTAAAACCTGGCCCCACGGGACAGTCTCTCTAATTTTTGGTATCGTTCTTGCGTTGTGGAGGGTGTAATAAACTTCCGAGTTATGAAACGAGTTCTCCCAATCCTTGCCGGCCTATTATTATGTGCCGTCGCCATTACCGTCATTGGACAAAAAAAGGTCTTGACTCCCAAAGAGGAGCGTCGTGAAATCCGCGAGAAACGACGTGCCGAACGCATCGCCAACTTCGAGCGCACGATCGACTCCATTGTCCTTGCCCGCAGTTTTCAATTCAATCCACAAACCATGCAACGCCAACCTGCCGGTCCGCTGCGTTCGATCATGAACCCCGAATTTAGCGTCAGTATCTGGAACGGTTCAGCCGACATCTGTCTGCCCTATGTCAAAGGCTATGTTCCACCATACTATGTCACGGTAATAAACTATACAATAGGGGATTTGCAAGGCTATACCACCGAACAGACCCACGAAGGCTGGATGGTTACTTTCTCCTCATCGCTCTTCTCTTCCTCGACCTATACTTTCACCTTCGAGATCTTCTCCCGCACGGGAGGTGCCAACCTCACAATCACCAATCCTTGGTATAGTCCGGTGCAGTATTCCGGTAGTATTTCCCAAATCTATTGATCCGGTTATTCGTTGTTTCAGGCTGTTATAGTCCGCAGTAGGGTAGTCCTCGACACAACATCCACCTCAAAATTATCATTCCATGTATCCTCGTCATACTTTTTTCCCCGCCTCGGCGGGGCATTTTATCCTCCGCTTGGCTCTATTGATCGTTGCCTTGTTGTTCGTCGGTATGGCTATGGCGCAAGTCCCCCAATATACCGGTAGCACATCTACCGTCGATAGTATTCCGCAAATTACCGTTGTTCCAGTACAACAACCGCCAACACAACTTGTCGAGCATACCACCGTTTACGAAAAGCCGACCGACGGTATGTCGCGTCCCGAACGTCGAGCCTTCCGTGCCAAATGTTTTGCCGCCAAGATCGATTCTTTGATCCAATCACGCAACTACCTTTTCTTCCCCAACTCCATGCAGGAGATCCCCAACGGCACGATCCGTACGATCTACGCCGATTACTACTTCTTCGGATTATTCGTCGATCATGTAGAGGTGCATCTTCCCACCGAACGCGGTGTTTCGCAATATATCGAAATGCTCAATTTCGACTCCATGACTATTCGTGATTACCGCGCCTCCCGCACCCAGTGGGGTTGGACCGTCTCGTTCAACATCACCGACCAAGACGATCTCTACCATGTCAATTTGGCCACCTGTGCCGCCACCGGCGAAGCCGTTCTTACGCTGATCACCCCTTCATTGACCATGCGCTACGTCGGTACTCTGATGCACAAACCGCATGGTCATAAAAAGTTCCACCCCACGATGTAATGGCATCTCGGAGCGGAACTATTTTGCGTCAACCTATCTACAAAAACCTCCTTTGCATAGAAACTGCAAAGGAGGTTTTATCATTCCGACGCAACGTTCGATCTAACAATTCATCGCACCGCAACAGTGAATTACCTGACCGCTGACATACGACGAAAGATCCGATGCAAGGAACAAAGCCACTTTGGCCACATCCTCGGGCGTACCGCCACGACGCAACGGAATCTGCTTGTACCAGCCCTCCTTGATCTCATCGGGCAATTTGTCGGTCATTTCAGTCATGATGAAACCCGGGGCAATGGCATTGGCACGAATTCCGCGAGGTCCCATTTCTTTGGCAATCGACTTCGCCAAACCGATCATACCGGCCTTCGAAGCCGAGTAGTTGCACTGTCCGGCATTACCGCTGACACCCACCACCGACGACATGTTGATAATCGATCCGCCTTTTTGACGTGCCATGATCGGCGTTACGGCATGAATGAAGTTGAATGCCGATTTGAGGTTTACGGTCAACACAGCATCCCATTGAGCCTCCGACATACGCATCATCAGGCCGTCTTTGGTAATACCCGCATTGTTCACCAACACATCGATACGACCGAAATCTTTCACAATTTCATCAATAACTTGATGCGTCTCTTCAAAATTCGCCGCATTCGAAGCATAACCTTTGGCTTTTACTCCCAAAGCTGCAATCTCTGCCTCGGTAGCCTTACCGTTCTCATCGATAACCAAATCGGTGAATGCCACATCGGCACCCTCTTTTGCAAAACAAAGTGCAATGGCTTTGCCAATACCACGAGCTGCACCCGTTATGACAGCCACTTTTCCTTCGAGTAATTTCATAATCGTTATAATGTTAAAGTAAAATATGCCAAATTTCTCGTTTGCAAAGATACATAATAATTCCCAATTCAAAAAGACTGCAAAAACTTTACTCCTATCAACGTAGATATCGATAAAAACCACCGGCCATTAAATATTTTTTACATTTCAGTAAAGTTTGCAATTTCGGCACTAAAATCTATCCCTCAAAAAACACATTGCATTCCATGTGGAATGCAATGTGTTTTTTGCGATGTAAATATATAACGAACAACCTGTTTACATGCCCGAATTGCTCTCGTTGGCTACTTGTGTGATGGAGACTTCGTCGACATGCAATTCGGAGGTGGTCATAAAGCCCACAATCAAATTCATCGGTGAATTTTGATATCCCCGAACATCTCCGGCATCGACAACAACGGCCTCCGTACCGTTTACATAGAAAAATATCTCATTGCCTTTTCGCGCCATCTCGACTTCCACTTTTACCTTCGAGCCGGCAGGTAATCTCAAATTAACCAGTCGGCGCTTATCTATTTTCGGCATTGCATACATTTTTCCGGACTCTTCGTCACGCTTTGCCGGCGAGAATTTAGAGGCAGTCACTTTCGGGCAAGCAATACCTTTCTCGGCTTGAAAGAAGAAGCCTTTCAGCTGTTCCGGAGATTTATTCTCGACATTGCCTATATGATATACGATACCCATCCAATTCTTTTTGTCCAACTTGGGGACTACAAGCGTGGCTTTCACCCGAAAGTCCGACATGGGATTTACGGCTTTAACATGTGCAAGGGAGGACATCGGGAGCAGGGCATTCGGAGTACGGAGCAGGAAATAGCCGTTATGCGCATAAGCCGCCATTTTCTTATTTTTGACATGCACCTCCGACCAATCCAGCTGTGTGCCATCTTCGAATTTCTCCTCGATATTAATCTGCATCAAATTATCTTGTGCCGATGTCGTCATCGTGATTGCCAGAGCGACAAACAATAAAACCAAACGTTTCATAATCTGCTAATTTTTACTGCCGATACGCTGTTGCATTTCGTTGATGAGGGTTTCGTATTTTTTAAGCACACGAGGCCATGCCTGATAGCTGTTCAAACCGCTGTTGATCGGGGCAATCTCCGACGAGATTCGAATTTGAAAAGCCAAACCATCGAACGAATTCTCTTTGATCTGTACCATTGTACGCACCTTTACCTCGGCTTTGGGGAACGTTTCAGTAACCCATGTCGTATTCATGTAGCCCGAAGCTTTATCCGCCGTTTTGAACTCATCGAAATAGTTCAGCAACACTTGCGAGATGAGTTTCCATGCCTGATCACCATTGATACCTTGACGTACCGATATGGTAAAATATTTATTGGCCAGATTCGAGGCTACCGATCCTTCCAAAGAATCATCCGCTACAAGGCTTACCGGAATCGACTTACGCGGATCGTCTTTATAGATCTTGATACGTTTATCTACATAGCCGGGCGCCGATACTTTGATACTGAAAAAATCATCTTTGCTCTTAAATGCCAACATGTACGATCCATCTGCAACATAGTTGCCATCGACATAGATTTTCGCGGTTTCAGGAGAGACCGTAATCTTCTTCTGTTTGGCCGCACTCACGGTTTCGGTCGCACAAAAAAGCGCGAACACAATTGTCAAAAGACTAACAATTTTTTTCATGATAGTTTTTTAATTTTTGTTCCCCAGTTTCCCAAGAACGATTAAAATAAAAAAAGAAGCGTGAAACTGATATACCACACTTCTGTCGAAGGTCCTAGGAAAACCCGCATATAAAGATATGGATGTAACAGTCCACGCCATACGTGGAAACCATTACGCTTTCTCTATATGCTTGAAAATTTCCTAGGTTTTCGACAGCAAGAAAAGCATAACGCCTCTTTGTTGGAATGTTGAATCAACTCTTCGATTCGAGGACAAAAGTACAAAAAATATTTTAATTGCTCCTAAAATTTCGAAGTTCGCCGATTTTCATTATCTTTGGGCACGCAAAAAAAGCAAAAACACCTTAAAACACGAATATGAAAAAAGACACCCAGATTTTTGATCTGATCGCTGCCGAGCGCCAGCGTCAGACACACGGTATCGAGTTGATCGCTTCGGAAAACTTTGTAAGCGATCAGGTTATGGAGGCTATGGGCTCCGTATTGACCAACAAATACGCCGAAGGTTATCCGGCAGCCCGCTACTATGGTGGTTGCCAAGTGGTTGACCAAGTGGAGAACTTGGCTATCGAGCGCATCTGCAAGATCTATGGCGCAGAGTATGCCAATGTGCAGCCCCACTCGGGAGCACAGGCCAACATGGCAGTATTTTTCGCTTGCCTGCAACCGGGCGACACATTCATGGGTCTCGACTTGGCACATGGAGGTCACCTCTCGCACGGTTCGCCGGTGAACATGTCGGGTAAATATTTCAAAGCCGTAGGTTACCAACTCAACGAGGAAACCGGAACGGTTGACTACGATGCTATGGAGCAGAAAGCTTTGGAGTGCAAACCGAAATTGATCGTCGGTGGTGCTTCGGCTTACTCGCGCGAATGGGACTACAAACGCATGCGCGAAATCGCCGACAAAGTAGGCGCATTGTTCATGGTCGATATGGCTCACACTGCCGGTTTGATCGCTGCCGGTATTTTGGACAATCCGGTGAAATATGCCCACATCGTAACCTCTACGACGCACAAGACTCTGCGCGGTCCTCGTGGCGGTATTATCTTGATGGGCAAAGACTTCGAGAATCCTTGGGGTCTTACGACGCCGAAGGGTGCTGTGAAGATGATGTCTCAGATCCTCAATGCATCGGTATTCCCGGGTATTCAGGGCGGTCCGTTGGAGCACGTAATCGCTGCCAAAGCCGTAGCATTCGGTGAAGCTTTGGAGCCGGCATACAAAGAATACCAGCAGCAAGTACAGAAAAATGCTCAGGCTATGGCTGCTGCTTTTGTAAACCGCGGTTATAAGATCGTTTCGGGTGGCACAGACAACCACTTGATTTTGGTTGACCTGCGTACGAAGTTCCCCGAGTTGACCGGCAAATTGGCCGAGAAATGTCTTGTAGCTGCCGACATCACTACCAACAAGAACATGGTGCCGTTCGATAGCCGCTCTCCGTTCCAGACTTCGGGTCTGCGTTTCGGAACCCCCGCCATCACAACGCGTGGTCTGAAAGAGGACAAGATGGAGTACATCGTAGAGTTGGTTGACCGCGTGCTGCAAGATCCCGAAAACGAAGAGAATATCGCCGCCGTACGCAAGGATGTCAACGCCTTGATGGCCAACTATCCGCTCTTCGCTTGGTAAGATGCGTGAGGTCGTCGATTTCATACGCCGACTCTCCGAAAACAACTGCCGCGAATGGTTCGAAGAGCATCGGGTCGAGTGGCAACAGGTGCGGAGAATTTACAGCGAGTTTGCTGAGGAGTTGATCGCAGGCATCGCCTCGTTCGACCCCTCGGTACATGGCCTACGGGCAGCGGATTGCACCTATCGGATTGCACGCGACACACGTTTCTCGACCGACAAGACTCCCTATAAAAGTTGGTTGGGGATTTACATCGTACCACACGGCAAAAAGTCGGGGTATGCGGGATATTATTTCCACATCGCTTCACCTCACGACACGTTGCTCAATGGCCACCTATTGGCATCGGGACTTTATTGTCCCGAGGGAGCAATTCTGCGGTCGGTGCGCGACGAGATCCTCGACAACGGAGCCGCGTTCACCCAAGCGATCGAAAAGGCGCAAGGATTTGAGTTGATGCGTACATCGATGCTCAAACGCACCCCGCAGGGATTTCCTACGGGTACGGAGTACGACGATCTGCTGAGGCTCAAAGAGTTCGACGTATCGAAACCGATTGACGAAGCATTTTTGTTCGCCGATAATCTTGTGGAACGAAGTGTCGAAGAGTTTCGGAAGACACATGCGTTTGTCGAGATATTGAATCGAGCCGTTCAATATGCTTACGAAGAGATGATGTAATAAACACAAGAAAGCCGGCGACCTTTCAGGGTCGCCGGCTCTTTTATACCAAAGATCTATTGCTCGGCAAAATACTTATAGAACAACGGAATAGTTTCGACTCCTTTATAGAATTGGTCGAGGCCATAGCTTTCGTTGGGGGAGTGAATGGCATCTTCCGACAAGCCGAATCCGATAAGTAACGACTTGATTCCGAGAATCGCCTCAAAACCGCTGATAATCGGAATCGAACCGCCCGAATAGAAGGGCAACGGTTTCTTGCCGAAAGTCTCCGTAACAGCCTTTTCAGCAGCACGATAGGCTGGCATATCGGTCGGAGCAACATAGGGCATACCGCCGTGTAGTGCTTTTACCTTGACGGTTACACTCTTCGGAGCGATCGATTTGAAATATTTCTCAAACAATTTGCTAATCTTGCGGTAGTCTTGATTCGGTACCAAACGCATCGAGATCTTGGCCGAAGCCTTCGAAGGAATAACCGTTTTGGTACCCTCACCGGTATAACCACCCCAAATACCGTTGACATCGAGTGACGGACGAACTCCTGTACGCTCCAATGTAGTATAGCCGACTTCGCCCTCAACAGCTCCGATCTCCAACGCCTTTTTGTAAGATGAAAGATTGAACGGAGCTTTGTTGAAAGCCTTACGCTCCGCAGGAGTCAACTCGCGCACATCGTCGTAGAAACCCGGGATAGTGATACGACCGTCAACATCGACAAGTTGTGAAACCAAGCGAGTAAGCACATTGGCCGGATTAGCCACAGCACCACCGAACAGCCCTGAATGAAGGTCTTTATTAGGCCCCGTGACCTCAACCTCCATATAAGCCAAACCGCGCAATCCGCATGTGATAGAGGGGGTTTGCATCGACAGCATAGAAGTATCGGAAACTAATATAATATCGGCTTTGAGCAGTTTTTTGTTCTGTTCACAGAACTTATAAAGGCTCGGCGATCCGATCTCCTCTTCACCTTCAAGCATAAATTTCACATTGCAAGGGAGCGAATCAGTGGCACACATCGCCTCAAAAGCTTTGGCATGCATCCACAGCTGACCTTTATCATCGTCGGCACCGCGTCCCCAGATACGGCCGTTTTCGATGACCGGCTCGAAGGGCTCGGTGCGCCATTCGGCTCGCGGATCAACAGGCATCACATCGTAGTGACCATAAACCAACACGGTTTTGGCTTTGGGATTGACAATCTTCTCGGCATATACTACCGGATTGCCCTCAGTGGGAAGCACCTCGGCATGATCGGCACCGGCTTTGGCCAACGCTGCGGCAAGCCACTCAGCACAACGTACCATATCGGGTTTATGGTCGCTCTGCGCACTGATGGAAGGAATGCGTAAAAGGTCGAATAACTCGTTGATAAAACGATCTTTATTCTCCTCGATGTACTGTTTTACTTGTTGCATAATAATTTGTATTTAGATTTGACAAATTTCTTTGATTTCGGCAATGAATCGTTGCGCCAAAGCCTCAGCCTCGGTCATGGATTGAGCCTCGGTATAAACGCGAATGATCGGCTCGGTATTTGATTTGCGCAGATGTACCCAGCTATCCGGAAAGTCGATTTTAACGCCATCAATATCGTTCACGTTCTCATGAATATAACGAGTTTTTATCTCATGCAACACTTTATCTACGTCGATCGCCGGAGTCAGCTCGATTTTATTCTTCGAAGCATAATAAGCAGGATAAGTAGCACGCAACTCAGTCATGGTCATCCCTTTCTTGGCAAGGAATGTCAGGAAAAGAGCCGTACCGACCAACGCATCGCGGCCATAATGCAATTCGGGATAGATCACACCACCGTTACCCTCACCGCCAATCACAGCACCCACCTCTTTCATCTTGGCAGTGACATTTACCTCACCGACAGCCGAAGCGTGGTAGTTGCAACCATAACGAGCGGTTACATCACGCAAAGCACGGGTGGAAGAGAGGTTGGAAACGGTATCGCCGGCCGTATGCGACAAAATATAATCGGCAACGGCTACAAGCGTATATTCCTCGACAAACATCGAGCCATCTTCAGAAACAAAGGCCAAACGATCGACATCGGGATCGACAACAATACCCAGATCAGCCTTTTCGCGCACGATGACAGCAGAGATCTCGGTAAGGTTTTCGGGAAGAGGCTCGGGATTGTGCGCAAATTCGCCCGTAGGGTCGCAATTCAACTCCACAACTTCACAGCCCAAACGCCGTAGTAAAGCAGGCATCACAATACCACCCACCGAATTTACGGCATCGACAACCACTTTGAAACGACGAGCTTGCACCGCCTCGACATCGACAAGGGGCAACGAAAGCACCTGTTCGATATGACGATCGTTGAACGGTTCACGAGAAAGGACGTGGCCGATGGAATCGATGGCAGGGTAGGCAAAATCCCCCTCTTCGGCATAAGCAAGGACCTGTTTTCCTTCGGCATCGGAGAGAAATTCACCCGACGAATTGAGCAACTTCAAGGCGTTCCATTGGCGCGGGTTATGCGAGGCGGTGATGATGATCCCGCCATCGGCCCGATAGGTGATGACTGCCATTTCGGTAGCCGGAGTAGTGCAAAGGCCGACATTGATCACATCGGCACCACACGCAAGCAGTGTCCCTTCGACCAAATCGGAGACCAATTCACCCGAAAGACGCGCATCACGCCCTATGACAATGGTAAGTTTTTTGCCCGAATTTCGTTGGGCAATAAAGCGAATATAAGCGGTAGTAAATTTTACGATATCGGGAGGTGTAAGATTCTCACCCGCAGTACCACCGATCGTTCCGCGAATGCCCGAAATCGATTTTATGAGTGTCATAACGTAATTTAATTTTACGGTTTTCGACAATCGGCAATTGATTGATCGAAAAAATTTTGATTTTCGAGGTAAATATATTACTTTTATGCCAATAAAAAAAATTAAAACCGGAGATTTATGAGAACCATTCCCGCTTCCGAGTTGATTATCAACGATGACGGCTCGATATTTCACCTTCACCTACGCCCCGAACAGTTGGCCGACACCGTTATTTTGGTGGGAGACCCGGGTCGTGTGGCTCTCGTAGCCGATTTTTTTGAGACAAAAGAGTGCGAAGTGGCCAACCGTGAATTCAAAAGTGTGACCGGCACATACAAAGGGAAACGCATGACGGTACTCTCAACGGGTATTGGCATTGGAAATATCGACATCTCGGTAACCGAGTTAGATGCTTTGGCCAACATCGATTTTTCGACCCGCCAAGAGAAAACCGAAAAACGGCAACTGACATTGTTGCGACTCGGCACATCGGGAGCACTGCAACCCGACATCAAGGTAGGTGATTTCATATTCTCGCGCACCTCGGTCGGTTTCGATGGATTATTAAATTACTACAAGGGCCGCAACGAAGTCTGTGACTTGGCAATCGAGCAGGCATTCATGACACACACGGAGTGGAATGAGTTGTTACCCAAGCCATATTTTATTGATGCAGACAAGGAATTATTGGAACTTTTCCGCGATACGACAATCGAAGGTATCACTATCGCCGCCCCCGGATTTTATGCTCCGCAAGGACGTTGGGTGCGTCTACAACCGCAGGATATGCAACTCAACGAAAAGATCGAATCGTTTGAATACGAAGGACGCAGAATCACCAACTTCGAGATGGAGAGTTCGGCATTGGCCGGCATGGCGGCTCTGATGGGACACCGCGCGGCAACAATCTGCACGATCATAGCCCAACGTATTGCCCTCGATGCATGTACAGACTACAAACCATTTGTACGTCAGATGATTGTCATGGCACTTGACAAATTAGCAACATTGAAATAACATATAAAAAATCAACAGAATTTTATGAAATTTTCCGTATCAAGTTCGGCTCTGCTCTCGCTTTTGGCGACCACAGGTAAAGTAATCAGCAATAAAAACACACTGCCCATCTTGGATTATTTCCTCATGGAACTCAGCGGTAACACCCTGAAAGTCACAACCTCGGATCTCGAAACAACACTTATCGGCTCGATCGAGGTGAATAGTGTAGAGAGCGAAGGAACGATTGCAGCCCCTGGGAAACTGATGCTCGACTCGCTGAAAGAGTTCCCCGAACTGCCTCTCGAAATCGAGGTAAATGACAGCAACTGGGAGATTCGTATCAATTGGAAAAGCGGCTCGTTGTCGATTCCGGGAGCCAGCGCAGTGAGTTATCCGACCGTCCCGCAACTCAGTCCCGAGAAAAAGGAGTTGAAACTCGACGTTGATATGTTGGTAAATGGTATCAACAAGACGATTTTTGCAACGGCAGACGATGAGTTACGCCCTGTAATGAATGGAGTGTTCATCAACTTGGCACCTGCGACGCTGACTTTTGTAGGAACGGATGCGCACAAATTGGTGAAATACGAAACAGAGACCGAGAACGAAGTATCGGCCTCGTTTATCCTGCCCAAGAAACCGGCAAATCTGCTCAAAACCGTATTGCTGAAAGAAGAAGATGATATCGAGGTAGCCTTTGATTCGAAAAATGCCGTATTCCAGCTCAAAAGCCATACGCTCGTATGCCGTCTGATCGAGGGTAACTACCCGAATTACAATGCAGTGATTCCGGCAAACAACCCTAACAAGGTGTTGATCGACCGCATCGAATTGGTAAACGGTATCAAGCGCGTGGCCGTATGTTCGAATCCAACGACCAATCTGATTCGCATGAACATAGCTGACAACAAGATCAACCTCACGGCACAAGACCTCGACTTCTCGGTATCGGCCAATGAGACGATCGCATGTAGCTACGACGGGCAACCCATTTCCATCGGATTCAAATCCACATTCCTTGTGGAGATTCTTTCGAACATCGAAACACCGACAGTAGTCATCGAGTTGGCCGATTCGACACGAGCCGGAGTATTCAAACCGGTATATGACGACAAGCAAAACAGCGCAACGCTCATGCTGCTTATGCCGATGATGTTAAACGCATAAGGCAATAGGAACAATGGAGTTGAATCTCAAACGGCCGATCATCTTCTTCGATCTTGAAACAACAGGGGTAGATTCGGCAAAAGACCGCATCGTGGAGATCTCAATGATCAAGATCATGCCCGATGGCGAGGAGATTGTAAAAACGCGTCGCATCAATCCGGAGATGCACATACCCGAAGAGGCTACAGCCATACACGGCATAACGGATGAGGATGTCAAAGCGTGTCCGACATTTGCGCAAGTAGCCAAATCGATGGCACAATTTATCCAAGGTTGTGACTTCGGTGGTTTCAACTCCAATCGTTTCGATCTGCCCTTGTTGGTCGAAGAGTTTTTGCGGGCCGGTGTCGATGTAGATTTCAAGCGACGGAAATTTGTCGATGTGCAAAACATCTTCCACAAGAAAGAACAGCGCACATTGGTAGCCGCTTACAAATTCTACTGCGACAAAGACCTCAACGATGCACACTCGGCCGAAGCCGACACGCGAGCGACTTATGAAGTATTGAAGGCGCAACTCGACCGATACGACGACTTGACCAACGACATCGATGCCTTGGCCGAATATTCGAGTCGTGGAGAGACGGCCGATTATGCCGGACGCATCCTCTACAACGAAAAAGGGGAGGAGGTATTCGGATTCGGCAAATACAAGGGTCACCGCGTAGCGGAGGTATTTGACATGGAGCCGAGTTATTACGCATGGATGATGAATGGCGATTTCCCGCTATATACCAAAAAAGTCATTACGGAGATCCGCATGCGCGAGAAAATAAAATAACGATGAGAAGTATCTGTTTCGCAATACTTTTAACGCTCTGGGGATTCTATGCAGGCGCCATCGAGCGGTCGCAAACGGTCGTTTACATCAACGGCGAGAAATACTATGTGCATACTGTTCGAGCAGGTGAAACACTATACGGACTTGCAAAATGCTACGGGGTAAGCGAGCAGGTAATCCAAAAGAGCAATCCCTCGCTTACAGAGGGGCTGAAAACAGACGCCAATATTCGGATCCCTTACTTGTCGAATGGTAAGGAAGGAAATCTTTCGCCAAAAAAATTGCGAAAAACATTCGACCAACACTATGTATCGAAAGGAGAAACACTTTATGCCATATCGCGGCGTTATGAGATTCCGATAGCAACACTGATGGCCGACAATGCGGATCTCGATCCGACCCACTTGAAACTCGGGCAACGAATTTTGATACGCAAAAAGCAGATCGGTACGGAGAGTGAAGCCGGAGCATTGAAACAATGGGAAGACTACCGAAATACACTGAACAGCGTTTCGGATTCGGTGGCTTATCATATTGTGCAGGCCGGAGAGACCTTTTATTCGTTATCACGTCGTTTCGGGATCTCCGAGTTAGAACTCGGAAATCTTAACAACGGGCTGAAAGCCGAGGACCTCAAAGCCGGAGCCATGCTTCGTGTACCGAACATCGAAGCACAAGCCAAAAGTATTGCCCACGAACAGCCTCTGATCGACAGCACGACAACACGCAGCGGGGTTCAATTGGAGTTTCGGGCATTGCCGACCAACAAACCGCTGAAAGTGGCGTTGTTGTTGCCGATGAGCGACAACGGAAAACTATCGGAGAATTACATGGAGTTTTATCAAGGTTTTCTGTTGGGATTGGACAGTGTAAAAATGCGTAACGGGTACTCGGTTGATCTGACCCTTTATGACACACGACGCAGTGCAGACAATGTAAAGCAAATCATCGAATCTCCTCAATTCGCGGGGACACAACTAATTGTAGGGCCGGTATATGAGGAAGAACTTCAACCGGTCATTCGCTATGCCGAAAAGTACGAAATTCCGGTAGTATCGCCATTGGCAAATATTACGCGGACAAATAGCGATGCCCTATTCCAAATGGCCCCGTTACCGACCGATAAATATGAGAAAGTGGCCACTTTATTGGAGGGGAAACAAATCACACTGATTTACGCAGAAAAGATCGACAAAACTTTTGAAAAGGAGATGTTGGCATTGTTGGGAGAACGAAAATATAATCGATTTGACTACCGTTATGAACACCACTTGGTACACAACGACAACAATGAAAAGAAAAAGAGTTCAACAAGCGATCTGTCGCCATTGTTAGAAAACCAAGAGGATAACCTCTTTATAATCATGGCAAGTGATGAAATAGAGGTGGATCGTATTTTGGCGGCATTGGCTTCGGCTGACACAAATATCACAGCACGAGGACGCACCGCGCCACGTTATGTTGTATTGGGGAACACCAAATGGAATCGATACACCAATATCGACCGTGCGATGTTCTTCAAAAATCGGGTGATCTTCACCTCAACATACCATGCCAAGCGGGATGCGGCAACGATTGTGGCTTTCGATGCGGCTTATTTACAGTCATTCGGAGCATTGCCAACACTCTATTCCTATCGTGGTTACGACGCTGCCGCGATCTTTTGCCCCGCGATGTACAACGACATCGAATACAACATGGAGGGGAAACGTTACACTCCTCTGCAAACAACTTATCTATTTAAGAAACAAGACGGAAGAGATAATCATATAAACCGCAACTGGACACAGGTGCGCTACAACAAAGATTATACAATTACACTTGATTAGCACATGGGAGCATTGACCAACTCGATACCCGAAAAGACCATTGAGCGTTTGAGCGAATATCGTCGAACGCTGTTGGCTTGTCACAAGCAGGGAATATCTCATATTTTTTCGCATGTGTTGGCCGGTATGCACGGCATAACAGCTGTTCAGGTGCGACGCGATTTGATGTTGATCGGGTTTTCTAGCGACACAAAAAAAGGATATGATGTAGAGGAGCTCATCAAATACATCAGTACCATACTCGACAGTCAGGAGCCTATGAATATAGCAGTTATCGGCATGGGTCACCTCGGGCAGGCAATAACCAAGTACTTCAACGGCAAAAGGTTGAAACTGCGTATCACGGCAGCGTTTGATGTCGATCCCGAAAAGGTCGGCAAAATAATCGACGAGATTCCATGTTATCACATGGATAACTTTGAGGAGATCGTTGCAGATAAGGATATTGCAATGGTGGTGGTATCATCGCCGACAAAGGTGGCACCACAGTTGGTTTTGCCGATCATCAATGCTGGAATTCGCGGGGTGTTGAATTTCACCTCGACACCGCTGAATTTCCCGCAAGGTATTGTCGTTGAGAATTATGACATCACTACACTGCTTGAAAAGGTAGCCTATTTTGTCAAAGAGGCCGACAACTCTAACATATAAATTGCAAGTGCATGAAAATCTTCCGAGGATTCGACAATTTGCCGACGTTTCGTCATCCGGTGGTAACGGTGGGATCATATGATGGGGTTCA
Organism: Rikenellaceae bacterium; assembly: GCA_015059735.1. Taxonomy (GTDB): domain Bacteria; phylum Bacteroidota; class Bacteroidia; order Bacteroidales; family Rikenellaceae; genus Alistipes. The sequence goes on along the minus strand of SUZX01000001.1, from coordinate 54,280 downwards.
CCGAGGTCATCGGGCGTTACTCGACCGTTTAGTGACAGAAGCTCGAACAATCGGAGGGGAGAGTATTGTTGTGACCTTCGAGCCACATCCGCGCATCGCATTGGGGAAAGCCGAAGGATTACAATTGTTGACAACACTTGACGAGAAAACAGCGCTGCTCGAAGCGATCGGGGTGGACAATTTGGTTGTTGCGCCATTTGACCAACAGTTTGCAGCATTGTCGGGGGCAGAGTTTGCCGAAGAGTATTTATGTAAGAAATTAGGTGCCGAAATGTTGATTGCAGGGTATAATCACCGTTTCGGACACGACCGAATAGATGGGACAACACTCGGCAACAGCCGATTGAAAGTGATCCGTGTGGAAGCATGCGAAATAGAGGGAGTCAGGGTAAGTTCCACCATCATTCGACGATTATTAGCAGCGGGGGATATTGCCACCGCAGAACGGTTGGCAGGGCATGCGTTATCTCCCTGACAACCATAAAAGAGAAAAACAATGATTTCACACGATTGTCAAATCCGCGTGTGGTACAAGCACACCGACCAAATGAGCATCTGCCATCATTCGAACTACATCTGCTATTATGAGGCGGCTCGCAGCGAGTTTTTGCGCGAACTGGGAATGTCGTTTGCCGAGGTCGAAAAACGCGGAATCATGATGCCAATTCTCGAAGTACAATCGAAATATCGCAAACCTGCCTATTTCGATGAGTTGCTGACGGTACGCATCATACTCAAAGAGATCCCATCGACACGCATCAACTTCTTCTACGAACTTTACAATGAGAAAGGAGAATTGATCAATACGGGAATGACCCAATTGGGATTTATTCACAGCGACTCGCGTCGCCCATGCCGTTGTCCGGAGTGGTTTGTTGATCTTCTTCGCAGCAGATGGGTGGAAGAAACTTTATAATTATCAATGAAACCTATTAACCAATTAACATAACTCATATGGATAGATTAGAATTTCTCAAACGACTCGGGACATTAACCGTGGGTGCATCGCTGATCGGCATGGATGCCAAAGGTGCACAACTTATCGGCACAGCAGAAGCTGATGCGGAAGCAGTTCCGGAAATTGCAAAAGAGAAGACCATCAAGACAGAGATTCAATCCCTTGATGCGAAACTTTCCAAGCCGGTTACGGTGATGATAATCGGAGCTGGATCGCGCGGAAAGACCTATGCCCGCTATTCGGAACAGTTCCCGAATTCGATGAAGGTGGTGGGAGTGGCTGACCCCAACACGTATCGTCGCAACTTTATGGCCAAGAAATACAACGTTGCCAAAGATAATATTTTCAACGACTTCCAAGAGGCTCTCGCGCAGCCTAAGTTGGCCGATGCAGTGGTAATTGCTACTCCCGACAACCTGCACTACGAGCCTTGCATGAAGGCTTTGGAGTTGGGTTATGATGTGCTGCTCGAAAAACCGGTGGCTCCCACCGAGAAACAATGTCGCGACATCTTGAAGCAAGCACGCAAATACAACCGCATTGTGGCGGTATGTCACGTGTTGCGCTATGCACCCTATTTCATCGCCCTCAAAGAGGTGGTTGATTCGGGTGCAATCGGTGATTTGGTAAGTATTCAACACCAAGAGCCGATCGAGTATGCCCACATGGCGCACTCTTATGTACGCGGTAACTGGCCGTTGTCGAAGAAGACCACGCCGATCATTTTGGCAAAATCGTGCCACGATTTGGATATTCTCCGTTGGATTGTCGGCAAGCCGTGTGAGGTGATCTCGGCAGAGGGATCGCTGATGCACTTCAAGGCTGAAAATGCGCCCAAAGGAGCAACCAAGCGTTGTACAGACGGCTGTCCGCACGAGGCCGAGTGTCCTTATTCGGCAATCGACATCTACGAGCGTCGTCATCGCTTTATACGCGTATTCGACCTGCCGAAAGTGGATAACGCCCTGATTAGAGAAAAACTCAAAACCACGAACTACGGTCGTTGCGTCTATTTCTCTGACAATGACCAATGCGACCACTATGTTGCCAATATGCGATTCAAGGATGGTGTAACGGCAAGTTTCACGATGGATGCGTTTACTCCTTGGGGTGGTCGTCGTACCCGCATTATGGGAACCAAAGGTTACATCGAGGGTGACATGAAGAAGTTTACCTTCACCGAGTTCCGCACCAAGCACCAGAGCGTTTGGGATCGGAAGGTGACCGAGGTGGCCGGATACAAAGGTGCCGGACACGGCGGTGGCGACCATGCGTTGATGCGCGACTTCCTGCGTGCGGTATCGGCACAAGATGAGCGGTTGCTTTCGAGCACCATCGAGGCCTCGATCGAGAGCCACGTAATGGGATTCCAAGCTGAGAAGAGCCGCAAGAGCATGAAAAAAATGCCGGTCAAATAGTGTAGGCGAAAAATTGTTTTTCGCGAAAAAAGTTGATCATAAGAAATATTTATCTAATTTTGTGTCGTCATCCAATCGTGGATGACGACATAATTTTTTAGTGAAAGTGTTTCGCTAATCCTTGATAGGAAATCTGGAAAATTTCAAGCGTTCGAGGTAAGCACTGCACTCGTCACCTTGTATTGGTATATCCGTATGGCTGCGTTCTTGCTCCATACCCCCAATACGGGTGTGGGGTATGTTTATTTGAACGCGGGTATTCCAGAACCTCCTATCGGATAAACGAATGGCTCCACACTTTCTTTTTTATATGGACTGCACGGGCGGGGCCGACATGCAAAAAACTACAATTTCATGCTTAACTTAACTAAATGCAAAGCGATCGTCGGGGCTCTGTTTCTTACGATCGGATCGGTGTCGGCTCAGGACATTATTGTATTGAACAACAACACGGCCGACGAAATTCAAGCGAAGGTGATAGAGGTCACCAACTCGGAGGTAAAGTACAAAAAATGGACGTATCAAGATGGCCCGACCTTTGCCATTGCTACGGCAAAGATTTTTGTGATCAAGTACCAGAACGGGGAAAACAGACCTTCAACGCACCGCAAGCTACGGCTGCTCCGGCACAGGTACAGGCACAAAATCCCCAACCTCGGAATTATTACTCGCAGAACACGCAACCGGTTCAAACACCTGTAATCAAAGAGAAAAAAGCAAAATCTCGTTACAAGCCTCATTTTGAAGGCGGCATAAATTTAGGTTATGCGTTGGGATTGGAAGATGGATACAGAGTAGATTATGATGGTGGTTATGATTATGATGTATCTTCGGTTTCCACTGATGCCATTGTTGCCGAAATTACAGCCGGATGTCGTATTAATCCCTATGTATTTGTCGGAGGTACGACCGGTATATATTACTATTATGATATGAGTGCGTATGTCATTCCGATCTTACCCACCGCTAAACTCGGATATCCTATCAATCAAAAGTGGTCGGTGTATGCCGAAGTAGGTCTCGGTGTAGGTATTGGAGTTGGCGACTATTCATCGAGTGCCGAATTTATGTATAAGGTAGGCCCGATGTTCAAGGTGAACAATTTTAATTTCGGCTTCCACTATTCATCACCAGCCGAAGGTTTGAGTAACATCGCATTCAAGTTCGGATGGACGTTCTAATCGCTATGCTGAAACAAGATAAAGGTCGGAGTGTGCTCCGGCCTTTATTTTTTAGGTAACCCATCTTGCCACACTCGTCAAAGAGTAAAAACCGATACTCTTTGCAATAGTTATCAGGAAGCAAGGGTGATTTTTCGCAAGTTCTTTGTATCTTTGCAAAAACATAAAGCAGAGAATAGCATAATGGCACAGAAAATTACCCACCGCTGTGTAGGGACATGCTCACAACAGATTGATATCGAAGTAGAAAACGGGGTTATTCGAGAGGTCGCTTTTGAGGGTGGCTGTCACGGCAACACGCAGGGAGTAGCGGCTTTGGTACGCGGCATGCGGGTCGAGGAGGCGGTGATACGCTTGGAAGGGATCGATTGCCGAGGACGCGGCACGTCATGTCCCGACCAATTGGCACAAGCATTGAAAACCCTGTTATAACAAACTGCACACGGACAGATCGGCAAAATCATGAAGATCACGATATTAGGACCTGCACACCCTTATCGGGGAGGATTGGCATCGATCATGCAGATCATGGCGCGTACTTTCGCGCGGCGCGGTCATGCAGTGGATATCAAGACTTTCACGTTGCAATATCCGGCGTTGCTCTTTCCCGGGAAGAGCCAAACGGTGGCAACCCCTGCACCCGAAGATCTGAAAATTGTTCGATGTGTCAATACGGTCAATCCGTTCAATTGGGTGCGTGTCGGCCGGCAGATTCGTCGCGAACGGCCGGATTTCGTACTCTTGAAATATTGGACACCTTTCATGGCTCCTTGTTTCGGAACCATTGCCCGCATCGCTCGCAAGAACAACCACACACGGATAATTTGCCAAATAGACAACGTCGAGCCCCACGAGCACCATTTGACCGACAAGCTGTTCAATCGTTACTTTTTAGGGGCGGTTGATGGGTTTGTTTACATGTCGGAGCAGGTACATGGTGAGTTGAAGGCCTACACCTCGGCTCCTGCACTCTTCTCGCCACATCCGTTATTCGAGAATTTCGGTGAAGGAGTAACACGAAACGAAGCATGCGCCCAACTCAGTTTGGATCCGGCAAACAATTATGTGTTGTTTTTCGGCCTAATACGTGACTACAAGGGGTTGGATCTGTTATTGGAAGCATGGGCACAACTGAAACAGACAAAGCCATACGAAAAACGAAAATTAATTGTAGCAGGCGAGTTTTACACCACAAAAGAGCCTTATATACAACTGATTGACAAATACGGATTACAACAAGAGGTTTTGTTGCACGACTATTTTATTCCGGACGATCGGGTACGTTATTATTTCTCGGCAGCCGATTTTGTGGTACAGCCATACAAAAGTGCCACGCAGAGCGGAGTGACACAGATTGCTTATCAGTTCTGCACACCGATGGTGGTGACCGATGTCGGAGGGTTGGCCGAAATTGTACCCGATGGTCGGGTGGGATATGTTGCACCACCGACCATAGAGGGGGTAGCGACGGCAATCGACCGGATGTATGCGCCCGAAGTTTTAGAGACCTTCCGCGCCAACTGTCTCGAAGAGCGCAAGCGATTCTCGTGGGAAGAGATGTGTAGCCGAATAGAAGAGGTCTATGAGCGGGTAAAAGCTGAGGAGTAAAACGGGAGAAATACGAAAACAACAAAATTGGATAAATTCGTATATAAATTCCTTATAAATTACCCCCTTGTTGCGTTTGCAATAAGGGGGTAGTCGTAAGGATAGGGTAGTGATCTTTTGATCGGCAATCCTATCAGATCAGTTTCAAGTCAGCTTTGATTCCCTCGATTTTGGCGTCGAGTTCAGCCAACGTTTTATCGAAATCGGCAACCGAGGCCAACGGAGCTTTGACACCGAAATAGAATTTGATTTTCGGCTCGGTACCCGACGGACGTACCGATACGATCGTTCCATCCTCGGTAAACCATTGCAGCACGTTGCTCTTCTCCTCTTGAATCGGAGTTTTAGCACCAGTCTTCAAGCAGGAGGTTTCGAGTGTCAAGAAGTCGTTGATTTTCACTACGGGAGAGCCGAGAATAGTTTGCGGCGGGGTAGTACGGAAATCAACCATCATCTTTTGGATCAACTCCGCGCCCTCCTTACCTTTACGCACAACCGAAACAAGGCCTTCGCGATAGAAACCATATTTCACATAGAGTTCTTGCAACCACTCGTAAAGCGTAAGTCCCATCGTATCCATAGCCCAGGCAGCAGCCTCGGCAGCCAACGAGCAGGCAGAAACCGCATCTTTGTCGCGCACATAATCACCGGCAAGGTAGCCGAACGACTCTTCGCCACCACCGATATATTTGGCTTTACCCTCGTTCTCGCGGATAATGCGGGCAATGTATTTGAAGCCCGTAAGGCAATCGTAGCATTTGACATTGAAATGATCGGCAACAGCATTGGCCATCAAAGAGGTAACGATTGTCTTCACGACATATTGGTTGCCATCCAACCAACCCAACTCCGCCCAACGAGTAAGCTGATAACTCAATAGTAGCACCAAAGTTTGATTACCATTCAACAATACGTATTCACCTTTTTTATTACGCAAAGCTACACCGATACGATCGGAATCGGGGTCGGTGGCTAATACCAAGTCGGCTCCTTCGCGAGCTGCCATATCAATAGCCATCGTCATCGTTTTGCGCTCCTCGGGATTCGGAGACTCGACTGTCGGGAAATTGCCATCAACAACCGATTGTTCGGGTACTAACATTACATTGGTAAAACCAAACTTTTTGAGCGATTCGGGAACCAAACGGATTCCCGAGCCGTGAATCGGGGTATAGACGATTTTCATGTCGCTATACTTTTTGACACTTTCGGGTGAGAGCGACAGTTCGTGAATCTTGTTGAGATAGACCTCGTCGAACTCCTCGCCGAGGATGGTGATGTTTTCGGGATTTTTACCCGTAAGCACCATATCAACATCGGTAATTTGAGCCACCTCTGCAATGATATTTTTGTCGTGCGGAGCGGTAACCTGTGAGCCGTCGGTCCAATAGGCTTTATAGCCGTTATACTCCTTAGGATTGTGAGAAGCCGTAATAACAACGCCCGAGTGACATTTCAACTCGCGAATGGCAAAACTCAACTCCGGAGTGGGGCGAAGCGCATCGAAAAGATAGACCGTAAAGCCATTCGAGGCAAAGATGTCGGCGACACGCTCGGCGAACATCCGCGAATTGTTTCGGCTGTCGTGGCCGATGGCCACACGAATCTGCTCTCCGGCAAAATTTTTCTTCAAATAGTTGGCAAGACCCTGAGTGGCAGCACCTACCGTATAGATATTCATACGATTGGAGCCTACGCCCATAATACCACGCAAACCACCCGTACCAAATTCGAGGTCTTTGTAGAAACTTTCAAGCAACTCTTTGGGGTCGTTTTCCAGCAAATATTTGACTTGTGTCTTTGTAGTTTCGTCATAATGACCATTCAGCCAAGACTGGGCTTTTGCCAAAACCTGTTGATCCAATTCGTTCATCATAGACTATCAGTTTTTTTTATAATTCGGCGATCTGCCGTTTCAAAAATTTTATATGCAAAAATAGAAAATAAAAATCAATTATTCAATATCAGTGAGTTAAAAATAACGTCTAAAAAAAGCCTGTTTTCCTATAATTAAAAAAACGACATTTACAACTAAAAATGAAAGTTATTTTAACAAAATTATTCACAACTTTGTGACACCAAAAAACAGCACAATCTCCACCCATGTTAGGTAACACACAGACATACAACGACATGTGGCAAAACTGCCTTGACCGGATTCGGGTAAACGTATCCGATGAGGAGTTTAGCAAGTGGTTTCAGCCCATTGTCCCCCTCGAATTCGATGGGACGATGTTGCGTTTGCGTGTTCCCAACGAGAGTTATGTGAGCCAGATTGAGAAAAATTACATCTCATTCCTTCTGCCGATCATCCTGCAACATTATGGAGAACAGACCAAATTGCACTATGCTGTACCCCGCGCAACAACTCCGACTTTGACAGCGGCTGATGCCGACACAACTGCCATCACCCGATTCAATGCGCAAAACAACACGGCAAATATAAAAAATCCGTTTGTAATTCCGGGCGTCAAGAAAATTGTTGTCGATCCTCAATTAAACGCAGGGCTTACATTCTCGACATTCATCGAGGGAGAGTGCAACCGTTTGGCGCGTTCGGCAGGTTTATCGGTAGCCATCAACCCGGGAAACAATCCGTTCAACCCATTATATATATATGGAGATTCGGGATTGGGCAAAACCCACATCGTACAGGCCATAGGTCATGAGGTACGCCAGCGCCATCCGGAATTGCAGGTACTCTATGTTTCGATGAACAAATTTCAGGCCCAATTCCAAACGGCTTATAAGAATGGCGAAATCCCCGATTTCATCCATTTCTATCAAATGATCGACGTATTGATCATCGACGACATTCAGGAGTTGACCGGAAAGACCGGAACCCAAAACGCGTTCTTCAACATATTTAACCACCTACAATTGGCCGGCAAACAGTTGATACTAACCTCGGATAAGCCCCCTGTGGAGTTGAAAGATATCGAGCAACGACTGCTTACCCGTTTCAAATGGGGTCTTTCGGCGCAACTCAACACACCGGATCACGAAACCAAATTGAAAATCATTCGGGCCAAAGCACAACGATTAGGTACTCAAATTTCCGAAGAGGTGGTAGGTTATTTGGCAAATAACATCTCTGCCAATGTGCGCGAAATTGAGGGAGCACTCTCGTCGTTGATAGCCAATGCATCGTTCCTCGGTCGTAAGATCACAACGTCGTTAGCCAAAGAGATTTTGAAAGTATATGTGCAGCTCAACCAAAAAGAAATCACCATCGAGCACATCATAGAGGTTGTTTGCAAATACTTAAATCTCGATTTCGAGCGATTCAACTCAACAGAACGAACTCGTGAGATTGCACAGGCCCGACAGATTGCCATGTATTTGGCTAAACAGCATACCAAAGCCCCGCTCACAACAATCGGTGCGGCAATCGGAGGACGCAACCACGCCACTGTACTCCACTCATGCAAAGCAGTATCGAACCTGATAGAAACCGACAAAGGATTCAAACGTCAAGTTGAAGAGATTGAAAAACTGGTTCTTGCCTAAACGCAGAGCCAGTTTTTAGTTCGCCCCAACCATTCATTTGGTATATTTACACAACATGGACCAGCCAAAACTCGAAAGACTCTTGCGACTGATGAAGTTGCTGACCGCCAATACAACTTACGATATCGATCAATTGGCCGAGCGGCTCGACATGTCGCGACGAACCATATATCGCTATATCGACACATTTCGCGAAGCCGGTTTTGTCATCAAGAAATCGGGAAATTACATTCGCCTCGATAAGGAATCGCCTCATTTCAAAGATATTTCTCAATTGGTCCATTTCACCGAAGAAGAGGCAGTAATTTTGAAAAACGCCATCGAGAACATCGACGACAACAACCTGCTGAAACAAAATCTCAAACGGAAACTCTACTCGGTGTATGACAACAAAAATTTGGCGAACACCGTGGTTCGTGGCAAAAATGCACCTAACATTCGCAGTTTGATCGATGCCATCGAGATGCAGAAACAGGCCATCCTGCACGACTATCAATCGGCACATGGCGGAAAGGTGAGCGACCGAAAAGTAGAGCCATTTGCCTTCACGACAAACTATGTGCAGGTATGGTGCTACGATTTGGAGGCCGGAGTATGCAAATTATTCAAGACCTCACGTATCGGATCGGTGACACTCTCTTCGGCAGATTGGGAACACACCGAAGAGCATCGGGAAGGATTCATTGATGCGTTCCGCATACACGGCGAGAAACGTTACCGTGTGCGACTGAAAATGGGATTGTTGGCTTACAACCTGCTATGCGAGGAGTATCCATTGGCCGAACGCGACATTCGGCCGCTCAAACAGGGGAAATGGTTGTTAGATACGGAGGTGGCCGGAATGACCGGAATAGGGCGGTTTGTGATCGGATTGCTCGATGATATCCAAATCGTGGAATCACCCGAATTGAAAAACCACATTTCCGAATATATCCGAAAAAATTTGTATTAAAATTTTGGTGCTTATATACGAATTTACACAATCTTGTCGCTTTCTTGCTTTTGCCGCTTTACACTCACGGCTACGCCGTGTTTATAATCTATGACCCATCCCCTAAGTCCCCCGCCTCAGGCAGGGGACTTACGTCCACCTGCGGTGGAAATCGGGAATTCCATACGTTGTGTAGAATAGTATATAACTACCAAAATTTTTCCCGCCAAAAACAACAGACAATAAGCGGAATACTTTATTAAAATTTATTAATAACGCCTCCAAAACGAGATATAATTAGAAATATCCCATAAAAGGTCGTGTATTTAATAAAATTTTACTACCTTTGTCGAATTAAAAAACGAGTATTTTTCAAATACCCATAACCCTCTAATAATTTAAAAAAAATTATGACTACAAATCTTTCAGGTAAGACGCGTGTCGAGAGTGATTTACTCGGCGAGATGCAGGTTCCGGTTGAGGCACTCTATGGTGTGCAAACATTGCGCGGTTTGGAGAATTTTCCCATCAGCCGTTTTCATCTCAATGACTATCCGCTGTTCATCAACGGTTTAGCCATAACAAAGTTGGCAGCAGCCGAAGCAAACCATCAGCTTGGCTTATTGACCGATGCTCAGTACGAAGGCATTGCACAAGCTTGTCGCGAGATTTTGGCCGGACAACACCACGATCAGTTCCCCGTTGACATGATTCAGGGTGGTGCCGGTACCACAACCAACATGAATGCCAATGAGGTAATCGCCAACCGTGCACTCCAAATCATGGGACACGAGGCTGGCGAATATCAATATTGCTCGCCCAACGACCACGTAAACTGCTCACAATCGACCAACGATGCCTATCCTTGCGCCATTCACCTCGGATTGTATGCCACACATTTGGTATATATGAAGCATTTCGAGGAGTTGATCGCATCGTTTGAGGCCAAAGCAAAAGAGTTCGCCCACATCTTGAAGATGGGACGTACGCAGTTGGAAGACGCTGTGCCCATGACCCTCGGTCAGACTTTCGGTGCATTCGCCTCCATCCTCCGCGACGAGGTAAAGAACTTAGAGTATGCTGCTCAGGAGTTCCTCACAGTAAATATGGGTGCTACGGCTATCGGTACGGGTATCTGCTCAGAACCCGAGTACTCGGCAAAATGTATCGCTGCATTGCGTGAGATCACCGGTTGGGACATCCGCCTTGCAGAGGACTTGGTGGCTGCTACTTCCGACACAACCTGCATGGTAGGTTACTCGTCGGCAATGCGTCGCGTGGCTATCAAACTCAACAAGATTTCGAACGACCTTCGTCTGCTCGGATCTGGTCCCCGTTGCGGTCTGCATGAGTTCGATCTGCCGGCACGTCAGCCCGGATCGTCGATCATGCCCGGTAAGGTGAACCCCGTAATTCCGGAGGTGATGAACCAGATCTGCTACAAAGTGATCGGTAACGATACCTGCGTAGCCATGTGCGCACAAGAGGCTCAGATGGAGTTGAACGCCATGGAGCCCACAATGGCTCAATGCTGCTTCGAGTCGGCCGAGATCATGATGAACGGTTTCGACACCCTGCGCGTTAACTGCATCGACGGCATCAAAGCCAACGAGGAGCAGTGCCGCAAGTATGTTCACAACAGCATCGGTATCGTAACAGCTTTGAACCCCATCATCGGTTACAAGAACTCGACGAAGATTGCCAAAGAGGCTTTGGCTACGGGTGGCAGCGTATACGACTTGGTACTCGAACACGGTATCCTCACCAAAGAGGAACTTGACACGATTCTCTCGCCCGAGAACATGATCAAGCCGGTTAAGTTGGATATCAAACCGCGTCGATAATCTCAAACTGATAAGGTAACGAAGTTGCCTAAAACCATCCTCGGAAGACATTCGTAGTCTTCCGAGGATATTTTTTCTGTTTTTTTGCGTTATAAATATTCTGTGTCAAAAGTTGACACTTTTATGCCGTTCCTTTGTATCGTGAACAAAAAAACTAAGATTATGGGAACAGCTTACAAAATCAAATGCAAGCACTGCGGTGCACAATTCGAACACTACATGCAAGCCGGCTACGGCATGATGCCCGTCTGTGTAGGATGTGGAGAGTATATTGAGACCGATGCGGCCATTCGCTGTCCGGCATGTCGTCGCAAACTCAATACCACACCGGAAGAGTTTAACGAACAGATTGAGGTAACTTATGTATGGGATTAGTAAGACTGCGTAGCAAACTTTGTGAAAAAAGTAACTCCGATTCATGAAAATACGCAGAAAAAATGCTATCTTTGAAAGGGAATTCACTTTTTCACAAAGCATTATGGGAAAACCGCAAGTAGGGGAGATGGCTCCCTATTTCAAGTCAAAGACACAAGATGGTGATACACTGTCGCTTGCCGACCTTCGAGGAGAGCGTGTGATCCTCTATTTCTATCCCAAAGACAACACGTCGGGATGTACACTCGAAGCCAAAAGCCTGCGCGACGGAAAAGAGGAGCTGACCCGCATGGGATTTCGGATCATCGGAGTAAGTCCCGACAGCGAAAAGTCACACCGTAATTTCTGCACCAAGCACGATCTCAATTTCACCTTGTTGGCCGACACCGACCACTCGGTGGCTGAGGCTTACGGAGTTTGGGCCGAGAAATCGATGTACGGACGCAAGTATATGGGAATCTTGCGCACGACTTTTGTCATCGATGCTGAGGGGCGTATTGAGCGAATATTTGAGAAAGTGGATACAGCCAATCATTATCAACAAATATTGAAGGCTTATCAAGAGTGATTGAAATTTTTACATGTTATTGAAGAAGATCATAAACCCAGTGCGCTTTGAAGTTTTGTGGAGTTGTGGGATATTGGGGGTTTTCACATCATTACAGGCGCAAGAGTTTCATAAATTGCCACCTCTCGGAGTTGATCAATACAAGTTCCCCACCATACAGGTTGCACCTTTACAAGCAATCACATTAGAGCAACTCAAAGAGGCCGGAGATCCGCTACGCTGGGAGCGGCATCACATTCGCCGCATGATCGACAGGAGCATTTACCGCGCCCGAGAGAAAAAGAAGACACGGACGAAATCCCAAGATGAGCAGGAAACAAGATTGTGGAGAATACGGATCGGCAACAATGTCAATGAAAATTGGAGTTCTTATCCGGATCGGGCGTTAGATGCCCGCACACTCTCGGCTCCGCTGCCCAAAACACCGAAACACAACAACAGACACCACCAACAAGGGAACAAAAAGCGATAATAAAAATAAACAAAATACTATGGCAGAGAAAATTGAAGTAAACGCGGAGAAGCTCAAAGTGCTGAACGCGGTGATGCAGAAGATCGAAAAAGATTTCGGTAAAGGATCGATTATGCGCATGAACTCACAGGAGGTAACCGACATACCGGTAATCCCGACGGGGTCGGTAACTCTTGACATGGCACTCGGAGTGGGAGGTTATCCCAAAGGGCGTGTGATCGAGATATACGGTCCGGAATCATCGGGAAAGACCACATTGGCGATCCACGCCATAGCTGAGGCTCAAAAAGCCGGAGGCATTGCGGCATTCATCGATGCCGAACACGCTTTCGACAGTTTCTACGCACAAAAATTAGGCGTAGATGTCGATAATCTGTTGATCTCGCAGCCCGACAATGGCGAACAGGCTCTTGAAATCGCCGACTCGCTGATCCGGTCGAGTGCCATAGATATCATCGTAATCGACTCGGTGGCAGCGTTAACACCCAAAGCCGAGATCGAGGGTGAGATGGGCGACTCGAAGATGGGTTTGCAGGCACGCTTGATGTCGCAAGCTCTGCGCAAACTGACATCGAGCATCTCGAAGACCAAAACAGTCTGCATATTCATCAACCAATTGCGCGACAAAATCGGCGTGGTGTATGGTAATCCTGAGACAACAACCGGAGGTAATGCGCTGAAATTCTACGCATCAGTACGTATTGACATCCGTCGGGTATCAGTAATTAAAGATGGCGAAGAGCAACTCGGAACCCGTACACGTGTAAAGGTGGTGAAGAACAAGGTAGCACCCCCGTTCAAACGCGCCGAATTCGACATTATGTTCGGAGAAGGAATCTCGAAAATAGGCGAAGTCATCGACCTTAGTGTCGATTTCGGAGTGGTCAAAAAGGCTGGATCTTGGTTCTCCTATGGTGATCGCAAAATCGGACAGGGTCGCGATGCCGTGAAAGAGTTGCTGAAAAATGATGCGGCATTGGCAGCCGAAATAGAACAAAAAGTACGCGAGGCAATGAAAAATCCCCAAGAGGGGCAGGCCGAATAGACAGAAAGCAAAGGGGGATTTGTCGTGATTTTCGACAGATCTCCTTATTGACCTAACAGAGATAAATATGGGATATACCGCCGAAGATGAGCATCTTATAAAAGAAAAATGGAACGATCTGCTCCTCTCTTGTACCAAAGTATGCAAGAATGACGAGGATTGGAATTTCATCAAACGTGCATTTTTTCTGGCCAAAGAGGCACACGAAGGGGTAAGGCGTCGATCTGGCGAACCTTACCTTCTGCATCCCATTGCCGTAGCTCAGATTGTCATCGACGAGATCGGATTGGGAGTAAAATCGGTGGTAGCTTCTCTGTTGCATGATGTGGTAGAGGACACGGAATACACCGTAGAGGATATGGAACGCATCTTCGGGCCCAAAATCGCATCGATGGTTGATGGTCTGACAAAAATGTCGGGAGTTTTTAATGCCGACATCTCCGAACAGGCCGAATATTTCCGTAAAGTGCTACTCACACTCTCGGACGACGTGCGTGTGATCTTGATCAAAATTGCCGACCGTCTGCACAACATGCGCACCTTAGGCTCAATGCCTTTGAACAAGCAAATCAAAATCACAGGAGAAACGATCTATCTCTTTGCGCCATTGGCCTATCGCTTAGGACTTTACTCGATCAAAAGCGAATTGGAGGATCTCTGCATGAAATATCGGTTCCCGCAACAATATGCCGAGATCTCCCAAAAATTGCAAGAGAGCGAAGCCATACGTCAGGAATTTATCGACAAATTCAACGCTCCAATTATTGCCGCACTCAATCAAGACAACATCAACTACGAAATTTCGGGACGCGTCAAAAGTATCTATTCAATATGGAGTAAGATGCAACGCAAACAGATCCCCTTTGAGGAGATATACGATCTATTTGCCATTCGCATTGTTTTCAAGCCACTACCATTCCCCTCGGAAAAGACCCAATGTTGGCAGATATATTCGACGATAACCGACATTTACACCCCCAAACCGGATCGGCTGCGTGACTGGATATCAATGCCCAAAGCCAATGGTTACGAAGCATTGCATTCGACGGTCATGGGACCGGATGGCGTATGGGTGGAAGTACAGATTCGCACGCAGCGCATGGAGGATATAGCCGAACGAGGATTTGCCGCGCACTGGAAGTACAAACAAGCCACGATCTCACAAGACGAAGACGAATTTGATAAATGGTTGAAACAGATTAGATCTGCACTAAACAGCCCTACGGAGAACGCCGTCGACTTCTTAGACAACTTTAAGTTGTCGCTATACATGTCTGAAATAGTAGCATTTACACCAAAGGGCGAATCACGGAAGATGCCATTTGGAGCAACTGCGCTCGACTTCGCATACGACATACACTCGAAGATCGGCAACAGTGCCATCAGTGCAAAAATCAACCACAAGCTCGAACCGATCACCACGCAGATCAATAGTGGCGACCAGATCGAAATCATCACAGCAGATAACGCGCGTCCCAAGCCCGAGTGGCTTGAAATCGTAACAACGGCAAAAGCCAAACAGGCGATCAAAAGTTTCCTGAAACGCGAACGGCAAAACAATATCGAGCGAGGAATGCAAATGCTTGAAGAGCGAATGAATTCATTGAATATCAAGCTCAGTGGCCGTGTTTTGCGAAAAATAATACCGATATACGACAGCAACAGCAAAGAAGAATTATACAGCAAAATCGGAGCTGGCATCGTTTCGCTCGACAATTTGGATAAGGTACTGAAAACCAACTCCAAAAACAAGATATTGAAGTTCTGGACACTTTTTATCCCGCAAAAGGAAGAGGAAGAGCAGGAGGATGGCGGCAACGAAATCGCACCGGAAAAAGAAACAGAAACGCCTTCGGCTCCGCAATTCCAAATCGCCGAGTGTTGTAAACCCATTCCCGGAGAGAAAGTGGTGGGGTATCGCGACCCCGCAACTGGCAATGTCATCGTACACAAAGCAACATGCGACGAACTCAACCGTTTGGCCGCACAGTTCGGGAAAAACATCGTAAAAGAAGAGGTTAAATGGTCGCAACACAAGGCCATGTCCTATTTGGTAACCGTAGAGTTGCGCGGCATAGACCGCATGGGAATCTTATTGGATTTAGCCAAAATCGTAAGCGATGATTTCAACATCAACATTCGCGAGATCAATCTCCACAGCCATGATGGGATTTTTGAGGGTGGAATCAGTCTTTATGTCAAAGACGCCGAGAGCTTGCACGCTGTAATGGACAAAATTAGGAAAATCAAAGGCATAGAGAGTGTAAAACGCACAATAAGTTAAAAAAATATATGGAAGATTTTTCAACGATAATATGGATAGCAGTCGCGGTTATTTTCAGTGCGTTATCCTCCATCAAACGCAAAAATCAACGTAGCACGGCCGAGAATACCCCCGAAAGATCGATTATTCCAGAGTCGTGGCCATTATTTGAAGTGTTACAACAAGCGACTGAAAATTCCCCCCAGAAGGACAGCAACTCGGAACAGATTGCAAGCGACGGCTTGGAAGATACATCTGTGCCGGAAGCTGTGTCGTTGGAAACAATCGAACCGGAAATACCGCAAGGATACACCATAAGCGCGACAGAAATCAATCAAGCCACAAACAAGCGGCAGAAAACCCACAAAGAGCACCTAGTAAAGGTACCAACAGGTTCGACGGTATCACCCTCATCGACCGAAGAAATCTCCGAAACCGCCGATTTTGACCTAAAAAAAGCCGTCATATACTCCGAGATACTAAAACCCAAATTCGAGGATGAATAAACACGCAAAAACAATCAAAACAAACAATATCATGGCAACTATTTTTTCACGCATCATTGCCGGCGAAATTCCCTCATACAAAGTAGCCGAAGATGAAAATTACTACGCATTTCTCGACATCAATCCGTTGACAAAAGGACACACGTTGGTTGTTCCGAAACAAGAAACAGACTACATTTTCGATCTCGATGATCAAACATTGGCAGGCATGATGGTATTCGCCAAACAAGTGGCCAGCAAAATAAAACAAGAAATAACATGCGCGAGGGTAGCAGTAGTCGTCTTAGGAATGGAAGTGCCGCATGCCCACATCCATTTGATCCCCATTCAAAGCGAAAAAGACGTCGATTTCCACCGAGAAAAGCTCCAATTAACACAGGAAGAGTTTCAAGAAATCGCAAATAAACTTTCGAAATAAAGAGCGATTTACAAAAGTATAAATCGCTATATTTCAAGCCGATCGTGAGTTATTAACACGGTCGGCTCACTTATTTATTTAACATAATATAAAACAAATATCAAGAACAATAATAAAAATATAATAAGAGAGTGGGCAAATCATTTTTTCACTCCCAAACAGCAAGAATAGGGTAGTGTATTTACAAATGTAAAAACAAATCACGCAATACATTTAGATTATCATATACATTTGTAAAGACATCACATTCGCTATACACATTATCATCTTTTACAAATGTAATACGCACAAACCACCATCCATGCGAACATCTCGCGCCACACACGTCATGTTCATTGATTAAACTTTTCAGTAATTTAACACAGATTATCAGCGCTTTACAATATATATATAAAGTAAAAACTAACTACATGCAAGCTATTCGACCTCGCAGCCAATATGTATGTTTTTTTACAGGTGTTTTACCACATAATACGTATATTATCAATTAATTATGATTTTTTAGATAAAGTTTAAGTTGATAATCAAAGCCGTGGTATTTTTTAACCATATTTTATTATTTACACTTGTCAACATTTAAACAAGTTGTTAACATTTTACAAAATGAAAAAATTCTTGTTTTATAAAAGTAAAATGTTTAATTTTGTAAAAAATTGCACAAATGAGGGATAAATTTATAGATTTAATGAAAAGTGAAGGTTTGAAATCGAGTCAACTTGCTGAAATACTCGAAGTCAACCCGGCAGGAATATCTCACATCATAGCCGGTCGAAACAAGCCCGGGTATGACTTATTGCAAAAAATTTTGCGTCGTTTTCCTCAAATCAATCCGGATTGGTTGATTCTTGATGCAGGTCCGATGTATCGTCCTGACCTGACGCAAACTTCCGACAAACAGTCGGAGTACGTTTCTACCTCTCCTTCGAATAGTGAAACTTCTGCGGCACAAAGATCCAAAAAACTAAATGGAGATTCGGGCGAGGTCGGCACCCATAGAAATAACGATCGGACCGATGTCGCAAATTCGACCATTTCATTGCAAACTGCAATGACCGAAATAACAAATTGTGCAGACAACCGACGAGCAATTCGTGTGATCATCTGTTACGACGACCACACATTCGAGAGTTTCTCGCTTAACTCGCCAACAATGCGATAGAATTTTTGAGTTTAATCCCTCCTATGAAATAATTGATTCTTGAAAGGTTTAATGATTAAATGAAATAATATTTACATTATGTTAAATAATGTTTCATTTTAAGATACGATTGAACCCTAAGTGTATGACAACTTTTCGGAGGTTAAAAGCAACGCAATAGAATCTTTTTCGTACCTTTGTGCAAAGCTACCATTATATATAAAGGTATAAGTATAAGATTATAGAAATACCCACAACGGAACAAGATGAAAATAGGAATCGTTACGCAACCATTACTGGGAAACTACGGAGGCATTTTGCAAAACTATGCTTTACAGCAGATATTACGTCGGTTGGGGCACACACCACAAACAATCGACTACATCATGCACAACTCATCGTATCGCTATTTTCGCCATTCGCTCAAATACAAATTACGCAAATTGCTGAATAAAGTTCCGGCTGGTCAGCAACCACCGACCCGTCTACGGCTACGCAATGCAACGATGGAAAATTTCATCAAAAAATACATTGCCACCACCGAAAGCATAACACGCTATGAATCAGAATTGATACAGCAATATGGGTTAAAGGCTATCGTTGTCGGCAGCGATCAGGTGTGGCGTCCGAAATACAACAACTATTTGGAAGATATGTTTCTGCGGTTTGCTCAACATTGTGCGATCCGACGGGTGGCATACGCGGCTTCGTTCGGCGTGGATAAATGGGAGTACTCCCTCGGGCAGACCCAACGTTGCCGGAAATTAGCATCGCGTTTCGATGCCATTTCGGTTCGCGAACGCTCCGGAGAGAAACTATGTAGCGAACGACTCAATGTTTCGGCGACCACTGTACTCGACCCTACCCTACTCCTCACAGCCTCTGACTACGGAGAGTTATGCAAAAACATTCCGACAGATAACGAGCCGGTTTTGGCAGCCTACTTTTTGAAAGCACACAACAAGAAGCGTATAGAAAACAACAAACGATTTGTAGAGAAAATTGCAGCTGCACGCAACTTGAAAGTCAAATCGTTCACGGCGGATACTGCCGAGGCTCTCTCGGTGGAAGAGTGGTTGGCAACATTTAGAGATGCCCGCATGATTGTCACAGAATCGTTTCATGGCACGGTATTCTCGATCCTAAACCATCGGGAATTCCTCACGTTAGGTAATGCCAGCCGAGGTTTGGCACGGCTGAACACCTTGCTGGGAGCATTGGGATTGGAGAATCGACTTGTTTCGCCCGACAATTTTGACCTCAAAAATCTGCCAGCTATTGATTGGGAGGAGGTCGATGAACGACTCAACCAATTAAGAGAGCAATCCATAGATTTTTTACAAAAAGCATTGGCCGAATAGATTTATAACTAATCATCAAAAAATATTTTTTGTGCGAAGAGTCCTGTTTTTTCTATTTATACTCGGCATGACAGCTGGATGCACGTCGCAACCTACTGCCAATGAGCAAAAATTATACGTCTCGATCTTGCCGTTACGGAGTCTTGTCAGCCACATTGTGGAGGATGATTTTCCAATCGAAGTGTTGGTTCCAGCAGGTGCCAGCCCCGAAACATTTGAGTTGACACCGCGTCAATTCATCGAATTGAATCGGGCACAACTGATTTTCAGCGTCGGATTGATTGATTTCGAGAGTGCCCTACTCTCCAAATTGGAAGATCAACAACGCATTGTCAATTTGAGCAAGGGGATTGAGTTGATTGCTGGCAGTTGTTCGCATTGTAGCCACAACCACGAACATGGCCACCAGCATCATGGCATTGATCCACATGTTTGGACCGCCCCAAAAGCGTTACAACAGATGGCTCGCAATGCTTATGAAGCAATTCACCGCATCTATCCAGACTCGGCAAGATACACTGCCAATCATGATGCGTTGCAAAACAGGTTACAACAACTCGACCAAACAGTGAGCCAACAGATTACGCAAAGCAACATCCGTTATTTCATCATCTACCACCCTGCCCTCTCCTACTATGCACGCGACTATGGGATAGATCAGGTTGCCATAGAACAAGATGGGAAAGAACCGTCGGCGAAACGGTTAGCCGAGCTAATCGATCAGGCACGTAACGATAGGGTAAAACGTATTTTTTATCAAAGTCAATTTCCTGCATCGAGCGTTGAGATTATTGCCAAAGATATTGCGGCAGAGGCAGTTCAATTGGATCCTCTGCGCGAAGATGTGATCGCCAACATTCAAGAGATAACAAGCCTGATCTTAGGACAATGAATCTGGTAACATTAGAGAATGTAAGTGTCGCTTACGATGGTTATGAGGCGTTGCGACACGTTGATTTAGAGATCGCAGACAAAGATTTTTTGGGAGTGATCGGTCCGAATGGCGGTGGTAAAACAACCCTCGTAAAAGCAATTCTCGGGAGTGTTCCACATACCGGAAAAATCACACTATCGCCACAGCTTTTTCGGGGGAAAGAGCGTCTGATCGGCTACATGCCACAAATTTCGAACTTTGACCGCGCCTTTCCGATATCGCTATTCGAAGTGGTACTCTCCGGATTGCAAGGAGGGAGTCGTTTTTTCAATAGATATTCGAAACCGGATCAGCACAAAGCACTCGAACTACTTGAAACCGTAGGTCTTGCAGAGGTTGCACATCATCCTGTCGGCGAAGTTTCTGGCGGGCAGATGCAGCGGGCGTTGTTGTGTCGTGCGGTAATTTCTGCACCACGTCTGCTGATACTCGACGAGCCGACTAATTTCGTTGACAACAAATTCGAACACGAACTCTATCAGACATTACACAACTTAAACGAGCAGATGGCAATCGTTATGGTCTCACACGACGTGGGCACAATAACCAGCTTGGTCAAGGAGATTGTATGTGTCAATCGACATGTTCACCGCCACCGTTCGAATATACTGACCGAAGAGCAATTGCGCAACTACGACTGCCCTATTCAGGTGGTTTCGCACGGCCATATTCCCCACACCGTTTTGGAACATCACCCGGGCGACGGGTGTTGTTGTGAGCACGAATAGAGATATAGTATAACGGCCGGCTCATTGCAATGAGCCGGCCGTTATACATGTGCTACCCTATCGGATAATCGTTATTTTACCTCGTTGATTTTGCTCAATTTCTCGAACAACTCGCCATAGGCAGCAATCATCTCGGTACGCAGTGCTGCATAGTGTTTACGAACCAACGAGCGATTGTGCGGCTCGGCAGGATTCATTGCCTTCGCATAGAGTGAATTGCGCACAGCGACAGCCTCTTGCATAACTTCGAAGATCTCCTTCTCTTTGGAAGGTTGGAAACAGATCGCCATATCACAATCGAATACCACCTCTTCAAGACGGTAGTCGATCTCTTTTTTCAAAACACGTAAATTTGCCATTATTTTAAGTTTTTAGTTTATCTAACTGCAAAGGTAACAAAAGTTTTGGATTATTTGCTATCAAAATACATTTATGAGATTTATTTCGTTTACTCCAAGATCTTCTGCATCATGATTTCGTCGGTATAGCCATCAGGAGACCATTGCCAATCGCGTTTGATACCGATCTCAACAAAACCGGCACGACGGAACAATGCGAGGCTTGCGGGATTTTCGGCTCCGACATCGCACCACAATTGATGCAGACGCAAGGTTTTACGGGCATATTCGGACAACACCACCAACGCATCGGCGGCATAGCCACGACCACGATCTTCGGGGCTATAAATCAAGATCCCTACACCTGCACGGCAGGCAAGCGGATCGAATTCGAAGAGGTCGAGTGTGCCGACAGAACGATGGTCGGCAAGGGTTTCGATGATCAACCGCAACTGGCGGCTTTGGAAAATATCATAACGCTGCTCCTCCAAGAAACGTTGGAGCATGGCACGCGAGAAAGGCACGGTTGTACCACTCACACGCCATACCGACGGATCGTTTTCCCAACGGTACATCGTATCGATATCCGCAGGCTCGACAGCCCGCAACCGGATTGTATTACCTTCGAGATTGATCAAAGCCCGATGACATTATTACGGATAAGCATAGCCACACCCCATGCGCTGGTGTTCTTGGGCATCTTCGAAAGGCGGAATTTGGTATCTTTATACACCAAACTGAGTGAATATTTGTTGGTAGAGGATTTGAGAGGTAACATGATATAATCACCTGCCTCAGCTAAGTTTCCTCCGACAATCACCGTTTCGGGATTAAACGTATTGATCAAGAATGCCACCGCCTTGCCGATCTTTTCACCGGCCTCTTCGATCAACTCGATCGAGAGATTATCATCGTTTTTGGCAGCTGCAATGATGTCATCAACATGGATGGTTTTTTGGAGATCGTATTTCTCTTTGAGAATGGTATTGACTCCGTTCTCAATCATGCGGCACATTTTCTCTTCGAGTGCGATACCCGACACTTCGGTTTCGAGGCATCCTTTCTTACCACACGAACAGATGACTTCGTTGTCAAAAAACGGGATATGACCAAATTCTCCGGCAAAGCCACTCTTTCCGTAATAGAGCTGGCCATCAATCACGATACCGATGGCAATACCTCGTCCCATATGAAGATAGAGCACATTGCTCTCGTCTTTCAATTTTCCGCAATTGTACTCGGCATAGCACCGTGCACGAGTATCGTTCTCAAACAATACGCGAATCCCGATGCGCTCTTCAAGAATTTCACGCAACGATTGTTCGCTGGATGTAAAATATCTGTAACTGCGTCCCGTATCTGGATTCACACGACCTGTCATACAGACTCCCAATCCGAGGATTTTATTGCGATCAATACCACAGGTATTAACAAAGGTCTCGATATTAGCGCAGATATGCTCCAAACATTGCGGACGATCCAATAATTCAAAGGTCCGGTCGGTCTTTTCGACAATGATGTTATTTTGCAGATCTGTAATCAGGAACTGCATGTTATCACGTCCCACGCTCACACCGGCAAAGTAGATGGCCGAATTGGCCAATCCGAAGATATTGGGGCGACGGCCTCCCGGGGTTTCCACTTTTCCCAAATCTGTCACGATATTCTCTTCGACCAACTCTTGGACTAGTTTTGTAATGGTAGGGACACTGATATGCAACTCCTTAGTGAGTTCCGAGAGTGTGGATTCGCCGTTCACCGCCATATAGGCAATGATATTGCGTTTGATAATGTTATTTTTATAAGAGATTCCCTTTAAGGCATCGTCTTCGGGCTTATTAAAGAATTCTGTAAGCGAAGTCATTTTCTCTATTTGTTTTTCAAATTTATTTACAAATATACAAATATTATTTACAAACTAAGCTTTAATTTGTTAAATTTTACAGAAAATCTTCTCATGCAGATCAAAAAAAAGTGAATGCCTTGATTTACAAAGCATTCACAAAGCAATATTTTTAGGCTGTTACAGCGATGATTTCGACTCAACAACCACCTCGGCACTAACCTTCTTAACAAGACCTTGAAGTACAGTACCCGAGCCAAGTTCGGTGAACTCCATTACTCCATCTGCCAACATCTCACGAACGATATAAGTCCAACGCACGGGGGCTGTAAGTTGAGCGATCAAATTGGCTTTGATTGCCGAAGGATCGGTGTAGGGTTTCGCATCGACATTTTGGTATATCGGACAACTCGGCGTCTGGAACGGAGCCTCGGCAATGGCCTTTTCCAACTCTTGACGAGCTGGCTCCATAAGCGGTGAATGGAATGCTCCACCAACAGCAAGTCGCATGGCACGACGAGCACCTGCCGCCTTTGCTTTTTCGCAAACGGCATCGACCGCCTCGACCGCACCCGAAATGACAAGTTGTCCCGGACAGTTATAATTGGCGGCGACAACAACACCTTCGATCGAATTGCAGATCTCTTCAACCGCTTGATCCTCCATGCCAAGGATGGCAGCCATCGTACCAGCTTGGGTTTCGCATGCGGCCTGCATGGCCATAGCACGTTTGAAAACCAACTTCAAGCCATCTTCAAAAGAGAGTGCTCCCGCAACAACCAATGCCGAAAATTCGCCCAACGAATGGCCGGCAACGGCATCGGGAGTAACGCCAAGCACTTTGGCCAAAATAACCGAATGCAGGAAAACGGCAGGTTGTGTGACGCGGGTTTGTTTCAACTCCTCATCGGTACCGGAGAACATAATATCCGTAATACGGAAGCCGAGAATCTCATTCGCTTTTTCAAAGAGTTCTTTGGCCTCCGGCACGTTGTCGTAAAGATCTTTTCCCATGCCGACGGCTTGCGCCCCCTGCCCGGGGAATACATATGCATGTTTCATAATATTTATCAACAAAAATTTTGTTTGCGGGGGTAAAGATACGATTTTTTTTCTTAACTTTGCATTCGTAAAGGTTCGCGCGAAGGGTAAAAGCCCCTGCGATGAAAAGGGAATGCCGTGAAAATCGGCAGCAGTTCCCGCTGCTGTAAGTTCCAAATCGTGTCACTCAAAGATGCCACTGATCTGCTGATCGGGAAGGCGATGTGACCGGAATAAGCCAGAAGACCTGCCTTTGCACCTTCCGGAAGAAGGATCTCTTTTTTCGAGCGCATCTGCGGTGAACGGAGCATCTCGGACTTGTCGGCACAAAGACGACAGCAGGTCGAGGACCACATGAGACGAAAAGAGGAAGATTCGATTCCGGAGATCTCGGGATCGATTTTTTATTTAATGGTATATTACTATGAAGAAACTTTTTCTCTTTTGGGCGGCAGCAATAGGTTTAGTATCCTGCGCCGATGACAAAACAAATAATTGGGTTACATGTCCCTCGATACCCATAGAAACAATCTCTTTCGAGTCCTCGGAGGCAATGCGAGATCCAGCAGGTAGCAGCGTGGTACTGGGCGACGCCGTATTGGTTGGCAACAGCACAGCCGGAACACACAAAAACATCTATTGGGTCAAAAGTTTTGCCGATTATGCCAACTACCTCGAAGCTGACGGCAGTTACAATTCGCCGTTGTTTACAACAAACAACGGAAGGATTAAGTTCGGCGGCTACTACTCTTCGACATGGGGAGACTATTGGAGCGGATTCGTACTATCGGCAAACTACGATACGACAGCGACCGAGATGAATTATAACAATCAGTTTGCTGTAAGAGCTTCGAAAGGAGCTTGTGCATCCAATATATTTGCAATCGGCTATGTAGATACTTACAGCGGAGGTTATGCCATTCCAACCATAGAGACAGGCGTGCCGACAGAGTTCTGCCACTGTTATTTAGCCAACACCTCTCTGACTTATACCCATCAGCCCCAAAACGTTGAAATGAGTGATTACTATTATACGGTGGTAGTGACCGGTTGGCGAAACGGAAGCGAAACAGGAGAGGTACGTTGCCAACTGATAGAAAGAGGAAAGTCCGCCGAAGGATGGCAATTTGTAGATCTGCGTCCGCTTGGAATTGTGGATAAGGTAACTTTCACGATTGACACAAACGATGCAAACGAATGGGGTATAACTGCCCCTACCTATTTCGCAATCGACGAAATCGGAGTGCTTGAATTATATATAACGAACGATATTATTTAGAGATTAGTAGAGTTCGAAGAATCCCCCTCGGAAATTTCCGAGGGGGATTCATTTTTATTCGCATTGTTCGAATCAAAGATTATCTTTCTCGATATCTTTAAAATAGCGATAAGTGCCGACTTTCAATTCAACGGTAGCAGCCTCATCGCACACAACGATACCGTGAGGATGTGCTTGCAGAGCTGAAACCGTATAGACATGAGAATAAGGGCCTTCGACACATTGTTGCAACGCACGTGCCTTCTTATGGCCGAAAGCAAGAATCAGCACCTCTTTGGCGGAAAGAACAGTTGCAACACCGACAGTCAATGCCCGTTTGGGAACTTTGTTGACATCGTTATCAAAGAAACGCGAGTTTACGACCAATGTATCATAGGTCAAGGTCTTCACACGGGTACGCGATTGGAGCGACGAAAACGGCTCATTGAAAGCTAAATGGCCATCCTCACCGACACCTCCCATGAAGAGATCGATACCTCCTGCCCGACGAATCTTCTCTTCGTACTCTTCGCACTCTTTCTGCAAATCAGCAGCATTGCCATTGAGAATATTTACATTTTCGGGGTTGATGTCGATATGTTTGAAGAAGTTGTTCCACATGAACGAATGGTAGCTTTCGGGGTGTTCCTCTGGCAGACCGATATATTCGTCCATGTTAAAAGTGATGACATTTTTAAACGAAACCTTTCCGGCTTTATTCAACGCAATCAATTCTTTGTAGGTATTCAATGGAGTAGATCCCGTAGGCAGTCCCAATACAAAAGTGCCACCGGCAGCCTGTTTTTTATTAATCTGATCGACAATGTAGTTGGCAGCCCAACGGCCGGCTTTCTCTTGTGATTCTTCGATAATCAGTCGCATATTATTTCGTGTTATTAAAAATTAGCTAAAACATTCGTACAAAGACCTCGATTGCCTGATACTCTGCCATGCCGAGTTGGTCATAGAGTTTTGCTGTATTTTGGGTGCGCTCCTCAGCTCGTTGCCAAAACTCGCGTGTATCGCTACCCGGGAAAGGCACGATATCTTTTTGCGAGAGGTGACGATAGATGGCATGGCGTTTCATGATCAATTCGTCGGGCGAAAGAGGCACTGCCATATCGACCATACCGAGATCCCACTCCATCCATGCGCCACGATAGAGCCACAGATGGCAATCTTGCATCCATTCATCATGTTGAACGATCTCCAATGCGGCCAACACTGCCTCGATACAGGTGCGGTGTGTACCATGTGGGTCGGCCAAGTCTCCGGCAGCATAGATTTGGTGCGGTTTGACCTCACGCAATAATTTGACAATGATTTCGGTATCTTTATCCGAGAGTTGTCCCTTCTTGATACCACCGGTTTCGTAGAACGGCAAATTCAGAAAGTGAGCATTGGTATCGGGATTCAAGCCGAAAGAACGCACGGCGGCACGTGCCTCGGCACGGCGAATAGCACCTTTAATGTCGAGTAATGGTCGAGGTTCGGGTTCACCCTTCTTTTTGCCTGCAATGATCTGTTCAACCTCGGCAAAACGATTCCCGAATCCCAACTCACGGGCTGTATCCAGATTTTGAAGCACGACATCATCGGCAACAGCAACATTACCCGATGTCTCATAGGCAACATGCACATCGTGTCCCTGCTGCACCAAGCGGATAAACGTACCGCCCATCGAGATCACATCGTCGTCGGGATGCGGCGAGAAGATAACCACCCGTTTGGGAAAAGGAGTTGAGGCAACCGGACGCGTCGAATCATCGGCATTGGGTTTTCCGCCCGGCCATCCGGTGATGGTATGTTGCAAATCGTTGAAGACATTGATATTGATCTGGTCATAGGAACGACCCTGCTCCAAGAGTTCGCCCAGCGAGTTCTCGATATAGTCCTTATAGGTTAATTTCAAAATCGGTTTACCAACTACCCCACAGAGCCAAACTACCGCTTTGCGAATAAATTTGGGTGTCCATTCGCAAGGACCAACCAACCAAGGAGTTTGCTCGCGAGTAAGCAGGTGCGCGGCATTTTCGTCGATAACAACCTCGATATTCGAATGGGCTTGAAGATACGATGCCGGCACCTGACTGGTAATATCGCCTTCAACAACACGTTGTATGATGGGAGCTTTCTCCTCGCCCCAAGCCATCAGCACAATACGATCGGCTCGCATGATGGTATCGATACCCATTGTGATGGCCATTTTAGGGGTATGTTCCAATCCAAAGAAAGATGTCGATTGAATTTTACGGGTATTATGGGTCAACTGTACCAAACGGGTACGCGACTTGGCATAAGACCCGGGTTCGTTGAATCCGATTTGACCGTCCTCCCCTACCCCAATGATCATCAAGTCGATATGGCGAACAGCCTGATCATAGGAGGCACAATATTCAGAGATCTTTGCTTCGGGAATTGTACCATCGGGGATATGGACATTTTCGGGAAGGATATCGATATGGTTGATGAAATCCTCATGTATGCGATAGTTTCGGCTCTGCTGCTCCGAAGAGGCGATGGGATAAAACTCGTCGAGGCTATAAACTGCAACATTGCGGAACGACACCTCTCCTTCGGCATGACGTTTCACCAACTCACGGTAAAGTCCCAACGGCGTACGTCCGGTTGTCAAGCCCAGGACGAACGGATGTGATTCCTCGTACACCTCGTTCGAAAGATGGGTTTCGTTATAGGTACGAATGGCTTTGACAATTGTGTCGGCAACATATTGAACACCATCATATTCGTTGGCATAAACCCGCGTATGGATCTTCTCGTAACGATGAATGATGTCGCGTGGTGCCGAAGAGGAGATGAGTCCTCCGTCTTTCGGGAGAGAATACTTATTATTCATGGAATTATGTGTTTAGTTCAATCTTTTTATTTTGCTTCAAAAACTACGGTTTCAAAAAATTCGGGGCGATGGAAATCGGGAGACTCGGTAATGATGGGTCGCCACGAAAGAAAATGGGGATGCGAAAGATTGTCGCCACATTTGTAGAGGTTCATGCGCATTTGAGCCCCATCCCACGTCGTCAGATGATGACGGAAAAGAGCTGTAATGGGGATTTTCAACGTCACAACCCAACGATTATCCCCTTCGCGTTCTTCAAAGGGTTCCTCCGGAAGAGTTGTATATCGGGTGATGGTTGCCAACACCTCAGGAGTTGCATGGACAACTCCTTCGTTGCGCGACTTGCGCCACCCAAGCAACAAGCGTCCGATGCAGGTTATTTCGAAATTATAAAATCCCGTATCGTCCGGTGTCACAAAGAATTCCACGCACGAATCGGTCCACACAGCACCGTTATCCTCCGTAACACGGGCAGCCGTATAACGCTCTTCGACCTCAAAGCGCAGCAACAAATGCTCTCCGGTATGGAACATTTTGTATGCTACTTTCGGAGTATATGGAAACTTCTCCGGCCAATTACAGCAAGCGATGGGTTGAGTTTCGATCTCGGCAAAAGCCTGATCGACTGCTGCAAAGTTCTCGGTATCGAGCAAGATCTTACGAACATTCATGGCTACTTATATTTTTCGTAGGTTTCACGCACAATTTCACACATCGCGGCATATTGTTCTTCGATGCTTTGCAACAACTTATATTGTGCCCGAGTGCGAACAAGGTTGTGTTCCGGATATTTGATCTTATAATAGGTATCGCCATCGATATAATCCATCAAGAAACGCAACACCTGCTCGTAAGTAATATAACGTGCCGAAAATGCCAAATGGTCGATTTCCACTTGTGTCAGTTGCTTGGCTCGTCGCGAGAGGTAGCCCTCGGTATAGGCTCGGAACATACCAAGCGACAATCCGACACGGCTCAGATCGGTATCATCTTCATCGCCGGTATTGGTATAAGTGCGGATCGCATCGCCAAAATCATTGAGCGAGGTAGAGGCCATTACCGTATCGAGATCGATTGCACACAAGGCCTCGCCGTTGAGATCAAAAAGCAGGTTGTTGATTTTGGTGTCGTTATGTGTTACACGCGTAGGAATGATTCCCTCTTCGACTTTTGACCAAAATGTGAGCATCTCCTCGCGGCGAGATGCGATCCAACCGATCTCATCGGAGAGCGACGCACAACGACCGGCCGCATCGCGAGCTATTGCCTCGTCCCACTGCATAAAACGATGGCGGATATTATGAAAACCTTTGATCGTTTCAGCCAATGGCTCGTTGAAATCGGATAGTTGCGCTTGAAATTTACCGATACCTTCACCACCCTTACGAGCCAATGCCTCGGAATCGGCTTTATTATAAGCAATGGTATCATCGATAAAGATCGACACAGCCCAATATTCACCCTCCGAATCGACATGATAGAGTTTTCCCGACTTTGTAGGAACTACGGTCATCACTTCACGCCGGGGATCACCTCCTGCCGCCTCAACACCACGACGAATATGATCGGTCACCTTACGGATATTCTCCATCATGGCCGGAACATCGGGGAAGATGCGTTTGTTCTTGCGTTGCAGGATATAATCGGGGGTATCTCCCTCTGTACGAACAATAAACGTATCATTGATAAAACCCTCGCCTAACGAGTCGATAGAACAGATATCGCCTTCGATGACAAACTCTGATAGGATATGTAAAAATTTTTCAGTCATATAACGGCAAAATAATATTGAAACAGCACAATCGGCAAAAGAGACCGCGAACCCACTCAGAACAGCCAAGCTACCTGTGGTTATCAGTCGATCAATCCGGTCAGAATCTTCATGGATCCGGCAGGAGTCAAACGTACTCCATCAACCGAAGCCGGCACGAGAATCGTTTCGCCGCGATGAATCGGGAGTTTTTCGCCTGCGCTATCGGCAATCGTTCCCTCGCCATCTACACAGATCACCACAACAAACGAATCTTTCTCTTTCAAATCAATCGTTATGGAATCGGTCAAATCATAGAGGGTGGTTGTAAAATAGGGACACTTCACTAACTCCACGCCACAATTTTCCCGAGCCTCATAGTGTGTTCGATAATCGGGCAGCACAGCATAATCGATAGCCCCTTTTGCTTGTTCGGTATGCAGTTCGCGAAGGTTTCCTTGCGCATCACGACGATTGAAGTCATAAATGCGGTAGGTGATATTCGAGGTTTGTTGGATCTCCGCAATAAACGAGCCTGCACCGATAGAGTGGACACGTCCGGCTGGCAAAAAGAATACATCGCCCGCATGCACCGGATAGTCGGCAAGGATATTGGTGATTGTATTATCGGCAACGCTCGCCTCATACTCTTCGGGAGTAACTTCTTTGGAGAAGCCCGAACGCAGATGCGCACCTTCGTCGGCCGCCACCACATACCACATCTCGGTTTTTCCTTTCGAGCGATGACGCTCCCAAGCCAATGCATCGTCGGGATGCACCTGAATCGAGAGGTCTTGTCGGGCATCGATAAACTTGATAAGCAATGGAAATTCCATACCGAAACGCTCAAAATTCGTAGCACCGAGTAGTTGGGCTCCGTGTCGCTCGATCAATTCGGGAAGCGAAACTCCGGCTTCGGGGCCTTCGGCAACAATCGATTCATCGCCCGAAACTCCCGATAATTCCCAACTTTCGCCAATCTGCTGTTGATCGGTCTTCACTTGCTTAAAAGGTGCAATCTTCTCGCCACCCCACAGCATGGATTTGAAAATGGGTTTGAATTTATACATAACGGCAGTTTAATTACGATTATCGAGTTGGCTCAACGCAAACGCATAAGCTCCGACCGAGATAGCTTGGCTGGCTCCCATCTTCGAGATCATCACTCCGACACGTTTCTGCGGGTCATAGTTAACGACACGATCCGAGCCATAGACCTTTAACGGACGACTTTCGCCCTGCGCAAAAGCGGCAAGTTCCTGCTCATCGTCCAAATCATAAACCTGCATTTGCACCCGATTCAGCACATCGCCGGCTAGCGTCTGCATCTTCGCACGCAATTCAGCCAGCAAAGCAGGCATGATATATTTACGAGCAGCGGTAATACCTCCTCCGATGACGATCAAACCATCGACAAGCGTCACCGCCGTAGCCATAGCGTCACCGGCAATTTCGCCCAACTCGGCAAAGGCCTTTTGTGCGGCTGCCTGATCTCCGGAGCGTGTTCCCTCGGCAATTTCAAAAATCTCTTTGGGTTCGAACTGATGGTTTTTGTCACCGGACAGTTCACCATATACCCGCTTTACGGCACGAACGGCAACACCCTCTTCGACAATAACTTCCGGATATTTCTTATGCCGCAGGCAGAAAGTTTCGACGCACGAATTATCACCACGATTGAGTCGGCCATCGACAACCATACCAACACCAAAGCCCGTTCCAAACGTATAGCCCAACATGTTTTTATATTGTTTCTTGCAGCCCAAAGCGTTGAGTTTGGCGTTTATCTCAGGAAGAGCACCACCCAATGCTTCGCCATAGGCGAAAAGGTCGCCATCGTTATTGATGAAGACCGGAATTCCGAAAGTGTCTTCCAAGAATGGCCCTAATGCTACCCCATCGCGGAACGACGGGAAATTGGGCAGGTAACCGCCAATGATCCCATTGGGATAATCGGCAGGCCCCGGGAATGCAAAACTGATCGCCACCGGCGATTCGGGAAGTTGAGCGATAATTTGACGAAAGCCTTCGACCATCGTTGCCAAACACCGATCCAGATCCGCAGCTTGGGAGGGTAAAGTGATGGGATCGACGATAAATTGATTGCCCTGCATGGCTCCAAACACAAAGTTTGTACCTCCGGCATCGAGGGTGATAACCACCCGTTTGTCGTTGTCGTACATATAGTTTAGCTCTTTTAAAGTTCCGAATCATTGCATTCTGCACAATAGAATGCAAAGTATTACACAAAAGTAGAAAAAAAGGTAATTATATGCAACTTTATTCACCGACTTTCGCATGCAATGAGTTGCAAAAAGTCACAGGTGGTTACTTTTTGTTATGAAAGATTATAAAGGCCCCAATTTTCACCGCAGAGAGAAGACGAGATAGAGCATGTTACTGCCTCTCGCTATATATCATGCGACAACGGCACGGGCACGGTGGTCGTAAGATCGTAATCGCCCCAACGCTCTGCAATGGTGTCGAGCAGGCCGAACAATTCATCGATATCGAGTGAAGTTACCAATTTCAAGCGGGTCTCTTTGAAATTGGGCAGCCCCTTAAAATAGTTAGTCATGTGGCGACGCATTTCGAGAATACCAACATAATCACCTTTGATCTCCAATGATTTATGCAGGTGCTCTTTGGCAATGGCTACACGTTCGACAACAGATGGTTGGGGCAAAATCTCATTGGTGGCAAGAAAATGTTTTACCTCGCGGAAAATCCACGGCCGGCCATAGGTAGCACGACCGATCATCACGCCATCAACCCCGTAACGATTAAACATCTCGGCAGCTTTCGGGCCGGAATCGACATCACCGTTACCGATGATCGGAATATGTATGGCAGGATTGTTTTTGACCTTACCGATCAGTGTCCAATCGGCCTCACCACGATACATTTGAGCTCGTGTACGGCCATGAATCGTCAACGCGGCGATACCCACATCTTGCAAACGTAGTGCAATCTCCTCGATATTTTTCGACTCCTCGTCCCAACCCAGACGGGTTTTGACCGTAACGGGTTTTCGCACGGCTTGCACGATTTGGCGTGTCATCTCAACCATCAGTGGTACGTCGCGCATCATACCCGACCCTGCACCGCGACCGGCAATCTTCTTTACGGGGCAACCGAAATTGATGTCAATAATATCGGGATTGGCAGCCTCGGCCATGCGTGCGGCCTCAACCATAGGCTCGATGAGGTGGCCATAGATTTGAATTCCCACAGGTCGCTCAGCCTCATCGATCTCCAACTTTTTCAGCGACTTGGCCGCATCGCGGATCAATCCGTCCGAAGAGATAAACTCGGTATAGACCACATCGGCGCCAAACCGCTTACACATATAGCGAAATGATGGGTCGGTAACATCCTCCATCGGCGCCAACAGTAGCGGTTGTTCACCAAGATCAATATCGGCAATTTTCATATCAGGTTGCTTTTTCAAGGACAAAGGTATCAAAAAATCAAGAATTCGGAATCCTTCGGAACGAATAATTGGTTATTACGCAAGAAAACGCTAAATTTGCCGACAAATTTGAAAAAGACATGAATATCGAAACCTTTATTTCGGAAGCAGTCCGCCGTTCGGTGGAGGCGCTCTACGGCCCGCTCGCAGACGAGCAGTTGCAGATTCA
Organism: Rikenellaceae bacterium; assembly: GCA_015059735.1. Taxonomy (GTDB): domain Bacteria; phylum Bacteroidota; class Bacteroidia; order Bacteroidales; family Rikenellaceae; genus Alistipes. Next base: position 20,294 of record SUZX01000001.1, on the reverse strand, counting down.
AAAGACCCGCAAGGAGTTTGAGGGAGATTACACCCTCGTAACATTCCCATTGTTAAGACGAAGCCGCAAATCGCCCGAAGCAACCGCTACCGAGATAGGCGAATATATGGTAGCCAACATCGCGGAGTTCAAAGCATTTAACGTGATCAAAGGATTCTTGAACTTGACACTCGACAGCACATTTTGGGCTACCCGTTTTGCGGAGATTGCTGCAACGGAGGAGTATGGCACAGCACCCGCATCAGGACGTACGATCATGATCGAATATTCGTCGCCCAACACCAACAAACCGTTGCACTTGGGACATATTCGCAACAACCTGCTGGGCTACTCCGTAGCGCAGATCCTCAAAGCCAACGGCCACAACGTGATCAAAGCCAACTTGGTCAACGATCGTGGCATCCACATCTGCAAGTCAATGTTGGCATGGAAACTCTACGGCAATGGCGAAACTCCTGCCTCGTCGGGGATGAAGGGCGACCACCTTGTGGGTAAATATTATGTCGAATTCGACAAGCACTACAAAGCTCAAATCAAAGAACTCATGGCCGAGGGCATGAGCGAAGAAGAGGCCAAGAAAAATGCCCCGATCATGCGCGAAGCGCAAGAGATGTTGCGCAAATGGGAGGCCAAAGATCCCGAAGTATATGGCTTGTGGGAGACGATGAACGGCTGGGTGTACGAAGGTTTCGACGTAACCTACAAAGCGCTGGGAGTCGATTTCGACAAAGTATATTACGAGTCGCAGACCTATCTGTTAGGCAAATCGCTAGTCGAAGAGGGCTTGCAAAAAGGCGTATTCTATCGTCGCGACGACAACTCGGTATGGATCGACCTGACGGGAGACGGCTTGGACGAAAAACTGCTGTTGCGTGGTGACGGCACATCGGTTTACATGACTCAGGATCTCGGCACAGCATTCCGGCGTTTTGAAGATAACAAACTCGACGACATGATCTATGTTGTGGGCAACGAACAGAACTACCATTTCCAAGTATTGAAATTGGTACTCAAAAAGTTAGGATATGCCGATTGGAGCGACCACATCACACACCTCTCCTACGGCATGGTGGAGTTGCCGGAGGGTAAGATGAAATCGCGCGAGGGCACGGTGGTTGACGCCGACGATCTGATTGCCGACATGATAACAACGGCTCGCGAAATGTCGGCCGAGTTGGGAAAACTCGATGGTTGCACGGCAGAAGAGGCCGATGCAGTATCGACAATGGTGGGACTTGGAGCACTCAAATACTTCATTTTGAAAGTCGATCCCAAGAAAACGATGCTTTTCGATCCGCGCGAGTCGATCGATTTCAACGGCAACACCGGACCTTTTATTCAATATACGCACGCGCGTATCTGCTCGATCTTGCGCAAGGCCAATGAGGCCGGGATCTCATTTGAGGGTGCTGCAACCGCAGAATACCTGCCCGAAGAGATCGAGTTGGTGAAAGCATTGTGCGACTATCCGTCGGTGGTGAAGTCGGCAGGTGACAACTTCGCGCCTTCGATCATCGGGGCTTATGTTTACGAGTTAGCCAAGCAGTTCAATGGCTATTACCACGACCATTCGATTCTCAAAGAGGAGAACGAAGCCATACGAGCCATGCGTCTGCAATTGGCGCAACAGGTGGCCGGCGTGATTCGCAGCGGTATGAAATTGTTGGGAATCGATGTTCCAGAGCGGATGTAATCCGGTTCTAAAATAGATTTTGGACGGCATCTCTACGGGGATGCCGTTCTGCTTGGTACGAATCTTGCGAAAGAGTGGCAAGGTTAACTAACACTCCTTTGACGTGAAAAAGATTTGTACTACATTCGCTTTTTTGCTCGCTTGGTGTACGGCAATTGTTGCCACCGCACAATCGGGCAACACGGAATCAGCCGCTCATACAGATTCCGTATTGCTGTCGGAAAGAACCGATGGCGATTACCTTGTTCGCAGGTATATGGTCAAAAATCAAGAAGATGTCGATTATTCGCTGCGCTATCAGATCAATGCTTCGGTACTCTCCGCTGCGATGAACGGGAACAGCAAGGAACTCGATCAGTTAGGAGATTTTATTTCGGGCTTAGCCAACGACACGTTGATTCATCTCCGCTCGGCAGTGATCACCGGCTACTCCTCGCCCGATGGCCCCGAAAAATTCAACCAAACATTGGCCGAACGACGTGCCCAAAATTTCAAGAGTTATTTGGACAAGAAATATGATTTCTCGAAAAAGTACTCTGTGCAGGTCAACTCCGTAGCCGAAGATTGGGAGATGTGTCGAACGTTGGTGGCAGACTCTTCGATCCCCGACAAAGAGGCCATATTGCGCATTTTGGACGGGAAACACTCCGAAGCAGCCAAAGAAGCTGCATTAAGAAAGATGCCAACTTCTTGGAACTATTTGAAAAAGAATATTTTGCCACCACTACGACGAGTAGAATTGATGATCAATTACAGTTCGGGGCATATTGTCGAATTGCGCACGATGATCGCCAAACCCAAAACCGAGCCGGCGCCAAAGCCGACGGCTGCTCAAAAAAAGCCGTGCTGCGACGTGGTTATCGACGAGGCAATTACGGGGTTGATCATCGAGATTCCAGAGACAAAAGCCGAATATCGCAGGGCGCAACGTGCCGCAGAGAGAAATGCCCGAGGTTATGAGCAGGTAGCACGCAAAGAGACGCAGATCGTTAATAAGCTGACCGAAGAGGAGGCGCGAGCAATGGAACGGATAGCCCGCAAAGAGGCACGCGAAGCCAAAAAGATAGCCAAAGCAGAGGCTCGTGCCGCCAGAAAATCGAATAAGGTGATGAACAGATCGCGCTGGTAGTTCGTTTACAACAAGGGTTACAATGTAGCCGAAGAACGAAAGCACAAGAGGGTGTCCGAATGTTTCGGGCACTCTCTCTTTACATTTTTGGGTAAATAGTGTGAGAAAAAGTTTTTTTTTGCCATCTTTGCGAAAACGAAACAAATTACACTTTTTATACCTATGAAAAAACGAACACTTCTCGGCCTGTTGGCCGTTGCTTGTATGTTTCAAGTACAAGCGCACGAACCCGACGAGTACAACTGTTTTGCTGTGTTGGCCGGTAAAAATGCCACCACCGACGGATCAGTATTACTAGCTCATAACGAGGATGATGGAGGCGAACAGATGATCAACATATATGTTGCGCCACGAGATCAGAAAAAAGGGATAAACAAATATCTGTGGGTAGAGTTCCCGGGCATGAAGGTGGCCGACGCTTTTCTCAACGAATATGGTGTGGCTGTGGTGTCGGATGCTTGTTCCTCGCGCGAGGATAAACTCGATGTGACCGATGGCGGAGTGGTTTACGAGGTGCGCACTACCATAGCGAAGTATGCACGTTCGGCTCGTCACGGTGTCGAGTTGTTGGGGCGTTTGGTCGAGCAACGCGGATACGCACACAGCGGCCGTACGTACATCATTGCCGACAGCCGAGAGGGTTGGGCTTGTTCGATCGTACGCGGCCGTCGTTGGATCGCCCAGCGTGTGCCCGACGATCAGGTGATGATCATTCCGAACAACTACTGCATCCGTGAGATCAACATGGCCGACACAGCCAATTTCCGTGGCTCGGCCGACATCATCGAATATGCCCAACAGCGTGGTTGGTACAATCCGGAAAAAGATGGTGCATTCTCTTTCAAAAAGGCCTACTCTGCACCCAAGAACTTATACTCCGGTCGTAACTACATTCGCCACATGTCGGCATTGAAACACATTACCGGAAAAGACTATACCTCCGATCCGAATACCTATCCGTTCTCGGTGAAAGCCAATCGTAAGATCGGCATTTCTGACATGATTGAGGTTTTGAGTAGTCACGGAGAGAATGTGGCCGAGAAAACCAAACACAAGAATCCGCCCCTGCACCCCTCGTGTATCTGCGTCGATCGCACGATCAACGCCTCGATCTTCCAGCTGCGCAGTTGGTTGCCCGTAGAGATCGGCTCGGTGGTATGGGCTACGGGAGGTCGTCCGTGTTATGAACTCTTCATTCCGTGGTATGCAGGAGTAAGTGCTCCACCCAAAGGATTTAACCGTTTTACGACAGCGGCCGAGGCCGAAGAGAAACATTTCAGCGATGCTAAGAACCTGCGTATCAACTACCCCAAAGGGGCTGCATGGAATTTTGTGTCGTTCTGGGAGTGGATCACCAAAGATTACAACGGACGTTTCGGAGCGACCAAGCAGGTGACCGGCGCCATGCAGAAAGAGTTGTTGCAAAACCAAGCACAATTCGAGGAGGCCCTGAAAGGCACGTATGACCCGAAGAGCAAGCAGATCACCGATCGCCCGAAGTTGGAGAAACAACTCAACAGCTACACGGCGACATGGTATGATCGCTATTTTAAAGCCCTGAAAAAGATACAGAAAGGGAAATAAAATAAAGGCAGCGAGCGACGAAAATTCGTCGCTCGCTGTTGGTTATAACCCAAACATAATCCTACGATTACTCCAACTTATGAAATTAGCATATCGAAAACCTTCCGACATTAAATGTTCTTTCAGGGGAGTTATTGATCCTCTCTCCTTTTTATTTCGCACATGACGGAACCAACTATAATAAAAAGTTGCCATCCTATCTCCAAAGGCTTGTTGGGCATACACTTCAAATTTCAAGGTTGAATATGTTAAAAAATTCTCTTGGGTAGAATATGTTATAACATATTTTCTATTCATCGGCGATGAAATTTCATCAAACTCTTTGATACAATTTCTCGAAACAATTCCGAAAACATTTCCTAATGCAAAGTTCTCTCCATGCGACAATATTTTTGTTTCACGTCTTGATATATATATATCCCTATGTGTTTCCAATGCTTTGCGAGCATAAGGAGGAATTACCAAAACACGCTGATTGATATAGGTGGTTGATGCACCACTTCTATTACCGCCACCTACGTTAACTCCGCTTGCCAATGTACCAACAATTCCCCCGATTCCCAATGCTCCGGTAATGCTTCCCAAGTTAACACTAGCTCCGCTTGCACTTCCATGAGAAACTGTTGTCTGCTCGGAATTATCGTAATAAATATAGGATTTACCATTTTTATTGACATAGGAGGTATTACCTAAATCGATATAAATAGTTTTATCGGTCTTATTCTTAATATAAATCACATAAGGACAACAATTATGAATATCCTCCCAATCTATACTGACCTCAATATCTTCGTTAGACAATACCGAGTTTTTTGTAATTCCGTACTTAACAAGCGTATATTTCGCCGGTTTTGTACTCGGTTTTTTCTTCGGTTTATAATTAAGCGGCTCATTATATTTTGCAATCAGTTCGGCATTGTTGGCAGCGGTAGGCACCTCGATTTTTTGCGGGCCGGTGGGGGCAGGAGCGGCCTCGGTTTTTTGCGGAGCGGGTGCAGTATAATCGGCATAGCTCTCTTTTTCGCCATTCTCGTAATTAATGGCAAGCACCGTACTCTTCTCGATGGTGTAGAGCGGGCCGGTCGGATTGGAGAACTTGCGGTACTTGATCTCCGCAGGCAGCACCTCGCAAACCTTTGATTGGATCAAACTACCATCGCGCAATACGATGATGTCTTGGGCGTGGAGTTCTACCGCCAAAGTCGCAAAGAAAGTCCCGATTACTAATAAAAGTCTCTTCATAAACATACTTGCTTCGGGGTATCCCCGCCCGTCGGCTTTTGGTTTGGGATGAATAAAAAAAGCGTGGGACAATGTCGGTTTATCTTCAAGGAGGCATCGCCAAACGCCCAAATCGAAATAAACAGTCCACCCCCACGCCGTGCCGATATATCAGTCCCCCTTGCGAGGTAGATATAGGCAAGCATGAGCGTCTTTGACTGCTTGATCCCTCGATTTTGAAAATTGGCGATTTCCCTTGAAAGGATAAAGCAAAACGCTTTCGTATGTTACCGAATCGAGCAAGCGCCCGATTCGGTACAAAAATAGCGATATTTTCCGGAATCGGCATAAAATAATTCAAAAGTGCGTGTTTTTTTCGAACAATCGCCACAAAGTTGCATACCAGCGAAATAAAGCGTACTTTTGCATGGCGAACTAATCGCAACAGAAAAACATGCTCAAAGCAGGACGCACACAGCGGCTCACGGTAAGTCGCATCACAGAACACGGCATCTACTTGGCCGACGAGGAGCAAAACGAGGTATTGCTCCCCAACCGATACACCTCGCTTGCAGACAAGGTAGGCGACGAAAAAGAGGTTTTCGTTTACCACGACTCGGAAGATCGCTTGGTTGCCACGACCGAAACTCCGACCATTCGCGTAGGCGAGGCAGGCTATTTGAAGGTAGTGGACAAAACCATACACGGAGCATTCCTCGATTGGGGATTGTTTGGCAAGGATCTCTTTCTGCCCAACCGCAACCAACAAGGAGGAATTTATGCCGGTCGCAGTTACATTGTATATGCCTACGAAGACAACATCACGGGGCGTTGCGTGGCGACTTGTAAGTTGAAGAGTTTCATCAACAACGACACGATCAGTGTAGCACCTCGGCAGCAGGTGGAGTTGTTGGTGGCATCGGAGAGTCCAATCGGCTATCGGGTGATCATCGACAACCGTCATTGGGGCATGTTGTACCGCAACCAGCTGTTTCGGTCAGTAACTATCGGAGACCGACTGACAGGTTATGTACGGCGCATTACGGAGGACAACCGCATAGATGTCAGCCTGCAACAAGAGGGTTATGCCCAAGTGAAAGATTCAGCCGAAGAGTTGTGGCGATTGTTGGAAGCACATGATGGAATATTGCCCGTAGGAGATAACAGCGCTCCGGAGGAGATCTATCAACTGACCAAGATGAGCAAGAAAATATTCAAACGTTCGTTGGGTGTATTGCTCAAAAGCGGGCGTGTAGAGGCCGAGCCACACAGCATAAAAATCTGCAAACGATAATGGGAAAGATCGCAACGGCCGAGCGGGTTTCGGTAGAAGTTTCGGATAATTTTGTATTTCAGCGGTCACTTTTGGCTTATCATGCCGCTGCCGAACGGGTTTCGGGCAGGGTTTTGGAGATCGGCACAGGGTCGGGCTACGGCATTGAGGTAATAGCACCACAAACCAAGCAGTTTGTAACGATCGACAAGCACATTCCCACATCGGAGTTATTGGCATGGCCGAATGTCGAGTTTCGGCAGGCAACAGTACCCCCGCTACCCTTCGATGATGCGAGTTTCGACTATGTAATTTCGTTTCAAGTAATCGAGCACATCGAGCGCGATGCAGAGTTTGTGCGCGAAATACATCGGGTATTGCGATCGGGCGGACGGTTTATTGTTACGACACCCCATGCTCCGATGTCGTTGACCCGCAACCCATGGCATGTACGCGAATACACCATCGAAGAGTTGCGTTTATTGCTTATGGGATCGTTTCGCAAGGTTGAAATGTTCGGGGTATTCGGGAATGAACGGGTAATGGAATACTACGAACAAAACCGCAAGAGTGTGGAACGGATAACTCGATTCGACATTCTGGATCTGCAACACCGACTGCCCCGCAGATTATTGCAACTACCCTACGACCTGCTGAATCGGCTGAATCGGCGCAAATTATTGAAACAGAACACCGAATTGACAACTTCGATCCGGATGGAGGATTACAGCATAGCTCCTGCCGACACAACGTGTTTTGATCTGTTCTTCGTAGCAGAGAAGTAGGCTCCAACAGACAAAGGCAAAGCCCCGTTCCTTATTTCGGAACGGGGCTTTGCTTATCAAGGAGGAATCAACGTTTTGGAACAGATTGCATTTCGAAGTCGATTTCAGTTCCTTGCGAGAGTTTAGACCAGCGGAAGAAATAATCGTCACAAGGTCGACCATCAATCATCAAGCTACCGACATAGCGATTTTCGGGAGTATTTTCAGAGGCCTTGATAACAATCCTTTGCCCATTTTCTAAATGAATGGTGGCTCGTTGAAAGAGCGGAGCACCAACAGCATATTCGTCCGAAGCGGGACAGACGGGATAGAAACCCAATGCCGAAAAGACATACCATGCCGAGGTTTGCCCGTTATCCTCGTCGCCACAATAGCCATCGGGAGTCGGGCGATAAAGCCGATTCATCACCTCGCGTACCCAATATTGGGTTTTCCATGACTGGTCAGCCCAATTATAGAGGTAAATCATGTGTTGCGCGGGTTGGTTGCCGTGTGCATAATTGCCCATATTGGCAACCTGCATCTCGGTAATCTCGTGGATACGGAAGCCGTAGTAGCTGTCGTCATAGATGGGTGGCACGACAAAAACCGAGTCGAGCATACGGGCAAATTCGGTCTTGCCACCCATCAGTTCGGCCAGTCCATCGACATCGTGAAAGACCGACCACGTATAATGCCAAGCATTGCCCTCGGTAAAGGCATCACCCCACTTATAGGGGCTGAAAGGGTGCTGGAAACTACCATCGACATTACGGCCTCGCATCAGGCGGGTTTCGGGATCGAAAACATGGCGGTAGTTTTGGGCGGCCTTTTTCAGTTCGGCAACATCTTCGGATTTTCCCAACTGTTCGGCAACCTGAGCAATACACCAATCATCGTAGGCATACTCCAACGTGCGGGCAACATTCTCTTTGATCCCGACATCATAAGGCACATAACCCAATTTATTGTAATATTCGTGTCCTAAACGTCCGGTCGAAGAGATTGTGGGATGCACGTTTGTTCGTCCGGAGAGCATTGCCTGATATAACGTCGGAATATCCTCGTCAGGAGTTACCCCTTTGAGGATTGCATCGGCAACAACCGAAGCGGAGTTGTTACCCACCATACAGCCGCGATGTCCCGGGGATGCCCACTCCGGCAGGAAACCGCTTTCGCGCCAAACATTAGCCAAACCGGCCTGTATTTTTGCATTCTCGGAGGGATATACCAGATTCAGCAACGGGAAAAGTGAGCGAAAAGTATCCCAAAAGCCGGTATCGGTATAGAGATACCCCGCCATGACCTTGCCATTATAAGGGCTGTAATGGATCGGATTGCCCTGCTCATCAATCTCGTAAACCTTACGTGGGAAAAGTGTCGAACGATAGAGGCACGAATAGAATGTGCGCAATTGTTCTTCGGAGCCTCCCGCAACCTCTATTCGCCCTAAGACATCGTCCCAACGGGATTGCGCTTTGGATTTGATCGTATCGAAATCATCATCACCCAACTCGGTTTCCAGATTCCGGAGAGCCTGTTCGAACGAGATAAACGACGAGGCGACTCGGACAGTGATACGCTCTCCGCGAGTAGTGGCAAACCCAACACGGGCAAGCAGATGATCTCCTTCTCCTTTGGAGGAAGTTTCGGGAAGCAGTTTGTCGCCATCGTATAGTTTATAAGAGTCGAACGGCTTATCGAATCGCACGACAAAATAGCAGGCAAAGTTATCGGGAACTCCCCCACTGTTGCGTGTTGAGATACCGCCAATCGTACAACTATCGGGATAGATGCGAAGCGAAGACCCGCGATCGAAAGCATCGATCACGACCCCCGACTCCGCGCTTTCGGGGAATGTAAAGCGCAACATGGCAGCACGATCGGTAGGGGTAATTTCAACTTTCACATCATGATCGGCTAAATAGACCGAGTAGTAATATGGGCGCGCCTCCTCGGCCTGGTGCGAAAACCAGCTTTGGCGGCTATTTTCATCGACCAGCCCCACACCGCGCACGGGCATCAAAGAGAATTGGCCATAATCGTTGATCCACGGCGAAGGTTGGTGGGTCTGCTTGAATCCGCGAATGGTGTGCGCGCCATAAGTATAAGCCCAACCATCTCCCATCTTACCGGTTTGGGGCGTCCAAAAGTGCATACCCCACGGCAAAGCAACTGCCGGATAGGTATTGCCTGTCGAAAAGGAGTAATCGGACTGTGTTCCCATCAACGTCACAACATAATCGGAAGGATGTTTCAGTTTCTCCTGCGACGGTGAGCAGCAACAACAAACCATCGCGACCAACAAAGAAAAGAATAATTTCATCTCTTAACGAGCGATAGTAAGTTTGGTTACAATAGGCGTATGGTCGGAAACATATCCCCCATCGAGCGTATCAGGTAACACGACATGCGAGGCAACTTCCCATTCGGAAGTCACAAGCACATAATCGATAAAGGTACGTTTGTCTTCGGGAAGCTGTCCGAAAGCAGAGAATGTCCACAACGTACCATTAGTCGTAGCAGCGATATCGCGCGTATGAAAAACCGAGCCATCGGCCAGCAAGGAGGTAATCACCTCAGAGTCGGGCGTTGCGTTAAAATCGCCAGTAAGGATCGCAGGACGATCGCCACGCAACTCTTTGACACGTTGCAACAGCAACTTGACGCTCTCCCGACGAGCCACCTCGCCGACATGATCGAGATGAGTATTCAACATGAAGAGTTCGTTTCCTTTTCGGCGATCTTTCAATATTACCCAGCTGGCAATACGCTTGCAAGCGGCATCCCACCCCTTCGAGCCGGCGACATCGGGGGTTTCACTGAGCCAGAAATTTCCTGAGTCCAACAATTCGAAACGATCTTTCTTATAAAACACAGGGCTGAATTCTCCGGCAGCAATACCATCGCCACGTCCCACACCGACATAAGTATAACCTGCAAGACGCGAAACAAGCGTATCGAGCATATGTTTCAAAACCTCTTGGGCGCCAAAAAGATCGGCATCTTGCGCAAGAATCACTTGGGCAATACGATCATAACGATATGTCCAACGATTCTCGCCATCTCGCGGAGTATCGTAACGCATATTGAAGGTCATGACCGTTAACTCATCGGAGGAGTTTTTGCCGCATGAGGATATCATGACAATAGCTATACAGCAAACTAAAATAGTACAAATTTTCTTCATGGGATCAGATTATTTAATTTATGGAGTTTAACAAATCGAGTTTACTATTCTTGATCAAATGCAGAATCAACTCACCGAAGAGCGAATTTTGCCATGCAAACCACGGACGGGTAAAATTTGCTGCATCGTGTCGTGAAAACGATTCGTGCATGAATCCTGTACCGGCATCGGTAACAAGAAGTTGCGCGATACAATCCCGAATTTCGGCATCATCGGTGGCGGTAAACGCTCGCATCATAATACTCATCGGCCAGATCATTTCCACACCAATATGAGGCCCACCAATACCCTCACCGGCAGGACCCCGCCAAAAATAGGGATTAGCCTTGCTCCACACAAAGCGACGGGTATTTTCATAGATCGAATTGGTACGCTCCACATCGCCCAAATAAGCCATAGCGAGCAACGAGGGGACATTGGCATCGTCCATCAATTGAACACTTCCGAAACCATCGACTTCAAAGGCGTAGATCGGGCCAAATTCGGGATGCTCCACAACGGCATGTTTTTGTAGAGCGGCAGCTACTTCCGCAGCCAATGCCGAACATTGGTCGGCAAGTTCGGTTTCACAATTTACAACTCGCAGGATTTCGGCTGCTTTGCGGAGCGATGTGACTGCCATAAAATTCGAGGGCACCAAAAACTCAAAAGTTGTGGCATCATCCGAAGGTCGGAAAGCACTAGCAATCAATCCCACAGGGTTTACCGGATTACCTCGGCCGACATGGCATTTGGTGTCCAATTGGCGATCGGTCACACGCAAAAAGATGTAGTCACCGATTCCCTCTTTGCGTTGCTGTGTCTGCAATGTCGCAAGAATAGCACGCATGGCCGCAATCCACTCGGCATCGAAAACCGACGTATCGCCGGTGGTTTTCCAATAGTGATATGCCAAACGGATCGGATAACAATGGGAGTCGATCTCCCACTTACGTTCAAAAACCCATGGATTTTGATTATTCCCCGGGTATCCGACATCCTGTCCCGCACCGGTAGGACCATCGTTAAAAGCGTTGGCATAGGGATCAATGGCGATCAATCGGAATTGCCGACGAATCACACCAGCGATCATCTTTTGCAAAGCCGGATCTTCGTTACAGAAAGCCACATAGGGCCACACCTGCGCAGCCGAATCGCGCAACCACATGGCCGGAATGTCACCTGTATAAACATAAGTATCGGGGACTCCGGCAGTGTCTTCCCGATAATGGATTGTGGTATCAAGCGTGTTGGGGAAGCAGTTGGCGAACATCCAACGAAGACGTTCGTTAGTCAGCAGATTGCACACGCGAACAATCTCTCTCTCCACTGCTTCCGATCTAAAAGAACGTTGCTCCTTTGCCGGTCGTTGATCGGCATACTCCGCAGGCTCATCGGGGCAATACCACACTTTGGGCTCAGCACCCATCTCGAAACGCAATTCGCCTCCAGCAACCAAATCGGCATGTGAAAGGTAAGGTTTGGTATAAAGTTGACCGTTGAGCCATACACGTTGGATATAACGATTCGCGGCGGAGTTATTTTCGGCAACAACAACAAACTCACCGCCAGCAACACGCAACCTCGCCTTATCGAAGAGAGGTGATCCGAACCAATAGCGGCCACCTGCCGGCTCGACCTCGTAAAAACCCAACGAGGAGATAATATACCACGAAGACATTTGACCGACATCCTCATTACCCGAAAGGCCATCGGGTTGGTCGTGGTAGAGCGTCGTCAATACTTCACGCACCTTGTCGGCTGTTTTCCAAGGCTCTCCGAGCATGGTATAGAGGTAGAGTGTATGGTGACTCGGCTCGTTGCCATGAGCATACTGTCCGATCAAACCCGAAATATCGGGCGAAGCATCTCCCTCGATCGCCGAACTGATCGTAAAGAGGGAATCGAGTTTGGTAAGTAGCGCTTTTTTACCTCCGAAGACCTCGACAAGGCCTTTGACATCCTGAGGAGCAAGCCATGTATATTGCCATGCGTTACCCTCGCAATAATCATCGGCACGGTGCGATGAAGAGATCGGGCTGAACGGAGTACGCCATTTCCCGGAAGAATATTTACCACGCACGAAACCCGTAGAGGCATCGAAATAGTTGCGCCACGAACGGCTGCGAGTAGCAAAAAGTTTTGCATCATCCGTTTTTCCCAACACCTCGGCAGCACGAGCTGCAGCTCCGTCGGCAACGGCATATTCCATATCAAACGCAATCGACTCAGTCATCAAATCGCTGGGAATAAACACGTATTTCTTACGCAGATCACCACCCCGATTATCATCGAGAGCAGTCTGTTTCACCGCTTCGAAAGCCCGTTCGCGATCGAAACCCGTAATATTTTTCACAATGGCGTCCGAAACAACGATCATACCCGGATCTCCCACCATGCAATCGGTTTCGCAACCCCACAAATGCCAAACCGGAAGTCGTCCCTGCTCGTCGTGAATATTGAGCATGGTATTGACAATATCTCCCATTCGTTCAGGATGTGTAATGGTTAGAAGTGGCATTTTGGCACGGTATGTATCCCAAAGCGAGAAGACCGTATAGGTGGTACGATTCGGGTTCTCGCGAACCGTATCATCGGCACCACGATAACGACCATCGACATCACTGAAAGTTACGGGAGCAACCATCGCATGATAGAGTGCCGTATAAAAGATTTTTCGAGCCGGAAGATCAGAACTCTCTACTCGAATTTTCGAAAGTTCGCTTTCCCAAGCCATATCGGCAGCAGCTACCGCAGCATCGAAATCCCATTCGGGAAGTTCTGACATCAGATTGGCGCGGGCACCCTCAACACTTACCGCCGAAAGAGCGACTTTCAACAACACCTGTTCATCTTGCGATGTCGCAAACGAAAGACGGGCATAGCGATTATCTACACCACAACGCTCGAACTTAGAGATCGGTTTCGAGAGTTCGGCGACAAAATAAACACGCTGATTTTTAGCCCACCCTGTCGAATAACGCCAACCCGAAATACGGGTATCATTCTCCTGTTCGATATGTGTTTCGGTAGCTTTATCCCAACAACCGCCATTTTCGAGATCGAAAACCAAAGCAGCATCTTCGGCCGCAGGAAAAGTATAACGGTGCAATCCCACGCGCGTTGTGGCAGTCATCTCTGCACGAACGCCATAGCGGATCAATGGGACAGAATAGTAGCCCGGGCGAACAATCTCTTGCGAACGGTCGGCCATAGACCACAGTCCCGACTGCGGATCGTCGTGCGTACCACGCGCATAAGTCACCTCGCCGACAACAGGCATCACGGTAACATCGAACAGATCACCGATACCCGTACCGCTCAAATGGGTATGAGAAAAACCAATGACCGTAGAGTCGCTCGCATGATATCCCGAACACCAATCCCAACTTTGGGGGATACTTGTCGGACCCAATTGCACCATACCGAACGGGACATTGGCACCCACAAAAACATGGCCATGTCCACCGGTTCCGATATGTGGATCGACCAGTGCCGTAAGTTTTTCGGGACTCGAATCGGAGCAGGAACTTAACAGCCAAACTCCGAACAGAATTGCAAAAAAACGATTGAATTTCATTTATAATCGGTTAAAATTAATAGGTTATCGTATGGTTATTTCATCGAGGAAGAACCAGCAGGGACATCCCACTCCATAGTGCCACGATGGACAGATTTTCACTCCTTCAACATCGACACGAACATATCGAGCCTGCACCTCCGGACGAGTAACGGTAGCCGGCACAAATTTCACGGGGACCGATTGATCCTCCGGAAAATCCACACGACCAAAAGGCTGATAGGTTTGATCATCGGAAGAGATCGAGTAGGTTACCGAACGGGGTAAAAGAATCCATTGTCCGAGTTGGTGCAGGAAATCGGTTTCGATGGTAGTAATGCTTTTTTCTGCGCCCAAATCGACGACAAAAGCACCGTCACAACCTTCCCAACCGGTCCAACTATCGGTGAAAGAGGCTCCACCAAATAGGCCGTCGGTAAGCGTTGTTTCGCCCAACTTGCGATATTTCTCAGCCGGAGGAGTGATCCAACGAATGGAAGCACCACAAGCCAAATTCTTTGTTTCGGAAGGAAGATAGCGTTGGCGATAGAGGCGGCAATAATCCACCGGAGAGTTCCTGCGCTCGTTAAGTGTCGGGATACCGAAATCGGTAACATATCTCTCGAATGTATTCAGTTTGCGAACGACCTCGTTGAGATCTTTATCGGAGGTTGTACGGGCAATCTCCAAATCGGAATAAAGCAACGGTAACCGCGCCAAGTGTACCCTCCGCAACAAGACCGAATCACCCGACACAGCTTGCTCTGCCCGATCGAAAAGTTGATTATAACGTTTTCGGCAGACCTCGTTGAGCATCCCGTTTTTATGCGACACGGGCGAGTCATAAATCCACAACCGTTGTCCGCCGGCAAGCAGAGCCCCTTCCAATAATTTCTCGTACTGGTAGAGGAAAGGAGCAGCCGCACCATAGTAGCCACGCATGAAATGAAGCATCAGCGAATCGGTATCCTGATCGGGATTCCACATTAATTTGCTGACTACATAGGAGCGCAATTCCGAGAAATCACCGCCATATGCTCCTCCGATCTGCGAGAAGTGCATCGTAACCCCATGTTTGCGGAAAAGCTGGATGTTGGGTTTCAAAATCGGAAAATTGGGGAACGGTGCGACCATATTGTCAAAATTGATTCCATAGTCCCATACAAAAATATTATCGGTAAGGGCATCCCAACCCTTCAAAGCCTCGATAAATTCACGACCCGAAACATTGTCGGTAAGCGGAACTTCGCGATCACAATCAATATCACACAACATAATATTGACATTTGGATGCGGACGCACATGGCGCGGCGGTTTCATGGTAAAGAGATAAGCCAATGTAGAGAACTCTTTATCCGGAAAACGCTCGGCCAATCGGTTGAGAAATCGGATGTAATTACCGGCCGGAGACCCCTCTTCGATATTGACCTTTTCGCACTCTTCGCAACGACAATAGGTAAAATTACTATCGTTTTGGCTTACGGAAATCATCGTGCGATCAGGATTGGCTCGAAAAATCGAGTCGATACGCGCAGCAACTATCTCGAAGACCTCGTTATTGGTCAGGCACCATTGACTAGCACGTCCCGGGCGACGCATTCCGTTGATAAACGAGTAATATTCGGGATGTTTCGCACCATAGACTGATGCCGGTAGCAATCGATTGAACGTATGGACCCACAGTCGATCAACAAAGATATCTTCCGGCTGATCTAAACGTAAGAACAAGCGATAGACCGAATCCTGACGCATACCATAAGCCTGACTTTGCCGATAGCGAAAAGCAGGATTTTCGACGATATTTATCGGCGGGAATTCAATCGTTGTCTGTCGATTGAGATCATATGCATGAGCCGCATAGTAGTTCATGCCGAGGTAACGTTCCAAAAGTGTAACGACACCATATACAGTTCCCTTACCTCCTCCGCTGCCGATTCGCAGAACACCATCGGAGTTGCGTAGGCAATAACCATCTTTGGTCAAGTTCGGCAGGTTATCCGACAAACCAACCGCCGAGAGTCGGCCGATCACCACATCGCCCGAACGGGGTTTGGCAACCGAAAGGATAGGCAATTCCGCTCCACTCGACTCTTGAATAAAGCGTTGTAACAATCGTGCAGCTTGCATGGCAGTTGCATCGCTAGACTCAGCCAATACAATACGCCCTTTGGGCGCTCCATTACGGACAATACGTTGGGCGTTTACAGGACATGTTGTAAACCCAAGTATCAGCAACAAACAAACATATCGAAGAACAGACATCGTTACTTACGGGATTGTAAATTAAAACTCAACGTTTCGGCTTGCAACAACTCGGCATGGGAAATGCGGTATTTTTTCAGCGGTTTGTTTCCCAACACCATACGAGAGATATACCCCACACCCTGTTTCTCAATGACCAATGTACCACTGGCGGTATCGATCTCGGCACGATCGAAAGTCGGTGCGGTAAGGGTATAATAGGGTTCTCCCGGGCAGTCGGGATAGAACCCTAACATCGAAAAGACCGCCCAAGCAGACATTGTGCCGGTATCATCGTTACCCGGGATTCCATCGGGACGTGTAGTAAAGTATTTGTCGAGTAACCGACGCACCTCATGCTGGGTACGCCACTCTTCACCCCGAAAACGGCTGAAAAGATAGGCATAGGCAATATCGGGTTCGTTCGCCGGATCGTAAAGTCCTTCGTCGAAAACTTTTTGGAGTTTGGCAACAAATTTCTTCGAGCCTCCCATCAGTTTGGCAAGACCCTCGACATCGTGTGGCACAAAGAAGGTATAATTCCATGCCGACCCCTCATGAAACCCGGGGACGTGTTCGAAATTCTCGCCTTGACGCGGATTGAACGGCGTAAGGAACTCGCCCGACTTGGTACGCGGACGCAGGGTACCGAACTCGGGGCAATAGTAGTGTTTATAGCCCAACGAACGATTGCGGAAGAGGGTGGCATCATCGGTTTTACCGAGGGCGGCAGCAAATTGCGACAACGCATTGTCGGCTACATAATACTCCAAAGCGTGCGAAACGGAGTTATCGCCCGAAAGGTCGGCGGCAAACCATCCCAACGGCACATAGCCTCGTTCGATATAGGGATCGATATCGGGACGCATACGATTTTGAGCTCCTGCAGTAGTAGCCGATTTTCGCATGGCGGCATAAGCTGTTTCGACATCAAAATCGCGCAAGCCTTTCATCCATGTATCGACAATTACCGGAATGGCAGGATCTCCCTCCATCGTAAAAGTCTCACGACCATAAAGTTCCCATTTGGGCAACCACCCCCACTCGCGGTACATATCGATCATCGAGCGCACCATATCGATTTGGCGCTCGGGATAGACCAAAGTCATCAACTGATGAAGGTTGCGATAAGTATCCCACAACGAGAAAACGGTATAACGATTACCCTCGGTAACACCCACACCATCGGACTCCATCAGCGGATATTCGCCATTGACATCATTCAGTAGGTTGGGATGTATCAAGGCATGATAGAGTGCCGTATAGAAGACTTTGCGTTGCTCCTCCGATCCTCCAAAGATACGAATACGCCCCAAATCATCGTTCCAACGGTTACGGGCAGCGGCTTGTATCGAATCGAAAGTCATGGCAGCCGGCTGTTCGGCATCGAGATTGCGGCGGGCATTTTCTGTCGAAACAAACGAGATCCCCATGCGTATTTCGACCTGTTCACCGGCAGTAAGATTATCGAACGTAAACCAATAGCCGATGTCATCACCCGACAGGTCACGGCCATAACGGGTATAGAGTTTATAGCGTCCGTTATCCGGAGTCCATTCGGCCTCAACACCTTTCATGGGACGTTGTTTTTTCCAATAGCCAGAAGCAGTGGGAGTTTTCGTCACGCGCAACACGAAATAGATCGGAAAGACTGTCTGCGGATTATAGCAGAATGTTCCCAGCAGTTTCGAGCCTTCTATCTCGGTAGCACTCACTCGTCGAACAGTAGCTCCACTCTCATTGGTAAGGCCTTCACCCAAATTCAGCAGAATGTGTCCTTTGCCGGCCGGAAAGGTATAACGCTCGGCCGAGGTACGAGCCGTAGCAGTTGCTTCGGCACGCACGCCATATCTCGATAACGAAAGGGCGTAATACCCGGGAGAAGCCGTTTCATCGCGATATTCGCTACCGTAGTTGCGGTAATCGACCTCCAAGTCTCCGGTAATAGCCATCGTGAGCAATGCTCCCATCTCAGGACATCCCACTCCACTGAGTGCGCCATGTGCAAAACCGGTAAAAAATTTGTTGTGGTATTCATAAGGTGTTGACCACCAACGAGAATCTTTATCATGCACATTTTTTGCAGATCCCATCACATTGAATGGCACAACAGCCATCATGCCATGCGGCAGCACAGCACCCGGGTTGGTTGTACCAAAATTGGTGGTACCGACAAACGGTACTACACACGCGACAGGATCAGCAGTTCCGAGCTGTCCCGAAGGGGTTTGTTGCGCATCAACCGGTAGAGCGAAAACGGCTGCGACAAATGTCGCAGCCCAAAATCTTTGTCGCAAGTTCATTAGAGGATACTGTTTTTCTTGGTGAACTCTACAATTTCGGGAATATAACCGAAAGCCAATCCCGTAACCGTATCGGCACATCCGTAATAGACAGCAATACGGCCGGTATCGGGATCATGCAATGCAGCACATGGGAATGTCACATTCGGCACATCACCCGTAAGTTCATAGATCTCACGCGGTGAGATCAGATAAGGGCCACTGCGAGCTATAACCTTCCACGGTTCTTCAAGATCCAGCAAAGCCGAACCGAAGGCATAAACATAGCCGTTGCAAGAACGTAGAACGCCATGATAGATAAGTAGCCACCCCTCGCTAGTTTCGATAGGTACGGGACCTGCTCCAATCTTCATACACTGCCAAGCACTCTGCTCGAAGGGAGCCGGTGACATCACATGGCGGTGGCGACCCCAAAACTCCATATCGGGGGATTCGGAATAGAAGATATCGCCAAAAGGAGTATGTCCGGTATCGCTCGGGCGCGAAAGCATGGCAAATTTGCCTCCGATCTTACGCGGGAAGAGTACACCGTTGCGGTTATAGGGCAGGAAAGCGTTTTCGAGTTGGTGGAAAGTTTTGAAATCGGTGGTCCAAGCGATACCGATGGTCGGGCCATGATAGCCATTGCACCATGTCACATAGTATTTATCATCGATCTTTGCAACGCGTGGATCGTAACCATAGACCCACTCTCCCACTTCGGGATCAGCACCCTCCAAATGAAAATCAGCCTCTTCGATCTCCCAATCAATACCGTTGACCGAAAAACCTACATGGATACGCATGCGGCGGTTGGTATCGTCACAACGGAAGACTCCGGCATAGTTGTATTTACCGCATTTGAACGGAACAACAGCCGAGTTAAAAATCGAGTTGGATGTCGAAAGTAAATTGCGCGGAATGATAGGGTTAGCACTATAACGCCACATTACCTCATTAGAGCCGGCGGGACGCTCTTCCCAAGGCATATCCGGAAGTGCCGGACCTACAATTTTCAAGTCTTTCATGGTTATTCGGTTATTAATTTTAACATGATCGGTTATTTGGGGTTAAAGATAATATAAATTTATGGGTTATGCAATCCTAAAAGCCACAAACAGTGGAACGGCTCAAAAAAATCACATTCTCCTTTTAATCATATATTTTTCAGTCAAGGATTGTTCGTTCAAAAAAAATGTATGGGCAGGAAAACGAAATGTACAAGTAGTGTAGAGGACAAAAGAGGGTTAGAGGTGTAGTAGTCAGTGAGTTACGGAAGAGCGTCTAAAATTTGGGCGCAAAACGAAATGTACATTTACTTGGATTTTACTTGGATAAACCAGCCCGCAGATGGGCGGTAAGTTGGATTTACCTTTGAT
>SUZX01000014.1 GCA_015059735.1 Rikenellaceae bacterium | reverse complement strand
TCCCCGATTTTCATTGAAAATCAGGGATTTGCTTAATTTTTCATCTTCTTCAAGTGGTGCCACCAGGAATCGAACCGGGGACACAAGGATTTTCAGTCCTTTGCTCTACCAACTGAGCTATGGCACCTCCAATAGATCTCAACGATCTTTTTGCGAGTGCAAAGGTAAACCAATTTTCTTTAATTTGCAAGCCTTTCTCCCTATTTTTGTAAAAATACACAAGATTTTATACCTCTCAAAGCAGCACTCCTTCTCTATAAGTTTGCAAAATACTGACCTACAATACCTATCATT
The DNA here is from genome assembly GCA_015059735.1 of Rikenellaceae bacterium. Lineage (GTDB taxonomy): Bacteria > Bacteroidota > Bacteroidia > Bacteroidales > Rikenellaceae > Alistipes. The sequence goes on along the minus strand of SUZX01000014.1, from coordinate 34,633 downwards.
TTTCTAATCCGATTCTAATCATACACCGGATTTCCTAGATTTTGATAAAATTCCATTAATACAATTCTTTCTCGGATAATCATACACGATGTAATCCCCCTATTTTTCGTCGTAGGGTTTACATAGATTTTGCCCCAAACAAAAAGTTTTGAGAGAGATTATCACAACTATGACTTTGCTATATGTAAAGATTAGATGCAATAGGTCATGCAATCTTTAAACACTGATAAATCGTAATCTAAAACTATGCGCGAAACCTGATGTTGAAGATGGCTTACCCGAGGTTCAAATCGTAACGACATCTTACAGACATTCAGGAATCGCGCATAAAGCACTTTTCCTGACTGCTTGTCTGTCGTTTATTATTTATTATTATTTTGAACCTTTGTAAGCCGACAACCAGTTGGTGATCACAACCGCAACAGACTTCTAAATTATCTATTGCACATTTGCAGATCAAACGTAGGATTCATTTCTCGGATTGCAAAATTTAAGCGTCAAAGATTATATAACCTTCAATTATTTGGAATCATTATAGATACCCAAAATACACATAAAAATAACTCCGATTCATCCTCACAAAAAGCGTGTCCAACAAGGGTAATTTCCATTGAGAAGAGTTGTCATTCCTCTCTTCATGTATATCAAGGTCAAAAATTGAGTTTCACACCTGCTGTGAAGTTGATTCCATATTCCGGATGCCAAAGGTATTCGTAAATACGCTCGTTGAGCAGGTTGTGTACTTCTGCAAAAATTCCAACTGTTGAAGATAGTTTCCATGCAAAGTTGACGCGTAAATCTATCGAACATGGAACTTCGAAAGTGCTACGAATGGGAGCTGTTGTCAGCCATGACTCATCTGTATTCGCAAACATTCTATTATCCTCCATTGTCCATTCACGAGAGCCCTGTAATATGGCTGCAACGCCCAATGCAACTTTCTTTCCAGTATAACGGACTGCTAAATTTCCTTTGATCGAGGGATCGCCACTTTTATAAACTGACTCATTGTCGTAGATAAATCCGTGAAGTCCTAAATTCAACAACAACGAAGTAATCGGATGCCACTCCATCTCACCATGAAACGAAACTGCCGTCTGACGAGCAGTATGAGGCATGATACATGTAGCAGCTTCTATATAGATCTTGTCCACTGGAAGATAGGTACCTAAGCCATACCAATAGAGATGATTATCGTGTATCGAATATGTCGCATAGACTCGATATGAAAAGCGATCTCGGCTTAATGTTCCCGCAATACCGAAATGCCCATTATAGTCCACAGAACTTTTATCGACCAAAGATGTCGGATACAAATAGGGATTTTGTCGCGTAAGCGAACGATAATCATTGGCTGCCACTTGGCCGTCGATCTCTACAAACGGTCGCAATTTTTTTGTACCAAGATTAAAATCAAGACGGATGTGTGGTAAAATATAGTTTCCGGATTTTTCGCCTTCAATCTTGTCATGATAATAGTCAGCTCCCACTTCATAGGTCAAAAAATCACTTTCTCGGCCATAACGGATTCCTGCACGAACTTGCTGTTGGAGATAATTGTCGATTGCTTTTTGACCAGAGAAGCGCATGTAGCTGAGATTAGCAACAATCCGATGTTTTCCCCATGCACGAGCAATACGGCCTCCGACATCCAACGATATTTGGCGTGCTTTGTCTTTATAATTCGGCCAATCGGAATGATCGAAGAACATACCACCCCGCAACGAGACCTCAAAGTTCACTCGATTCAAATCATGGAAATCATCGCCCACACGGATCATGATCCGGCCATCGCCGTAATCGACAGCTGTCGCCGGAGATGCCAACGCAAAGTCAGATGCACCATTGGACGAATTAACTATTTCATCAAAAACAGGACTTCGATGGGCTCCATAACGATAATACAGTCGATTTTCATACGAAATTTCACCCTCCAAAATGTGCCGTCCAAGATATTTGCCGGCAGTAGCTCCGATACGATTATTTATCCGTGTTGCAGAGTGCCTATCACCAAAGTCATTACGGATTTTGGCATAGCGACCATCGTGGTTGACATAGCCGATTGCATATCCAACACTCGGATTCTGCGTTGTGGCATAGAAATCCAATACAGAATTAAGCGGATAGCCAACTCCTACTTTGAGATAAAACGGCAACGGTCGGTTAAATTCCCAATAGGTCACCGTTGCAGGACGAATCGGTTTCAATTGAAAGGCTGTCTGAATAGATAAAGGGGTAATCGTATAGTCGATATCGGGATATATCCGAGTTGTATCGGTCATATCCGGCATGATAGGCAACTTTTCTGCACGTTCGACACTTGGAACAAACTTTTTTGTCACCTCGACCTGTCTTTCAACCTGAGCAACAGCCATTCGAGGAAGTATCACGCAGAGCGTGGCTATGATAAGCAAACGGTTCATCATTATTGCAATTTACTGATACGGTTACGGGCTGTGGCGACAATACCATCATCGGCTGGCGAATAGCCGTCGGCAACACTTTGCCACGTGGCTCGTGCTTGATAATTATCGTTTTGTTTGGCATATACATCTCCCAAAAGAATATAGGCTTTTGCCAACCAATAGTTTTTGGGCTTTCGCTCGGAGTAAGCAAAGATCGCTTTTTCGACAGCGACAAGATCGCCGGCAGCAAATTGCGATTCGAGCACATAATAGGCAGCGGCAGAGCCTTCGGTTGTGGCAACATCTCCGGCTAACTCTTTATAGAGTTTTATGGCTGCGGATTTACGATCTGCATTACGCAACTGTTCGGCCCACGCAAAAGTAGCCTCACGACGAGCCGTTGCGCCTGCTTCTTTTTGCGCTCGAACATCGACAGCCATCGATTCGATTTTCGAAGGATCACCCAAAGCAATGATAGATCGCACATAACCTGTCATGGCAGCTGCACGATCATCGGCTGCGGATGCCACATCGAAAAGTTGTCGATAGGTTGTTGCGGCTTTGTCGTATTGTTTCTCTTCCCAAGTCAGTGATGAAAGCTTCTTCAAAGCGGCAAGTATATGTTGACCGGATCCCAATTCGACAAGTTTTGTCAACGATTCGATTGTAGCAGACCGATCTCCAACCCGAAGATTACAATCGCTCAAATAGTAAAGCGCATCCCCCAAATAAGATCCTTGCGGATAACTCTTGACATAGTTTTTTAGCGACTTGGCCGCCATCTCATATTTCTCGGCAAGATAAAGTTTTTGTGCGGCAACAAACGACAGAGAATCACGGGATAAGGTGGCAAGGTCGCGCTCCATTCCAACTTTGGCAGCATAATTAAAATATCCATCCACATCGCCACGAGATACATAAATATTCCGAATTCCCAACATCGCTTCTCGCGCCTCGGAGGTATGCGGAGAGGAAGCAACGATATGTTCGTAACTTTTCAACGATTTATCGTGTTGACCCAAATTAAGATACGCAAGGCCCAAATCGGAATATGCGCGTATCGCTCGAATCGAGGTCGGATAGCTAACAATATATGATTCGAGAGCTTCAACACCTTCGGCATAACGCTCTTGTGCGATATAACTGCGTCCCAACTCGTATGAGGCAGGCTCCACATAGTTGCCAGTGTTGGTCGTAATGATATGTCGCAAAGCTTGTATTTTTTCATTTTCACGTCCCAAGATTCCCAACGAAACAGCCCGCTGATATTGCGCATAGTATTGTGCATCAGTTCCAAGAGCAATGGCTTTGTCATATTTTTTGATCGCCCCGTTGTAATCACGAGCCGTATAACATACATCGCCCAAACGGTTATAGGCATCTGCCTGATAAGAATTCGAAGCAGGGAGTGTAAGGAAGTTCTCAAACATAGAGGCGGCTCGTGTCATATCATCCCGCAAAAATGCACAATACCCCAAATTATACCATGCCATTGCATATTCGGGAGCAGATTGAGGAGCTTGGTTCAAATAGGCTTTATATTTAACGGTAGCAACCGTATAGTCTGCTTTGCGATAAGCAATTTCAGCTTGCCAAAAAGTATTTAGAGCAACATATTTCGGACTGACTCCAACCGAAGCCGATTCGGCAAAATAACGATTTGCCGAATCGAAATCACCGGATTTATATGCTTCAAGCCCTCTATAATAGGCTATTTTTTGCAATGCAACGCGAATCTCGGAATCGGTAGATGGCATGGACTTTATGGCACGATAGGCAGCATCGTAATCGCGCGAATTGTAGTATGCAGCAATTAGCAAAGTTCGCGCCTCAGGAGCTCGTGAAGAGGAAGGATAACGCTCTATATAACGTTGTAACAAGTTGATAGCTCCGTTAAACGTAGTCCCACCTAACTCATATTGCAATTTGGCATAGTTGAAGAGGGCATTCTCGGCAATGGTTGCATCGAAACGAGCATCAGATGCCATCGAAAACGCTTTCATGGCTGACTCTTTATCGTTCAGACGCAAATAACAATCGGCCAAATGATACGAGGCATTTTGTGTCAATTCGTCTTCTGCGCCACATGCTTTACGCAACCAATCGACAGCATCGGCATAGCGAGTAGTGCGATAAAGCGAGAATCCCATCAGGTAGTTACCTTCTCGATCCAATTCTCCACCGGCAGCCAGCATTGTTTTCAAATGCTCGATGGCTTTATTGTAATCCTCCTGCCGAAACCACGACTCGGCCATGATTCGCTCGATCTCGACTCTTCGTTCGGGAGTGGCACGAGCAGCCAACTTATCGCCATGCTCAATAACATAACGATAGTTCCCCTCTTGAAATCCGATCTGCAAGAGGAAATAAGGAATCAACTCACGATAAGCATCACTTTGAGCAAGGGTTTCAAAGCCCTGCTTGGCTCGACCGTATTTCCCTTCGGAATAATCAATATATGATTTGTAATATAAGGCATGATCGGCATATTGGCTGCGGTTGGAGATTCGCTCGAAATATTCATATGCCTTGCGATAATCTCCCTCGGTAAAGGCAACATATCCCATACGAATATTATAACGTTCGCGTCCGGAGGCATTCAACGCATTATACTCGGTTTTTTCAAGGTATTCACGCGCTCGCACCATATTGCCGACAGAGCAATAGTATGATCCCAATGCAAAACGTACATCGTTTGCATAAACCGATCCGGAATGGTTACGCTCAAAAGCCAGCAACGCAACCTCCGCATCGCGACTGCCCAACTCAACAGCACAGGCAGCAAGATAAAAATCGACTTGTTGACAATTCAAATGATCAGCAGCTGTTAAGTGTTCTCGTGCTTGCAGAAATTCATGTCGGGCATCGCTCCAACGGCCGAGGTCGAATAACTCGCGCCCTCGCGAAATAAATCGTTCCACCTCCGACGGGGTCGCCCGAATCTCCATCAAACAACTGTTTCCCACGATAAGGAGTAGCAATAAAAAATATCTTTTCAACATATAGGCGAATCTTTGCATGCAAAGATATAAAAAATGGTGTTTATATATCATTTTACACAATGTGTATAATGATATATAATTGCAAAAACCCTATATACCGACACTTAGGAACGATTCTTGCTACAACAAATAAGATTATACAAAAATTTGTTATTATGATGATCGAAAAAGTAACCTTGCAGTTAACTGCCGAAGGAAAATTTGAATTGAACGGGAAAACAAGTTGTGAGGAACTGAATCCCAAAGCCTTGATGCTCTATGCCGGAGCTAAATGTGCCGGATTGACCGTTTTGCACATTATGAAACGAGAGCGCATGACTCCCAAGCGATTGGAGATCACTTTGTCAGGAGAGCTATCAACTGATACGTTGCAAGCAGAGAGTGTTTTTCGGGAATTCCACATGGTTTATAATGTGGAGTGTACAGCCGAAAGTGATCAGACACGCGCTAGCCATGCAATAGAACTTGCCCACGAAAAACATTGTGGATTGGTTAGAATGCTCAGCAAGATCGCTCCAGTATCACACGAAGTTGCTATCGTTACAACCGAACCTGCAAAAGCCTAATTCCCAACTTGGGCACAACAAGGGCGAAGAGTTTTGATCTTCGCCCTTGTTTATTGAGCCGTAATACGCTGATAATCCGATGCGGCTATTGCAAAATTATAATGTGCCTGAATTGCATTAGTATAAAGTTGAATCCAACTTAATTGTGCTTGAAGGACATCAAGGATCGTAGCAAGACCTTCGCCATACGAGTAAGTGCTGATTTCAAGATTCTCTCCGGCAATACGCAGATTGCGTTCCGAAGTATTTACTTGGGCTCGACTATCGACGAGTGTTGTCCAACCATTCATCTCTTCACGGATAATATCATCGTGAATCTGTGCCATCTCCCATTCGTATTGCTGTTGGGTCGCACGAGCCATCCCAACGGATCGACGTCGTTCGCCCCAATGAAAAATAGGCACCGACAACTCTACGGCAACAACCCCATCGAGATAAGTCCGCCCCGAACGATTCGGGGAATAAGGTCGCCACGGAGCTCCGGCACTGACCCGAAGTTGCGGATTGAACGATGCGCGCGCAGTTCGAATATCGATTTCTGCACGCTCAACGCGCAAACGAGCTGCAATATAGTCCGAACGACGCAACAAAGCATCGTTGAGCGAAACCCGCATCGGCATCGGCAATGAATCACGAATCCCATTGGTCAAGATAACCGCCATTTCAGGATCAGTTCCCCGTAAAATATTGAAATTATGGAGTGCTACTTCGTAATTTTGTTCAGCCGTAACCAATTGGTATTCTGCCTCACTCAATCGGGTCTCAATCATCAGTACATCTCCTTTGGCAATATATCCTTCGGAGAAACGTTCTCCAACCACCGATTTCAACGAACGAATAATGGCAACATATTGCCGCATGGATGTAGCAAATTGTTCCATTGCCGAAAGATTCCAATAAGCATAATCGGCAGCATAACGCACTTCGAGGCGAGAAAACTCCTCATTGCAGAGTGCAATATCATAGTCGAGTTCCGATGCACGAAAAGCCGCACGCACGGCACCTCCGCCATAAATAGTTTGCACCACACGCGGTTGTAGCGAAAATGTCCAACGGCGAGATTCGTCCATCTTGCGGATGGTTGTCGAAAAACTCCCCTCGGCTGAAAGTTGTGGTAAAAAACCGGTACGCGCCTGCCCGATTGCCTCAACAGCACGATTACTTTGGGTAATCGCACGCTTCAATTGCCAACTATATTCAGCAACGGCTGTACGATATTCATCAAGCGGAATTTGTGCCGAAAGTCCGGAAACGATCAGTAAAAAAAACAGGGAAAGAGTCGATTTCATAATGAATGAATACGATAAAAGATAGCATATACAACCGGTAAGACAAAGATGGTAAGTAATGTGGCAACCAATAAACCTCCCATGATCGTTGCTGCCATAGCCCCAAACATGGCATCAAACAGTAATGGCAACATACCCAAGATGGTAGTACCCGAAGCCATAGTCACTGGAATTATTCGGCTATGCGTTGCCTCAATCAAGGCTTCGTAAGGAGCTTTGCCACTTCTACGCAATGCCCCGATTTGTTCGACCAAAACCACTGCATTTTTGATGTTCATTCCCACCAAACCGAGCAGACCAAGCAATGAAAAGAAATTGAAAACTTTTCCGGTGATTGCCAATCCGAAAACCACTCCGATAAAGATCAACGGGATCATCAACAACACGACAATCGGATCCCGATAGTTACGAAAAAGAAGCAATAGTGTAAGAAAAATCAGCACCAAAGTCAATGGGAAATTGGCTATCAGCGCATCGTTGGACTCTTGCCGGCTCTCCTGCTCACCAAAGATTTTCAATGAATATCCCTCAGGCAATACCACTGCACGCATAATCGAATCTTTAAGCGTCGCAAAGAGTTTTAATGTGTTAACCCCACGATCCGGATCACATTGTGCCCGCATCGCCCGCTGTCGATTGTAACGTTTAACAACCCCTCCCCGAAATTCGAAGCGAAACCCATCTGTAGCCTGACCGACAGAACGCACACGACCTGAGGGTGCAAAAATCGGCAAAGCCTGTAAATTGGTCAAGTTATAAGCCTCGATATTGTCATCTTTAAGTAATATCGGCATCAGTTGATCACCTTCACGATATTCGCCCAAAGGATAACCTTCGGTAGCGATCGTAAGTCCGCGAGCCATCTGTCCTCGCGAAATTCCGACTCTTTGACCTTTCATCTGCGAATAGAGAGGCAGCCACGTAGGGATTCGATTTCCCCAATCGTTGCGAATATTCGTTGCTCCGTTCGTTCGCCACATAATCTCCTCGGCTTGTGCCGTTAGGCGATACAATGTGTCGATATTCTCTCCCACAAATCCAAATTCGATGGCAGCATCGGGCACCGGCGATAGTTTGAATAACGATGATCGCAACCATACATCGGGACAACTCTGTTCGACAAAAGTATTGAATTCGGACTCTACAAGTGCACTCTGTCGTTTATCGTGTAACTCGACAAGTATATTTCCGAAATTGGGACGTTGCGACGAACTACCACTTGCTAAATAGTAGCGAGGGGGAGTTGCTCCCATTGTCACCGAAACATTTTTCACCTCCGGCCGAGTTCTAAGCCACTCTTCCATCAATTGCAAATTTCGATCTGTCGATCGAATGTCGTATCCTTCGGGCAATAGGACATCGGCACGAAAATAGGGTTTGTCCAATGATGGAAAGAAATTCTGCGGCATGCGTTTCATTACAAAAAGCGATAGAGCAAACAGCAATAAACTCATTGCCACAACACACCAACGCCATTCGAGAAGTTTGGCCAGCAAACGGTCAAAAGTTCGATAAAATTTTGTGTCATAGGGATTGTGCGAAACAGGAGCGGTGCGCAACATACGATTACCCCAAAGAGGTGTTTGTGTAAGAGCCAACCCCCAACTCAACAGCAGCGACAACGCCAAAACGACAAAGAGTGGTCGAACGATCTCCGCAACGGAAGATGGCGCAAGATAGAGCGGTAAGAACGAAAAGATGGCGATCAATGTAGCGCATAGAAGACTCCATCGTGAAAGATTGGCGCCTTCGATCAAGGCCCTACGGCGCTCCATGCCCCGTAACATAGCTTGTCGGGCATTGTCAGTAACTACAATGGCATTATCGACTAACATACCCATTGCAATAATGAATCCGGCGAGAGAGGTACGATTCAACCCCTCGCCCAAAAACTGCATTAATAGCAATGTACCACCAATCGAAAAAAGAAGTGAACTTCCTATCAAAGCACCGGCACGCAGGCCCATGATCAACATGATCATTGCAATTACAATGGCAACCGACTCTATAAGATTGAGCACAAAAGCATTTGTTGCTTCACGGGCGATGCGATTTTCAGGATAAAGTACCGTTAATTCCATGCCGACCGGCATACGTTTGATCAACTCTTGCAAAGACCGATCGATATTTGCTCCCACTGCCACAACATCAGCTCCTTGCTCGGTTGAGATGCCGATTCCCACCGCACGATGGCCATTGACCCGCATCAGGGTTTGCGGTGGAGAAGCATATCCAGCCTCCACCCGAGCGACATCGCCTAAACGGAACTGCTTACCTTCGGAAGAGATCAACAGTTGATCCGAAAGATCTTCAAGACTTTTATAGGTGCCGTCTTCGAGAATACGGACTTGCAACTCTCCGGCCTGTTTTTCTCCGCTATCGACGATGGTATTTTGTTGTGCGATGGTTGCAACGATTGTTTCGGGACGAATAGAGAAATTTGCTAACGTGGCCAAATTCACATAGACATTGACTATGGGCATTTGTTCCCCAAAAAGGATTATTTTCTGTACTCCTTCGACTGCAATAAGTTGTCGTTTGATACGTTGCGCCCAATCTCGCAGTTCCGACCACGAAAAGCCCTCATCGGCCGATAGCCCGTAATAGATCCCATAGAGATCGCCATAATCATCGGCAACAGTAATAGCTGTGGCTCCTGTCGGCAATTTGGGCTGCACATCAAGCACTTTGCGTCGGAGTTCATCCCATAGTTGTGCAATATCATCGGAACGGATGGCAGGATCTAATTCAACAAGGATTTTAGATTGTTCGTAACCGGATTCGGAGGTAATTTTATGAACACCCCGCATTGACTGTATTTCGCGCTCGATGGGTTCGGTAATGAGTTGTTCAACTTCAAGCGGATTAGCACCCGAATAAGTACAATGCAGTGATGCACTTTTAATGACAAACGTGGCATCCTCTTTCTTGCCCAACGTAAAGAAACCTGCAATACCACCAATTAGCAATACTGCGAGAAAAAAAGCAACTACCCTGCCGTTACGTAACGAGTATTCTGGAATATTCATGGCGGTCACTGATTTAATATTCGCACATGTTCTCCTTCCCGAAGTCGGTAAACGCCAGCTGTAACAACCCTATCTCCCGACTCTACTCCGGAATTGATAATAACCTGATTTCGGCCATACAATTCGCCAAGTGTCACTTTTCGACGAGATACACGATCATTGGAAGTCACAACCCAAACATAAGTGCCGCCTTGTGCTGGAGCATAGATCGCCGACAAAGGGACAGAGACTGCATCCGGCTGTGGATCGACACTTCGCATGGTAACAACACACGACATTCCGGGGACAATGCGATAACGTGCAGGATCGACATCAATCAACTTCAACGACACGGGGTATCCCGACGCATCGGATGAAGTCTTTACATACTCTTTGAGTCGGGCAACAAAGCGTACATCCCGATAATTATCAAATGTTACAGTAAATGCGGTGGAATCGGATGTCAATAGAGGCAATCCACTCTCCGGAAGGGTAAATTTTACGGAGGTGGAGATCGGATTAACAACACGGATAATTGCCTGACCTGCTTGTACCCGTTCGTAGATATCGACATAGGTTCGTTCGACAACACTCGCAAACGGAGCTCGAAGTTTGGTCTCTTTGAGCATGTCGAGTGAATTTTTATAGGTAGATTGGCTTTGCGTGAAATGTGTGCGGGCAACTTCCACCTCTTGTTGTGAAACAGCTTCATGTTGCACCAACCGTTCCATACGGGCCAATTGCGAACGAGCTTGTTCGAAAGCCGAGCGATCAGCTGCCACTTGCAATTCGATGTCACGAGGGTCCAATTCGGCAAGCAGGCGTCCTTTGGCGACAACTTCGCCTTCGGAGACCGGCATGGCCAAAACCTGTCCTGAAACCTTGAATGCGAGATTCACGGCATCGTCGGCTGTTGCCATGCCCGCAAAATCTTTGTCGATGAATCCGGCTCGATCGGCTATTATGACTTTCACCGGTCGGGCTACATTGTTCGATGATTGCCTTTGCGAACAACCGGATAGCCCGAATAACAGAAAGACGAATACAAATAAGCGCATAATAAAAGTTGACTTCGAGAATTTCCAAGTCAACTTTTATACCATAACCGCATTATTGTCTTTATGGATGAATATCCCGACAGTTATTTTTAGCCACAATGGTACCATTCTCCAAAACCACAACTCCATTATTGGCTCGGAGGAGGGTCTTCATGGTCGAGGCATCCATATTATAGCACGGCACATTGCCTGTTCCAAAATCATGAACGGTGGTATCGTAAAGAGGCTGCGGAGTAAGACAAATAACCTGTACCGAATTTTGCTTTGCCTGCTCAACCAACTGAGCCATGCGATGAGCACATTTTTTAGGTAGTTTGTCGAAGGAGGTGACACATAACATATAAAGACGCCCCGATATCGAGAGGATCTGCTCCGTGACATCAGTATCAACATTGCGAATCGAAAACTCACTGATCAAAGGTCGAATTGCCGGTAACTCCTCGGTAGTGTAAGTTTCGACCCACTCCCACTTTGTATCATCCTGCCATTCGGTATCGGTCAATGCAAACTCCCGTATTTGACCGGTTTTTCGGTTGCGATATACTAGAATGGTTTCGACATCGGTGACAGGCGCAACGGCTGCCTGTTGCATCGCCTCTCGGATATTCACTCCCACACGATAAGGCAAGAAATCGATCAATGGCAAATGGATATAACAATAATAGCCCAAATACATCGCCATCCCAAAGAAAGTACATGTAAGTAGCACTTCGACAGGTTTGAATGCAAAAATTTTATCAGGACGATAACGCCACCAAACGACAAAAGCCATCGGAAGCAGGGCAAAATTCTTTGCAAAGGTTTGCCAAGGAGTAAGTTTTAGCGCATCACCGAAACATCCGCAATCCTCTACGGGAATTACCGTAGCACTCAAAAACGTCAGTACGGTAAAGAAACTCATCGAAATCAGAGCAAAAATCGAGATCAGCCGGATGCGCACCTTAAACAGCAACATGCACCCCATCATCAACTCGGCGCCACACAACCAAATGGAAAATACCATGTTGGCGGGTAACAACGATTCAAGCCCGTATATCGATAGATATTCGCTCACCTTCAAGGCTGTACCCCACGGATCGATAACCTTGACAAAACCCGAAACAATAAAGGTCAATGCAAGGATCACCCGACAGAGATGCGCGAAGTTCTTAAATATACGGTTACTTCTCATTAACCAAGAATTGGGGTTATTTCATTACGAATACGTTCGAAGATGGTATCGGGATCGGCCATAGTTCCTTCCTCATTACTGCAATCAACCACACGCAATGTCGGGTCGGCAGCCGCAGCCGCAAGATAGACATTGCGGACATTACGTTGCAATGATAACGACCCTTCATGGATATCCTGTCCTCCTTGCAGATATGAACGATCATCTCCGGCGCGAACCTCCGAAAGTTTACGTTCGGTAAATGCAAATGGGACATCGAGGAACAACGAAACATCCGGACGAGGAAGATTGTTATGACCAAATTCAAGATCCAAGATCCAGCGCGACAACTCCGCACGGGCATGCAAATCCGAAAGTTTTGCACATTGATATCCCACATTGGAATAGACATATCGGTCGAGAATCACCACCGAGCCGGCAGCAAGCCACTCACGAATCTGCGGAGCTGCAGCAGCTCGGTCACCTGCAAACAACAAAGCCACTACATAAGGGTCAACCTGATCAACACTTCCCAACTCTCCACGCAAGAAACGGGCAATTAATTCACCATAAATGGGAGCATCGAAACGCGGGAAATGGATATATTCACTCCGAATACCACGCTCCGCAAAAAAATCGCGTAATTTGCGTATTTGGGTCGATTTCCCAGCACCGTCTAATCCTTCGAGTACAATAAACATATGGGTCGCAGTATTGGTTTTAATGTTAAATTATAAGGGCTAATTCCGCAACATACGCACAGCTCGCTGTACGCCAGCAATAAACCCATCAACCTCGGCAATGGTATTATAAAGAGCAAACGATGCTCTGCACATACCGCTTACTCCATAGTGTGTCATCACCGGTTCGGCACAATGCTGACCGGTACGAACAGCAATGCCGAGTTTGTCGAGAATCATCCCCAAATCATAGGCATGCACTCCTTCGATATTAAACGATACGATAGCACATTTATTGGGTGTTGTGCCATAAATTTTAACACCGTTGATTGTTGAAAGTTGTTCGGTGGCATATTTCAATAGTTCGGTTTCATGACCTTCGATATCTTTCGGATCAAATCCTTGCAAAAATTTTACGGCTTCTCCCAATCCGATTGCTCCGATAAAGTTGGCTGTTCCGGCTTCGAATTTCAAAGGAATGGGAGCATAGGTTGTACGTTCGAATGACACCCGATCCACCATATCTCCACCTCCGAGGAAAGGCGGCATGTCTTCTAATAACGCCCGTTTACCATAAAGGACTCCAATCCCCGTAGGTCCGTAAAGTTTATGTCCCGAAAAAGCATAAAAATCACAATCCAAAGCCTTTACATCAACTCCGCCATGCACCACACCCTGACATCCGTCCACCACAACGATAGCTCCTACGGCATGTGCAGCGTCGATGATCGGGCACAAGTCGGGACGAGTGCCTAGTGTGTTCGAGGCTTGTGTCACGGCAACAATGCGCGTATGGGAATCGAGCAACGAAGGCAACAACTCGGTACGCAAACGCCCCGTATCATCGAATGGCAACACACGAAGTTCGGCCCCCTGACGCTCTGCCAACAACTGCCACGGCACAATATTCGAGTGGTGTTCCATTTCGCTGACAACGATATTATCACCTTGTCGAACAAACTTTCCACCCCAAGCGTAGGCAACGGTATTGAGCGAAGCTGTGGCTCCGGAGGTAAAGATAACCTCCTCTTTTTCGGCAGCTCCGATATATTCGGCAATTCGGCAACGAGCCTCCTCATAAAGCTCGGTAGCTTGCTCCGAAAGGAAATGTACTCCACGATGGATATTGGCATTAAGTTCGCCATGAAGGCGATTGATCACATCAATCACCATCTGTGGTTTTTGAGCCGTAGCTCCGCTGTCTAGATAAACCAGCGGTTTACCATAGACCTCACGGCGTAAAATCGGGAACTCTTCGCGTATTTTATCGACATCAAACATGCTATATACTCTCCATTTTAGTAGCAATCAGATCGATCAAAGGCTGACGTAGCTCTTCAAAATTACAACGATCTATCACCTCTGCCACGAATCCTTCGATTTGCAGTCGGCGAGCCAAAGATTCGCTCAAACCACGTTGGCGCATATAAAGAATCGCCTCATCATCCATCTGTCCGACGGTAGCACCGTGCGAACATTTCACATCATCGGCATAGATCTCTAACTGCGGTTTGGTATCAATACGTGCCTTGTCGCTAAGTAACATATTGCGGTTTTGTTGTTGGGCATCGGTACGCTGTGCATCGGGAGCGACATAAACCATACCGCCGAACTCGCCCACTGCACAACCGCCCGCAACACCTTTAACATAGGTTGCACTATTACAATCTGCTACATTGTGATTCGTGCGTAATTTCAACACGCTGTGCTCGTCGTTGGCTACCACAAACAGACCATCAAAATTATTTCGGGCATTACCCCCGTTAAGATCAAAACAATACGAGGTATTGGAACTATCCAATTGCAAACTTGTCACGCGACAAACACTATCTGCCTCCTGCAATACCCGTACATCGGCAAAGGTAGCCACACGGGATAAAACAACAAGTTCACAAGATGCCCCACTTCCGATATGCACAGACAGATCCGAAGCATCACAGCAATCATGCAGCACCACCAACCGCAAGAAACCGCCAACGGCAATCTCAACCTGCAATTGTTGTGGATTCACCGCATAGCAAGTCTCGGTCCGATTCTCTTCGACACGAAGCAGACCGCCATCAACCATACGGGAATCTGTCAAGAGTTGTAAAATTGCATCCATTACTCTTTGCAATCGTTGATCAGCCAATCGTAGCCCTCTTTTTCGAGTTTGAGAGCCAATGTTTTATCTCCCGAGTAGATAATACGTCCCTGATAAAGGACATGTACCACATCGGGCACAATATAATCCAACAGACGTTGGTAATGGGTGATGACTACTGTGGCATTCTCGGGGGTATGCAATTTAGTAACACCCGTAGCGACAATGCGCAGCGCATCGATATCCAAACCAGAGTCGGTTTCGTCGAGAATCGCCAATTTGGGATCTAACATTGCCATTTGGAAAATCTCGTTTTTCTTCTTCTCTCCACCCGAGAATCCTTCGTTAACGGCACGAGCTGTCAATTTTGACGAGAGTTCAACCACGGCACTCTTCTCTCGCATGAGTTTCAAAAACTCGGCCGCCGACAACGGCTCTTCACCACGAAACTTACGTTGCTCATTGATTGCCAACTTCATAAAATTAGCCATCGTAACTCCCGGAATCTCAACGGGATACTGAAAGCCTAAAAAAAGTCCCAATCGGGCGCGATCCTCAATCGACATCGACAACAGATCTTTGCCTAAAAAGGTTGCTGTACCTTCGGTTACGGTAAACTTTTCGTTGCCGGCCAACACCGAAGCCAAAGTCGATTTACCCGATCCGTTCGGTCCCATAATGGCATGCACTTCTCCGGCACGAACTTCCAAGTTAATACCGCGAAGGATCTCTTTATCACCGACCGAGGCATGCAGATTTTTAACACTTAACATATCATCATCATTTTTATTCTCATTTTCAACATCGCACAAGGGCTGGGCTTATCCGACCGACCCCTCCAAACTGATGGCCAACAATTTTTGCGCCTCAACCGCAAACTCCATCGGCAATTTGGCCAGAACTTCGCGAGCATATCCGTTGACAATCAAGCCAACAGCATCTTCCGTAGATAGTCCGCGTTGGTTGCAATAGAAGAGTTGATCATCGGAAATCTTCGAGGTGGTTGCCTCGTGCTCCACTATGGCAGAACGATTGCGGATATCTAATTCCGGAAAAGTATGAGCCCCACATTTGTCCCCGATAAGCAACGAATCACATTGCGAATAGTTACGGGCATTTTCAGCACCTTTTCCCACACGCACCAAACCGCGATAGGCATTTTGGCTATAACCGGCAGAGATTCCCTTCGAAACAATTCGGCTACGGGTATTGCGACCGACATGAATCATCTTGGTTCCGGTATCGGCTTGCTGGTAGTTATTGGTCATGGCTACCGAATAGAACTCTCCGACCGAGTTGTCGCCGGCCAAAACACAACTCGGATATTTCCATGTAATTGCCGAGCCTGTTTCAACTTGTGTCCACGACAAACGGGCGTTCTCGTGGCAGATTCCGCGTTTGGTTACAAAGTTATAGATACCACCACGTCCCTCTTTATCACCCGGATACCAATTCTGGACAGTCGAATACTTCACCTCGGCATCACGCTCGACAACAATCTCGACAACCGCAGCATGCAACTGGTTTTCATCTCTACGAGGAGCAGTACAACCCTCCAAATAGCTGACATAAGCCCCCTCGTCGGCAACGATCAATGTTCGTTCAAACTGTCCCGTTCCGGCGGCATTTATGCGGAAATAAGTGGATAGTTCCATAGGGCAACGAACCCCCTTCGGGATGTAGCAAAACGATCCGTCGGAGAAGACCGCAGCATTGAGTGCCGCATAAAAATTGTCTTTATAAGGTACAACACTACCCAAATACTTTTTCACCAATTCGGGATAATCACGCAATGCCTCGGAGATAGAACAAAAGATTATTCCCATCTCTGCCAACGTCTCCTTAAAGGTGGTTTTAACAGATACAGAATCCATTACGGCATCGACCGCCACACCGGCCAAAGCCATCTGCTCTTCGAGCGGAATTCCCAACTTATCAAATGTACGTTTCAGTTCGGGATCGACCTCGTCCATCGAATTGAGTTTCTTCTGCTGCTTGGGAGCTGCATAATAGATAATATCCTGAAAATCAATTTCGGGGATCGACAAATGAGCCCAAGTCGGAGGGGTTAATGTCAACCAATAGCGATAGGCGGCCACACGACGCTCGGTCATCCACTCCGGCTCGCCCTTCTTGGCGGAAATCAAACGTACGATCTCTTCGGACAGACCTTTGCCGATGGTTTCGGTTTCGATATCCGTTGTAAAGCCGTATTTATACTCTTGATCGCGAAGATCTTCCAATATGTCTTTTTCGTTCTCTGCCATTTCAAACAAAATATCATACAAAGGTACAACGGGGAAAGCAAAATTCAAAATGCAGAATCCCAAATTATTGAAACCGTTCTAAAAATAAGCATCAAGAAGTTATATTTTCTTGATTCAGGTCAACACATCTCCTACAATTTATCGGCCATTGGCCATAAATTTCCATTCACCCGACCAATAATTCTGCCAATAACCCATAGAACACACCTATATATATTATAAAAAGGGTTCACCTCAAAATTATTTTAGACAAACTCTTTGTAATTCCCCAAAAAGATCCTATATTTGCACACCTTTTTACACGAATAGTGCAAAAATGGTCCGGAAGGTTGGGTGAGTGGCTGAAACCACCAGTTTGCTAAACTGACGTACGGGTTTCCGTACCGGGGGTTCGAATCCCCCACCTTCCGCAGAATTGAAATAAGAACTGCTTTTTCGCAGTTCTTATTTTTTTGTCGATTTTTGCTCCGCGCAATAGAAGTAGATCAGCAAAGGCTACCTCCTAAAATTTGGTCAAAACGCTCCTTTTGATATAACTTTTTTCTAATTTATCAAGCCAATCATATTAATATGATTGGCTATTGTGAGGATTTATCATACATTTGTACAATAATATATTCACAATAACCCTCATGAAGATTTTAATTTATAGCACGCTACTATCATTGATTTTATCCGGCTGTCAACACACGACTGTTATCAATGAGAAACTACAATTAGCAGAAGAGCTTATGATTATCAAGCCGGACAGTTCCTTAAAACTATTAAAGGAAGTAGATCCGATCGATCTTTCCAGCAACATACTTCGTGCCCGACATGCATTGCTCTACTCACAAGCTCTTGACAAAAACAGCATCGATCTGAAAACGGATACGATTATTGCGCCCGCCGTCAAATATTATGCGAATCATGGCACGAATCGCGACAAGGCATTGACCAACTACTACTTGGGGCGTATTCGCCACAATGCTGGCGATGTTTGCAAAGCCGCCGAATTGATGCAGGCTGCCGAAAAACATGCAATTCCGGCCAAAGAGACCTATTTGCTCGGATTGATCTACAACTGCCGAGGAAATCTCTACTATTCTCAATATAGTTTGACTGATGCGATCAAGATGTACGATTTGGCGGATAGTTGTTTCCTTCGGGAAAGCAAGATTGTGTTTTCGGGATATATGAAAAAAGCAAAAGCCACAGCATTGGCACTACAACGCAAATATAAAGCATCGCAACAAGCATATGCGCAAGCGCTTATCGTTTTTGATAGTATTAATAATCACCAACAAGTATGCTTAATTTCAAGTAGTCTCGCTCATCAAATGAAATTTGACGCTGACATATCAACCGATTCCATTAAACGATTCTTAAACCATACATATAAACTTCATACAAATGGAACGATGCCATCTATTGATTATCCGATTTGGGCATGGATCTATCTGCATGAAAACAAATTGGATTCGGCTAGATATTATATCAACTATTCACTAAAAAATAAATGGAGTTCTTCAGATCGAGTTTGTGGGATACTCACATTAGCAACTCAAATTGAAGAACAAAGACAAAATCATAAAACAGCTAATTTTCTGCTCAAAAGAGCTTATCATTTATTAGATTCAACATCTTTCCACGAGAAAGAGCATTTGATTCAACGGGCAGAGGAGCGTTACAACAACAAAGAACTCCAACACAGAAATGAGTTACTGCGTATGCGCACACACTATTTAATCTATATTGGTGTTCTTGTATTTGTAATTCTTCTATCTGTCTTTCTCTTAATCTTAAAACGTCGATTGCAAATCATCCGCGCACAAGCCGAAGAGAATCGGCGTTATCAATCATTTATCGAAGAGTTAACTCATTCATACAACACCCTACAAACCAATTATGATCAAATCAAGAGAGAGGTTGCACTGCATACAGAAGAGGAGAACCGAATGATGGACTCCGTAGAAAGGCAATTGAAACACATCCGCGAATTGCTGAAAATATCATACACCTGCAAGCATGCACCCCAAATTCTTTACAACGCCTTCAAAGAGTATGCAATCAACATGAATGCCGAGGAGGATGCATTCGCCGATCTGAAATATATCCTCAACAAACGCTATTATGGAATTGCCGATTATTTGAAGACACACCATCGTAATTTGACTCTTTCGGATCTAAATGTATTATGCATGCTTGTCTATAACTTTTCATTAGACAGTATCCGCATGGTATGTAATCATGATAATATAGACAGTCTCTACTCGCGCAGGAACAAACTTCGCCACAAAATCGGTGCTCCGATCCATACCAGTTTGGAGGAGGAACTGCAAAATATTTTAGATCATTTGAAAAACGAGACGCAAAAACAAGATTCTACTCCAAATAGCCAAACGACTGAATAACAACAAATTAATTTTCCGCAAAATCAAGGATTAGTTTTGTTAAACGTAACACACTGATTATCAATACATATAAACGCGGTGGATTAGATTCTAAAAATGGCAAAAGGGTGCGCTTTTGCCATTTTTCGTTATACCTTTGCCGATGCAAACCAAACAACAAAAAACAGCATGAAACGATTACTTTTATTACTTGCACTTTTCATTTCGCCTATTGCATGGGCGGGTAATGACGATGCCCCCAAAACTCGTGAGGAGATCCAACTTATTGACATCTTAACTCCCGCGCAGCCGGACCAAATGCGTTCGCAGACCAAGTATGCCGAGGGTTGGATTGACTATCAGATGGCATGTATCGAGGTTCAGATCAACGAGGTTATCGGTACGACTTCGATCGTTATCGTGGACGCCTACGGACGTACGGTAGCAACAGCAACCATTAATCCGGAAGTAACCACCTTCGCCATTTTGCCCATGCCTGCACAAGGCACCTATACAATGGGAATTGCTAGTGCAAATTATTACGGAGAGAGCAACTTCACAATAGACTAAATGAGGATCGGAGTGCGGATAATCAAAAACCGCACTCCGACAAAGAACTTAACTCCGTAAATACGGGATCCAACCGAGTTTGTGCAAGGATAATATGCGTCACCTTAGTACAATCCGACCGGATCCCGTATCTTTATTTTCCTCGAAAACACATCCGATACAAACCTACAATATCTTTAAGGCGATATGTGCGCAAGCCTCGGCATCTGCCAACGCATGGTGATGCGCCATCAAATCAAAGCCACAGGCAGCAGCAACAGTATGCAACTGATGATTGGGCAACTGCTTACCGAAAACACGTCGGGAAGCACGGCAAGTGCAGTAAAACTGATACTCCGGATAAGGAATCTCATACAACTCAAAGACTGCTCGCAAACAACCCTCATCAAAAGGAGAGTTATGAGCAACCAAAGGTAAACCCTCAATTCGCGGGGCTATTTCGCACCATACTTCCATAAAATCGGGAGCTCCGACCGTATCTTCATAAGTTAAGCCGTGAATTTCGGTAGTAAATCGGCTGTAAAAATTAGGACGCGGACGAATCAAGCTATAAAAGGTATCAACAATTTTGCCATTACGCACAACAACCACACCCACCGAACATATACTCGTTCGTTTGCCATTCGCAGTTTCAAAATCAATTGCTACAAAATCTTTCATCAAGTATAAATTTGACACGAAGATAGCTAATTCGAAAGAAAAAACCACATCAAAAAAGAAAGTGTCGCGATAATTTCGCGACACTTTACATTGAACTATTCCCACTCAATGGTGGCACTTGGTTTCGGGGAGAGATCGTAGCAAACACGATTAACATTGGGAACTTCGGCCAAAATACGATTGGTAATCTTATGTAATATAGGCCACTCAATCTCCTCAATAGTGGCAGTCATGGCATCTATTGTATTGACTGCACGAATAATCACCGGCCAATCATATGAACGGGCATTATTACGCACACCCACCGATTTGAAATCGGGAACAACCGTAAAATATTGCCAAACCTTCTTATCTAAACCGGCCACCTTGAACTCCTCACGAAGGATCGCATCAGCCTCACGCAGAGCCTCCAAACGATCGCGTGTAATCGCACCCAAGCAACGCACACCCAGACCCGGACCCGGGAACGGCTGGCGATAGACCATATCATAAGGCAATCCCAATTCGACACCGCAAGCACGCACTTCGTCTTTGAAGAGTTGGCGCAACGGCTCAACCAACTCGAATTGCAGATCATCGGGCAGACCGCCTACATTATGGTGACTTTTAACCATTTTAGCGGTTTTTGTTCCACTCTCAACGATGTCGGGATAAATGGTACCCTGTCCCAAGAAATCAACACCGTTGAGTTTACGAGCCTCCTCTTCGAAGACACGGATAAACTCGCTGCCGATGATCTTACGTTTCTGCTCCGGATCTTCAACACCTTCGAGTTTCGTCAAGAAACGCTCGGTGGCATCGACATAAATTAGGTTTGCATTAAGTTGATTACGGAATACCTCGATGACATTCTCCGACTCACCCTTACGCATCAAGCCATGATTCACATGCACACAAACCAATTTATCGCCAATGGCTTTCAAAAGCAATGCTGCCAGCACCGACGAATCGACACCACCCGACAGCGCCAACAATACTTTTTTATCACCAACCTGACGACGAACCAATTCGATTTGGTCATCGATAAAGTTCTTCATATTCCAATTCGTCTCGGCTTTGCAAACGCCAAAAACGAAATCTTTAACGGCAGCCTTTGCCTCCTCCATGTCGTGACCCAACTGCGGAAGTTTCACCGCGCATTGCGCCTTATCGTGTCCCATAGCAATAATAGGGAGTCCCGTTTCATAAATTTCGGGTAACACGTCAATCTCCACACCATCGACCACATTCATCGGGCCTCCGTTGAGAATCACTCCTTTCACACCAGACAAAGCCTTCAATTCCGTAGCGGTAATATCGTGAGGATAAATCTCACTATATACGCCCAAATCACGAATGGCGCGAGCCAACACGGTATTTTCATGGCTTCCCAAGTCGAGGATTACAATCATGTCTTGTTTCATAACCTTTATCTCTTTTTATAAAAACTTTCTTATCTAAAAAAGCATTCGGCTCACATCGCCACGCCTTAGGCGATGGAAAAGTGAGCCGAATGTAACATTTCATTTCATTGAAACCGTTTTTTATCGTTCGCTGGAATAGTTTGGAGCCTCACTGGTAATTGTCACATCGTGCGGATGACTCTCCGACATACCCGAAGCCGTTATACGAATAAATTTGGCCTGCTGCAATGCCTCAATAGTGGCGGCGCCGCAATATCCCATACCCGATCGGATTCCTCCGACCAATTGATAAACCGTTTCGCTCAACAACCCTTTATAAGGCACTCGCGCCACGATTCCCTCAGGAACGAGTTTGTTAATATTGCCGCTACCCTCACAACCTTTTTGGAAATAGCGATCTGCCGAACCAGCTTTCATGGCATCAATCGATCCCATTCCACGATATGATTTGAATTTACGGCCATTGTAAATAATCGTTTCGCCCGGAGCCTCCTCGGTTCCAGCGAACATCGAGCCTACCATAACACAATCACCGCCCGCAGCCAAAGCCTTGACAATATCTCCCGAATAGCGCAATCCGCCATCGGCAATAACCGGAATACCCGATTTCTTTGCCTCCGACGAGGCAGCATACACCGCCGACAATTGAGGCACACCGACACCGGCAATAATACGCGTTGTACAGATCGAGCCCGGACCGATTCCGACCTTCACACCATCGGCTCCTGCATCAATCAAGAAACGAGCCGCCTCAGCCGTTGCAATGTTGCCAACTACAACATCCAGCGAAGGATAAGCAGACTTAATCTGGCGAAGGGCCGAAACAATATTTTTCGAGTGACCATGAGCCGAATCAAGTACCACCGCATCGACATCCTCGGCAACCAATGCAGCAACACGCTCCATCACATCGGGAGTAATACCCACACCAGCAGCAACACGCAGACGTCCTTTCGCATCTTTACATGCGTTGGGATGATCCTGCACTTTGGTAATATCTTTATAGGTAATCAAACCCACCAAACGACCGCTGTCATCCACTACGGGAAGTTTTTCGATTTTGCTATTGAGTAAAACCTCTTTGGCATTGGCCAATTCGGTACTATGGGTGGTCACCAAGCGATCGCCCGGGGTCATTACATCGGCAATACGACGCGACATATCGCTTTGGAAACGCAGGTCACGATTAGTCACGATACCAATCAATTTGCGATCTGCATCAACCACTGGAATACCTCCGATTTTATTTTCTTGCATCAAAGCGAGAGCATCTCCCACAGTATTCTCTTTGAAAATGATTACCGGATCGTAAATCATACCGTTCTCGGCACGTTTTACACGACGAACCTGAGCAGCCTGCTCTGCAATCGACATATTCTTATGAATCACACCGATTCCTCCCTCACGAGCCAAAGCAATAGCCAACGGCGCTTCGGTAACCGTGTCCATAGCGGCAGACACAATGGGGATGTTGAGTTTAATATTTCGCGAAAAACGAGTCTGGGTAGAGACCTCTCGCGGCAACACTTCCGAATAGGCGGGCACAAGTAGCACATCATCGAAGGTTAAACCTTCGGGCAGTACCCTTTCATTAATAAATGACATAAAGGAACGCGATTTTTGTTGCCCGCAAATATACGCATTTTTTTCGAAAAGACCTAATTTTACTCTCTTTTCAACATTTTTTTTCAACAATTTATTCAAGAAAGGAGCATCGCGCAAAACGATGCTCCTTTCACATTTCTGTCTTTCAACAAGCCCAACGATCAGTACTGCTCTTTTTCATTGGGGAAATTACGCGATTTAACATCTCCAACATATTGAGATACAGCGCCCGTCATCAACGCATGCAGATCGGCATAACGACGTAGAAATCGCGGCGAGAAACCTTTATTTATTCCCAACATATCATGAATTACCAATACCTGACCATCTGTTGCTCCTCCGGCTCCAATACCGATGGTCGGAATCGAAAGTTCAGCGGTAACCCGAGCTGCCAATGCAGCAGGAATCTTTTCAAGAACTACCGCAAAACATCCTGTTTCGTTCAATAAGTGGGCATCATGAACCAATTTTTCGGCTTCGGCCACCTCTTGAGCGCGTACCGCATAAGTTCCGAACTTATGAATAGATTGAGGAGTCAGGCCAAGATGTCCCATGACCGGAATACCTGCCGATAAAATACGTTGCACCGATTCGAGAATCTCCTCTCCACCCTCCAACTTCACAGCATCGGCCTCGGTTTCCTTCATAATACGAATCGCCGAATCGAGGGCCACTTTCGAGTTGCCTTGATAGGTTCCGAAAGGAAGATCAACCACAACTAAGGCCCGATTAACAGCTCGCACAACCGATCGAGCGTGGTAAATCATCATATCTAAGGTAATGGGTAGGGTTGTTTCATATCCGGCCATGACATTGGCAGCCGAATCACCCACCAAAATCACATCGACACCAGCAGCATCGACAATTTTGGCCATCGAATAATCATAAGATGTAAGCATGGCGATCTTCTCGCCTCGTTGTTTCATCTCTGTCAAACGGTAGGTAGTCACCGCACGAACAGCACTTTCTACGGACATTGGTTTCGTTTTTGGGGTTTTGTAAACGCGACAAAGATAGAGTTTACAAATCAAAAAGAAAAGTTATCACCTACATTTTATCGACATATACCATCATCCGGCATAGATTTTTACATATAAGCAAAAAAAAATTAAATTTGTTGCAGATTTTTTTTTAACCTTTTCCTATGCGAGGGATCTTATAAAATGAACTCGGGCAAATGGATGATGTAATCAAAATGATTGCTCAACTACGGAGTAATACGGTTGAGGCTTTTGACCGGCTGATTGAGCAATATGGAGACAGGCTCTATTGGCATATACGTCGTGTGGTCATACGGCACGAAGAGACAGAAGATATCTTGCAAGAGACTTTCATGCGGGCATTCCTCTCCATCTCCCACTTTCGAGGAGACACCGAAAGATCGTTGACAGCATGGCTATACAAAATTGCCACAACACTTGCTATCAAGTCGTTGAATAACCGCAAAAAGGGATTATTCTCTTCGATAGACTCGGTTCGAGGGGAGTTGTTGACCACCTTCGAAGAGGAAATGGATCCTTCGGCCGATGAGATTATCGTGCGATTACAGAAGGCGGTTTTGGCACTACCCACCAAACAGCGGTTGGTTTTCAACATGCGCTACTACGATGAGTTGTCTTTCGAGCAGATTTCGCAGGTTACGGGGCAGAGCATCACAACATTGAAGACAAATTACCACTATGCGGCAAAAAAGATAAAAGAACAAGTCAGTACAATTGATTGGATTGATTATGAATAGGAAACAAATGCCATACAAAGTTAACGAGGAAGCCATCGAGCATGCCAAATATCGTGCCAAGATAGCGATTCGTGAAGTAGCCCACCCTACAGAGCAACATCGCACATATTTCCTCCACAAACACTGGATCAGCGCAATAGCAACGATGGTTATAATCGGAGGAATCTTCGGATTCGTGAAGTTAACCCACAAAATATTTCATCCTACACCTCGGATCGAGCAACTGATTAGCGAGATGCAGACCGCACCGGATGAGATCATCTACGATCTTTCAGTCGATCGCAACTACTATTCAGAAGAGGATAACACTTTGCAACCAATATAATACCAAATGCTAGTTCTAAGATAAATTACATGGACTAATATACTAAATGAGAATTTGATACACTATTTATTTAACTTAACATTTAACATTATGAGAAAGTTCTTTATTTTGTTGGTGGCTGTAACATCCATGCTTACCCTCGACACCTTTGCACAGCAATCGTCCGAAGCAAAAAAAGCAGCAGCGAAAGCCAAACGCGAGCAACTGATGCAAACACGATTAGAGTTGTTAAAAACCGAATTAGGGCTTACCGATGTGCAAATGGAGAAGTTTGCTCCGGTCTATCGCAAATATCGTAGCGAAATTCAAAAAGCAACCTCTTCGAATCGTGAGGCTCGTACCAAAAAGGCCAATATCACCAATGAGAATGCGTTGAAAGTTGTTTCGGCTCGTCTGACCAACAACATCCTAACCTCTGCCATCAAACAACGTTATCTCTTGATTTTTGCCGAAGTTATCGAGCCGATGCAGGTAATGAAATTGTACAATGTTGACTCTAAAATCTCAAAAGAAGCCAGCAAAATCATGAAATACCGCAACACGGCCACATCGATGGACAAAAAAAGATAATTAAGGCAATTATATACGATGTCTATCTAATGCGGGGGAGGCATAAATAGACAAGGCCTGTCAAATTTGAATTTGACAGGCCTATTTTTTTAGGCACCCACATCAGAATGATTCAACAACATTCTCAATTGCATCCATCGTACCCTCCAACCTCTAACGCATCGAGTTCATGCGAATACTCGCTTTAACCAATGCAATGGCTCGAATACGACGCATATCCACATCTTTATCAGCATGATGAGGATTCTGGCTCACCAATTTGACATAGCCAGCTCGCTCCGATTTCTGAATATATTTAACCGTGACATACTCTTCGCCATCAATGTCGATCGAGAGCAGATACATGTCACCCCAAAAAATATCATCGAAATCGTGCAATTGTTTATACAATACTATATCGCCGCTTTTTAACAACGGATACATCGAATCCCCGACCACATAGATTGCACCATCACATTTCGGCAGATTAGGGATATGGATAAAATTTACAGGTTTGATCTGCTCTTGATCTGCAAATAGCGGCACTAATCCCGCTGTTCCCTCAATCGAATAGAGCGGCACGCTCTGTAACGGAACCGAATTATCCGTACGATGAAGATAAGCTGTCAAATCGGGTTCGGCATTGAAAATCTCGCCACGTCCCGTTTCTAACCACTCGGGATTTACGTTCAATTCTTGAACCAAAATATTTCGATTACGGGATGAGAGTCCCGTCTTTCCGGTCTCGATCATCGACAGCGCGGCTTTACCTATTCCAAGCCGTTGAGCCAGCTGATCTTGCGTCAATCCAAGTCGTTTCCGTATCAGTTTTACTCGTTCGTTCATAATTTATGATCGAAAAATTTTATATAAAAAATTGAATATTTTAGTATCAAAGTTCAAATATTGAATTATATTTGCATTGCAAAGTTAAACAATTTATTCTCTCCGCGCAAATATTTTTGCACAAACCTGCTAATTTTCAATTATGTATTCCATTTCCACAGCACTTTATCTCGAAACAGTCGAACAATTGGCGGCAACAATCGGCGTATCAAATTATTTTTCCGGATCAATCACTTTTCAATTCGGAGAAGTTGAGTGTCGTATGACAACTTCGGTAATTGTCTATCGCCAACACCTCTCCATGCCGGATGGCGAAAAAGAGATCATCACTGACTTGATTCCTGTATGGTGGGAATTTCACACCACGATCGACGATACCGAGCAACTTAACGATTTCTCGTTTACTACACTCCGGAAACACATCTAAACCGATTTGGGATACTCGACTTCCGACCGACTGTTTCCACGTTCCGCCCTCAACCCATCTCAGATTCGGCACAATTTGCGGAATGTAACATGCGATCCCACCCTTCGCAGTGCCGTGCAACGGGATCGTACGACAGAGCCGCCATGGGCGGTTCTTGTTGTTTTCCATCGCAATCCACAATATGCATTGCTCAAAAAAACATCCTAAATTAAAACACAAATTTCATGCTCTCATTCACCGATTTCGCCACCGAGATATATCCATTTCTCGAACTGCAAACCTTTCATCACACCTATTATCGCCTACTCGAAGCATTCGCAGTTGGCCGAGTACGACGACTGATGATCTCGATGCCTCCCCAACACGGCAAGAGTCTCGGAGCCACGACCCTGCTACCAGCCTATCTACTTGGCATCGATCCCGACTGTCGTATAGCGATTGCCTCCTATTCGGGATCGTTAGCTTCGCGTTTCAACCGTCGCATACAGCGCATCATCGACTCGCGCGAATATGCCACATGCTTCCCTGCAACAACCATCAAACAAGGCTCCAAACCACAAGGCTATATTCGTACAACCGATGAAGTGGAGATTATCGACCATCGCGGCGGTCTGCTCTCTGTCGGACGCGAAGGCTCTTTGACAGGCAATCGTGTCGATTGTTTCATTCTCGACGACCTCTACAAAGATGCACTTGAAGCAAATTCTCCTGTCGTCCGAGAGAATTGCTGGGAGTGGTACACCTCGGTAGTTCGTACCCGCATGCACAATAGTTCGCGGGAGTTGTTGGTATTTACGCGGTGGCACGAAGAGGATTTGATCGGTATGCTTGCCGATCGTGAGACGATCGTGGATTTGCACACATGGTCGCAACTAGACACATTATCGGCCGACACATGGTTACGGCTCAATTTCGAAGCGATTAAGACCTCGCCCGCCACAGAAATAGATCCCCGCTCCTCAGGAGAAGCACTTTGGGAACAACAACATGGAATTGCGCTACTGAACGCCAAACGCCGTCTCGATCCTCTGCAATTCGAAGCAATGTATCAAGGTCATCCCTCATCACACGAAGGATTACTCTATGGTAACAATTTCACCGAATACGACACATTGCCCACCGATATTACCCGCCGTGCCAACTATACCGACACAGCTGACACTGGTGATGATTATCTATGCTCGCTCTCCTACCTAACAGACAACAATGGAACGATTTATATTACTGATGCCGTCTATTCGCAAGAATCGATGGAATATACCGAGTCACAAGTTGCCGAGATGCTCATCCGTTCCGACACACGGCTTGCATTCATCGAGAGCAACAATGGGGGACGCGGATTTGCCCGAGCCGTACAAAACCGTGCTCCCGATGTACGAATCGAGTGGTTTCATCAAAGTGGCAACAAAGAAGCTCGAATTCTCTCAAACTCATCAACCGTATTACACCGAATCCGATTTCCTCGCGGCTGGCAACAGCGTTGGCCAGAACTATATACTCACCTTACCACATATCGCCGAAACTTTCGAACCAATCGTTGGCATGATGCCGCCGATGTTGTCACGGGAATTATTGAACACGAAACCAAACAGTCCGGTAGGCGATCACTCCAACATGTACGTTTTTTTCGGTAACTCATCACACACCATCCGATAAGAATCCCGAACATCTGAGATCAACATGCCATCATTTTTCAAAATCTAAAAAAAAAATAGCGATTAGAAGAATATTTTTGTTATAAATAACTATATTTGCAATGTTATGAAAGACATATAATCTTTTATGGGTCTATTTTTATTGGAAAGACCTTTACAAAAGTCGATATTTTAGGCAGATAAGAGATATATGTTTACACGTTAAACACTAACTAATAACCCAACCATCATGGAAAAAAAATCTGTGCAGGAAGTGCAAGATGTGGTGATCCGCTTTTCAGGCGACTCCGGCGATGGCATGCAGCTTACAGGCACACTTTTCTCCGACACGGCAGCATTGATGGGTAACGGCATCTCGACGTTCCCCGACTACCCTGCCGAAATTCGTGCCCCGCAAGGAACTGTTGCGGGCGTATCGGGATTTCAAGTACACTTTGGCGACCACCGCGAATTGAATCCCGGCGACTATTGTGATGTGCTGGTGGCCATGAACCCCGCCGCACTCAAAGCTAACCGCAAATGGCTAAAACCCGGAGCTACGGTAATCCTCGACGGCGATTCTGTTAGCGAGGAACACCTTAAAAAAGCCGGATTTGCTACCCTTGATCCCATTGCGGAATTGAAACTCGATGAGTACAACATGGTCGTTCCCGACATTACTTCGATGACTCGCGAGGCACTCAAAGAGACCGGTTTGGACAACAAATCGATTGTCAAATGCAAAAATATGTTTGCATTGGGTATCTGTTTTTGGATGTTCGATCGTTCCGAGGAGCACGCATTGAAATATATCGAAACCAAATTCGGTAAAAAGAATCCGGTTGTTGCCGAGGCCAACAAATTGGCACTCAAAGCCGGATACGACTATGCCGCCAATACACACCAATTTGCCAACACCTATACCGTAGCTCCCGCAACACTCGAAAAAGGCACATATCGTTCGATTTCGGGTAACGTAGCAACGGCTTGGGGTTTGTGCGCCGCTGCCGAGAAGGCCAATCTGCCACTCTTCTGCGGTTCGTACCCCATTACTCCCGCTACGGTAATTCTTGAAGAGTTGGCCAAACGCAAAGATCTCGGAGTAAAAACCGTACAGGCCGAAGACGAGATCGCCGGTATTTGTACTGCCATCGGAGCTGCTTTTGCCGGTAATTTTGCCGTTACGAGTACTTCGGGTCCGGGTCTTTCGCTCAAAAGCGAGGCTTTGGGATTGGCTGTAATGATCGAGTTGCCGTTGGTGGTTGTCGATGTACAGCGTGGCGGGCCTTCGACGGGTCTTCCGACCAAAACCGAACAGAGCGACCTGCAACAGGCTCTCTATGGCCGCAATGGCGAATGTCCGGTAGCAGTGGTAGCAGCGTCGTCGCCAAGTGATTGTTTCCACTACGCATTCGAAGCCGGCCGTATTGCTATGGAGCATATGACTCCTGTGGTATTACTGACCGACGGTTTTATTGCCAATGGTTCAGAGCCTTGGCGTATTCCTTCGATGTCCGACTACCCCACAATCGTTCCACCGATCGTCAACGAAGCTCCCGAAGGCGGTTTCATGCCCTATGTACGTAACGAGAAACTGGCTCGCGGCTGGGCATTCCCCGGAAAAGTTGGATTGGAGCACCGTGTAGGCGGTTTGGAGAAAGATGCAGTGAAGGGTTCTATTTCGCACGATCCTGCCAACCACCAAAAGATGGTGGATACCCGTGCAGCAAAGGTGGCTAAGATCGCTGATTACATTCCCGAACAAGCTGTTTGGGGCGATGCAGAAGGCGACCTGCTTGTTGTCGGTTGGGGAGGTACGCGCGGACACCTGCAAAACGCTGTCGATGAGATGCGCAATGAGGGCAAGAGTGTTTCGCTTTGCCACTTCAATTATATCAATCCGCTGCCGCGTGGTGTACGCGAGATCTTCTCGAAGTTCCGCCGCATTGTGGTTTGCGAGTTGAACGAAGGACAGTTTGCAAACTACCTGCGTCAGAATTTCCAAGAATTCCACTACGAGCAGTACAACAAATGCGAAGGTCAACCTTTCACGGTTGTCGAGTTGAAAGAGAAGTTCGAAACCTTATTAGCAGAGTAAAGTCATGGCTGAATACAAATATACTCCCGCAGATTTCAAAAGCGACCAAGAGGTACGCTGGTGTCCCGGATGTGGCGACCACGCCATTTTGAACGCTGTGCAACGCGCATTGCCCGAAATCGCCGATCAGACAGACACGCCTCACAATATGTTTACCTTTGTATCGGGTATTGGCTGTTCTTCGCGTTTTATCTATTACATGAAGACCTTTGGATTCCACTCCGTACACGGACGTGCCAATGCTGTGGCAACAGGTGTTAAGGTGGCTAATCCACGCCTAAATGTATGGGTAACAACCGGCGATGGTGACTCGTTGGCCATTGGTGGTAACCACTTCATCCACGCCATTCGTCGTAATGTCGATCTCAATTTGGTATTATTCAACAACGAGATCTACGGTCTGACGAAAGGACAATATTCTCCTACTTCGAAACTTGGTAAGATTACCAAAACTTCACCCTATGGTACGGTTGAAAAGCCGTTCAACCCGGGAGAGTTGGTCATCGGTGCCAAAGGCACTTTCTTTGCCCGCTCGATTGACATGGAAGTACAACTTTCGAAAGAGTGTTTCGTGGCAGCAGCTCAGCACAAAGGTATGTCGGTTGTGGAGATCATGCAGAACTGCGTAATCTTCAACGACAAAACACACGCTGCATTTGCTGCTGACAAGGCAACTCGTGCCGAGAATACCATCACATTGCGTCACGGCGAAAAGATGCTCTTCGGTGCCAACAAAGAGAAAGGTCTTGTCTTCGAGAATATGAAACTGAAAGTGGTGACTGTCGGTGAAGATGGTTACACATTAGACGACATCCTGACTCACGACGCACACGAAAAAGACACTACATTACATGTAATGCTTGCGGCTATGAAATATCCGGAGTATCCCGTTGCTATGGGTATTATTCGTGCCGTAGAGGATCCGGCAGTTTACGACACCTCGGTTGAGCAACAAGTCGAAGAGGTTAAAGCAAACAGCAAGATCAGTTGCGTGGACGACCTGTTGCGTTCGGGTGCTACTTGGGAGGTGAAATAGTCCTCACCACAAATGTATTATCGCATCGGGAGTTTGGATATTCCAAACTCCCGATTTTATATCAACACAAGAAGATCAATCTACTGCCTAAAACCAAGAGAGGTAACCTTTTGCAAGTTACCTCTCTGTTGTGGAGAATACGAGATTCGAACTCGTGACCTCTTGCATGCCATGCAAGCGCTCTAGCCAGCTGAGCTAATCCCCCAATTGTGGTTACAAAGGTACGCTAATTTTTCGGATTTACAAATTTTGACGACAAAATTTAACCTCACAAACAAAGGGTATTACAGAAACATTTCCATAATACCCTCCTATTGATCTTATTTCAGTCTTTAACTTTCTATTTTCTCTACAACGATTAGATTTGTTGCGCCAAGATCACCTCTAACACTCGAAACTTTATTCAGACTAAAAGAGGTATTCCCCGATTTGCTCCGAGGAGGAGATATAAGATACAAAAACTCAACGCAGATCTTTGGAAGGGGTGACCCACGGAAGTTTCTCTTTGATAAACTCGATAACTTCGACCGGACAATCCAAGCAAGCGATATCGGCACCTAATGCCAATGCAAGCATAAATTGTTCGATCGAACCACCCGGCCACAAGTTAATAATAAAACCTTCCTTCTTGGCCTGTGCGATATTACGATGTGACGATGTCTTTACCGAGCAGGCAATGCGTCTTACGCCAAGTTCTTTTGCCGCATTACGTACAGCCTTGCTCATCGGCTTGGAAGTAATCATCATACATTCGGCATCGGGATGAAGTTCTTTCATCACTTTGATAACTCGGGTATCGAAAGATGAGAAGATATAAGCAGCATTGGCCGGCTTTTGTTTCATGACTAACTTATAGAGTTTCTTGCAGTAGGTGGCAAGTTTCTCTTCGGGATAGTTCTTCGTCTTCATCTCCCATTCGATATAGGTCACCTCACTCTTTCGGAAAAAATCTGCCAACTCATCGGCAAACAGGATCGGATTTCCTTTCTTCGTTTTCAGTTTCTTCAACTCTTTACGAGAGCTCTCCTCAACGACCAAATCGACATTAGCGATGCGTTTCAACGAAGCATCGTGCATGATTACCAACTCTCCATCGGCAGTCATTCGGATATCGGTTTCAAAAGCACGCACGCCCTTGCTATACGCATCTTTGAAACCAGCTAACGTATTTTCATCCACCTCGAATCGACCACCACGATGTCCCAAAATTTGAATTTCGGCAGTTTTCTGTGCCATCGTCGATTCAATGGCTACAAGAGCACAGAACAAAAACAATAGTTTCTTCATACTATAAACGATTAAATAAAATTGGTTTCTAGATTTAATTGCACAAAGATAGCAATTATTCCCGTATAACCCTTTTCATTTAGGATAAATGAAGCGTGCAAAAAAGAAAATGGTATTTTTTCTGCCATCCTTCTTATCACATATCGGTTTCATATCCAACGGGCGCAACTCCATGTAACCTTTATGTAGTATCCTCTAAGGTAGAATTTTAACAGAGCGAAGCGACAAGTCCTCCCCCCCCCACACACAGGAGAGGGCACGTGGGTGGCTAACATACAGAATCTTTGTACTATCATAACAAAAACCCCTTTCTGTAAAGGGGGTTTTGGGGGAATATAAAGATTGTGGCATCACCATTATATTAAGGGGCAAAAAGAAGGCCTTCCCCAAAGAGAAAGCCTTGCATATAAGAAAGCATTACAAAGAATTACTTCTTATCCATATACCCCTTAATATAGTGTACTCTAAAGTATAACTAAAAGTCGTAGACTACGAAGTTAAAATATCCTCTTATATATGTAGGTCAGATAACCATCGCTATCTGTTTTCCATTCGTCTGATTTGAATGCTGCAAC
>SUZX01000013.1 GCA_015059735.1 Rikenellaceae bacterium | reverse complement strand
CGACAACATCTATTATTGGACCGTCAACGGCGAGTGGTTGCTCGACGAGAATGGCAACAAAATCAAGGCCGAGGGCAAAGATGGGAAAGATGGCGAAAACGGACAAAACGGCACCAATGGAACAAACGGTACTAATGGCGAAAACGGCAAGGATGGTATCACCCCACAACTCAAAATCGAGAACGACTATTGGATGATCTCCTACGACAACGGAAACTCGTGGACACAACTCGGCAAGGCTACGGGTGAGAAAGGAGAAAAGGGAGAACAGGGCGACCCGACATTCAAGGATATCACGCAAGACGAAAACAACGTCTATTTCACACTCAACGACGGCACGACAATTACCATTCCGATGGCATCGAGCTACCTGCAATCGGTAAGTTTCATTCCCAAATATTCCGACGGCAAAGCTACGGTTTACTACTTCGGTACTGCCGAGGGCAGCTATGCCGAGATCGACTTTGTGGTACTTCCCAAAAGCGCGGTTACGAAACTTGCTACCGAGTGGGATAAGGCACTCTCCATGAAAGCCGTAAACACCATCTCGCGTGCTGTCGATTTTGTGGATATGCCCATTTTGGCTTGCGAAGCCGACGAAACCAATGGCACAATCACGGTCAAGGTTTCGGGAGAGAATCTCTCGGCAAACTTCTTTGCCGGCAATGCTGCGGTCAATGCT
Organism: Rikenellaceae bacterium; assembly: GCA_015059735.1. GTDB lineage: Bacteria > Bacteroidota > Bacteroidia > Bacteroidales > Rikenellaceae > Alistipes. The sequence goes on along the minus strand of SUZX01000013.1, from coordinate 35,324 downwards.
ATGCTCTTTATCACAAGCAACAATACTGAAATTGCATCCGGCTACTTCCCGTTGACCGTATCACGTCGTTCGCAATATAAACTCGAAGCGACATATACTACCCTTTCTTCTCCGAATCCCTCTGTTAATAATAAAGCTTTCTTATTTAATAGCAGCAAGGGGATTACGGGAATAGATAACCCACTACTACTGATTGACTATGGCGATGGTAACGAGGGAACAGAATCCGGCCATATCTACAAAGAGGCCGGCACTTACAACGTAACTTTCTATTTCGAGAATCCTATTACCGAGATCGGAGAAGCTTCTTTTAGCAACATAGGTGGTTGTCTCAGGGCTATCACCATTCCCAATACCGTAACCAAAATAGGCAATAGTGCATTTAGTCTTGTTCTAAATACTGATGCCGTTGGTTTAACTTCGGTGACATTCGAAACCGGCAGCCAATTGGAAACCATAGAATATGGTGCTTTTATGGCAAACTCCAATCTTACAGAATTTACAATTCCTGCCTCGGTAAAATCCATCGAAGGAATGGCCTTTACAGGTTGTACCTCACTGAAAGATATCGATGTAGCAAGCGGCAATCCCTATTATTATGTTGCCGGCATTGAAAACGGACGCATATTGTTGCGCCGAGAAAACGGTACGGTATCTTTGGTATTTATGTCCCCCACCACAACCCTAACAGATACTTACATGATATTTAGCATGTTTATCGGCCGAATCCGCGAAATCTCGGAGGGAGCTATAAACATGTGCGACAACCTGAAAACCGCAAGTTTTCATTCGAACAATACCATTATCTCCATCAAACCTGCCAATTTCGGCAATTGCAAAAATCTTACAACCGTCTCTTTTGAGAATGCTCAAATAGATTCGTTGCCGAATTCATTTTTTAACTGCCCCAATTTGCAATCGGTTACCCTCCCTTCTACAATCAAATATATTGAGGACGCTTTCCGAGGTTGCCCGCAATTAACCACACTCGAATTCCCGAGCGACAGTCAATTGGAGGTGATCGACGGGGGATTCCAACAGTTGACGGCATTGGAGAAAGTTAGCTTGCCGGCCTCGCTCAAAAGTCTGCGAGAATATGCATTCCAAGATTGTTCCTCACTCAAAGAGATCGAATTTGCACAAACTGGTGCATTGGACAGCATCGGGCACGGTGTTTTCCAGAATTGTACGGCATTATCGACCGTAACCATTCCGGCCAGCGTGACGACCATCGATTCGGGTTTTGCCGGTTGTACGGCCTTGGAGAGTGTTCAATTTGCAGAGAACTCGAAACTGACAACCATAAAGGGCGACGAATGGTATAACGAGGGAAGTGCCAGCGGTGCATTCGCAGAATGTACGTCGCTCAAAACATTCGACGCAACCCATTGCACCCAGCTCAACACAATAAGCAATCTTACATTCTACGGTTGCCAACTGACCTCGATAAAACTCGGAGCGGTAACTCCTCCGGTATTCTCATACGAGGCAAGTGGCTTTGCTAACGCTCAAATCGGAACACTCTATGTCCCCAGCGGATCCGAGAATGCCTATATCGATTCACATTGGAGTTTTACCACAATAGATGGATATTATCCGATAAGCAAATAACGCCGAATGCGTTCGTTTTAATCAAGCCCCAAAGGGCGAGCGAGACTCTTACCATGACGCTGATCGATAATCAGGACAATGGTAAGAGTCTCTCTTGTTTTCGTATTTATATCGTAATTATATTACAATCTGCTAAAACAAGCAGTAATTTTAGACTATCATTACCATTGTAAAAAAAGGTGTATTTATAAATGATATGGCCCAATTTTTGTTTTTATTCATTTACAGCATGGTAAGGCAAAAATATTTTACTATCTTTGCTTTGCGATCCGTCAAATAGTCGGATATGCGACTTCGCCTCCGCATAAAGTCTGGAACCTTTTTTGAAGGGCGAAGCACAAAATGCCCGATGGGTCGTGTCCCCACGCCTTGAAATGCGGCATTATATCACCATGCTCTACGGGCGTGGGCTTTTGTGCTATATCTTCAGTGGTTTTCCAGAGCCCATGCGGAATATGCGCAAAGTCCACATCCGTTTTTTTAATATGCAACACACAATATTCCAGTAGTTTCATATAGTATCAAAACTCCCAAAAAGCAATTCGGTGTTAGGAGTTTTTTGACATCCCGAATAAATTGAGCGACTCGATTGACGCACGGCGAGCTCTTAATGAATAAAAACACTAAATGATGTACGCCATGTGCCAATCAAACAATATCCTTCTCGCCATCGAGCAACAAGATTATTATGTACGTCACATTGTCCCTATTTTAGGCCGGAAACGCACGATCGACTTATCCAACCTGCAAATTGTTTTAAGTATTGCGTTGGATGATGCCAACGGCTCAATAAAGCCTCGAAAAACACGTCAACGCATCCGTTACCTCTTCGCCGACCGTATCTTATACCTCGACAACAATTCGTTCGTTATCGTCACTTCGCAATGCGACACTTCGGCCAGCAAGCTATCGAGCAGCGATTTAGCCGAACGAGCCTCACACCGCATACCCAATACCGAACGTTGTTTGGTCATCCATCGTTTCGGAGGAGCTTTGGCTCCACGACCGTTGCCCTTTGATCTGGAAAAGATCCTTGCAGGAGCATCCCAGCAAGATCGATAATGCGAATACCGTAAAAGAAATTGACAACTTCGGCAGAAATCGTATCTTTGCAGAAAATAGATCGTTCGGATGGAGGATTTCGCCCAAATATTGCTTGCATGGTATGCCCGTGAAGGTCGCGACCTGTCGTGGAGACATACACACGATCCTTACCGCATCTGGCTCTCGGAGATAATTCTCCAACAGACCCGTGTTGCGCAAGGCACAGCTTATTATCATCGCTTTATAGAACGATTTACGGATGTGACATCGCTTGCCGTAGCCTCTGAAGACGAGGTATTGAAATTGTGGCAAGGGTTGGGTTATTACAGCCGTGCCCGTCATCTACACAAAGCGGCACAAGAGATCGTAGCACGATTTGGCGGTCGGTTTCCAAAGACCTTTGAGGAGGTTCGCTCGCTGACGGGAGTTGGTGACTATACAGCTGCTGCAATTTGTTCGGCGGCTTTCGGACTTCCGTATGCCGCAGTCGATGGCAATGTCTATCGGGTACTCGCCCGCTTATTCGATATCGACACCCCAATCGACACGACTTCGGGCAAACGTCAATTTGCCGAATTGGCGCAATCGTTACTCGATCCGGCAAATGCCGGCTCTTACAACCAAGCAATCATGGATTTCGGAGCTTTGGTTTGTACTCCGCTTCATCCTCATTGCGAGGAGTGTCCATTTTCGCAACACTGCTTGGCTCTTGCAGCAGGTATGATTACACAACGGCCTGTCAAACGCGGCAAAGTATCTGTTCGCGATCGTTGGTTTCATTATTTACACATCCTCTGCAAGGAACACACTGTGCTATGTCGGCGCATTGCCGGCGATATCTGGCAGGGACTTTACGAATTTCCACTACTCGAAATGTCATCGGCAGACGTCGAGATCAAAGACCTATGCACCTCCGCAGATTTCCAAAAATGGATTGGAACGGATTGGCATCTTCGACAGCGTATTTCATTGCCACGACATCAACTCTCGCACCAACGCATTCATGCCGTAGTTTGGCAAATCGAAGTTCCCAAACTTACCGAATTAGCCGTTTCATATGCCTGCCCGATCGCAAAATTGGAACAATATGCCATTCCGCGATTGTTGGAGCGATATTTCGAGATATTATCGGAAACCACCAAATAACTCAACGCCTACGATAGGTTTCGAAGGTAAAGGGGTAGGGGTATTTTTCGCCACAAGGGAACGATTCCGAGCCGATCAATTGCCATTCCGATTCATCCCACTGCGGAAAACTTGTATCTCCCGTATAAGCATGTTCGACACGTGTAAGGTAGAAACAATCGGCCAAAGGCAGAGCCTCGGCATAGATTTGAGCTCCTCCTATGATGAAGACCTCCTCCTCTTGCACACACAATGCCAATGCTTCGGCCAACGAATGAACAACATCGCAGCCTGCAATTTCAAGTTGTTGACGAGTAATGACAATATTACGACGATTGGGCAACGGGCGTCCGAGCGACTCAAACGTTTTACGACCCATGATAACCGGATGACCAGAGGTCAAGGTTTTGAAACGGCGCAGATCTTCCGAGATATGCCACAACAACGCATTCTGATCGCCGATAACACCATTCTCGGCTACGGCCACAATAATACTGATCATTTTTTCACAGGTTTACTTTCTAATTGCAGACGAGCAGGTTTCAATCCGGCAGAGGTAGCCTCGACCTTGATAATACCAGCTGTTTCGGAGGAGGAAATGATGGCGGTCATCATTCCCGAAAAAAGTTTCATACGAGGAGTTTGGAAAGACTCTAACGAAGTAGGATCTCCGCTGGCTCCGGCTCGATAACTGCCGACTCCCGTTACACGAAAAGCGATTTCAGAGGTTGCTGTCGGGCAGAAGTTTCCTGCCTTATCAACCACTTTCACCGTTACGAACGAGAGATCTTTGCCATTGGCCACAAGGGTTGTTCGGTCTGGCTCTAATACAATACGATAAGGTTTTCCGGCCGTATGTATCTCTTTCTCGGCAACAGCTTTTCCGGTTGCATCGTATGCTACAACTTTCACCGTTCCAGCCTCGTAGCGCGTATCCATCCACATTAAGCGATAGCGACGTTGGCGTTTGAACGTGGCAAGCGAGAGCGAATCACCGCTGTTATCACGTGTAACAGAGAGGTCCTTTGTACGACGACCCTGACTCTTGCCATTGATGAAGAGCTCTGCCGAAGGATAGTTGGTATAGACGAATATGGGGGTCACCTCGCCTTCGCGCCCTTTCCAATTCCAATGCGGAAGGATATGTAATGTCTCGGCAGATTTATTCCAATGACTGCGATAGAGGTAATAGCGATCTTTCGGAAGACCTGCCAAGTCGAGAATACCAAAGAGCGAAGAATGGCTCGGCCAATCGGAGTAATAGGGCGTAGGCTCTCCGAGGTAGTCGAATCCGGTCCAAACAAACTCACCCATACCGTAGGGCAGATCCTCGTGTTGGATAAAGTCATCTTCGGGAAGATTCGACCATGCGCAATGTTCGACATCGTATGAGGAGGCCTGATGATCATCATAGCGATACATCGACCGTCGCACTACCGGAAATTTATATACGCCACGCGAACTGATTGTCGAAGCAGTTTCGCTACCGAGAATCATACGCTGCGGCAATTTTGCATAACTCTCGCGATATTTATGTGGGCGATAGTTGAAACCCGGGACATCCATCACGGCAGCCATATTGTTGCTGACAACAGCATCAGGCGCATCCATACCCTGCGTAACAGGGCGTGTTGGGTCTTCGCGATGACAAATATTTTGCAAATAGAGCGACAACTTCGCTCCTTGTTCGTTTTTCCACTGATCGGGGACTTCATTACCGATACACCACATCACCACACTGGGATTGTTGCGGAAATGATGCAGCAAGTTGACCAAATCACGCTCAACCCACTTATCGAAATAACGATGATAACCGTTATCGACTTTGGCTGTCGCCCATTCGTCAAACGACTCGGCCATGAGCATCATACCCATTTCGTCACAGGCGCGAACCAATTCCGGAGCCGGCATGTTATGCGAAGTGCGAATTGCATTGCAACCCATATCTTTAAGCAACCGTATTTGACGACGAATTCCCGCCTCGTTGGCAATACCCCCCAACGGACCGAGATCGTGGTGGTTGCAAACACCGCGAAAAACAACACGCTCACCATTCAGCAGGAATCCGACATCGGGACGCACCTCAATAGTGCGCACCCCGAACGATGTCGTATATTCATCGCAAAGTTGGGTTCCGGAATAAACTCTTGTCACCGAGGTATAAAGCGATGGTGTTTCGGGGGTCCACAATTTAGGCTCTGTAATCATAAACCGCTGTTCAATCCCCGAATGATCGAACTTCGAACCGCGTGTCCGATCCGAGGCTACAACTCGCCCCGCAGCATCATGCAACTCGGTATGAATCGTATAATCGGCAGGCGTTCGTCCTTCGGGGAGTGTCAATTTTGTCCGTTGCCACAATTTCGCATAACGGGAGGTCGCCTCTGTGGTTACGATTTGCGTGCCCCATACCGGAATATGGGCTGTACGAGTGCGAATCAAGTGCACATTGCGATACAAGCCGGCACCCGGATACCAACGAGAACTTTCAGGCAGATTTTCTAAACGCACAGCCAAAATATTTTTTCCGGCATGCAGATATGGCGTAGCATCAAAATAAAACGCATTATAACCATATGGCCAATGGTAGGCCTCACGACCATTGATGTAAACTCGTGCATGACTCATAGCTCCATCGAACAACAACGTATAACGCTCATCGGATCCGATCTCGGGCAGTTCCAACATAAGTCGGTACCAACCGGTTCCGACAAATGGCAGACCACCGGTACGACCGGCATGCTCCATTGCCTCTTTTTGACCATCTTGGGTGATAGCCGTATGTTGCTTATCATTCAGTATGCTGAAAGGTCCGTAGATAGCCCAATCATGCGGGATGGTAACCGATTGCCATGCTGCATCGTTGTAGTTGGTCTCAGCAAATGTCGGATGATCCTCGCGAGTAAATTTCCATCCTTTTTCCAAAGTCTGTTCTATGCGTGGTTGTGCAAAAATCACACATGGAATGAGCAACAAAAGAAAAACTATTTTTTTCATTTCGGTCGGATTTTCAAGTTTGGTCAAAAATCGTTTTGATTCGACATGATATCAAAACGACATCGGAGCTTTGATCGTAGGCCAAGGGTCGTAACCTTCAAGCGTAAAATCATCGTAGCGGAAATCAAAAATCGATTGTACCGCCGGATTCAACCGCATAACAGGCAATTTACGAGGCTCCCGAGTTAGTTGCTCATCAACCTGCTCCATGTGATTCAAATAGAGATGTGTATCACCGAGCGTATGAATAAATTCACCGGCTTGCAGGCCACACACCTGCGCTATCATCAGTGTCAGCAACGCATAGGAAGCAATATTGAATGGTACACCCAAGAACGTATCTGCACTACGTTGATAAAGTTGGCACGAAAGACGACCTTCGGCTACATAAAACTGGAACAGCACATGACAGGGAGGTAGCGCCATATCCTCAACCTCTGCAACATTCCAAGCGGAAACGATGATACGGCGAGATTCAGGATTGTGGCGTATCAACTCCACCGCTTGGGCAATCTGATCCACAATACCGCCATCAGAACGTGGCCACGATCGCCACTGATAACCATAAACATGATTCAAATCGCCGAAACGATATCCCGCGATAGGCGACTCCAATCCAGCGGCAGCCAAAAAGGCCTCACGTTCCACAGGCAACACACCATGACGGATACAAAGTTCGTTATAATAGCGATAAGCATCGTTATCCCAAATATGCACGTCATGCTCCACCAAATATTTGATGTTGGTATCTCCCTGCAAGAACCACAACAATTCGTGAATCACTCCCTTCAAAAAAACCTTTTTGGTAGTCAACAAAGGAAATCCCTCTTGGAGATCAAAACGCATCTGATGTCCAAAAACACTTTTCGTACCTGTGCCGGTGCGATCTCCGCGTACGATACCCTCATTTTTGATGCGACGTAATAATTCGAGGTATTGTTTCATGATTCAAACGTTTTAAGTGTCATATTGCCGACATGGTCGAGTTCGGCGTAAGTGGGGATTTTATCCCAGCATCCCAAATGGATGGAATGCAACCCTTCTTCACGAAAATCACGCGGGAAATGCATATGGCCAAAAACAAAGTGATCGACCGTGTTGTTGCGGGCATACTCACGCGCATAAGCGACTAACGGATCGGTGATTGATTCGTCGAAAGATTCGTTATCGTGAGATTTCCGCGACTTGCCGCTCCACCAATGTCCGAATCGCATGGCCCAGTCGGGATGTATAAACCACGAAAAGAACCAACGCAACGATCGCGAACGAAAAATCCGATTAAGCACTCGAGGCTCTCCCGATACTCCCATCGCATCACCGTGTGCCATAAATACCTGCCGACCATTGAGCAACATGACTTGTGGCGCAGTATAAACCTCAACACCACACTCGCGTAAAAGATAATCGCCGACCCACATATCATGATTCCCCGCAAGGAAAACCACACGGATTCCCCGATCGGTCAATTCGGCCAACTTGCCCAGTGTTCGCACAAATCCTTTGGGGACAACACCCTGATATTCAAACCAAAAATCAAAAATATCACCTAACAGGAATATAGCCTCAGCATCCACAGCCATCCGATCAAGCCATGTCACAAAACGCTGCTCTTTGGCACGGGAAACATATTCATCGCCACCCCCCAAATGAATGTCGGATGCAAAATAGATCATTTAGCGAGTCAGTTCTTTGAGTTTATCGTCCAAACTTTTGCCGTAAAGATTTTTGGCTACGATATCTCCGTTTTTATCGATCAAAAAGTTGGCAGGCAGTTTCCGCACGTTGTACAATCCCAATGCCGGAGAGGCCTGACCACGCAAGTCGCAAACCGAAATCCATGGCAACTGTTGTTCTTGTACGGTAGTAATCCACAACGGTTTGGAGGTATCGATAGCTACTTGATATACTTCGAATGGCACGGCTGCATCAGTATATTTGCGGTAAATCTCTTTCAATTCGGCATTAAGCGCATTGCTGTTTCCCAATTGAGCCGACCAAAAATCCACCAAAACGACTTTGCCAGCAAGCGACGACAACCGAATATTTTTCCCATAGATGTCGGAGATATTCAAATCGGGAAATCCACTCTCCGAAATCTGAGATTTAAGGTTAATGCGAGCATCCATCCGCGCAATTTCAGCCTGTAAAGCAGGCAAATAAGGCGAGTCGGGATAACTCTCGCGCAAGGCATCAGCCACCGTGCGGAAATAGACCACATCGCTATCTCCGTTGAAAAGATAGGTATCCCCCGGAAGACGCTGATAAAGCGCATAAACAGCAGCCAACGAGGCTTTGTTTTCGATAATAAATCGTAATTGCTCACGACGAATGCGATAATATTCGGAGGTGTACTCTTTGACTAATTTCCGTCGTTGTTCTTCGGATAACGAGTTATCGGCAAATCGAGACGAAAACGCATCGAGATTCTGAGCTCCGATAACAAAAGCCTGATAGAACGTACGCAACAACTCTGACTCATGAGAACCCTTAACCGTATAATTTCGCGCCAAATTTCCCACCGAACTAACCTCTATCCGATCACCACCTGACAGCAACAACGGAATACGTTCCCCATTATAGACCAAATTATACAACGATGGAGTACGGCCACCCTCTTTCAAACGGAAACGGTAAGAACCCGCCGCATCAAGAATCGCAGAATCGATAATCGTTTGCTTCAAGGGGGTTACCTTCTCGAGGTAAACCTGCTTAGCATCACTGCCAACAATACGACCGGTGATGTTTACTTTGGAAGAACGACAACCACCCAACATCAACATTGCGACGATAATAACGAAAAGTGTTTGTTTATTCATGGACAATGATTTCATCTATTCAAAATACAAATATACCAAAATACTCGAAATTAACAATCGATTATTTCGACGAATTGCGATAAGCACCATTATTTTTCACATACGAACGTCCGTGTTGTTGTCCGCGATTCTTCTGCTGGCGTTGCTGCTGACGTTGAGATCCCTTTTGCGAACGTGCCACAAAGTGCTGTTTGTAATCGTTTCGGAGATTATTCAAAGCACCCTCGTCGACTTGAATAGCTCCTCCGGACATTTGCTTTATATCTTTTACGATCACCTCATTATTGGGATGCTCCTGATTATACTCATAGCTTTTGGCACGCATGTATCGAGCCAACCGATCAACAGCCTGCGAACTCTCCGCAGTTTGGGAATTTTCGGCCAATGTTTGAATCATTCGTTCAACATATTTCCCGTAATGTTTGTAAGTAAACCTACTCTGGGTATAAGCAATACGATTGGGCTTAACGGTTAATTCCTCACGCGAAGGACGAGGATAAGGCGAATCCACATCGAGTTGAAAATCAGACATAATAAAGAGATGATCCCAAAGTTTGTGGGTAAAATCGGCCGTATCGCGCAACAACGGATTGAGGTTACCCATAACAGCAATGACGGCTCGTGCCTGTCGGTTGCGTTCGCGGCGATCCTCGATCTGTTGCAGCGAATCAATCATTTCATGAATGTGACGCCCATATTCGGGAAGAAACAATTTGCGTCGTGTGTAATTGTAATTCTTTTTCATATTGCAAAAAACTCATGCAACATACTGCTTTTCGACATTCGGATAAGCCAATCGATCCGCAGTGATGGATTAAATGAAGGTGTTTTTCAATGGTTTCCAAACGTTCGCCCGACAATTGAAGAAATTGGTTTCGACGCTCGGAATATGCTACCTTTGAAACAAAAATAGTGCTGTAACAGCAGTTTCGGGCAAATCACACACACGAAAACTCACACTGCGAAACAGCCAATTCAGTTGACAAAAGTAGTAAATTTTCAGTAAAAACAAACTATGGCAAAGGTTTTAATTCTGGACCGATCAAAAAGCATGCGAAACACCTTGCGCGAACGTCTCGAATACGAAGGTTTCTCCACTGAAACCGCCGAAAATGAGGCAGTGGCATCGAAGATGTGCGAAAAAATTCCGTTTGACCTAATCCTTTCGGAAACCGGACAAAAACTTCCTGATGTCGGCATTCCGTTCATCGTACTCGCAGCAGCCGGATCCATCGACTCGGCGGTAGAAGCCGTGCGCAACGGAGCCAGCGACTACCTGACCAAACCCATAGACATGAATCGATTGTTGCAATCCATCCACAAAGCAATCGACTCACCTGAAGAATCTGCAAATACGCCAACCACTCCTTCTCGTCGTCGAAAAAGCGCGACATTTCACACCGAACCGATCATTGGCACTTCATCACAAATCGAACATGTACGACAATTGATTGACAAAATAGCTCCCTGCGAAGCCCGCGTGTTGATCACCGGCGAGAATGGGACAGGCAAAGAGTTGGTCGCCCGCTGGTTGCACGCCAAGAGCCACCGCACGACAGCTCCTTTCGTCGAGGTCAATTGTGCTGCCATCCCTTCGGAACTGATTGAAAGCGAACTTTTCGGGCACGAGCGCGGGGCTTTTACTTCGGCCATCAAACAACGAAAAGGGAAATTCGAACAAGCTGACGGAGGGACTCTTTTCATGGATGAAATCGGCGACATGTCGTTGGCAGCACAAGCCAAAGTTCTCCGCGCATTGCAAGAGCACAAGATCTGTCGCGTAGGCAGCGACAAAGATATCGATGTCGATGTGCGGGTAATTGCCGCCACGAATAAAAATCTGCGTGAAGAGATCGATCGAGGCAACTTTCGCGAAGACCTCTATCATCGGATCGGTGTAGTAGTTGTACGCGTCCCGGCACTACGCGACCACGCCGAGGATATCCCACTGCTGATCGAGCATTTTGTGCGACAAATCTCCGAAGAGTACGGCTCGACCGCTAAAAATTTTGATGACGAGGCGATGACTGCACTAAAACAGCGTCGCTGGACCGGAAACATCCGCGAGTTGCGCAACGTCGTCGAACGGCTGATCATCCTCAGTGAGGAACGAATCACATTAGATGATGTCAAGAAATATGTATTATCTTAATCATGCAAAATTCAGCATTTTCACACACGTTTTTTTTCTTTAACTCAACTACATATTATTTATAATTACCGGTCCATCTTTGACATTAATCGATTCTCATTTGGATATTGCCGAATTAATTCATATTTTTGTAGTTTGTAGGCACTCGATTGGATGCTTGGAGTGAAACATTAGCTTTTATCAATATCTAACTTTGGCGATTATTATCATGAAACGACTTTTGCTACTCATCGGTATCATCTATCAATCAGTGGTTCTTATGGCACAGACACCACAAGAATTACAATTGCTCAACAAGCGTTTGAAAGCTTTTGCCTACGCTACAAAGGTGGAACAAAGCGACTCAAAAAGTTGCAAGATTTGGCTTTCGAGTGGTGATAGCATCACGCTATACTGCGACATGAGCAAGACCCAACCATTCAAGTCGATTGATATACAGCAAGACAATATAATAGCCAAACCACACAAAGGTAAACCCATCAATATCAGTCGTACACCCAACCAAGCGGGAGCGCTGATGGCACTATACAAGGCTACAAAAGGTAAGTCGTGGACTCGCAACAACGGTTGGGGTGGTTCCCCACAAAGCATTAGCAGTTGGGAAGGCATCACATGCAACGAGCAAGGTTATGTCTCACAAATCAAGCTCAGCGACAATAACTTGCAGGGATATCTTCCCGATGTATTTTATGCCTTTCCGCAACTTCAAAAACTATTGATAAACAAAAATCAACTCACAGGCGAGGTTCCTCGTTCATTAGCTTGGCTGCCGGAAGATTGTACTGTGAACATACAGCGCAATATGCTTACGCAAACCACCCTTTATGTTCCTCGTTATCGTGTTCCGATCGTGTCACAGAGCATCAGATGCTATCCTCAACAGAGCGAGTATAGCGATTTTCGGCTCTTTATTGATTGCGATGTCGATTTGAACCCGACAAAAGGCCACTACCCCGACAACCATTGCCGACTCTATCACAAAGCAACCGAAGGTGCTGGTATCAACATCTATGTAGTAGGTGAAGGTTATGATAAGGCGGAGTATGCCATTGGAGGTACGGCAGAGTATTGGTTGGAGCGAGCTGCCGATGCGATATTCGATATTAAGCCATTCAGCCAATTGAAGCACCTCTTTAATGTTTATATCATCTCCACTTACTCACCTGAACGAGGAATTGCTCTTTTCGATAATACGCGAAACTCTCGTTTTGGTTATTGGTTGAAAAAACCAAAGGGACAACCACAGACATTCAAAAAGCAAGAGGTCTTTGACAGCTGTAAAAAAGGCGTAACAAAAGCAGGTTTTCAATTCAAGGAAGGAACTGTATATGTTCATATGGTTGCAAACTGCACCCAAATGGGCGGTGTTGAGTATAGCCACACTGTTCGCGATGGTGAAAAGAAACGTCACATCCGAATAGGCATAAATCCCACATATACAAAACTATTCAATCCATTAGTTTGGCATGAGTTTGGAGGACATGCCTTTGGTCGTCTGCTTGATGAGTACAACCGAGGAGGTTTGAAAAAGACATACAAAAAGAGCACCATGGATCGAGCCAATCTCGATTTGGAATCAGATCCCAAGAAGGTTAAATGGGCAAAATTCATTGCCGACCCTCGCTATGCAGAGGAAGAAATCGGTGTGTACAAAGGCGCTCTTGGATGCTCTAATTTGTATCGTCCCACTAAAACCAGTATTATGCGATCAAATGTTCCTGACAAACGATTCAACGCTCCTTCGCGAGCCGAGATATATAAGGTAGCAATGGAGTTGGCTTTTCCGGATTGGAAATTCGACTACGAAACATTTGTCAAATTCGATCTTGGTGACAAATATTACCCCCTCGACAAAACAAACACAATGCAACCGTAAATGCCGTGAATGCCAGACAGAGAAAAAAAGCAAACACGAAGAAGCTTGTCTGACATAGTCGATTTGGCTGTTTATAGTAATGATGCAAGAAGCGATACTTCTTGCATCATTATTTATTCGGCAATTATATACGATTTTACACCATCGTGTAAAATACACTGCTTCCGTAGCAAGTAGGAGACTTGCGTCCGTCCACCTGCAGTGGAGGATTTAGGGGATGGGGCAGAGATTACAAACACGGCGCAGCCGTGAGTGTGGGGAGGTTAAAAGCAAAAGAGCAACAAGATCGTGTAAATTCGCATATAGCCCCATTTATTACAACAAGGTCAGAATCTCTTCGGCTCGATCAGCCAAATGTATCGCACCGTTTTCGACAAGTTCCTCACGGCTGCGAAAGCCCCACGTCACACCTACCGACCGCACCCCGGCAGCTTTTGCCGTTTGCATGTCGATTCCCGTGTCACCCACATAAAGCACCCGCTCTTTGGCCACCCCCGTAGTTGCGAGAATCTCCTCGACAATAGCGGGATCGGGTTTCAGTGGCACATCGGGTCGCTGGCCAAGCACGGCCTCAAACCGTACATCGGGGAAAAAACTGCGGATAAGTTTTTCGGTACCTACCTGAAATTTATTCGATGCTACCGCCATCCGGATTCCTCGCCGTACCAATTCTGCCACCAATTCCGGAATTCCTTCATAAGGTTTGGTATAGGTATCGATATGAGCGGTATAATATTGCACAAAATCGGCTCGCATCAATGCGACATTCTCCGGTGAGCGCAACGGCTCGGGAAGTGCTCGCTCCACCAAACGCATAACACCATTCCCGACAAACGTCTGATACTCCTCGTAGGAGTGTTGTGGCAATCCTCTTAAAGCCAGCGAGGCATTGCAGGCAACGGCCAAATCACCGATGGTATCCAACAATGTTCCATCGAGGTCGAAGATCACAAGTTCGGTATTAGTCATTATTTTGGGACTTTAATTGAACAATTCTCCATCCCACGGCTGCCACGATCAGCGAAACCAATGGGCTGGCAATATTGAAGATGCAATAAGGTGCATAGGCAAAAGTCGAAACCCCGAGTACGGTCGCCTGCGTCATACCACACGAATTCCAAGGGATCAATACCGAGGTAACCGTTGCCGAGTCCTCCACCGAACGGCTCAACAATCGCTCTTCCAACCCACGTTCGCGATAAAGATCTTTGAACAAACGACCGGTGAGAATGATCGAAATATATTGATCGGCCGTACAGAGGTTGAAGAAAAACGCTGCCCCCATTGTCGAAGCCACCGCCGAAAAGGTACGACGCACAAAACGCAAAAAGAGAGTGGTCAACGAACGCAACATACCGCTACCCGTCATCACGCCGCCGAAACACATGGCACAGATGATCAACCAAATCGTATTGAGCATGCCAGCCATACCACGCGTAGCAACCAATTCATCGAGTTGTGGCGATCCCGTTGTAATTTCCGTCGAGCCGTAGCAACTGATCAGCACTCCGCGACATCCCGACATAAAATCGAGCGACTCGACACCGGCAATCCGTGCCACCAATTCGGGTTGTGCAATAAGCATTGCCACGCAAGCAAAGATCATTGCAGCAAATAGTGTCACAATAGCCGGCAGTTTACGTGCGATCAAAATACCCGTAGCAAATGGCACAAGCAACAGCCACGGCGAAATCCGAAATGTTGCACCGAGAGTCTTGACAAAGGAGTCTATATGGGTTGCATCACCATGATCCAAACACAACCCCACCCCCGTAAAAACAGCCAACGCAACAATAAACGCCGGAACTGTGGTATAAAGCATATATCGTATATGCGTAAAAACCGGCACTCCGACCGTTGAAGATGCCAATACCGTGGTATCCGATAACAGCGAAATCTTGTCACCAAAATAGGCTCCCGATATAATTGCACCGGCTATCCACCCATCGGGCAAACCCATTGCCTGCCCGATTCCCATCAATGCAACACCAATCGTAGCAATCGTCGTCCACGAGCTACCCGTCATCACCGAAACGATAGCACAGATCACACACGATGCCACCAAAAAGAACGACGGATGCAGAATTTTCAGCCCATAGCAGATCATCGTAGGCACCACACCGCTAACCATCCAAGTACCGGCAATCGCTCCAATCAGCAACAAGATAATGATTCCCGATGCCGAAGCACGGATATTGTCCACAATAGCCTCTTCGAGTACTGCCCAGCGATAACGATAAATGCCGATCGAGAGCATCACGCAGACCGATGCAGCCGAGAGCAATGCGATTTGGCTACCCCCGCAGATCGCATCGCCACCGAAATTACGGATGACAATATAGAGCAACGAGGTCAATACGACTAATGGTATCAGCGAAACCCATACAGAGGGTGTTTTGAGAGGTTGTTGCATAACAAGCTTATTCTATTCGGCCACAAAAATACAGAAAAAAAGCTATAAGAAACAATCGATATCCAAACTCTTTCGGTATGGACATCGATTGCTATTAAGATAAGCGACTTTCCGCATTGGATTGCATACGAGTTAGATCGCCTTGTTATTCGATGGGCTTTTATTGGTGTTGCGGTCGCAACAAATCCTGCACCACTTTTACCGGCGAGAAGGTTGAGATCGGAACATCGATAAACACGGTATTCCATCGCGCCATTGCGCCATTCCAAAGTCCGGGCAGCTCTTGTGCCCGCAACTCGCGACCACCACTCGACTTTGAGGAGATGAATCCCGTAGCCGGATCTGTGAAATTGCGCAGATCGAATCGCGTACCATCCATTCGTCGCAAACCACACACCAAATCCACCGGATTGAAATGGGTGGCAGCCTGCATCAGAGGCAGATCGGCAGGAGCTATCTGGCTCGACTCGGCAATCTGCAACGATTCTGTACCATCGGAATTAGTCACCCAGAACGGACCTCCCCCCGGCTCTCCTTCGTTGCGTACCATGCCGCAAACACGAATCGGGCGATCGAGAAGCGCACGAAGAAGTGCGGCATCGTATTCGGCCGGCAGTTTGACACAGAGTTTTTGTTCGACAAAAGCCGCAACCGACGCTAACTCGGCAGTACCTGCATCCAATCTCCGCAGATGGTCGAAAGTCTGCTCTTGCAAGTCGAGTAAAACACCGGCCAACACTTTCTTATAACGAATAGTGTCGCCACGCAACGCATCGGTCGTCACATTATCGATATTTTTGATAAAGACGACATCGGCATCGATCTCCGAAAGATTTTCGATCAATGCACCATGACCCGCCGGGCGGAACAACAGCCGCCCGTCATCCTGTCGGAACGGAGTATTGTCGGGATTGACGGCAATGGTATCGGTCGAAGGTTTCTGCGTCGAGAACGAAATATCGTATCGAATACCGAAACGCTGCTCATAGAGGGGCACTTTCTCGGTAAGGAGGCTCTTAAAACCCTCTAAATGCTCGGGTGACACGGTGAAATGAATCCGCGCCACACCGTTTGTCGCGGCATAGGCTGCTCCCTCGACAAGGTGTTCTTCAACCGCTTTGCGAGCACCTTCGGGGTAGGCATGGAATGTAACCAATCCTTTGGGCTTATTGCCATATCCGAGCCCCTCTTTGACAATGGCTCGCACGATGGTTTTATCGTCGGCATCCTTAGGAAGTACGGCTTTCAATTCGGGCCAGAAAGCAAATTTCTCGATATTGTCGAGCAACGTATCGATCCCTTTTCCGCGTTTGTCGTCGTTGACAAACTCGAACAACTCTTTGAACATACGGGTAGCTGCACCCGAAGCCGGCACAAATTTTACCACCGTACGCGCAGACGTCGCATCGTAGCGAGCAACGGCGGCATCGGCAGCTGCTGCATCTAACATTTGTACGCCGTCGTTCGGGGCTGCGGCTCGTACAACCGGAAGCGAAGAAAATCCTCGGCGAAAATTCTCAATTTGTTGTTCAACGGCTTCAAGAGTCAAACCGTGTTCGGCAATCTGCCGCAAATCGTTTGATGTAAACATACTATTTCGAAGACTATTTGTTTTCGGTTACATAATTCCTTTCAAAGATACGAAAATAATTTCTAACTTTGCACATCATGATTCGGGAATTTTATCATATCGACCTACGCAACCGCAACAGTTTTCGGGTAGCCCAACGTGCCACGCGACTCGTTGAGTTCGAAACCATCGAAGATTTACGTCTGTTTTTCGCATCGGGAATTCCGGAGCATTGGATGGTACTCAGTGGCGGAAACAACATCCTTTTCACCGAAGACTACGATGGCGTATTATTAACCCCCATATCACAAAATATCAACATCATCGAAGAGGACAACTCGACAGTGGCGGTACGTATCGATGCTGGTGTCGAGTGGGATAATTTGGTTGCATGGGCCGTATCCCGCGATTTGTGGGGCATAGAAAACTTGTCGCTCATCCCCGGGAAAGTCGGCGCAGCTCCGGTGCAGAACATCGGAGCATACGGTTGCGAAGTAGCGCAAGTGATCGAACGAGTACACCTATTCGATGTACAATCGCAAAGAACCTGCACACTCGATGCCGCACATTGCGGATTCGGTTACCGTGAGAGCGTTTTCAAACAACTGCTCAAAGGACGTGTCATCATCACCGGCATTGATATTCGGTTGTCTCGCACTCCCAACCCGCGTTTGGGCTATGGTGATATTGAACGCGAAGTCGAAAAACTCGGAGGTGTAACATTGCAGAATATCCGCGAAGCCATTTGTAGCATTCGGCGTTCGAAATTGCCCGACCCGAACGTTTTGGGCAATGCCGGCAGTTTTTTCAAGAATCCGGTGGTCGACACCACTGTTGCAGAACGATTGTTGACCGACTTTCCGGACATGCCGCACTACCCTGCCGCCAACGGACAAGTCAAGTTGGCAGCCGGCTGGCTGATCGACCGTTGTGGTTTGAAAGGTTTTCGTGACGGACAGGTCGGAGTCCACGAACGACAGGCTTTGGTATTGGTCAATTTCGGAGGAGCATCAGGCGGTGAAGTAATCGCTTTGGCTCGCAAAATACAATCGTGCGTACACAACAAATTCGGCGTTGAAATAGCTGCCGAAGTAAACATTTTGTAAGATTTACGGATATGAATCTATTGGATTCTTTTCAAAAACACATGGTCGATAATGCGTTGGCGACCCACGACGACCGCATCCTGCTCACCGTTTCGGGCGGTGTCGATTCGATGGTACTGCTGTCGCTCTGCATGCGTGCCGGATACCAAGTCGGAGTTGCCCACTGCAATTTTCAGCTACGGGGCACAGAGAGCGAAGAGGATGAGGTACTCGTCGAACAGGAGGCCGCGAAATATGGGGTTCCATTCTACAACAAACGATTCGAAACTACGGCAGAGATGGAACGTACGGGCGAGTCGATGGAGATGACAGCCCGTCGATTACGTTATGCTTGGTTTGAAGAGTTATGCCAAAGTGAGGGTTATACTGCGATCGCCATTGCACATCATGCCGACGACTCGATCGAAACCTTCTTCATCAATCTGTTGCGCGGTACGGGTCTGCGCGGACTTACCGGTATTTCGTTTCAGATCGGGCGGGTTATTCGTCCGTTGATGTTTGCCTCGCGAAAAGAGATTTTGGAGTATGCCGTAGCCAATCACATTCCGTTTCGAGAGGACTCTTCCAATCGCTCGACCAAGTATTTGCGGAATAAAATTCGATTGGGGTTAATTCCTCGGATCCGCGAAATCAACCCGAAATTCACGGCTTTGATGCGCCGTAACCTTTCGCGGTTAGACGATGCACAACGCTTCATCGATCACGGTATCGAGCGTATCCGTACGGAAGTTGTGACTTCGGATCAAGGAATCGACACCATCCATGTCGAGCACATAGACCCGATATTTCCGCAGGAGTTTGTTATTTACGAGTTATTGAACTCGGCATACGGATTCAAAGGCGATGTTATCGACTCGCTCTATCGAGCCCTCAAACAACAAGCCACAGGACGCAGATTCTATGCTCGCGAACGCGTAGCCTATATCGATCGTGGCACGATCGTCGTGGCTCCGATTCTTCCCGACGACGAATGTCGGGTACAGGTCGAAGCCGGAGCCTCTCGCAGTTATTGTGGCAATGCAGTACTCTATTACGAACACTGCGACATCGACACCATTCGCAACTTCGGTGTTCCCGAACATGTTGCACAGATCGATGCCGACCGGCTCAAATATCCGCTCATTTTACGTCGTTGGCGCGAAGGCGATTGGTTTATTCCTTTCGGAATGACAGGTCGCAAAAAAGTAAGTGATTTTCTGACCGACCAAAAGGTGTCGATTGCCGAAAAACAACGGCAATTCATATTGTTGTCAGGCGAAGATATTGTTTGGGTTGTAGGGCGTCGCATTGACGACCGCTACCGACTGACTTCCGCCACCGAAAATGTTTTGCGCATAACCAAAGAGATCATCTGATCCACCCCATACTATGGCCAAAAAGACCGTCAGATTTCGCGACTCGGTTGCCGAGTATGAACGCATAGCGGCACAAATCACCGCCCGACAATATTCGCCCATCTACCTGCTGATGGGCGAGGAGAGCTATTTTATCGATGCGTTGAGCGAACAACTTGCCACCACCGTTTTGGACGAAGCGGCACGCGCTTTCAATCAAATCACGGTGTATGGCAAAGATTCCGATGCCGGACAGGTTATCAACCTTTGTCGCCAAATGCCAATGATGAGTTCTTATCAAGTGGTTATTCTACGCGAAGCACAGCAGTTACGCAACCTCGAAACCCTTTCGCTCTACACGCAGCAACCCACACCTACCACCATTTTGGTTATTTGCCACAAAGAAAAGAACGTGGATAAACGTACCGCTTTTTACAAAGGATGTGCCGCCAACGGTACAATTCTCGAATCGGTACGGCCTTACGATAACGAAATCGGCGCATGGTTACAACAATTCATCGCTAAAAAGGGATTGACGATCGACACAAAAGCACTCTCGATGCTGACCGACCACATCGGCACTGACATCGCAAAGATCGAGAACGAGTTGCAAAAACTCACCGTGTCACTTCCCGAAGGGACTAAACGAATCACGGATAACGACATAGAAACCCACATCGGCATTTCAAAAGATTTCAACAACTTCGAGTTATGTAAAGCCGTGCTGACCCGCAATATGGAGCGTGCGATGTTGATTGCCGACCATTTCAGCCGCGATCCCAAAGGCAATCCGCTATTAGTGACCATCATCGCGCTATTCTCGCAGTTCAAAGAACTTTTCATCGTCAACTACCTCGGTTGGCTTGCCCGTCGCAAGGGGCAACCTTTCCCTTCGGATATGGAATTGATGCGCATCTTGCGAAAAAGCAACACTTTCATTCTTGGTGAAATCAAACAAAATGCGTCACGTTGGGAAAATCGCAAGGTCTTTGCCGTATTGGGATTACTCCGCGAATACGACGGGAAAAGCAAAGGTATCAACTCGGGAGGAACTTCCGATGGTGAACTATTGCGCGAGTTGCTATTGAAAATCTTCCTGCTATGACCGACCTGCATCTATATCAAATTCTTCATCTCCATCGCGGAGAGGTACGAATGCTTACCAGACATATCGCCCGATTAGATTATTTCGCTCATAGGATTTTCAACAGATCGTACACTCCCGATCTATTCGCATTACGCAATCGGATCGTTACTCTTGCCATAGCCAACAACTATCCGACTGGCGTATCAGGTTTTATCCGTATAGCATTGAATAGTGAAGGGAAAGAGTTTCTTACGGCCATAGGGACTTCGCTTTACGATGGATATGCATTTCGCAGTTTGATGCCCGATGCAGCGAGTGTCTGCTATGAATTGCCCTTCGGCGAGGCCCCCACCTCGGCTCATGAAATCGCAGCCGATTTAGCCAATCGACAAGCACAACGACATGGAGCTCAAATAGCCATCCGATGCGACCGTTCCGGCATTTTTCGCTCGGTGGGATGCGCTCCGATCTTTGCCGTTCGAGGTTATACAGTACTGACCCCTCCGCTTGAAAGTTTCGTTGCACAACCTACAACACAAAATATCGAGCAAGAATTGGTCCGTCGAGCAGCAGAAATAGCCGGTTTAGAGTTCCGTGAAGAGCCCTTTGGGAAAATCGAACTTCCACAACTCGATGAACTTTTTTTTGCCGATCATCGCGGAATAACCGCTTTTGCGCATTGCGACAGCCATCCTCTCATGTCATTGATGGCCGAACGCATTGCTACGGGATTGGAGCGATTATTTCCTAAAAAATAGAAACTGTTCGGGTGTTCGACATATTATATTTGTCGCGTCTTAATCCCGAAAATCATGAAAAAGTATTTACTGCTTTACGCCGTTATCATAACGGCAATGTATCTTTGTATCTGGCACAATCAACGCTCCGAAATTCAACGTCTTACACAAAACCAACAGGCTCTCTCTGCCGAGACACTCCACTATCGCACTCTTCTCGGCGAAGAGGTTGCCTCGACACAGGCTTTACGACTACGCTGTGCCGAGTTCGAACGTCTTCGCACAGCCGACGCCAAACGCATCCGTTCGTTGGGGATCAAACTCCGTCGCATGGAGAGTATGGCGACGACCGCCTCTGTTTCATCCATTGATATTCAGACTCCGATCCACGACACGGTGGTTGTACGAATTCGAGATACCTTGTTGGTGCGCGATACGATTCGGCTGTTTCGCTGGGCCGATCGTTGGGTCACAGTCGAAGGATTACTCACGGCCGACTCCGTTTCGTGCCATGTAACCAGCATCGATACATTGCGGCAAATCGCACATCGCATTCCCCGTCGTTTTCTCTTTTTTCGTTGGGGGACCAAAGCCATTCGGCAGGAAATCGTATCGACCAACCCCCACACCCGAGTTGTTTATGCTGACTGCATAAAAATCGAGCGAAAATAAAAAGTCCTATATAAATTTTACCGATTACGCAAGATAAATGGCTAAAAATTTATATCTTTGTCAATTATGGAACGAATAGCCATCTTCCCCGGGTCATTTGACCCGTTTACCCGAGGTCATGCCGCATTGGTCGATGAAGCTTTACGCCTTTTCGATCGCATTATTATCGGCATAGGCAACAACACCTCAAAACACGGATTGCTCACGGTAGAAAACCGCAAACGCTTGATTGACGATGTATATGCCACAGAGCCGCGTGTCGATGTAGTGATCTATACAGGTCTTACCGGCGAATTTGCCGAACAAGTCGGAGCTTGCGCCATTATTCGCGGAGTACGCAACACCACCGATTTCGAATACGAGCGGACAATGGAAGCTACCAACCACCGCATCTATCCCGCACTGACAACCGTAATGCTTTTCACACCCGCTGTTGTTGCCGACATTTCGTCATCGACCGTACGCGAAGTATTGGCATTCGGCAGATCAGTCGAAGAGTTCCTGCCTGATGGAATAGAAATCAATAAATATTTATAACATTCAGCTATGACTATGGAATTTACAGCCGAAATGATCGCCGGATTTTTAGGCGGCGAGATCGTAGGCGATAAAAATGCAAAAGTACACACCGTATCCTCGATAGAAGAGGGCAAATCGGGATCACTGACCTATTTGACCAATCCCAAATATGAATCACATTTATACACCACAGATGCCAGTATCGTATTAGTGGATAAGAGTTTCGAGCCCTCTCAACCCACCGCTGCAACACTTATAAAAGTGGATAATGCCGGTGCCTGCGTATTGAAACTTCTTGAAATGTACAATGCCGCCAAGCCCCGCCGCAAGGGAATCAGCGACCGCGCCTCCGTCTCGGAACAAGCCACCATTGGCGAGGAGTGCTATATCGGAGATTTTACGGTCATCGAACAAGGTGCTGAAATCGGCAAAAACTGCCAAATATATCCGCAGGTCTATATTGGTGCTGGCGTCAAGATAGGCGACGGAACAATCCTTTATGCCGGTGTAAAAATCTATGAGGGATGTCAGGTAGGCAGCAACTGCATCCTCCATTCCGGATCGGTTATCGGAGCTGACGGTTTTGGCTTTATGCCCAATGCAACAGGCGGATTTGATAAGATTCCCCAATTGGGTAACGTGATTATTGAAGACGATGTAGAGATCGGAGCCAACACCTGCATCGACCGCGCCAAGACCGACTCGACCATAATCCGCCGTGGGGTAAAACTCGACAATTTGATCCAAATCGGACACAATTGTCAAATCGGTGAAAACACCGTCTCTTCGGCACAAACCGGTATTGCCGGCACCTCGAAAGTCGGCAAAAACTGTTTCTTGGCCGGACAAGTAGGTATCGCCGACCATGTTACGATCGGAGATCGCGTGAAGATCGGATCCAAGAGCGGGTTAGATAAAGATGTCCCCAATGACGAAATCCGTTTCGGCTATCCCGCACTGCCCGGCATGCAGTATCACCGTTCGGCCGCCATCTTCAAAAAATTACCCGAAATGGCTCGCCAAATCAACGAGTTGGAAAAACAATTGAACGAACTTAAAAAATAGAACCGACATGAAAAAGATCCTTATTTGGGCAGTTGCCACAATTTTAAGCAGTTGTTCCACCGACACGCCACGCTACGTTATCGAAGGCGAAGCCTCGGGGGGAACCTATTACCTTTTTGTCGATCGACAGGTTGTCGATTCTGCCGTAGTGGAGAATGGTAAATTCCGGTTTGAAGGTGAGATCCCCGCATCGCCGGTTTGCAATGTGGCCAATGCCGCAGACCTTGCAAACGCATCGCACAGAGCTCTTGTGATTTTGGAGTCCGGTATCATCTCAATCAAAGAGAGTACCGAAGCCACCGACGGTCTGCAAGTTTCGGGCACTCCTGCCAACGATGCGAATGCAACCTATTCGGCAGCCGCCAAAGCGTTACGCGAAGAGTTCCGCAATCCCGAGACTTCGGAGGAGCGTCGCAAGGCAATTGCCGAAACCGAATACGACCAATTGACCCGCACAACCTATGAAACCAATCGTACCAACTACTTTGGAGCAATCATGCTCTCGCGTATGTCTTACGAACTTTCGGGACAGGAGATTCTCGACGAAATTGCCAAATTCTCACCTGAGATGCAGCAACTCGAAATCTTCGCCAAATTGAAGGCCAATGCCGAGAAGAAGATCCGCACCGAGGTAGGTAACCCCTATATCAACTTCTCGCAACCCGACAAAGACGGCAATGAGATCTCGCTCCAATCGGTTATCGAGAATCCTGCCAATAAATATGTCCTTGTCGATTTCTGGGCTTCGTGGTGCGGCCCTTGCATGGCAGAAGTTCCGGCATTGAAAGCAGCTTATGATGCTTATAAGGCAAAAGGATTCGAGATTTTTGGTGTATCGCTCGACAAAGACCGCGAGAAATGGTTGAATACCATCGAGAACAAGAAACTCAATTGGTTACATGTAAGCGACCTAAAAGCATGGGAAAATGCTGCGGCTGCCGACTATGCCGTACGCTCGATTCCTTCCAATTTCCTCGTTGAGTGCGCTACGGGCAAAATCGTAGCCACGCAATTGCGTGGCGATGATGTCAGCGCCAAAATTGCCGAGTTGCTCGCACAATAATACTCCTTTACATCCCCTCCGCTTTGGGATAATTCCCACTCGGAGGGGATTTTTCCGTAAATGCCAACAATGACTGCCGAAAAAACATATCGCATCATGGGAATCGACCCGGGCACCAACTACATGGGATATGGTGTGCTGGAAGTCGAGGGACGCACGCTTCGTTCGGTGGTATTAGGCGACATCGATCTGCATCGCCTCACCGATCCTTATGCCAAGTTGCGCTATATCTTCGAGCGTGTAGGGGCTCTTATTGACGAATATACTCCGCAGGAGGTTGCCCTTGAATCGCCATTTTTTGGCGAAAATGTGCAATCCATGCTCAAATTAGGACGGGCACAAGGTGTAGCAATGGCGGCAGCTCTCAGTCGCGAAATTCCCGTTGCGGAATACGCCCCGATGCGCATCAAACAGGCCATTACAGGTCGTGGATCGGCTGCCAAAGAGCAAGTATCTTCGATCGTTTGCCGCATGTTGGCTATCGACCAACCACCACACCGGTTGGATGCCACCGATGGTATGGCTGTGGCAATATGTCACTACTTTTCATCAACAGGGCCGTTGAATGCCGCATTGGGTAACGATCGTGTCAAAGGATTAGGAGGAGGCCGTAAAGCCACTTCAAAAAAAGGATCCCAAAGTTGGGAAAAATTTCTGCACGACCATCCCGAACGCGAGATTAAATAAATCGGAAGATTTCAAACCGAAGAAACCGGCTACAACATATTGTTGCAAATTTCAGTGTACCAACAAAATAGATATTACACCCCTTTTGCAAGGCAATTTTTACAAAAAATTTTTGTCGGATTATTTGCGCATTTCGGAATTTTGCCCTACATTTGCAATCGCAATTCGGCACCGTAGCTTAATTGAATAGAGCATCTGACTACGGATCAGAAGGTTACAGGTTTGAGTCCTGTCGGTGTCACTGAAAGAGAGAACTATTGAAGTTCTCTCTTTTTGTGTTTATAGACTCACGTCTCCACTCCTATAAAAAGCGGATCAAGCAAGCTATTGTCTTGACCAAAACATATCATTCTGATATTCAGCAATAGTCCCAAATTACAACAGACAAAATTCGAATTCATACTACTTACTATTGCATTCAGCAACTTTGCAATAGCCGACAGATCTAAATTTTAGCAAAATACCTCGTATGAGTATTGTGTATTGAGAAACATTTCATAACTTTGTCGTGCTATCCAACCGGATGGCGACATATTAGTTAGTGAAAGTGTTTCGCTAATCCTTGTTCCGAAATCTGGAAAATTTCAAGCTATCAAGGTAAGCACTACACTCGTCACCTTGTATTGGTATATCCGTATGGCAGCACTCTTGCTCCATACCCACTGATACGGGTGTGGGGTATGTTTATTTGATAGCAGGTATTCCAGAACCTCGGAACAGATAAACGAATGGCTCCACACTTTCTTTTTTATATGGACTGCACGGGCGGGGCCGACATGCAAAAACTACAAATTTATGCTTAATTTAACTAAATGGAAAGTGATCGTCGGAGTTCTGTTGCTCACGATCGGATCGGTATCGGCTGAAACACCGAATAGTTTTCAACCGGGTATGAAGGTATGTATGTCAGCAGGCTATATACTTGGATTAGATGACTATGCACCGGATGCCATCAGTTTAATGAATGTAAAAATTCATTATCAATTTAATCCTTACTTTTCGCTGGGAGGAACTGCAGGTGGCTCGATGTTTTATGATATGTTTAAGGATGATAATACTCCCGGTTTTATCAATATAACAACAGATGCGCAAGGAATACTTCCGGTAAGTAAAAAAGTATCCCTCTTTGGCGAAGTCGGATTTGGAGTTGGGATTGGCATTAGCAACATAGATACCAATTATCTATTGCGAGTAGGTCCCGGTATAATAATGGGTCCTGTTGCATTATCAGCTCTATACAACAAATTTGGGGAGTATGAAGCCATGCTTTTCCAAATCGGATATAGATTTTAACATTTAGGAGGTGATTTACGATTTCACCACCATTTCCTCTAAAACAAAATGGAGAATCAAAATTTGATTCTCCATTTTGTTTAGTAGCGGGGGGAGGACTCGAACCTCCGACCTCCGGGTTATGAGCCCGACGAGCTGCCAACTGCTCTACCCCGCGATGTATGTTAAGTTTTGTGAACTTTCGCGTTTGTGAGTGCAAAGATAATGCAAAAAATCGGTTTTGCCAAATCCTTTTGCAAAATATCTTGCAACCGGTAGCTAATTACTTAGCGGTCAACGACTATTTTTTTTGAGTGGTGGAGTGATTTCCCACAATTGCACCGGCCACGATTTCCGACAAATCGTAAATGGTGGTTTGAGTACCACGCGACAAAGCCTTCTTACAAAGCGGACAGGCCGTAACAATCGTTTCAGCACCCGTAGCATCCAACTCTTTGGCAACCGAACGGGCAATAGCCGTCTGCCCTACATCATCGATGGCCGTATTGGCCACCGAAGAGCCGCAACAAAGTGCATCTTCACGAGTATGTGCCGGTTCAAGCAACTCTCCTATTGCTTCAATCACCGCCCGAGGTTGGTCATAGATACCACTACCTCGCCCTAACTCGCAGGGATCGTGGTAGGTATAACGTCTAGTGTTTGATTGCAGTTTCAATCGCCCGACTTGCAACAATCGCAAAATATACTCTGAATGATGGAGTATCTCAATACCTTCAAGTGCATAATCTTCGCGGAAAACCCGCAGACAGATCGGACATGAGGTAACCAATGTGGTAATGCCATGCTTGTAGAACAATTCGGTATTGTAGCGCATCATGCGTCGGGCCGAGTCGGTCTCTCCGGCCAATTTCAAAGGACGTCCACAGCATACACCCCCCTCACGATCGGCCCACCAAACCTCCTCTCCGGCGGCCTCAAAAATCGATGCCATAGACGACATGGTACGCGGAGTGAGCAAGGTCATACATCCGGCAAAATAGCCCACTTTCCCATTTCCCGAGGAACGATCAATCCCTCGGAAATAATCGTACCGACGTTCGTCGGGGACGTTACGCAACGTGTCGCGCGAATTAAGACGCAATGTATTGAGGTCGATATTCACCGGACATCGCTCGGCACAACGGCCACACATCAAGCAGTTGTCGGCAACATCGAGTTGCAGTCGATCGTAGCGGCGATCACGCAAGAAATACACAGATTGCACATTGTTGATTTTCAGAACGCTCTGCAATTGACAAGGATCGATACAGATACCGCATCGCGAGCAGGCCTCAACTTGAAAATGGTCGAATGATTTTTCTTTTTCGCCCGAACGCAACTGATAATGGCGCAAGAAAATCAATGGGATCTCGGTTAAAATGTGCATATAGCGCGAAAACGGCAACGCAATAAAGAAAATTCCCAAACACGACGAATAACCCCACCAAGCCACACCTTCGAGATTCATCAACGCCAAAGTTCCGACATGATCGGCTAACCAGTCTCCCAACCCTCCGGTCAAAAAACTTCCCCCGCCATAAAGTGCACAGGTAGTGCTTTCAGCCAAAAGGCGCATTGGGAAAATAAACCACAATACTGAAAGAGCGATCCGGTCGCCAAGTACATGTTTCGTAGTACGACGCATACCCATTCGGCGCGAAGCAAAACGCTTGCCCCAAGCCAAAGCCACTCCCGAAAGAACGAAGAGCAAGAGTAGGTCCATAACAAAATCGAACACTGGTTTATGTTCCAAACCGGTAGAGAAGTAGCGGAAGAAGACATGACCTTGAAGCGGCACCCAACGCACTCCCATATGTGCCATTGTTTCAATCCAGCCCGTTACAATGAGCAAAAACCATCCGAAAGCCAACGACATGTGCATATATCCCAACACAGGATTTACACGAAAGATACGACGATGCAACAAAGACTCGTTGACGATCTCTTTAACAGCTCTCCATGTATATTTTGTAGGGATTCCTCGCAGAATCAACTGTTTGTCGGCAGCCGGAAGATGCCAAAACCAAGTTCCCCACTTACCGAGCAGCAGAACAAACATCACGACAACTCCTGCCAAAAACGGGATACAGAAAGGTGCAAAAAAGCTCATTTTAGTAATCTCCCAATTTACGTTTTATCAGCAACATAAGCCCGCGTGTATTGATTCCTCGCGGGCACACCAATCGGCATTTGCCGCACAACATACATTTATTGATCTCCTCATAGGCTCCCTGATATTCTCCTCGACGTATCAAAGTATGCAACTTACGGAAATTGAAATCGGTAAGATTCCCCGCCGTACAGATCGCCGTACAACTGCCACACCCGATACAGGTTTGCAGTTCGGGCATCTCCCGCAAAATCTCATTGCTTTTACGCAGGTTATTACGATCAATATCGATTGTACGCGGTTTCGATATGCTATATCCGAAGTTGATGGTTGCCATATTATTATGCGTTGAGATATTCGGCCACTGCACTTGCAGCAGCAGAGCCGTCGTTAATCACTTCGCCGATACTCTTGGGAGCAGAAACTGCTCCGGCATAGAATATTCCCGCCACAGGACTTTTCACATTGGATAAAAAGAGATCGCGAGGAGCAAGAAAACCGCTCGGAGCTTGTTGTAGTCCCGTCGTAGCGGCAAATCGGGTATTATCGTCGTTGGCCCGCATCCCCACCAATAATACCAACATATCGATACTCATACGCAGCGGACGTCCGGTAAGTGTATCTTCGGCTTTGATCTGCAATCGGCCATCAATCGTAGGACCAGCCTCCGAGATGCGCCCTCGGACAAAATGAATATTATGTTTCAACTGTGCCTCGCGGTATAACTCCTCATAACCCGGGCCGAACATACGGATATCCATATAAAAATTAAATACATCGGCATCGGGGAAGAGACGTTTCATCTCCATTGCTTGTTTTACACCGGTAATACAGCATACTTTCGAACAGTGTGATTGACACACTTTTTCGTCGCGCGATCCGACGCAATGAAGAAATGCAATGCGCTTGGGTGTCGTTCCATCGGCTTTGGTTACGCGGCCCTCGTTCAACATACGTTCAACATCGGCCGAAGTAAAGACATTGTCATAAATACCGTAGCCGTATTCCTCTTTAATCTTGGCATCGAAAAGGGAAAATCCCGTTGCCACCACTACGGCATCACAGCCCAATGTACGACCATCGGCCAAACGCACCTCCGTAGCCGAGAAATCGGCAACCTGTGCCGAGAATAATATTTCAATGCCAGTAGCATGTATTTTATGTCGCATTTCGGATAAGACATCTGCCGCAGGCGTGAACGAAGGGAAAAGCACATGCCAATCCCGCAGTTTGCCGCCCAACTCCGATTCGCGTTCAACGATCAGCGACTCAATACCTTGACTTTTCAGTTGTAAGGCTGTTTGCATTCCGGCAATACCGCCACCTATAATTATAGCCCGTTTCATGGTGTTTTGTTTTCTATTCGCGTATGTCATATACCGTATCGGTAGCACAACAATTGACCACTGCCGAAGCTGGTTTGCCGATGAATTTTCCGTTTCGTCCCAAGTATTTGGCAGCCGGATCGTATTCGATCCCCATCTTATTCAGCAGGGGCTCGACATCGACCTGATGCATCTGCATCCCCAATTTCCATGGATCATAACCCAAAACCAAACCTGCCATCTCCTCGTAAGTCAACACCGGAATACCATGCCCGCCCTCGCCATAAGTCGTACCTTCCATCTCGGCAATGGCATACTGCCATTTATCGAGAAACATTGTACATCCCGGGCAATTTGCCACTATGAAATCGGGCTTATAAGGAGCCATGCTCTCCAACTTTTTTTGAGAGTTGGCGATCGAATAACCACGATTGGCCTGCACAAGGTAGTTGCGGAATCCGAATCCGCAACAGTGACGTCGTTCGGGATAATCGACACACTCTCCGCCCCACGACTCGATCATACCGGCCAAGACATAGGGAAATTCAGAGCCTCCGATTCCCGATTTTGGGAAAATCTTGGCATAGTGGCATCCAATATGTTCCACAACCCGCAAAGGTTCTCCGGTGGCTACATTTACCAAACGATACTTTGCTTTTTGGGCAATTTGTTCGCGGAAATGAAAAATAATATCGGAAGTATGCGCCAAACTTGTCGGCTTACGAAATTCGCGGCCGGTTGCCTTGTAAAGGTATTCGCGGGTACGCTCCTCGGTTTCGGGAAATTCGGCCCATGTAGCCAAAATTTCGGAGTAAATTCCGAAGGAAGTGATACACGATGAGACAAAATGCTCATATCCGGCCTCGGTCATCAAGGCAAATTGTCGCGCCACAACCGTCATGATGGTTTCAAGTGGCACAATATCCGAATGGTATCCGATTCCCGTACATGACGAATGTTTCGGATCGTCAAGCAGGTCACGCCCCAAATCATCGTGCAAAATATCAATAAAAGCTTTTTCGCTTCCCGGAAAGAAATTTTGGCGAATGCAACTCCGAGCATAATAATAGTGATCGTCGGCAATTTGCTTCTGGTAATCGCTCCAACTATTGCGTTTCATCATGATTTAGGAGTGTTCGTTGTTGTTCAGGAAAACATCCATCATATATTGCTGATCGGCGCCATCGACATATCCCATTTCACGGGCTTTCCGATCGGAGTGTTGCTCGATGGTATCGAACATCTCTTTGCCTCCACTAACTTCGAAAATACGGTTTAGCTCATCGAGCGACTCCGCATCGAGTTTTCGCAAAGCTCCGGAGCCTTCACTTCCATACGATGGAGTAAATTGGCCATACACCTCGCTATCGTTGTTGTAGATCCATTGCCACACGGTTCCCTGCTCGGGATGAAGTTCGGGTTTGATCTGACGAGGAACAAGGCAATAGCCCGTACGAAGAATATTCTCGCCAATGGTACGTTTGAGAGCCAATTGCTGTCGTCCTTTCTCACTTTCGACAAAGAATCCCAATTTCTGTGACAAGGTCCGAAGTGACTGAATCACATACCCGGGGGTATTTCCACGCGGACAACGGGGGCGGCACGACATACATTCCCCGCAATACCAAATGGTATCGCTGCGCAATAGCCGTTCTATGGCATCGTCATCGCGCGATTGCACGATATTAACGATCTGTCGGGGATCATAATCGTAGAATTCCGCTGCAGGACATACTCCGGTGCACACGCCGCAATTCATGCAGGCATGCAATCCCTCACGCAACCGGACATCTTCCATCAGCAGGTCGAAATATTTTCCCATACTATTTATTCAAAAACCTTTGCGAGACAAAGGTAGGGATTTACATCGGGTTGCGAAATGGTATAAATACTTATTATGACGCCTATATACGGATTTACACAATTTTGTTGCTTTTGCATCTCTCTCGGCCTCACACTCACGGCAAAGCCGTGTTTATAATCTATGATCCACCCCCTAAATCCCCCACCACAGGCAGGGGAATTACGTCTATCTGCGGAGGAAAGCGGGATTTCTACACCTTATGCAAAATAGTATAATAATTGCCTTTATTAATAGGGATATGTATCTCTTCTATTTTTCGCCTGTGTTGTCTTTTTTGAAGTCGGATACACTTTTGACAGGGAAAATTTCGGAACTCCTAAAACAAAAGCGACCGATGATCTGTCGGTCGCTTGTTTGCAAGAAGTGATTCCGGAGCGGTTCGAACGCTCGACCCACAGCTTAGAAGGCTGTTGCTCTATCCAACTGAGCTACGGAACCAACATTGCACACCACAATAGTACGCATTTGCGAGCGCAAAGATATAAAATTTTGATTAATATTTCAACGTTAGCACAACTCTTTGCGCAAAAGAGTCTCCCGATTAAGGTCGCTCACACTCATCACACGTTGCCACATCCACAAAAATCGGCAAAAAAAGTCGTTAGGTTACAGCACCCAAGCCACGTCACAACAAAAAAACATCGCACCCCGCGAAGGGCACGATGTTGAATGTCGAGCAGAAATCTCGCGTACCTTAACCGATTAGTATGTCAACTTGACAACGGGGTGTTTCTCCACGCCATACCACATGCTAAGGACGGTGCAAGTCACCGGTTTGCCGCTACGAACAGTCACGACGATCGACGAGAGAGGCGGCAATTGGATGGGATTTCCGTTGGTTTTGAACACAAACGGCAACGAAGTCGTGTTAGTCAACTGCACAGTCTGCGTCTTCTTTTTCTTATTCTCAACCAACTTCTTTGTCTTCACTGCGGCCTTGAAGAAATCCGAGAGCAGTTGCTCGTCACCGGCCAATGTGCCGAACGAGTAAGCCAACGTACGACGCTCTTTCAAACCTTCACGCATTGCATCAAGCGACAACTCTTTGGCAAAAACAAGCGTCATGTTACGCAAATGGTTGTTGTAACCATAGAGCTCGGCACTTGTACCGTGGATATCGGTTGTTGCCGTAACGAACAACTTATGATCCTTGGCGCGATCGAGAATTGCAGGATAGAAAGACACACCATTCATCAACTCCACACCATCGATCAACTTCTCGTCGTAAGCTTTTTTCTCAAATTCGATCATAACCAAATCCTTGCGACGCCATCCCGGATGGTTGTGCATGATCAAAGCACCCTGCTTACGCGCATTGCGAATGCACTGCATCGGATCATAATCGTAGAGTTCTTTATTGTTCGTAACGAAAAGAGCGTTGTAGTGGCCAATCGTCTTGGCCGATCCGGTAATTTCTATTCCCGGGATCACCAACATACCCCAATTAGG
This sequence comes from Rikenellaceae bacterium, assembly GCA_015059735.1. GTDB lineage: Bacteria > Bacteroidota > Bacteroidia > Bacteroidales > Rikenellaceae > Alistipes. Next base: position 1,430 of record SUZX01000013.1, on the reverse strand, counting down.
AGCTGCCTTCTCGGCGACCTGTACGGATTTGTAACAACGTGCGCCTTTTTTAGCCTTCACGTTATCGGGGGTTGCAGAGCCGGTCTCCGGAAGGATCTTAACGCCCATATGATCGGTAATCGCAATTACATCCAAGCCATCACGCCAAGCCTCTTTCACGCGAGCGTCGACTGCCATTTTGGCATCGCCCGAGGCAGGGGTCGTATGTATGTGCAAATCGACCTTATAAGGGGTATATCCGTTTACTTCGGGAAGAATGATCTCTTTGCGAGGTTGCGAGTTTATACCAACCGGTATAAGTGTTTCGGGATTAGAGGTGGTCTGGTAATGTGTTTGGGCAGAAACCGTTGCACCGACTAACAAAGCCGATAATAAAAAGAAAAGTTTTTTCATTGTTCAATAATTTTGAAGGTTATAATTTGGACAAATATAATGAAATTTGGGTAAAAACGCACCCAAAAGGCCAATTTTCACCCAATCTCTCTTGGCAGGATTCCAATTTTAACGATTTTTATTTCATTTATTTTGTGGGCACAAATATTTTGCCTACATTTGCAGGCTTAAAATCCCGAAAGGGTTGAGCGTTTTAATTAATCATTCAAAATTTTATAGCAAATGGCTGTTAAAATTCGTTTGGCACGTCACGGCAAGAAAGGTTATGCTTTCTACCACATCGTTGCCGCAGATAGCAGAGCGCCACGTGATGGTAAATTCATCGAGAAGTTGGGTACTTATAACCCCAACACGAATCCTGCTACGATCGACCTGAACTTCGAGCAAGCTTTGGGTTGGTTATTGAAAGGCGCACAACCCACCGATACCTGTCGGGCTATTCTCTCCTACAAAGGTGTACTCTACAAGAAACACCTCTTGGGCGGTGTAGCCAAAGGTGCATTCACCGAAACCGAGGCTGAGGCTCGTTTCAACAAGTGGATGGAGGCTAAGGCAGGTAAGATCGAGGCCAAGACCAACAAACTCGCATCGGAGGCCAAGTCGGCTGAGAAAGCTCGTTTGGCTGCCGAGGCTAAGATCAAAGAAGATCGCGCTGCCGCTATCGCCGAGAAAAAGGCTGCTGCCGAGGCTGCTGCACAAGCCGCTGCTGAGGAGGCTACCGCAGAGGTTGCCGAAGAGAACGCTGCCGAATAATCGTGCATCGGGCGACAACGCCACAAACAAGCGTGTTGGATTCATCTCATCCAACACGCTTATTTTTTGTCCGTTTTCTCGGCATGAGCAATCGACCTATTCCTCTCCGTCTGTACACCCAACCCCGACATTCGGCACGACCATCGACGAGTCAGACAATCGCCTCATCTAAACCACGAAACGGCATTTATTACGCCTTTTTCGGGCATTTCGACCAATCGGCGGGTATTTACAACAAACGATTGCATTCATTTCGTCAAAAAGTCTAAAATCCCCCCCCCCCC
>SUZX01000012.1 GCA_015059735.1 Rikenellaceae bacterium | reverse complement strand
GCCGAGTACGAACAAAAGTTGAGAAATAAAAAGTCTGCATTTATAGATGCAACCAATACCCGAAAGGCTGTGCATCTGACAATGGTGACCACATTTGGTATTAAAGCCAATGCGCATTCTGGGATAGTGCAAAATGAGGTCAAATTAGACGACTTGTTTGCATAATATCTCTTGGACGAAACGACTTTACAACAACTAATAATCGGCAATAATTGGGTTTATTGCCGATTATTAGTCATAGGATAGTTTCAACTCTTTACAGATACTTCTCTATATTCGCTTTGAACAGGTGTTTCAATAAAGGATTACCATTGCGGTTGAGATTCTCCAGAATAGTATCTCTGCCATAAAAACGAATAACCTCCTGTATCTCCTCCTCAGTGCCACGCTCAAATACGCGATTGATTACATATCTACTATGCGCTGTGAAATCAATACGGTCAAACGTCGTATCCCAAAATAGCGTTTTACGAAATTTAGTTAAATCAGGTTTATTGCTCATAATGTTTTATGTATCACTATATAAACACTTCTACACTTCAATATACTTCCCGCCATCGAAGCCACTGAGATTCTCACGGTAATAGACATAACCGAGCTGGTTGCAGACAATGCGAGTATTGCCGATTGTTGCATCAATGTTGGCGTGCGAGTGTCCGAAAATCCACGCATCAATACGACTGTTGGCAATAAAGTTGCCCAACTCCGTTGCAAAGGCGCTATTTAGCAAGTTGCCCTTATGCTCCGGTGCAACGACGGCCATTGTAGGCAGATGATGAGTTACAACCACGATACGCTCTGCGGTACTCTCCGCAACACTCCGCTTGATAAAGTCCAGACACTTCTCGTGCTCAGCGTTAAAGTCGGCAGGTGTAAAGTGACGACCATTGTACATAATCTGCCGAAAATCATTCATACCTCGATGCACAAAATACTCATCCTCGGGGCGAATGTGCGACCAAAGGGTCGAGAGGATGAAATCGACATTATCAATCCTCACAACCTTGTTCTGGTGGTAATGTACATTCGGCAATATCATACGGCTCCAACTATCGCCATAGACCAACACATCGCCATTACCATAAAACTCGTGGTTGCCGGGCACCAACAATACCTCTCGGTAATTTGCCGATGCCCACTTCCAGAACTTCAAATTTGGCAGCGTTCTATCGCGAAGGTAACCAGTATCACCTGCAAAGACCAAAACATCGCCAGTAACCTCAAACGGCTCACTCTTTATAAATCTCGAATTATCTGACAACTCCAAATGTATGTCAGATGCAAATTGTATTTTCATAATTTCATTGTTTACCGCATCACTGCGTTGTTAATAATAAAGTTTGTTATTGCCATTGGACGGAATTGATGGAGAGATTAAGCATCACCAATGGGCATAAACAAAAATCGTTGAAAAGTGAGGAACTTTCCAACGATTCTTATCTATTCTCGTAACTCGGATATCTGCATCTATAATATCCGTGTTCGAGTATGTTTCTGTTGGATAGTATTCCCGATAGAATCTGCGGTTTCAACGCTTGAAATAGGCGCACACAGAACTCCTTCAAGGCGTTTTGCGCCCTGAACTCGACCAATAGTCGTAAGCAATATGTGCATTCTATTCTGCTGCATTTTAGTTTCTGTTTTATCCCATATCGGGAGTGCAAAGATAGTGATTTGGTGCGCTACTTCCAAAGATTTTACACACTAATCTTCAGATAATTAGACTATATACTAAAGTATATAATTTCTAGTATTTTGGGGAATGATTATGGCCTCTGCTATCGCAGGAAACTGTACGGGTGTGGCGGCAACTACCACATATCCCTTTCCCTTGTGCATAGGCTTCAATTCAACCGAATAGAGAACATTTGGCTCGATTATCCCTTGCAGGTTCTATGTCTGAATACATATCTGTTTGCTGAGAGCATAATCATCCCTGACTCCTTTCAATTGACGAGTTTTAGGAATGATTGGAACTCTATTTTTAATATGAGCGAAATCTATCAACCTTATTCTTCAGATCAAAATACTCCACTCCTTTTAACATGAGTTGGCTTGATAATTGAGAGATCTTAAGCATAGTTGGAAAGGATATAGTTACTTTCAATCGATATGCATCAATAAAAGATATAATATTCCCTAAAGCCATAGAACCTACTGAAAATAGAGGTTCAACATTGTTTGCTAATTCAGCTGTCACAATTACAATGGCTGCATCAATGGCTTGGGATATTGTACTATCTCTATCGATAATTAACCGTTCTATTTCATGCAACATTTGTTGCCTTGTTAATGTTGCATTGATCCTATTTCCCCCAACTGGTTGATACTGTCTGTGGATATCTTGAAGTTGTAGGTCGAGCTGCTTTTGTCTAATTAGGGATTCTATATTTCTCGCATTAGACAATGCATTTGTGACTAATGCATATGTATATGAAATATCCATACTACTCCTTATTTCTTCGGTTTGCCAGTTTTAGCTCTTTTGTTTTGTCCCAATATCTCGGTCTCATTTGACAACATTGTGTCAATTTGTGTAAGACGAGAATTTATTTCTTGGTTAAAACTATCCATCCTTGCTTTCAAATTACCACTAAAAGTACTTGTTATCTCATCACATTGGCTACTGAGGTTTGTTTTTATCCTCTCTATCTCTTGGGCAAATTTTGCACAATCATTTTTAATAGAACCTATTGCCTCATTGCTTTTCTCTCCTTGTTCAATAAGGTGTTCCATTTTAAACATAGAGTAGAATCCAAAAATTAAGAACACAATTGTTAAGACGGCTGCCCATATAGTTATACTCGTATAATCATTCTCAATTTGATTAAGATGCAAATCAAGATGGTTCTTGACTTGTCCATTTAAAGCGAGTCGTTCCGCCTCTAATATTAAAGAATCACGTCGTATCTGAGCACTAAATTGATCTGATGCCTGTCGTTGACTCTCAAAATATGACGATATTATATGGTTTATTGTTTTATACTGATTTGCGTTTAGCCTTCTCCCTTTGATTATAGAATTATTGATAATTGAATCAATGACAATGGCATTGGTGCGTTGAATAGTGTTGTCTGTTGTTTTTTGGATATGTTTGTATAAATGAACATACATACTATCCACCTTTTCCAGATGAGATGTATAGCTTTTTATTATGCATTCTTGTGACTTGGTCAGTGTAGATTTAGCATAACACAAATATCCTACAAATAGGAAGCTAAACACACTTACAACAATCAAGAAAAGTATGCTATATTTTCCGTTCTTCATTTTCATAATTTAATAACTACACATTCTTTGATATTGTTATAGCCCCGCTTTCTTTTTTGAAGACTCTTTCTTCTCACGAGCTCTTTTTGCTCGTGTGGTCTCTAATGGCATTATAGAGCAGAATAATTTATGAACCATTGTTACCGACTCTTCTGTTCTATGAGGATTATCTGATAAAATTCTTTCTGCCCTGTCAAATGCTTCTTGATACCGAGCCTTCTGCGATTCGGGATTTTTTGACATTAATATGTCGAAAAACTCCCTCGAAACAATCTTTGAGTCATCATACTTTGCCCCTAGCGGATTTATATGGTAATTAATCATATCTGCATATGACTCACGAGACAATTGCTCTCCATGATGGTCGTAAAAATGTAAAATGAACCAATACTCAACAGCTTGATTAGAATAGGCTACTTTGTAATTCTTACTTATTGCCAATTTAATTGCATCCTCAAAATCTTCATTGTCATCTTTGTCAAATACCAGCCATATTTCATCGAACTTTTGGCCCCTATATGTTTTCTCTAACAAACTATCCGCCTCTTCAATTAATCGAGTTGTGCTCTTGCCTGTCCCAACACGTTCTAGCTTAATATTAGGAAGTCTAAAATGCTCGAAATATGAAGGTTCTGTATTTTTGCCCTCAGATATAATTAAAATCTTTTTAGGCGGTTTCTCAACTCCTAGTTCTCGTTCTAGTAAAGGTTCTTCCCTAATTTTATCTTTACGAGCTTTTAGAGCAGCTTTTCTTGCCTTTCGCTCTTCCTCTTGCTTGGCGTCTTTTCTTCGAACCTTACCCATAGCTATTCCTCTTTAGAAATTACACTAATATCAAATTCTCCTAAATAAGGAACACCTCCTAATTTACCTTCTCTGTAAAGATGTCCCAACTTAGAACCTTTCCGAAGTGTTGAACTATAGTTCGTTATTGGCTTAAGCGATGACTCTCCATATCTATTCTTTGAGGCAATATATATCTGGTCTCTACGAAATAGATTAGGGGCATCTAGTAACCCGCTATTATGAGTATTAATAATTAGCTGTGCATTATGAGGGTTTGTTTCGGGTGAATGAAATAAACGAATAATAGCAACTAGCAAATCATAATGAAGTCCATGATCAATTTCATCAACCCATAAGATCTTACCATTTTTTAATGTGTCAATAATAGGAGCGCTGAGTGCAAACAATTTTGTTGTTCCATATGACTCATCATTTTCCATAGTTAACTCTGTTGTTCCAACAACAAGCCCATTACTATCATATACCTTATGAGTGGTCTTTACTCCATTGTATATCTTGCCCTCGAAAGCTTCCTTGGGCATCATTTTCTTAATTTCATCTGGTATTGATTCAAAATCGACCTCAGTTGGACTCATATCCTCAATGCTTAAGTCTGCACCATTTAACATAGAAAGCATTTGCTTTTTCATAGGACTATCTAACTGCCTCAATGAATATCCCAGGTAGTTATTTATTGATGCAGATAATACATTGGCATTATAAAACCACTTTGTAATCATAGAAGAAAAAGAGTCGTTCCACAGTGATAATATGGATAAAAATAATGCATCTTTACGGATCATTCCGGCATCATTTAAATTATCTGCGACCTTATGATTAATATAAGTTTTGTTATATTCTATGCCCTCTTCATCCCGATATAGCACTTTAACTTCTTTGGTCTTCTTTCTAAATAGCCACTCGGCAATTATTGTTTTCTTATCGACCTCGAATCCATATCTATACTGTATGCCATCAATTAAGAAAACAACCTCAAATGAGCTACTTTTCCCTATTGTTTCCACATTAAGGCGGAATGGATCATAATCATCCTGCCACACTCTATTATTTTTATTATTAGCAGAATGCAATACTATTTCACGCATGAGATTAAAAGCCTGAAATAGTTTAGTTTTTCCACTAGCATTAGCTCCATAAACCGCCAATGTATTTACTACAGAATAAAATTCTGCTGGATAAATGTTAGTTGGCCCATCTTTAAAATAATTAGAAGCTACTAGATTTAATATAGCCTCATCCTTAAAACATTTGAAATTATTGAATTTGAACTGTACTAACATAGTTTTTTTGTTTTGAGTTTAGTTTTTGCACTACAAATATAATACAAAAAATCGTAAATTATTCTATAAAATTGAGGTTTTTGCACATTTTTTACAAAAATCATCATTTCATAATCAAAAATCGCTAGTAAATTGATATTTTAGGCAGGAATACACAAAGGTTAATCGGTACTTGATTTCTTTGCAAAGTCCGCAAAAGACGGGGTTGTATTTGTATGAAAGGTTATGATTTTTGAGTCTGAAATTTTACTTACAATCCGCCAAATCTCGATTTTTTAAGACGATTTGGCAAATTATAATAGATTTTCTAGGCGAATTGCTATCCAAGATTTGAGTGTTTATTCGGTTGATTTCGGGCATATGATTCCGCCTCGAAAGTATAACTTCGCATTTTACTGCTAATTGTGACATCGATTTATCGAAACCAATCGAAGAACCTAAAAAAAATATCGCCCTCCAGCATCATTCTCGCCCACAAGCTTATACCCCTAACGGGGGTCAATCTTGTTTGATTGAATTTTTCTTCATAGCTTTGTCTCGCAAATGTGGATGGATTTGGACTGATTGCAACCACAATAAAAGATAGCTAAACCGGCGTTCTGCTACCCACTCCAACATTTGATTATTAACCAATCACACCAAAAATAAAGAAGACAAAATGAACAAAAATACAACTACACCTTTAACCGATTCACAGATTCATCAGCTCAAATATCCGAAGGCTGTATTAGTCGAGGCAGACATCTTTGAGAAAGAGAACCTGACTGAGGCTGACTACCTCGCCTTAATTGACCCGGAGGAGTTAAACACGATAAAGAAGGCTCTTGGCCGAACTGCGTACCTGAGCGAGGCTTTGCAGGAGGCAGAGGAGAATCGCAAATGCTTAATGAACTTTGATCTGCGTGCTAAACCAACTATTGAGGGAGTAAATACCTGTATTCGTATATGCGAGCGAGCTCTTGAAGTGCTCACCCCTGCAATAGCTGTCGCCGATGAACTCAAGGTGTTATACGAGTGTAATTTGGGCCTGCATCCAAGTCAGATTGAGGAGGGTAAATCTATAAGGTCCGCGCTTATCGAATGCAAGAAGTTCTTTGAGGAGGAGATCAAAAAGCTCAATTGGCAAATGAACTTTGTTGAGAGCGCCAATGCCACCCACAAATCAAGCAGTAAGCCTCGAAACATCAAACCTAAGGTTGTCGTTGTAAAGGCTGAAGATATGACCTACCCGTATGATGGCGAACTAACAAGAGCTATCTACAACTACCTCGCCGAGACAAATAGACTAACGGCGAACTGGGATGTGTTCAACAATGCAGTAATGTGTGGCAACTATGCCCAGCTAGACACACCAGCCAATGCAAAGGCGCAGCTATGTCAGATTATCCACCTATTTGACATCTATATTTGCGGTGGCCTATATGGTCATAATGCAGCCAATAGTATAGGCTTGAGCGGACGCACAAACCTCACCCAGCAGGCATCGAATCTGCCCGATAATTTTAAGGTCGAGAGCGAGCAGATATTCCGCCAATGGGCAAAGAAACAGAGCCGCAAGTAAGTCCGTCAACTCGCAGAGAGCGAAATGCCATAGAATACAAGAATTGCAAACAACGACCAAGATATAATACATTTATATACAGCACATTAAGTTCTTGCCAAATATCGTAAAAGCCTGAATAAGCAAGAGAATTTGCACTCTACCTTTGTACCTGCAACGATGACGAAATTAAGCGTTTCAAGTCGTTGCAGGATTTTTATTGTGTAACATTTAATATAGGTAGAATTATGACAAAATTACTTGATCTTGTAGAGAGCCACCCGGACGTGATTGTGAGCATTCGGGCAGCGGACTTATTGGCGGCAAACGAGGAGCTTATCAAGCGTACGCGACAGGAGTTGGAGCAACTTATAACCGATGCCAACACTGAGACCTATCCGAGTGCAAAGAAGGTAGCGGAGATGCTCGATGTTGATAAATCAACACTCTGGCGCTGGGCGAAGATTGGCTATCTAGTGCCTATCAATGTGGAAGGTGATATGTTTCCTAATCCCCGCAGCCTTTATCCAGGCATGTAGCGGGTGTTGAATCATACACCGGCGCAGTCCTACGAACACTACGCCCTCGCCCTGCACCTCGCCGCACAATTCCAGCGCCTCATCGCTGATAGGCAGTGTCGCCTCGGTCTCGGTCTTTTCAGTGCAGATACGCATCCACCAGCCGCCATCGCTGGCACGCTCAATCTCCTCCCAGCGCAGCTTCAATATGTCGCTGATGCGCAGTCCCGTAAGGCACGAAAATAGAGCAGCTCGCTTCAACACATCGTATTGACAAGGTGTTGCGGCGAGCTGTTTCACCTCTTCGAGCGTCAGGAACCCCTTGCGTTTCTCGCGTTTAGGGATTCCACCCAATCTGTCGGCCATATTTTCACGTATCATTCGCTCCTGGTATGCCATACGCAGTACTTTCCTAAAGACGGCAAAATAGGCCGCAGCGGTGTTTGTTCCCAGGCGCTCGTAGCGAGGCTTCATTGCTCGCGCCTGCGTTGTCAGGTACATCATATAGCGCTCGCCAAGTTTGAGAGTCAGCTCCCCGAACTTACACTTGCCATTGCAGAACCTCTCGAAGTGCCTATATGCCATACCGTTCTTATCTGACGAAGTAGCGACCTTATGGCGAAAGTACTCCAAGAAGTCGGCATTGCGCTTATGGTGGTCGAGAAAGCCATACTCCTCGTTTATTAGCGACTGCACACGCAGCGAGCGTATCACCTCGGCCTTGATGAGTATATCTTCGTTGTGTTGCTGTTGTGCTACATTTGCTGGGTGCTCCCAGATATAGATGCCGAGCTGTTCGGTGTGTATTAGCTTCATCGTCTCCGGGTGGCGTATCGCCGGGCTAAAATGGAGATACAATGCCAAGCGACCATCTTTGGTTGGGCGGGTGCGTAGTGTAACATCTGAAATTCTCATAAGTCTATAAAATTTAAGGGCCCGACCGAAGTCGAGCCCAAGGGTTTACATTGCTAAGTGTTGAAGTCGGGTTGAAAGGTTTGTCATATCCTCGGCGAGCTTGTCATTGACAATCTTGGCGTATATCTGCGTAGTTTTAAGGCTTCGATGTCCGAGCATCTTGCTGACCGACTCGATAGGCACTCCGTTTGTCAGCGTTACCGTTGTTGCGAAGGTGTGGCGTGCCAGGTGAAAGGTCAGTCGCTTCTCGATACCGCAAATCGCAGCAATCTCTTTGAGGTAGTCGTTACACTTCTGATTGGCGGGTATTGGGAGCAGTCTGTCGTTGCCGCTGCAACCCTCATATTTTGCCAAAATTTGCAACGGAACATCCAAGAGGGGTACATCTACCGGTGCCGAGGTCTTTTGGCGGTGTGTGCGAAGCCAAGGGCGGTTATTCGAGCCTGTGATGATATGCTCGTGCGTGAGTGCTCGCGCATCGCAATAGGCAAGTCCCGTAAAGCAACTGAATACGAATACATCTCGTATCTGTTCAAGGCGCTTCGATGGCATCGTCTTTTGCATTACGCGTGTCAGCTCGTCCATTATGAGGTATCCACGCTCGGCCTGCTCGTAATGGAACTTAAAGTTGGCAAATGGATTCTTTTGCGCCCAACCGTTGTCGATAGCAACCTGATAAACAGATTTAAATTTCAGAATGGTCTTCATCACGTAGTTTGTCGAGAGTTTGAATGTCGAACGCAGGAAAATCTCAAAGCCATTGACAAACTTTGGATTAACCTCGTTTACCGAGATGTCGGAACGCTTGTATTCAGCCTCCATATACTCCATCAGTCGCTTGCGAGTAAGCACATAGCGGTCGTGCGTAATCTTCGATGTGGTGTGCCCGACAAGCTTCGCATAGTCCTTGATGTAATCATCGAAGAGTTCGAGCAGCGTCATCGACTTTTCGTCTTTCGATATTAGGCGGCATTTAAGTTTTCGTGCCGTTACAACCTCGCCAGCCAGGAACATCTCGTTGTACTTGGCAAAGATAAGGCCTCGCAAGTTGTCGAGATAGGCATTGACCTCCTTCTCCTCCTTAGTGCGACCAACGGTGCGCCCCTCCTTCGGGAGCCAGCGCTCCGGTGGAAGGTAGTATCGAGTTGCAAGATGTGTCATTTGGTGATTGATAGTGATGCGCGCAAAGATGGGTGCATTGCCTTCGGCGTTTGGCTTGCCCTTCTGCATAATAAATAGAATCGAGAATGTACTTTTATCCATAGGTGCAATAGTTTATGTTATGTTCTTTTTTCTTGCTTATTGCACAGTGTTGCAAACTTGCTTAAAATAATGCAACACACTGTGGCAAAGCGTTTTATACACTGCAAACATAACATCACACTTTGGAACACGCAAGCGTTTTGGCAAAAAGTCGTAACCTTTTTTGAAGAATGCAAAAGTTGGTCACACATTTCTCTCTTCGTTTGGGATTGGATTTATCGGGCAAGGAGAATTGCATCGAATTTCACCCGATTTTATCGGATTGCAAAAGGCGTAACCCGCAGAATTTGGCTGGATCTGTGCCACAAATACCAACATTGGCTAACATCCTGATACAGAAAAAGGAGTCGAATTCTCGACTCCTCGAATCTGTGATTCCGGCGGAGATCGAACTCTTGTCCCCTAATTACATAATTGGGTAAAACAGCAAGAGGAGCAGAAAATCTGCTCCTCTTTTTTCGTGATCCCGCCGGGGTTTCAATGTTTTACTGCTACTCACAAATCGTCAAAGAGTTGTACGTATTTGATATTTGCACTCACACGACACTTACAAAAGATTATCATTTACCAAACTGCCCAACTCTCTGTTCGATATCGCTATATATCTCTTCAGCCTCTTTTTTATTCAATCCTGTTTTTACTGCAACGGCAAGCAAATCATCCTTTGTCGGCTCAATGCTGTCATTTATAGAGGTGGTATGAAAACCATTCATACCATCGCTCGGTAGTAGGTCAAAAGCTGGTGACAGATGCCAATCACCATCCCGATAGATAAATGCGAAGTTCTTGGCGTGGTCATCTTTATTCTCTATCAAGTAGTTAAATACCATTAGGCGATATATTTTCCATAGCTCAGCTACGCTATGAGTAAGTGCAGCACATACCTGAAAGATGTGTGAGTAGTCGATACTTGGCATACGATAGTCAGCCCCAATAAGACCCGCAATACTCACCACATGTAGTTTCCCGCCTGATGTGCGGTCAAATCGCTCTACGCCGAAGTACTTATCCTCAAAGAGTCGTGTTTTGGGCATCATAATGCCACACTCCCTGGCAAGTAGTGAATAGTTATACTCATCACGGCCAATGCGCTTAGGGTCGTGTTTCGCACGGAACTTAACCAACCACTCCTTACCCTTGTAGCGAGTGAAAATCTTTGGACGAGCACCACCGGGTGAACCGCCTCGATATTGAAACTCCTCGATACCCTCACCAGTATAATCATCGCTATCAAGAATCTGCTCTGCCTCTAATGCGAGCTTCTCGAAATCGGCATATTCCTGCTTTGTAACAACACTCATATCTGGTCGAAACTCCAACGCTCCTCGTCCCGTAGAGCCAACTAATGCGAGGCGGTCAAGAAGGGCTAGGTTGCGAAGGTTTATGCCTTGCTGTTGCAAATATCTATCGAGAATAAGTAGGCCCCAGCCATCTGGTAGACAATCATCGAATACTCCAAATCCGCCATCAAAAGGTCGTGGTTTGGCAATGAATACGCCACTTCTTAAAGGTAATTCAAATGGCGAAATCGAAAAGCCAGATGCCAACCACTCCGCGGAGTATTCAAATGCACACAAGCCCTCTTTGGTTAGCGCCAAGCGACCAACAACGCGGTCTGCACAGATAACCTCAATCTGTTTAATGCTATTCATTTTTCTTACCTCGTTTACGATTAACACTCTGTTCGTTCAACACATCATCAAGCGACTGATACTGCTTTTGGACAAAGAGGGTGTTAAACTCATCAAGGCAGTTTAGTGCAAAACCAACTTGCAACAACCCTCGCAACGATATCTCGCCTGTCTGCTCAAAACGGCGATATGTGGCAAACTTAACGCCTGCTCTTGATGCCAATCCCTCCTGTGTCAGATTTAATTCCAGACGGCGAACCTTTACTCTTGCTGCAATCTGCATAGCGACATCTCTTGGATTAGCATCATTAAATGATAATATATTATTCATAATTAAAATTTAGCCCACCAACAAATATCATTTTATTTATTACAAAGATAACTAACATTTTTCAAATATCAAACCGATTTAGATTATAATTAACCAAATAGGCAAAAATACCACTATATTATGAGGAATATTATTTAATGAAGACCTTGGCTTGGAGGATAGGGTAAATATTTATCGCGATAGATTCCGAGAAATTACTCTACGCAATAATCAAGCAGGCAATTTCAATGGGAAGATAAAAAGCTACAAACAAGATGATAGAACCATAGCACTCCTTCTAGCGTTAAGATATCCATCAAAGTACTACTTATACATAAGTAAATTTAACATCAAGGTCGCAGCAGTGTGTCTCGCAAGGTGAGAGGTTAGTTTTTTGTTTATACCACAAATATCTGCTATCTCCTTCAAGTAGCTATTATATCGTTGGTTGGTGAGCACTGGCAGTTGGTAATTATACTTCTGTAATATTTCCATTGCAATGTCATTGAGAGGTATGGTATATTGAACGCCAGTCTTTATTCTATTCTTCTGGATGAAGTGTACTCCGTTCTGCACCTTGATATCATCTATGCTGATACTTGCTAAATCGGAATATGCCAATGCTGTATAGCAAGCAAATACGAAACAATCTCTCACTTGATTAAGACGCTTAATCCTAAAATCTTTCTGAATAATTCGTGATAACTCCTCCTTGGTAAGAGGGTTAATCTCAACCTCCTCCTTCTGTATCTTCAGCTGACGAAACGGGTTGCGCTGTATCAGGTCGTTATCTATTGCATAAGCAAATATCGTCTTCGCTTTTGTTAGATAACCCGACAGTGTACCAGTGCCAAGTTTGGCGACATTCAATAGATGGTATTTGAAATCAAGAACATCGGAATGTGATACCTGATTGATGGGTTTATTAGGTACAGCTTGCTTGAACCTATCTACAACCAAACAATACTTGTAATAGGTACTGTCTTGGATTTCGTGTCCGATTTTGCTCTTCTCAATTCTTAGGAAATCATCAAATAGTTCGTAGAGCATATATTGCTTAATGGCAAAACCACTCTTAACAAAGTCTATAATCTGCTGAGGAGTGGGTACTATGCCCATATAGGATGAATTAGCGAAGAACTCTGTAATACGCTCTCTAACATTATTGCAGTACAACAGAATAGGATTATTCTGCTTGCTTTTCATCGCTTTTTGGAATTCTTGTGGCGCTGCACGAAGGCTCAGAATGGTGGTTGCACGCTTTCCATCTACATTTACCCATAACTGAATTGGGCTTTGTCCTGCTTTGTTTTGTCGGCTTTTTAGGCAAGTGAAACCTACGCTTAACATAACGGTTTGGCTTTTAGTGGTTTACAAATGGTTTGCAAACATTTTTGCCACACCCGAACTGTTTGCAGATGTGTTTGCATCCGTAGCGCAGATGGATAGAGTAACAGCATAAAAAAAATCAGCCAGTTTGCTATTTTTAATAAGCTAACTAACTGATTTTCAGCGTTTTAGTGATCCCGCTGGGGCTCGAACCCAGGACCCCAACATTAAAAGTGTTGTGCTCTACCTGCTGAGCTACGGAATCTCCGTGCCAAAAAGAGATTAACTTCGTTTTGGTGGTGCAAATGTAGAGAATATTTTTGTTTTACCAAAATAAAACGATATTTTTGTAGTGTTAAAATGATTTTTTTTACCAAAAACACCTTTTAAGCCCTATGTGTAGAGCACTTATCATTGGAGCCGGCGGCGTTGGAACCGTCGTTACGCAGAAAATCGCTGCCAATCCCATCTTTACCGATGTGATGTTGGCCAGCCGTACTAAATCCAAATGTGACGCAGTAGCAGCTGCCATCGGTGGCAATCGTGTAAAGACAGCTCAGGTCGATGCAGACAGCGTTCCCGAATTGTGCGAACTATTCCGTGCGTTCAAACCCGACATTGTGGTTAACGTCGCCCTGCCCTATCAAGACCTGACCATCATGGATGCCTGCCTTGAATGTGGGTGCAACTACCTCGACACCGCCAACTACGAGCCGAAAGATGAAGCACATTTTGAATATTCATGGCAGTGGGCTTATCAAGATCGGTTCAAGGCTGCCGGTCTTACGGCAATCCTCGGTTGCGGATTCGATCCGGGTGTTACCGCCATATTTACGGCTTATGCCGCCAAGCACCATTTTGACGAGATTCACTATCTCGACATTGTAGATTGTAACGCAGGCAATCACGGCATGGCTTTCGCCACCAATTTCAATCCCGAAATCAATATCCGCGAGGTAACACAGAAAGGTCGCTACTATGAAAACGGCAAGTGGGTCGTAACCGAGCCTCATGAGATCCACAAGCCGCTGAATTACCCCGAAATCGGTGAACGCGAATCGTATGTCATCTACCATGAGGAGTTAGAGTCGTTGGTCAAGAACTACCCCACGATCAAACGAGCTCGTTTTTGGATGACATTCGGTCAAGAGTATCTCACCCATTTGCGAGTAATCCAAAATATCGGCATGGCACGTATCGATCCGATTACCTACAACGGTGTCGAAATTGTTCCGATTCAATTCTTAAAAGCAGTGCTTCCCGATCCCAAATCATTGGGGGCCAATTATCATGGACAAACCTCAATCGGTTGCCGCATTCGCGGCATTAAAGATGGCAAGGAGCGCACCTATTATATTTATAATAACTGCGACCACGAACAAGCATTCAAAGCCACCGGCACACAGGCTGTAAGTTTCACTACGGGAGTTCCCGCCGCATTGGGAGCCTCGATGTGGGCCAAAGGATTGTGGCGTGGAGCCGGCGTGTTCAATGTCGAAGAATTCGATCCCGATCCGTTCCTCGCAGAACTTGGCGAACAAGGCCTACCATGGCACGAGTTGTTCGATGTCGATATCGAAGTATAGCATAGGAAACTCATTTCTTAATTCAAAAAGCACGACTTCAATGTAAGAAGTCGTGCTTTTTCATTTTATATATACCCTACTTTACTCCAAAACTTGGGCCAAAATAGTCAACGGATGCAATACGGATTTCGAGGTTGACATCTCGATCTGCCATTTGCAGGTTTCGCAGTCGGTTGCCACCACATCACACCCCGACTCCTCAATTTTTCGAAACAGATCAGCCCCAATAGCCTGCGATGTCGCATAATTCTCTTTTTTGAAGCCATAAGTTCCGCCGATACCACAACACTGAGAATCGAGCACGACAAGGTCCACCGAAGGGATCATCTTCAACAACTCGATTGAATAGTACGACCATCCCAATTTCTCCATGTGACAAGCCGTATGGTAGGCCACACGCAGTTTGGGAGCATTTTGACGGAATCGCAGTTGTGCGCCAGATTCAAGCAATCGATAAATATAACGAGTAGCCAACTCAATATGATCACGTACCTCGGAATTATCAATATGCAATAGATGAGGATATTCATCCCGCAACGTAAATGCGCACGTCGAGGAGGTTGTCAAAACGACACGACGATCTTCGACAATCGATTTACGAATCGAAACCATATTCAACTCTCCTTGACGTTTTGCCTGTTCGAATAATCCGTTGGAGATCATCGGAACACCACAACATTTCTCTTTTTCGAGCATTTGTACACCATAGCCCAACCGATTCATCACCTTCACCAAATCTTTACCCAATTGCGGATTGTTGTAGTTGACATAGCATCCATGAAAAAAACTGACCTGCCGAGCATATGTAGCTTGTTGTTTACTTTGACGTTTCATCCAACTCTCGAAAGTTCCGAAAGCATATTTCGGGAATATGCGCCGATGATCGATACCGATCACCTTATCCATCGCATATTTCACCGGTTTGAGCCCTACTGCAATATTCACGGCCGGAGCCAATGGAGAGGCTAGTGTACCAATCAGATCGGTATTTGCCAACACTCTTTCACGCAATCCAACATGATCGCGG
Source organism: Rikenellaceae bacterium (assembly GCA_015059735.1). GTDB lineage: Bacteria > Bacteroidota > Bacteroidia > Bacteroidales > Rikenellaceae > Alistipes. The sequence continues at coordinate 24,178 of SUZX01000012.1, read as the reverse complement.
TCTTGTGTAATCCTTGCCGATTGGATAATATCTCCAATCCGCACATTCGAAGGACAGGCAACTTCGCAACGTTTGCAATTCAAGCAGTATTTCAAGGTCTCATCATAAAACCTGCGATGTTTCAAACGCAGTCGTTCCCCATCAGGTCCGGCCTGTTTCGGCCCCGTAAAAATCGGATTGACAGACACAACCGGACAATAAACCGTGCAGACCGTGCATTTGATGCACTGCTCGAAATTAAAATTGCTCGTTTCGGTCATCATGGCTCATATTTTTTGCAATATTCGGGATGCGGCAAACAACGCTGTCAACATCGAAACTCCGGCTCCACACCCCTCTTTTACGGCATTGAAACCGGCTAATCCGGCTCCTGCCACATATAGATTGCGGATACTATGTCCTCCTCTCAATGCTCGCTGTTCGCTATCGGCAGCTAATCCGAATCGTTCAAAGGGCTGTGTTTCAAACAGATCTCGATTATACCAAGATTTGCGTTCCGACAGATATAGCGTATCAACCCCGAAAAGGGATTCGGTAAGTTTTCCTTCTGCGGTGGTTTCTATACCGCGACTGAAATAGCTTCCTGTCGCCAAAACAAAGTTATCGGCAAAAAGCGGATCGCCTCCATGGTTCACGGTATATACCGCTTTTATCATATCGTTCTCAATATTGTAATTCACCGCCGTATCTCCCAACATATAAATGCCTCCCAATTGTTGGAAATAACGTCGTAGCGCAATCTGAGTCTGTATTCCCGGAACCGATGGCGGTAACGTTGCCACCATCCGCACAGGTCGTCCTACCATCGATGTAAGCCGTTTTGCGCCATCGTTTCGATCGATGCCGAGAACGGCAGGCATCATCACCACGTCAGCATCTCCCGCACTCTCTTTAATAATCCGTGCCAGCTCTTCCAGAACCTCAACACGATCAAAAACACGGGCAATATTTGTCGAGCGCATTTCACTGGGATTCTCTCGAAGGGTTTGCAAAGCCGAAAGATCAATCGTATGTTGCGAACAAGCACCCCCAAAACGGCGAATGGCATCCGAAAGAAACTGAGGATGAAAGTCGAGAAAGCCGGTAATATTAAACAAAGCGATGCGTTGCCAAGGCAATTTATCGGCATGCTCACTTCGCACATAGCCAGAGATGGTCAGCCATGTAGGTTTCAAGTAGCCGACAGGAGTCAAACGAAAATGATTATGCAAAGCATCACCTTCCACATCGATTCCTGCCTCTATCAACAACGAAGTTGCCTCAGCAGCCAATGTCGCAAACCGTTCCACGCCGATACGGGAATAAGGATGTTCCGGATTTTGACGAATCAACTCATTTACAGCCTCTATGGGATTATCTACCATTGTACCATCGGGTAACCTATTCAAAAGATCGAACGATCCTGATGAAAAATGCAAGGCACTCTGTCCGGTGGATACAATAGCACAGCGCACCCCCTCCTTTGCCAAGCGAATACCGCAAAGAAGACCGGTAAGACCTCCACCGATGATTATTGTTTCGAATTTCATTGTTCCGTATTTTGCGTATTTGTCAATCCGCATACACCATCATAGAGCCACATGGTAAATTCGCTCTCGCGCAAAGTATCTCCCCATGCAACAGGAGCCATTCCTTTCCAACGTTCGTTGAGAAAATGAACGAGATCTTGTTTGGCTTGACGTGCACAATACCGACCGGATTCGGTCAGCAAACCGGCTGCTCGACAAGCACACAATTCACCTTGACAAGTACCCATTCCCACACGAGTCCGTCGTCGCAGATCGACCAAATTGGTCACATCCAACTCATTTAATGCATATTCTACCTCTCCGACCGAAACCTCTTCGCATTCGCAAACCAACGAACGTTTGTGGGCATCGTTTGCATCAACTTGTTCCGCCATCTCACCATGACGATAGATTGTCGAAAAACGCTGTGCTACAGGGAGTGTATGCAGATGTTGTGCAACACGCTCTTCTGACTCTCGTGATCCGGGTAACGGTTCTTCGGCCGTAACACAACGAGCCACAACATGCAATTTTTTGCAGATCAAATCGGTCGTCCACTCCGCCATCAAACGGTAGGTCATCAGTTTTCCTCCCGTAATGGTGATAAAACCTTCCAAGCCATCTCGCACTGCATGATCCAATACCACGATGCCGCGACTGACACTACGTCCACTCGGATCATCATCGGAAGCTACCAAAGGACGCACCCCTGCATATGCACGTAAAATACGTGTATATGCCAACGAGGGGGCCAATTTCATACCTTCCCGAAGTAACAAATCCACCTCTTCTGCTGTTACATACATATTGTCAATCTCTTCGAATGGCACCTTACTCGAAGTTGTTCCGATAAGAGAAATTGTATCTCCCGGGACCAAAATATCGGCATCTGCCGGTTTACGACAGCGGTTCAAAACAATATTATTTACACGATGTCCAAAAATCAACAGCGATCCCTTCGCAGGCAACATATTGATCGTAACTCCGGTCTTTCGAGCAATCTCATGTCCCCAAATTCCCGCAGCATTAACCACAATACGCGCACGAAACTCTTTGCGTTCTCCCGAACGTCGATCAATAGCCTCAACTCCGACAATTCGATCCTGTTCTCGAATGAACCCCAATAGTTCATGATAAGTCAACACCTCTGCACCATGCAGTTTGGCATCCAAAATATTGGCAGTTGTCAAGCGGAACGGATCAATAGCTCCATCGGGGACCCGCACAGCTCCGATCATGGAGGGATTGGCCGACGGTTCTAATCGCAAAGCCTCCTTCGGATCAATCACTTCGGCTCGAATTCCAGCACCACGACAGGCCTCGACAAATCGGCTTTGAAATTCCAATCCATCCTCCGGAAGACTCAAAAAAAGTCCATCGGTTTCTTCCACACAATGTTTGGCAACGCGACGCAAAATCAAATTCTCACGAATACACTCCTCTGCCGATTCACGATCGGTAACAGCATAGCGAGCACCACTATGTAGCAGTCCGTGATTACGACCGGTTGCACCCGTGGCAATATCCCCACGTTCGAGCAACAATGCTCGAATCCCGCGCAAAGAACAATCACGAAGCACGCCGGCTCCTGTCGCTCCACCGCCAATGATAATCACATCGAACTCTTTTATCATGCGATATTATTGTTTTGAATTTTTCGATACAAAGGAATAAATAAAACAACATATTTCAAAACAAAACACCAATTATTTCATTTTGAAATACAATATAACTTGTATTTGAAAATATCCGGAAGAATTTATAAATTTGCATATAGATAATTGAGTGCTAAAATCCCTTAGATATATTACTCAGAAGCGACCAAATACCCATGAAAATTCTTTTAATTTTAGCCATGTTGGCCGTAAGCACAACAACTGTTTCGGCACAGAATGTACGAGTGATGTCGTATAATGTCAGAAATGGCAACGGAATGGACGGAATCAAGTCTATCGAGCGTTGTGCGGATATTGTCTATCAAACTAAACCCGATGTCGTCGCCGTACAAGAATTGGATAGCATGACCCATCGCAACAATTTTTATGTGCTTGGTAAGATGGCAGAACATGCGGGATATCATGCCTACTATGGCCCGACAATTCCATATCGCGGTGGTAAATACGGCATCGGCGTATTATCGAAGAAACCCGCACTATCGGTCAAATTCCACCGCTTGCCATGTCGTAAAGAACCTCGTGGTCTGCTCGTTGTGGAGTTCAAAAAGTACTATCTGCTCTGCACCCATCTCTCGCTCAACGAGCAGGATCGTGTAACTTCGGTAGGTATTATTCGGGATATTGTATCAAAATTGAAGAAACCTGTATTTATCGCCGGCGATATGAATGCACTCCCGACATCGAAACCAATCACGGCATTCAAAGAGTATGCTACCCTATTGAGCGATGACAGTCAATTCACCTTTCCTTCGACCAATCCCCGAATCTGCATCGATTATATTTTTGGCTCCAACGGATCATTCTCGGTATTAAAAAATCATATTTTCAATGATACTTTGGCTTCGGATCATCATCCGCTCTATGTAGATGTGAAGATAGGCAAAGCGAAGAAAAATAAAAGATAAAAAAGAAATTATAACGGATTCATCAAAACAATAATAGTAGAAGAGATGGGCAAACACCCATCTCTTCTACTATTATTTTATTTCATATTGACCTCTATTGCTGTTTTTTCAACAAGTCACGAATTTCGGTCAATAATTCCTGCTCTTTGGTAGGTTTCGGGTCGGGAGCCGGAGCGGGAGCGGGGTTCTCCTTTTGCTTCTTTAACAAGCGATTCATCACCTTGACCATCAAGAAAACACAGAATGCCAAAATTGTAAAATCGACACATTGCTGAATAAAAGCACCGTATTTCCACGTTACCTCAGCAATAGCAGGCGTGGTTTCGGTAGCTTCTACCCCCTCTCTGATAACCACACTCAATTTCGAGAAATCGGTATTCCCGAGCATGACACCGATAGGCGGCATTAGAATATCGTTCACCAACGATGTCACAATCTTACCGAAAGCACCACCGATGATCACACCAACCGCCATATCCATCACATTCCCTTTGAGTGCAAACTCTTTGAATTCTTTCAAAAATGACATATAGATAATTTTTAATATTTTCTACAAAGGTACACAAAAAATCTAAATAGTAGAGAATGATCTCCAAAAAATGATTGTTAGCATAAAAAAGGTTGACCGAAAAATCCTCGGCCAACCTTCATAAATAATCGATTTAACTTATTCGATCTCGATCAATACAGCATCTGTCGGCACAACATCTCCCGTCTTAACAAAGATACGTTTTACCGTACCGGCATAATGAGTAGCAATGGTATTCTCCATCTTCATAGCCTCCAAAACTACAACTTCTTGATTGGCTACAACTTGATCGCCCTCTTTTACCAAGATATTAATCACGGATCCGGGGAGCGGAGCTACTACCGTATGTCCCGTAATCGGAGCCGAAGTTTCAGTCTCTTGTTTTACCGCTGCCACAGGTGTATCATTCTCTTGTTGAGGTTGAGCACTCTTCTCTGCGGCATAAGCTTTTACCTTCTCATCGGTCAAGAATTTCTTGGCTACCATCGGGAAGAGTTCAAGCAGCAAAACTTCTTTTTCATTTTCGGCAAGTTTCACACCGCCAGCCTCCGGCAACTCCGGATTGGGTTGCATTTGGTATTTCGAAGTGTCATAAGGTGTCTCTTCACGAACACCGCAAATCTTAAAGCGGAATTCGGGATCAATTTTAACCGGCGTTTTTCCGTACTCACCTTTTACAAGTCCTACAAATTGTGCACTCTTATTGGTGTACATCGCACGTCCGGCTTTCTCATCGAGAGCACAGTTAACAGCCTGTGCTCCTACAATTTGCGAGGTAGGAGTTACGAGAGGGGGTAATCCTGCGGCCAAACGAACAGTGGGGATCAACTCCATAGCACGTGGCAGAATCTCCTCCGATTTGAGTTGCTGCAACTGAGCCACCATATTCGAGTACATACCACCCGGAATCTCGGCTTTCTGCACTAGTTCGTTCGGTGCGGGGAATCCGAAATACGCTTCGATCTTACGACAAGCATCGGTCACACCAGCCTCGTCATCGGCTTGCGCAGCTTTGATAGCAACATCGAACAAGGCATCAATCTCAGCAGGCAAAGTATCGGTCAACGGATTAAACGGTTTGGGCTCGGGCTTCTCGGTATTGAACACCGATTGATTCAACTCCTTGCGGATACTGCGCAATTCGGCATTGATCTTTGCCACAGCCTCCATATTCACACCGGTATCAATTCCCAACTTTTGGCAGAACACATAAATCAACTCAATAGCCGGAGCTCCCGTACCACCTGCAAAATACCAACAGTTGGTATCTACGACATCGACTCCTGCAACAATGGCTGACAACACCGATGCCAGACCAAACCCGGGAGTACAATGCGTATGGAAATCGACCGGAATCGAAAGATTCTTTTTCAACAGGCGAACTAATGTTGCCACGCGACGAGGCGGAATCAATCCCGACATATCTTTAATGGTGATCATATCAGCTCCCAACGCAGCCATCTGCTTGGCTTTATCGAGGAAATAAGCATCGGTAAACACTTGCTGGGGCTTTTTCTTACCCAACAAACGTTGGAAGAATGAAGGTTCGGGATATTTCGGATCTACGGTATAGCAGACTGCGCAATCGGCAATTCCACCATATTGTTTGACATATTTTACTGTTGACTTCACGTTATCCACATCATTCAGCGCATCGAAGATACGCATGATTCCCAATCCGCTCTCAATAGCGTTGCGACAAAAGCCATCGATAATCTCATCCGTATAGGGCGCATAACCGAAAAGGTTGCGACCGCGCGAAAGAGCTGTTAATTTTGAAACATCGCCCACTGCCCGATGAATGGTTTCCAATCGTGTCCACGGATTTTCATTCAAGTAACGCATTACCGAATCGGGCACAGCACCACCCCACACCTCCATAGCATAAAAATTGGCCTCCTTATAATAAGATAAGCATCGGTCAATTTGTGCCTGATTCATACGTGTTGCAAATGATGACTGTTGGCCATCACGTAAAGTCAGATCTCTGATTTTAAGATTTCTGGGTGCCATTTTTTTAGTTTTATTAGGTATAAATTTTCATTTCTCCTTTCGGAGCGTGTAAATATAATAAATATTTCATTATTTTAATCATTTTTATCATCTTTTTGTTAAATAATTCACACAATTGTTTATCTGATTAATATTTTTGCATCTTACACTTTATTTACCTAAATTTGTTGGCGAAATTGGGATATTTTATGGAGTTGAACAATATACAAAAAGAGTTGCGTCGCTTGATTACGTTACTCGACGAATGGGATCAATCTCAGCCGATTCCTGAAATCGAACGAGACTTGATTCTCGAAAAACTTCGGACAATCTACGAAGTAATTCGAACAAACAAACCTGTGCCTGCCACATCAGAACCCTCCATTGAGGACACGGAAATATCTAAGGAAGAAACGATTACCATACCCGTTGGTTTCGGATTAGGAGATCTACTCATCTCTGAGCCTCTGTCCGACACAACCGACCAATCGTTTACCTCGACTTTAATCAAGCCGGAGTTGGAATCCGATTCTACCCCCGAAGAAATTACCTCTTTGAACGTGGAAAATATTTTCGAAGGCACCCCTGCACCGGTTCCCACAATCGAAGAGTTTTCTGTGACCGAGCAACCACTTGCCACAGAACAACAAGAGCCGACTCCTACGGCAGACCCAATTCCCGATCAAAGTTCCGACCCTTCGAATCCCAAGCCCAAAGAGCAACCTGTTGCTGTCGAATCTGTGCCCCAACAACGACCGATGACGGCCACCCTTTTTGGCGAAGAGGAGATTGTCCGTCATCGACACAAGCAACGAGTGATCATGTCGTTATACGACACCGACACGATGGCGCAACCTTCGGAATCGACACCGATATCCTCGCAAAAATCCAATCCCGAACCCACCAAAACAGTTTCGGATCTTCCCGAAATGAATTTCAATCCGGAGATCTCCACTCTGACCGAATCTTCGGATACCGAACAAGTATCCGTAAACTCTGAGATGTCCGACGACGAGTTTGAAATCGAAGAGATCTCACTCGAAGATTTCTCCTCCGAAGAGGATTCTTTCGAAGAAACCTCTCCCCTCAACCCTGCGAGCAAAGATCACACTACGGAATCACCTACCCCTATTTTGGGCGAAGTAATCAACCCGCATGTTCAAACATTGGCCGACACTCTCCCCGCTCCACACAACATCGCTTCGGAATTGCGTCATCAACCGGTCACGGATCTTGAAAGTGCCATCGGAATCAATGACAAATTTTTATTAATTCGCGATCTTTTCAATGGTGACAATACGGCCTACACCGAAACAATCCGCACGTTGAATACATTCGATGATTTCGACGAATGTATGATTCACATCGCGGTCAATTATTCATGGAATCCCAACTCCGACGGAGCCAAATTGTTGACCGAGTTGCTCGAACGTAAATTACTCTGATAATGGCTAAACTATATATCGTACCCACTCCGATCGGCAATCTCGATGACATCACGTTGCGAGCCGTGAATGTATTACGCGAAGTGGATTTCATCCTTGCAGAGGACACCCGAACATCTTCGGTATTGCTCAAACACCTCGGCATTGAGAAACGTCTGCATGCCCACCACAAGTTCAACGAACATGCCACAGTTCGTATGGTCGCCGAATCGATAGCCGCAGGACGAAACGCCGCCCTTGTATCAGATGCCGGAACTCCCGGAATTTCCGACCCCGGATTTCTATTGGTGCGTACCTGTATTGAGGCCGGCATAGAGGTTGAAACACTACCCGGAGCTACGGCATTCGTTCCTGCATTGGTACAAAGTGGATTCCCTTGTGATCGATTTTGTTTCGAAGGATTCCTCCCTCAGAAAAAAGGGCGAAACAAACAACTACAAGCTTTGGCCGACGAATCGCGTACGATGATCTTCTATGAATCCCCCTATCGCATAATTAAATGTCTCGAACAATTTGTCGAAGTATTCGGTGAAGATCGCTTAATCTCGGTATCACGCGAACTGACCAAAAAATTCGAAGAGACTGTTCGTGGGACAATTGGCGAAGTCTTGGAGTATTTTAGCAAACATGCTCCACGTGGTGAATTTGTTCTTGTGGTCGCCGGAAAGTCCAAATCCAATCGGAACAACCAAACCGATGAGACTGCGTCTAACGATCCTCAACACGAAGATTTCACAACCTATATCGACATCGCTCAACAGTCGTCGGAGTACCGTTCAAAATCATCCAAAACTCCGAAGGCATGAAACAGCAAAAGATGAACTTCATACAGCGTGTATGGTTGGAAACATTATGGCTCATAGCCCGTCTGTTCGCCATCATGCCCTATTGGTTCAAATATTATATCATCGAGAATCTGCTCTTTTTCCTGCTATACTATTGTCTTCGTTACCGCATGAAAGTAGTGAAGACCAATTTACAAAACTCCTTTCCCGAAAAAACCGACGAAGAACGCGCCGTTATTTGCCGTCGCTTTTACCGCACATTGGCCGAGATTTTTGTTGATACAATCAACATGGCGCATATGAGTCCCGAAAAAGCCCGCAATGCAGTAGGTATCAACCATGTGGAAGAACATCGGGCTGCCGTTCGAGGGCGTGATTGGATTGTCATGACAGCTCATTTCGGATGTTGGGAATATGGGTCTTATTGGGGATATTACGAACCATCGCAGATGTTGGTTGCCGTTTATCATCCACTACGCAGTGTCGTTGCCGAGGAATTCTACCGTCGTCTGCGTAATTCAGAATACTCCACGACGATCGCCATGCGCGATTGCATCCGTTTCTATTTACGCAACAGAGAGCAGGGTATCAACGGGAAAAATTTAGTATTGGGACTCATTGCCGATCAAAATCCGCCACGTCGTCCCGACAGCCATTGGATCAAGTTTCTCAATCAAGATACCATTTTCTTCGATGGTGGCGAGAAATTGGCACTGCGTTGCCATCTGCCGGTCTATTTTATGAAGATGGAACGGCTGCAACGAGGTCGCTACAACATGACACTCGAATTGATCTACGATGGCGAGGAAGAGGTTGCCCCTTATGAAATTACCGAACGTTACGTTCGCAAATTAGAACAGATGATCCGCGAACACCCCGAATTATGGATGTGGTCACATCGTCGTTGGAAATACAAACGTCCGAATGTCAACAGCTAAGATTGTCATACTAAACTGGAACGGAGCCGATCATCTGCGTCGCTTTTTACCCAGCGTCGTAGCAGCAGCCCCCGCCGATATCGAAGTCATCGTAGCAGACAATGGCTCTACGGATAACTCTACAACCATATTGGTTCAAGAATTTCCTTCGGTACAGATCATCCAATTGGATCGCAACTATGGTTTTGCAGGAGGTTATAATCGGGCATTAAAACAGATCGAGGCTGACTACTACATCCTGCTCAACTCCGATGTCGAAACGCCAGACGGATGGCTTACTCCAATCCTCCGCGAATTGGAGCAAAATCCCGATATCGCCGCTGTTTCCCCAAAGTTACGAGCCTATTGCGCCCCCGAAAAGTTTGAATACGCCGGAGCATCGGGAGGATATCTCGATTTTTTAGGTTATCCCTTTTGTCGTGGCCGCATCTTGCGCCATGTAGAAATCGACAAGGGACAATACGACGACTCACGCAACCTTTTTTGGGTCAGTGGCGCAGCATTCTGTTGTCGAGCCGATGTATTTCATGCACTGGGAGGCTTCGATGAGGATTTCTTCGCCCACATGGAGGAAATCGATCTCTGTTGGCGCATGCAATTAGCCGGATATAGAATACGTATTGTTCCGACAAGTGTTGTCTATCATCTTGGTGGTGGAACTTTACAAACCGACTCACCACGCAAGATCTTCTTCAATCACCGCAACAATTTAGCCATGCTCTTCAAATGCGCACCTCCCGTACAGCGCATTACAGTCGCCATCATACGCCCGTTTCTCGACCTATTAGCAGCCTTTTCCTATTTGGCACAAGGTCAACGCGCCAATTTCTGCGCTGTTTTTCGCGCCTACCGCGATTTTATACGTTGGCACGGTATGTTGGCGAAAAAACGCCGAACCATCCGTCGCAGTCGCAAATGTGAAGCCTACGGCATTTATCGAGGGTCGATCGTATTGCGTTATCTATTCGGGCAGCACACATTCGACAAACTACTTTGACATAGAAAACAATACGTTTGAAAACATCCCAATTTTCACAAACAAATCCCTCACCGAATAAATTCTCAGCGAGGGATTTGTTCATATCGAAGAGTTGTCATGCAGCCCTTATTGTAAGATTAATATCCGAAAAGTTCCTCTTGCGAGATGGTCTTGATCGGACCGAGCGTCTTCAAATAGTTTAGATCGAGATCGCGAATATCACCCAAAATTCCATAAGTATATTTACGCCCCTTGACCCATTGTTGCTGCGTAGCCTTCACATCCTCCAACGTCATATTCTGCACCTGCTCGAAGATTTGCGAATCGTAGTCGGCATCAAGGCCCAGATGACGCAATCGAATAAACTTCCACAGCACATCCATCTTGGTTGTACGTTCGGTACGCAAACGAGAGATCAAACCCTCTTTGGCCACCTTGAATGCCGCCTCCGATTCAGGCATATCGTTGATGATCTCATCAAAGGCCTCGATAGCTTGCTGCATCTTATCGTTTTGTGTCGCAATAAAAGCATAATAGTTATAAGCTCCGTTGGCATGGTCAGGGATCGAAAGCATAGCATGAGCCGAGTAGGCCAAACCACGAGCCTCACGCATCTCTTGAAATACCACCGAATTCATACCACCACCAAAATACTCGTTATAAAGAGCCAACACTGGTGCTTGCTTCACATCGAATTGCTCTCCCCGATTCGAATATTGGAGATAGTACAACTGCTTGGCATCGTATTGAGCAAGTACGACTTCGCTCTTGCCCGTCAACTGCTCATTGCTGTATCTCCGCTCCAACGGTTGCAATTCTGCGGTAACCTTATGGTTGGCAGCCAATGTCGTTTTCAAATCCGACTCCTTCATCGGGCCGTAATAGAGAATTTCGTGCTGCTTGTTCATCAGGTCTTTCACTTTGGCTAACAAATCCTCCGATTTCAATGCCAACAAAGCCGGATTTTTGAGCGTCGTTTTAGCAATGAATTCAGGTCCATAGAAAAGGTAACGTTGCAAAGCACCGAAGCAACGGCCTTGATTCAATTTGGCATCAGCGCGACTCTTTAACATATCGGCTTTCAGATTTTCGAGGATGGCATCATTGGGGACGGCATTGAGGATCAACGCATCCACAATATCGATTGCTTTTCCCATATTCTCACTCAAACCGGAGATATTGATCGAACATTCGTTGGCTCCGGCGCGCATCGAGAATGAGCAGGCGATGTTATACATCTCCGAAGCGATTTGTTCGGCGCTCATCGACTCGGTACCGAGATAGCTCAGGTAATCAAGAGCCAAATTCAAAGCCGGATCGTTTTCCGTACCTATATTAAATACATAGTTGAGCGAGAAGAGATCGTTGATCGTATTCTCTTTATAGAGGACAGGCATGCCTGCCGCCACATCAAATTGGCTCATATCCTTTTTGAAATCCACAAAGACCGGCTCGATGGGTTTTACTTGTGAGCCTTGCACTTGGCTAAGGAACGTGCTCTGCATATCACGATTGGTCACAATCGGGGTAATCTTCGGAGCTGCAATCTTCTGCTCGTTGAGATCTTTACCTTCACGTTTGTAAATAATGGCATAGCTCTCCGGTCCGAGGTATTGATTCGCCCAAGCCACCACATCGGCTTTGGTAATCTTTTCGAGTCGATCAATCAGTTGCACCTCATCAGCCCAATTCGTCCCATTGATAAACGACTGAACATACATATTCGCACGGCTTGAATTCTCTTCAAGAGAACTCATGATGTAGGTCTTATAGTTATTGATCGAAGCCTTGATAAGCTGCTCATCGAAATCACCACTCCGCAGTTTTGCCACCTCTGCCAACAACAGATCGCGCACCTCTTCGAGTGTTTGACCGGCTTTCGGACGTCCAGCGATCAGGAATGAGCCGTAATCCGGTTGCGAAGAGATACCACCATAAGCCGACAACACCTTTTGTTGTTGATTGAGATCAAGGTCGATCAAACCGGCCATACCGTTATAAAGTACCGATCCAGCAATCACTCCGGCATCAAACGAAGGATCTGTTGCTGCCGGCAAACGCCATCCAAGCATCACATTGGCCGCCTCCAACCCGAACACCTCTTTAACAATCGGAGTGGTAATCGGCTCTTCCGGTTTGAAATTCAACTTCGGCAGATTTTCATTGGGAAGCATATCACCGAAATATTTATCAATAGTAGCAATCATCTCATCAGGATCAAAATCGCCCGAAAGACAGATCGCCATGTTATTGGGAACGTAGTAGGTCTTATGGTAGTTCTTGATATTGGTAATCGAAGGATTTTTCAGGTGCTCCTGTGTTCCCAATACGGTTTGTGTTCCGTAAGGATGGTTGGGAAAGAGTGCGGCATCGAGAGCCTCCCAGACTTTGCGACTATCGCGCGTGAGCGACATATTTTTCTCCTCATAAACTGTTTCCAACTCGGTATGGAAACCTCGAATTACAGGATTTTTGAAACGATCGGCCTCGATCATCGCCCAATTTTCGATTTGATTCGAAGGAATATCTTCGACATAGACGGTCATATCCTGCGAGGTATAAGCATTGGTACCGTTTGCTCCAATCGCTGCCATCAACTTATCATATTCGTTCGGAATGGCAATCTTCGATGCCTCATAACTGATCGAATCGATCCGACGATAAATCGCATTCCGCTCGGTTTCGTCGGTTGTTTTACGATACACTTCGAATAGCTGTTCGATCTCATCAAGCATCGGCTTCTCGGCCGCATAATTCGATGTTCCAAACTGCTCGGTTCCTTTGAACATCAAATGTTCAAAATAGTGAGCTAAACCGGTAGTCTCAGCGGGATCGTTTTTACCACCCACCTTCACAGCAATATAGGTTTGAATACGAGGCGTCTCTTTGTTGACACTCATATAAATCTTCAATCCGTTATCAAGTGTATAGATTCGCGTGTTAAGCGGATCGTTGGGCACACTCTCGTACTTGTATTTTCCACAAGCAGCAGCAAGCATCGATACGACGATTACCGCACAGAACAGTAGTTTTCTCATATAATTTAATTAAAGTTAGAGTTTCAATCAAGCAAAAAGGGTGGTAAACCATGTACGAATGGCCGGCCATGTATCAGCTACGATATGCACAAAGATGCCTACCGACGCCACCAATTTCAGTCCCGTACCGAAAATAAAGGCTAAAAACGACCCGAATCCGACCACTACGGCTTTTCCTGCATCGCTCTTATCATGGAGTAACTCTCCCAAAACAGCACCCATAAAAGGACCTAAAATGACTCCGAAAGGCGGGAAAAGAAAGAATCCGACAAATACACCGATCGTTGCACCAATTGCTCCCGAACGTGTGCCACCAAAACGTTTGGTCATCCATGCGGGCAGAAAATAATCGGCAAGGGTTACCAAGATACAGACCAACGCCCAAACCCAAAGAGTCCCGCTCCCAAGTTGCGAGTAAGAGGTAAAAAAGGCGCAAAGCACCCCCATATAACTGAGCAGAGCTCCCGGGATAACCGGCACTATACAACCCACTATCCCGAGTAACCCCAAAAGAAATGCAATAATTGACAACAAAATATCCATCACAAAAACAATTATATCTCTACAAATATAGTTATTTGGAACAAATAATATGACTTATCGGGTAATATTTTATCGACAAAATGAGTGTTTCTTACGATATATCTCTGTTTCTACTTCTTCTCAACCAACAAATGAAAAGCTCCATAATTGGTACGATCTCTAATATCAGCCACACGATCTCCGTCTTCGAGACGCCACCGTCGCACATTCGGAGTTCCGAAAATTGCTCCAAGACTACCATGTTTGGTTTCCGGAACGACCACTAACCGCCAATTGAACTCCATTCCTTTTTCGGCCGCAATACGCTTGGCATAATTAAAAAAGTTGTGGGCACGATCGTAACGAGTAGCTCCCTGAATAACATAATAGTTGTATTTGTATTTCTCCAAATCGTTTAGTTTATCGCGTACAAGCAGATCTTCACGGTCGTTAGCGGCTATATGAACAATAAAATCGCGCTTAAAAAAGGCTCGCAGATATTCATCATTAGCAAAAGGGGTTCCCATCACCGAATGAGGCCACCCAGGATGGTCACAGAGTGTTCCATCGTCATGATGCAGTCCCGTCGGGTCGGGATAGGTGTACTGACCGGCATTCGACGCCACAGCCCGACGGCATCGTGCATCGTGCATGGTTAACAGAAAACGTTCGACAAACTGCGCACCGGCAGATTGTCCAAACAGGTCATATTGCCGAACCTTACTGCCCGTTTCAGTTCGATAAAAATCAAATATTTCCTCGATGAGTTGAAATACCCATTTCTCACGCGGACGGAGTGAAAATTCGCCATTTTTCAAACTACGCGAAACAAATCCGAAACGGTATGAATTTTTACGGTATCCATTCTCCTGTCGCATTTCGGGAACCAACACCACAAAGCCAAATTTTTCCGCCAAATTTCGCCACAAGCCTCTTTGGATCCGTCCCTTACGTTCACTTCCATGCACCGAGATAATAACCTGCATATTCTTGATATTTCCCTTCGTCGGTATATAGTAATGAAGATTGATGGGCTGCCGTTCAAAGGGTTCATAATAGGTATATTCGATGGTGCCGGCTCCACGATGAAACATACCGAGTCGCTTTTGTGCTGCCGCATCCAAAGGGAGAAAAGCCAACAACAAAACAACGCACCACAAAAAGTTGCGTCGTGTCATGACAATCCGATCCAATCTGTTCATAATCTCTATCGGTTTATTCCTCAATTCAACATGTATGTTGCAAATATAACCAAAATATAACAACTCTCAAAAGAATCAAAATTTCATTGCCGACAAGCACATTACATTTCCGAATCGAATAATTTTCAGCCTTAATTTTTAATTCTTAATTATCTTTTCTACCTTTGCCACGCAATTCGTTTCAATAAAAGGAGATGAAAATTTTCACAAATGTCAAGAAACTTCGCGACGCATTGAACGAAGTGAATCCGTCGGGTATCGGTTTTGTCCCGACGATGGGTGCATTACATGCCGGCCACCGGTCGTTGGTCGAGCGAGCACGCCGTGAGAACACAACGGTAGTAGTCAGTGTCTTTGTCAACCCCACTCAATTCAACGACCCCAACGATTTGAAGCACTATCCCCGTACCCCCGAGGCCGATGCTGCCATGTTGGAGGCTATTGGGGTTGATTTCGTGTTGATGCCCTCTGTTGAGGAGATCTATCCCGAACAGGATACCCGTGTATTCGATTTCGGTCAAATCGACAAAGTCATGGAAGGTGCTACCCGCCCAGGGCATTTCAACGGAGTGGCGCAAGTGGTCAGCCGTCTATTTGACATCGTTCGTCCGGCGCGTGCCTATTTCGGAGAGAAAGATTTCCAACAAATAGCTGTAATCAAAGCGATGGTTGCCCAATTGGCATTACCGATCGAAATTGTAGAGTGTCCGATCGTTCGTGACGAAGACGGTTTGGCCCTCTCTTCGCGCAATTTGCTACTCGACCAAGAGCATCGCACCGTTGCTCCTCAAATCTATGCGGCATTAAAAACCGCTGTAACCAAATCCCGTGACCTTGACCCACAACAGCTCAAAACATGGGTCATCGATAAGATTGAACGTAGCGGTCTGCTGAAAGTCATCTATTTTCAGATTGTCGATGCTTTGACCATGCAAGAAATATCTCAATGGAATGATTCCGAACATATTCAGGGCTGTATCGCTGTACAAGCCGGCGAAATTCGTTTAATTGATAATATTCGCTTCCGATAATGAAATTCCAAATCGAAGTCATCAAATCGAAACTCCATCGCGTCACCGTCACGCAAGCCAACCTCAACTATGTGGGAAGTATCACACTCGACGAGGCACTCATGGAGGCTGCCAATCTGATCGAAGGCGAGAAAGTTCAAATTCTGGACATCAACAACGGTGAGCGTTTCGAAACCTATATCATTAAGGGAGAACGCGACAGCGGTTGTGTTTGTCTCAACGGAGCCGCCGCCCGCAAGGTACAAGTCGGTGACATTGTCATCATTGCCTCATATGCAATGATGGATTTTGAAGACGCCAAACAATTCCGTCCGTGGATTGTCTTCCCCGACACGGCAACCAATCGAATCATAAAATAACAATGCCGACATATATCCTTGTCGAAACCTTATTGAAGGAGCCTATCGGGCAACGGAAAATCAAGAATTAGTAAGTCTTATAACGAAGATATTCAAAGAGTCTGCCAAATTTCTACTTGGCAGACTTATTTTTATATACGTCCTTCTTGCAAGGCATGGAGATATATACATAAGACCGCAGGATTTCTCCTGCGGTCTGCTAAATTTTGTCGGGGAGACTGGATTCGAACCAGCGACCTCCAACTCCCGAAGCTGGCGCGCTAACCGGACTGCGCTACACCCCGAACAAACTCTTTTTGTTTTTAAGAGCGCACAAAGATAAGCCGAATTTACGAAATCACAAAATTAATTCTGCATTTTTTCGTGGTTTTCTCGCAATTCATAATCTAAAAGCAGAATAGGAAGAGGTTTGATCAACGAATAGAAACTACAACTGTTGATAATGACAATAAAGCAGATCACCATTGTCGTCGTGCAGGTGCATTCCGCCACCTAAACAATAACGAAACATACGACAATCGGCACACGCTCCACGTCGAGCCCACTCCCTCTTACGGAAAGGTTCGAAACGATTTTGCCAAACATCCCAAAAATTATCTTGATAAATATTACCCTGATGGAAATTGGCCCGTATCGAAGTGCATCCCGATATCGCTCCATCGACCCGAATTGAAGCTACGGATATTCCGGCTGCGCACTGATAAAAATGATCACGCACTTCGGCCTCATAACCGCCCAAGAATCCTTCACAGGCATAGCTGACGTCTATCAGCCCTTCACGACGTGTTGTCCGAATAAACTCCATCAGTTCGCGAAACTGCACATCGGTAAGTCTTAGAGACGGGTCATCCTTTGCTCGCCCCATCGGAAAAATAGAAAACAGACGCCAATGTTTGACCCCCTCGGCTATCAGCATATCGCGAAATGCCGGCAATTGAGGCAGCAAAGGTGCTGTTACACAAGTCACCACATCACAAGCTATCTCCCTACGTTGCACAATACGTCGCACGGCAGCCAAAGCTCGTTCATAACTCAACGGATTGCAACGAATATAGTTATGCTCACGCTCAAATCCATCCAAGCTTACCGAAATACTTCGCAATCCGGCGTTCACCAGTCGTTCCAAACGCTCTTCGGTCAGTGCCAAGCCATTTGTAACCATTCCCCAAGGATAACCCCGTCGTGCGACCTCGACTCCGGCTTGTTCAAGATCTTCACGCACCAACACCTCTCCTCCCGAAAAGATGATAAGCACATCAGCAGGATTAACATGCGGTGTAATCTGTTCATCGAGTGTTTTCAAGAAATCGGCAAGCGGCATATCCGGCATAGCCGGCTCCACCCGACAATCGCTACCGCAATGCCGACACGAAAGATTACACCGAAGCGTACACTCCCAAAAGAGCGTATCCAAACGATGCTCGGCAACCACCGAAGCATAAAGGTCAGAGAAGATGTTCAATGCGATGCGTTTACGCAACCCCAACCGACGTCGTTTCATCAATCGCAATGATTAATTCTTTACAGGTTTTTCAACCACCGGATCTACTTCGGGGAAAAGGTACTTTTTATTCGCCGAGCTATCAGGGATAATGGGTTTTATCGTTTTCAACTCCTCGGGTGTAGGAACTCCATACATCACAACGATACGCGGACGTACAATCGAATCGGGCACTTGTTCCGGTTCTTGTTCCTGCTCTTGTTTCTGTTCTTTCTCAACTCTTTTTACCGGAGCATTCTTCACCGAAGAGCAAGCTGTGGAAAATCCCAACAATGCTGCCAATGCAATTTTCAATTTCTTATTCATAATGTCTTCGGATAAATTTACGTCAAAGACAAATATACAACATTTTGATTAATATGACAAATCTATTTGACAGCTTTTTTTATTCGCACGGATTATTCTTTGCAATTAGACATTTTATTACCCAATAATAGCAAAACATATTTTTTTAGATTAATTTTGCAAGAAAATTACGATCAATGCACACCAAACTTATTTTATGGCTTCTTATGTTGGTATTCGTGGGTTCTGCCCAAGGACAAACCTACTATTACGAACGTATCGCCGTCATCGAAAACGGACAGAAAAGGAGCGATAACGGTGATGGGCATTTCATCACTTTTACGCGAGATGGTCGTTGTTTCGACTCGGACAACCGAGGATATAATGAAAATTTTGGTATTCGCAGATTCCAGCACCAACAGAACGGTATAACCTGCTACGAGGGGAGAAGCTATTGGGGAAATGCAAAATACCTTTTCAACAGTGACAAATCGCGTCTCAACATCCGCCTCAATTCGGGCAAAATCTATGTTTATACGCGTAAGACAGCTCCTGTTGGTGTAAAGGCATCAAACCGCAAACAACGATCGTCGTCTAATTACACCATCCCCGCACCAATACCCTCGACTTCAAGAGACAACTATGGATCATCATCAAGCGGATCATCTCCATCGAAGAACCAAAGTCGCTATGGTTACTACACCTGTCCAAGTTGCTACGGCTCGGGGCGTTGTCCGATTTGCCGAGGCAAACACATTACCAACAACTCCTATACCGGCGGCAACCATATCTGCTACTCATGCAACAATCGGGGCGATTGTTCGGCCTGTGGAGGTAAAGGCAAAAAATATGGTATCATCCGCTAACAGACCTGCAACTAATTAACACATCCCAACCACCATGAAAAAACTTCTTCTTCTTTTGTTCGGCCTCTTTATATTCAACGCGACCGAGGCTCAGGTTCACACCTACTACCAAGTAAAACATGTTGATGCCAACAGAGGAGATACTAAAAAAGCGACCTCTCTCATCGTGGAGCGATTGATCATCACCCCCAAGTATTGTTACCAATGTGACGAATATGGTAACCGCAAAAGACCCAATGCTTTCAATATGGACATTTACCACTACAAGTATACCGATAGAAACGGAAATACTGTCTACGAAGGCACACTCGGCACTTATGTTATCTCGGCCGACAAAAGACGTTTCAACTACTATTTTGGCAGTTCGAAACACCTTATTACCGTCTATGACAAGGAGAAGCCACAATTCGACGATATCATTATGTACTAACAAACCCTAAAAATCTTAACACTTTTATGATGAAACGTATCATTTTTTTAGTAGTAGTTTCACTATTTCATATTGTAATTGGTTGGGCTCAACCCAATTTTAGCCATTACAAATACACATTCGATTATTTTCTACCAAAGACTCTGCCCGACATCAAAAACGGTGGAGAAGTCAGTCTCAATGGAAAATTCGACCCCACTATTCCTCAACCAAATCAGGTTCTTGAATTCGAGTTGGGAGAACAGGCTGTCGATTACAACGACGTACTAAACTATATGTATGCACTCGACCGTGCATCGGATCGCGTTTCAATCCGCAAATACGGCAAAACTTACGAAAATCGTCGTTTCATTCATGTGATCATCACCTCGCCGGCAAACCAGCAACGCCTTGAAGAGTTACGCACAAAACACCTGCAATTAACAGACATCAAACGTTCCGAGCAATTGAATATCTCTGAAATGCCGGTTGTCGTGAATCTTGTCAGCACGATTCACGGGCGCGAGCCTTCCGGAGTAAATGCCTCGTTGGCCGTAGCATACCTCTTTGCTGCATCGCAAGATAAAACAATTCTCGACATCCTCGACAAAACGATCCTCATCTTAACACCGGGTATGTCCCCCGACGGAATGAACCGTTATGCCACATGGCTCAATAACTCCAATAGCGGCAACCAAACTCCCGACAGAAACTCGCGCGAATTTCACGAACCTTGGCCGTTCAGTTATTTTAACCACTATTGGCACGATGCCAATCGCGATATGTTGGAATGCCAACATCCGGAAGGAAGAAATGCAGTTCGCATGTATCTCGATTGGATGCCTAACGTAATCAATGATCACCACGAACAAGGCGGTAAAAACGGATTATTTTACAGCCCGGGTGACCCTCGTCGCACCCATCCATTGATTCCACAACGCAATCAGGAGTTGACCGCTCAAATCGGCAAATATACGGGAGCCATACTGAATAGTATCGGACAGCCGAGTTACAGCGGACGCACCTATGATGATTTCTATTTGGGGAAGAACTCGGCATACGGTGACGTACAAGGTTCCATCGGAATCCTTATTGAGCAGGCTCGTTCAGACAGCTATGTCAAAAAGTGGCGTGGAGGATTACTCGATCTCCCGATGACGATTCGCAATCAATCATTCATCGGCGCGTCAACAGCTTTCGCTGCTTACCAAATGCGTGAAGAGTTGCTCGCATATCAACGGGATTTCTTCAAACAGAGCGCCCAAGAGGCCGCCAAAGATCCGACCAAAGGTTATGTTTTTCGTGCTCTCGGTGGCCAAGCCGTTGCTTATCACTTCATCGACAACATGAAACGGCACGAAATTGATGTTTATCGATTAGCGCAACCGACTACACAAAATGGTGTAACATATACTCCGGAAGATTCTTATGTCATTCCGCTTAATCAGAGATTCTATACCAAATTCCGAGCATTATGGGAGGATATGTTTGAATATCAAGACGTAACGTTTTACGATGTAACAACGTGGTCTTTCAAACGAGGCTACAACCTGCAAAATGCACCTCTCAAAAATTTGGATGGTCTGTTGGGAGCAAAAGCCGAGCCGATTTTTGTTGCCGGAGAAGTAGAGAAAAATGATAAGGCCGCAGGTTATCTCTTTGAGGCCCGCGAGTTCTACTCACACAACTTGCTGAGAGCACTTCTGCAAAAAGGGATTCAGGTAAGCGTTGCACAAAAACCATTTACCCTCAACAAGAAAAAATATGGGTGTGGTACAGCCATCGTATCGTTGGCCGATCAATCTGTCGATGCTGCACAAATCCATGCAACACTTGTCGAAGCTGCCCGTGTAAATGGAGTTCAAGTCGAAGCCATTGACAATGTGCCCACTGACAAAGCCTCTCTACGTGCTGTTCGTCTTCCCAAAATCGCTATGGTGCTCGGACAGGGCTTCCAACCTCGCGACAACGGCGAAGTGTGGTTTATGCTCGATCGTCGTTTTGGTCTTACTCCCACACGCATTGATTTTAATCGTCTACACAAAATCAAAAATTTGGATCAATATAATGTGTTGACCATGCTTAACGGCACAACCAAAGAGCCGATCCTTCCCAAATCCTATACCATTCTGCACGATTGGGTAGAGCGAGGCGGAACACTCATCGTTTCCGGAACGGCTTTGAACAATATCCGTTCGGCAAAACTTGGCACCATCAAACGAATTCCCAATCCAAAAGGAGGCGGAAATGCCGAAAAGAATTACGGTATCATCGTCAACGCAACACTCGACACCTCTTCTCCTATCGGATATGGTTATGAGCAAACCGAGATTCCCGTATTCAAACGCAACAACATTGCCATTGATCGTACACAAAGTCAGTTCGATTTTGAGCCGATACAATACACGACATCGCCCCTTTTGTCAGGTTGTATTTCGCAAACCAATCTTGGACGATACAGCAATGCTCCGGCAGCATTTGTCATCAAATGCGGTCAGGGTCGGGTCATCTATTTCACTGACAATATGAATTTCCGCTCATATTGGTTTGCCACCATGAAGATATTCATGAATGCAATCTATTTCGGAGATTTCTATTAACAAGTGCATACCTCTATTAACCCGATAGTTAATCGGAACTATTTCATAACACAAATTCCATCAAAATTGCAGATTTGGTGGAATTTGTGTATTTTTGTGCGATATAAGAAGTATTAACATGCTTTTAACAATAAATTCGTCAAAATCATGAAAGAAGCAATTGCAATTCTTACAGGTGGTGGCCCTGCCCCCGGCATGAATACGGTAGTAGGTAGCGTCGCAAAAACTTTTCTCAACAAAGGTTATCGCGTAATCGGTCTCCACGAGGGATATACCGGTCTTTTCAACCCCAATCCTCGCACCGTTGATATCAGCTATTTGATGGCAGACGGAATATTCAATCAAGGAGGCTCGTTCTTGCAGATGAGTCGTTTTAAGCCAAAAGATTCGGATTTCGAGAATAATTTCAATCTCAAATTTTTTACCGATAACAACATTAAATTGCTGGTGACCGTTGGTGGTGACGATACTGCCTCAACAGCAAATCGTATCGCCAAATTCCTCGAAGCCAAACAATACCCTATTGCCAACATCCATGTTCCGAAGACCATCGACAACGACCTTCCGCTTCCGTGTGGCACCCCCACATTCGGCTATGAGTCTGCCAAAGACAAAGGCTCGGTTATTGCACGCGCTGTCTATGTAGATGCTCGCACCAGTGGCAACTGGTTTGTATTGGCAGCAATGGGTCGTTCGGCCGGTCACTTGGCATTCGGAATTGGTGAAGCCTGCCACTACCCGATGATCGTCATTCCCGAGATGTTCGATAAAACTGAGATTACCGTCGAAAAGATTGTCAACTTGGTTATCTCATCGATCATCAAACGCAAGATTATGGGAATGAACTATGGTGCTGCCATCATTTCGGAAGGCGTATTCCACTCGTTGTCCGACGAGGAGATCCGCAAGAGCGGCATTCACTTCACCTACGACGAACACGGCCACCCCGAATTGGGCAAAGTATCGAAAGCACATATTTTCAGCGAGATGATCGACAAAAAAGTACAAGCGTTGGGACTTAAAGTCAAGAATCGCCCTGTTGAACTCGGATACGAGATTCGTTGCCAAACCCCTATTGCCTACGACTTGACTTACTGTTCGGAATTAGGTATCGGAGTTTACAAACTCTTCTCCGAAGGAAAAACCGGTTGCATGGTATATGTTGATTCGGAGGGAAATGTTGCTCCGCTCTATTTGAAAGATTTGCAAGATCCCGTATCGGGCAAGATTCCACCCCGTTTGGTGGACATCAAGTCGGATAAATTCTCATCGGTAGTGGATAATATCATCAATGCACTCTGCCCCGAGGATTATGAGGCTGCCAAAGCTTATGTCTCAAATCCCGAAGAGTACGATTTCTGCAAGATTTTGAACTGGAAATAATCTATCTGCTACTCTACCAACGCCCCGATTCTCCAATAGGAAGATCGGGGCGTTTTCTATAATAATGATCCAAATGTCAATCTTAAAATAAGGTATATTTATAATCGGCAAAACGATTTGTACAACTTTGTAAAACGAAATGTGCAAAAATCCAAAATTTTTGCGAGCATTTGAAGCGACCATTTGAGCGGAAATTAAACGCTTTTCAAACACTATTCAAACGAT
>SUZX01000008.1 GCA_015059735.1 Rikenellaceae bacterium | reverse complement strand
TGATGTGACATCCATCCCCAAGCATCTTCTCTATTATCATAACCGATAAGGTTATATGTTCCATCAGCCTTTATGTTCAAAAAGATACTAGACTCGGGAGTAAAGTCAAACCACTGTCCCACAATCAGCTGCGGATAGTCCTTATATGGGTCCACATCATCGTCATTTTCACAACTGCTCATAGTAAAGCTGAGCATCACAGCCACCAGGGCCATTCCAATCATTCTGAATGTCTTCATAATTACTCTGTTTTTTTAATTGTTATGTTTATTGATATGTAAGCACAAAAATGGCGTTATGGCTCACGACAAGCCATAACGCCAACTATAAAATGGTGTATATTCTCTAACTATTTGACTATTAGAACATTGAGTAATGGGGGGGGGTATTTGTGGCACACGATGCAACGACTGCACAAGAGGTGCTGTTCACAGCATTGCGGTATGTCGCCAAAAAGTTATTCATAGCCCAAGTCACTCAATTTCAATGTGTAAAGGTAATACTTTTTTTGATACGATGTATCACAAAACGTGATTTTTTACCTTAATTATACTTAATTTATACTACATAGAAGACTACACACAAAAGGGCAAAATCAATGCTTAAACCATTTTTGCACAAAAAGTCGTTTCACAACGCAACAACCTAATGCAATGTATATCAACAAAATAGGCGGTGAAATAAAATTCACCGCCGATAAAGGGTAGTCAATAAAGGCTACCGTATTTTTATGTGAGGTATTTTAGCGTTTCTTAGCAGCTTTTTTCTCTGCCAAAACCGGCTGGATCAGTTTGTCGATGCGAGCCTTGTGCTTGATGAAGCGTTTCTCAACACTTGCATTGTATTTTGTGAAGTCCTTCGGAGTTTTCTTAGGAGCTTTCTTGCACGACTTCATTGTTGCAGATACTACCTTGTAGGTCAGATCTTGATTGAGCCATACGAAACGACGACGACCTTGCTTTTCGTTGTCGTAAGCGGCAATACGGAAATCACGACTGAGCTTGAACATGTCGGTTCCGGTGATACATTTAGGAAGGTTCGCGCCGGCCTCTACCCATGCGGTTACGGGGAAGCAAGCTGCGGGGTGACCGTTAACTACATCCATACGCGGGTTTTTGCCATCACATACGATTACAACAGCAGCCACCGAAGATTGGCGCGGAACGCAGCGTTGGGTGTTGTCATTATATTTTTCGGTGATGTCGAGAACGCTACCTTTGAATCTTACAGCGTAGTACGAACGCGACAAAGCCATCAGATCTTCGGGAGTGAAAACGGGCATTTTCTTCATTTGTGCCTCGGCTGCCAAATAACGACGCTGGCTTATACCGCGCTTTTTCTTGTCTCCGGCGAAACTGTAATTAGCGCGAATGTCGAAACCGCTGGTACGATCAGCGGTGTTGTAACGTTTGTAACCGTTGTGCCAAATCTCAAAATATGCGGCACCACCGTTAGCATCACCTACACCGATGTTGGTTTGGAAACGAGGGCCACGCTCCCATGTCTTGACGAGTTCTTCAAATTCGTCAACGGTTGCACACTCACGCAAAGCTAACGTGATAAGTGTAGCAAAAGTTACTTTGTTTGTGTTCTCGGCCTCGCGATCAATCGGCAGGTTGCCTGTTGCAGTGTTGAATATACCAAAACCTTTGTTGTTAACACCGGCATAGGCAATTTTGGAGTTCTTGGCATGAACAAGTGCTGTGTAGGCATATTTGCCACCGGTGATGTGACGAACACGCGTGTTGGCCATTCTGCTGTCGCGGTGTTTCCAAAGCAATGTCTGTCCGTTGGACGACATACCTGAAGTAACGATAGCCGAAGTGCAAGCCTCGGATGCTTGCCATCCGAACATGAGGACGGTCAAAAGCAGTAAATTGATAAAACGTTTCATTTAGGTATAAAATTAAAATGTTAGTTTATTCGATATGCAAAGATACGAAAAAACTGTTTAGATGCAAAATAAGTAGAAAAAGAGTGGATATTTTGCGCATGTCAACCATAGTATTCGTTTGGATTTTGATTATATAAGTTTTGCGAATGTATTTATAAAAATTATTGATTTGACAAATATCTAAATCTATATTATATTTGCAACACAGAAACGTAAAACCAATTAAATCGATAAAGTTATGGCAACTAAATTTTATAAATGTGCGCATTGTGGCAACGTAATAGAGAAAGTGGTTGATTCGCAGGTTCCGGTTTGGTGCTGTGGGGAAGAGATGGAAGAATTGATCCCCAATACGGTGGATGCCAGCGGTGAGAAACATCTTCCGGTGGTTACACGGATCGATCAAAACACAATAAAGGTTGAGGTCGGCAGTGTCCCCCATCCGATGCTTCCCGAGCACCATATCGCATTCATTTATGTCGAAACCAAGCGAGGCGGAGTTCGCGTGAATCTGACCGACAAACCGGAGGCTATTGTCTGTACATGCGCCGATGAGCCGATTGCAGTATATGAATATTGCAATCTGCATGGTCTGTGGAAAACCGAACTTTAACACTCCTTTGGGTTGTGGAATCTTTCCACTCATACTCCTGTCCATCGGACGGGAGTTTTTTATTGGACAAATCCTCATAGTGTTTCTGGAATGATTGTTACTTCTTTGATGGCAACTTGTATTTTGAAGGATATTTTCGTATGTTTGTCGCGGATTAGTTAAAGGAAATATTCATGAAAATCGCTGTTGTAGGTACCGGAAACATGGGAGGTGCCATTGTGCGTGGATTGGTTGCAGGATGTTTTGTTCGACCGCAAGAGATTGTATGTACCGCAAAATCGGATGAAACACTGCGACGTTTGCAGCAACAAATTCCCGAAGTCGGAATTACCAAAGATAATCGAATGGCAGTTCGTGGTGCCGATGTGGTGATTCTTGCCGTGAAA
The DNA here is from genome assembly GCA_015059735.1 of Rikenellaceae bacterium. Lineage (GTDB taxonomy): Bacteria > Bacteroidota > Bacteroidia > Bacteroidales > Rikenellaceae > Alistipes. The sequence continues at coordinate 147,882 of SUZX01000008.1, read as the reverse complement.
CCGTGGTTAATTGAGCGTATTGCCGATGAGATAAAATCGGAGCTTGATGCGCGTTCGCAGATGCTTGTTTCGGTGGCGGCTGGAGTAACATTCGAACAACTCGAAAAATGGTTACGATACGAAGGTCGGGAATTACCGGCTCTGTTTCGCGCCATTCCCAATACGGCCGTTGAGGTGCTGTGTGGGGTAACCTTTGTGGCAGCCTGCCATGCAACCGCTGAGCAGAGTGATGTGGTAAGGCGTCTTTTTGAATGTTTGGGTTATGTCGTAGAGGTTGAAGAGAGTCAGATGGCAGCCGGAACGGCATTGGCCTCATGCGGCATTGCCTTTGCCATACGTTATATTCGTGCAGCGGCCGAGGGGGGCGTGGAGTTGGGATTTTATCCCGAACAAGCACAAAAAATTGTGGAATATACCGTGAAGGGGGCAGCTGAACTCTTGTTGCGTAGCGGAAATCATCCTGAAAAAGAGATCGATAAAGTGACTACTCCGGGCGGAATTACAATCAAAGGGTTGAATGAGATGGAACATGCCGGATTTACCTCTTCGGTGATTCGGGGTTTGAAAGCGTGTGTGAAATGAAACGGATTGCAGTGAAGATCGGCAGCAATGTACTGACGCGAGCCGATGGGACTTTGGATATTACCCGTATGTCGGCATTGGTTGACCAAACGGTGGCATTGCGGAGAAAGGGAGTGGAGGTTATTTTGATATCTTCGGGAGCTGTTGCTTCGGGGCGTAGCGAGATCAAGATTGATAGAAAACTTGATCCCGTATCGGCGCGACAACTCTATTCTGCTGTGGGGCAAGCCAAGCTAATCAACAAATATTACGAACTTTTTCGCGAACACGGTTTCGTTTGCGGGCAGGTACTTACCACGAAAGAGAGTTTGGGTAGTCGGATCGATTATCTAAACCAGCGTCATTGTATGCAGGTCATGTTGGAAAACGGCATTATTCCGATTGTCAACGAGAATGATACAATTTCGGTGACAGAGTTGATGTTTACCGATAACGATGAATTGTCGGGACTGGTGGCTACGATGATGGGCGTTGATGGGTTGATCATCCTCAGTAATATCGACGGAATCTACGATGGCAACCCTTCGGATCCGGCAAGTCGCGTGATTCGTGAGGTGTCGGGGTCGCGTGACGATTTGGCGGAGTATATCCAACCCGGGAAGTCGTCATTTGGTCGTGGTGGTATGCTGACCAAATGCAACATCGCCCGCAAGGTGGCCGATGAGGGTATTCCGGTGGTGATTGCCAACGGAAAACGCGACGATATTCTGTTAAATATTATTGAACAACCAGCAACGACGCTTTGTACCCGTTTTACAGCCTCGGCAAAGGCGGCCAGCACCGTGAAAAAATGGATTGCACACTCGTCGGGTTTTGCCAAAGGAGCAATCCGTATCAACGAGGGGGCAGAGATTGCGCTCAAAGGGCCGAAAGCCACAAGCCTGCTGTTTGTGGGGATTTTGTCAATCGAAGGCGAATTCGAGAAAGATGATATCGTCGAAATCATCAACGAGCAGGGTGTGCAAATCGGTGTGGGGTGCGCTGCCTATTCGAGTGAGGCAGCTTGTGAGTTGATCGGCCAACACGATGTCAAGCCGATGGTGCATTACAACTACCTTTATTTGGATTAATCATGACAACACGAGATAAATTGCAACAGGCGGCTACTGTCGCTCGGAATATGGCGCAACTGACCGACGAAAAGGTTGCTGCGATATTGCAGGATACTGCGGAAGCACTACGCGAGGGCTGTTCGGAGATCCTTTCGGCCAACCGACTCGATTTGGCACGGATGGCTCCGGAGAATCCGAAATACGATCGTTTGAAGTTGACAGAAGAGCGGATCGATGTTATTGCTGGCGATATGGAAAATGTAGCCGGTCTGCCGTCTCCGTTGGGAAAAACTCTTGCTCAATGGGATTGCCCCAATGGAATGACCATTCGTAAGGTGACAGTGCCTTTCGGAGTGATCGGAGTGATCTATGAAGCACGACCCAATGTCACGGCCGATGTCTTTTCGCTTTGCCTGAAAAGCGGTAATGTTTGTGTCTTGAAAGGGGGATCGGATGCCGATAATACCAATCGGAAAATTGTGGAGATTATCCATACCGTGTTGGAACAATACGGACTTGATCGGGCAATATGCACGTTGCTTGATGCAAGCCGTGAGGCGACGGCAGAGTTATTGAGTGCTGTCGGAACGGTTGATTTGATCATTCCGCGCGGAAGCAGTGCATTGATCGAGTTTGTTCGAAATAATGCCCGAGTTCCGGTAATCGAAACCGGTGCGGGAATTTGTCATACCTATTTTGACAAAGCCGGTGATGTGCAGAAAGGTGCCGCTATTGTGAATAACGCCAAAACACGACGTGTCAGCGTTTGCAATGCCTTGGATTGTCTAGTTGTGCATCGGGAACGGTTGGCAGATTTGGCGGAGATCTGTGCCCCTTTAAGTCGCAGTAAGGTGACAATTTATGCCGATAGAGAGGCTTTTGAGGCTTTGATGGGGAGCTATCCGCACGAATTGCTCCTGCCGGCCACGGAAACAAGTTATGGTACCGAATTTTTGGATTACAAAATGAGTATTCGCACCGTAGGGTCGTTGGAAGAGGCGTTGGAGCATATTGCCCGATACAGCTCGAAACATAGTGAGTCGATTGTGAGTGAGAATCGAGATACGATAACACGGTTTGAACAAGCGGTCGATGCCGCGTGTGTCTATGCCAATATTTCGACAGCTTTTACCGATGGCGCACAATTCGGTTTTGGAGCCGAGATCGGAATCTCGACCCAAAAATTACATGCCCGAGGTCCTATGGCGTTGCCCGAATTGACAACTTATAAATACCTCATCGAAGGAGATGGTCAGACTCGTAAATAAATGGAGATGAACAATTGATGATGAAATTTGAAAGAAGCATGTTCAATACCGATGGCAATAACTGAGAAATGTCGGGGATTGAAAAGTGAAAAAACGGCTTGGAGGTAAGTGTGAGATTACAAATTATCATAAATAATTTTCAAACTGTTTTTGATGTATAAAATGCTTATACATGGTGCTTTATGGGCTTTTGTGAATCCTGCTTTGAAAATATTGTTGGATAAAAAAGTGAAAAATACTTGTTTTTAATAGATTTTACTTTTAGTTTTGCACTGAAATTATCGCGAAGAACACTTTTGATTGGTGGCAAAACGCGGGAATTTTAGTTGGAAAACGAGAAGAACGGAATTAATGTTACACAATTCTTATATTATTATCATTAGCCTATTGCTCGTGGTCTTGTGCAGATGACGGGAGAAAGGTTGTATGGATATATGAATGTGAATATATACGAAGGCCTTTCTCCTAATGGAGAGAGGCTTTTTGATCGAAAAACGATATGGAAATGAAACATCAACTTAGAAGTGCTATAACGACCGTAGGCCGTCGAATGGCCGGAGCAAGAAGCCTTTGGCGGGCGAATGGAATGAAAAAAGAGCAGATGGGAATGCCAGTTATCGGTATCGCCAACTCATTTACGCAATTGGTCCCGGGACATGTTCATTTGCATGAAATCGGTCAATATGTGAAATCGCTTATCGAGGCTGAGGGTTGTTTTGCTGCCGAGTTTAATACGATTGCCATCGACGACGGTATCGCTATGGGACACGATGGCATGCTCTATTCGTTACCTTCGCGCGATATTATTGCTGACAGCGTGGAATATATGGCCAATGCACATAAGGTCGATGCTTTGGTCTGCATCAGCAATTGCGACAAAATTACCCCGGGAATGTTGATGGCAGCCATGCGTCTAAATATTCCGACCGTATTCGTATCGGGCGGCCCGATGGAGGCCGGACAGTATCGCGGACGAGGTGCTGACCTGATCGATGCTATGGTGTTGAGCGCCGACGATAAATGTACCGACGCCGACGCCGATGAAATCGAAGCATGCGCCTGCCCGGGATGTGGATCGTGTTCGGGCATGTTTACGGCCAACTCGATGAACTGTTTGAACGAGGCGTTGGGATTGGCACTGCCTGGAAATGGAACGGTGGTCGCAACGCATGAAAATCGCAAAGCGCTCTTTACGCGGGCAGCCAAATTGATTGTAGAGAATGCCAAACGCTACTATTTTGAGGGTGACGAGACGGTGTTGCCGCGTTCGATTGCTACGAAAACTGCTTTTGAAAATGCTATGTCGCTTGATATTGCAATGGGCGGCTCGACCAATACGGTGCTCCACTTGTTGGCCGTAGCACACGAAGCGGGCGTGGATTTTACAATGGCCGATATTGACCGATTGTCACGTAAGATTCCCGTATTGTGCAAGGTTGCTCCGAACGGACATTATCATGTACAGGATGTAAATCGTGCGGGCGGTATCATGGGTATCCTCGGCGAGTTGGCAAAACACGGTTTGCTTGATACTTCGGTGCATCGTGTGGATGCTGCCTCGTTGGAAGAGGTACTCGACAAATACTATTACGGATCTCCTTCGTTCTGCGAGGAGGCTCGCAAACTTTATCTGAGTGCTCCGGCCAATCGATACAGCCGAGTGTTGGGATCACAAGCCACTTATTACGATACGATGGATACCGATCATGAAGCAGGATGTATTCGCGATCTGGATCATGCTTATTTCCGCGATGGTGGATTGGCGGTGTTGGTCGGAAACATCGCTCGCAACGGATGTATCGTAAAGACTGCCGGTGTAGATCAAAGCTTGATGCAGTTTAGTGGTCGTGCGAAGGTTTTCGAGTCGCAAGAGCAAGCCATGAATGGCATTCTGAACGATGAGGTTGAAGCCGGCGATGTGGTGGTTATCCGCTACGAAGGACCGAAAGGCGGCCCGGGTATGCAGGAGATGCTCTATCCGACCTCCTACCTCAAATCGAAACATTTGGATAAAGCCTGCGCCTTGATTACCGATGGCCGCTTCTCGGGTGGAACATCGGGACTTTCGATCGGCCATGTCTCGCCCGAGGCAGCGTCGGGGGGTGAGATCGGCATTATTCGCAATGGGGATATGATCGACATCGATATTGCAGCTCGCAGTATCAATTTGCGAATCACCGAAACGGAAATGACAAACCGCATGGCAGCATGGACCGAGCACAAACCACAAAATCGCGACCGTATGGTGCCGAAGTCGTTACGAGCCTATTCGTTGTTAGTTAGTTCGGCCGACCGAGGAGCCGTGCGTATTGTTCCTGAGGAGTAATTTGATATAAAACTGCAACCCAATAGCTTATGAGTTTTACAAAAGATACTGTTTCTAATCAACAAAACCTTCCCCGTATTTCGGGAGCCGAGGCGGTCATCCGTTCCTTTTTGGCGGCAGGTGTTGATACCTTGTTTGGATACCCGGGCGGATCGATTATCCCCGTATATGATGCACTTTATGATTATCGTGATCAACTCAATCATATTTTGGTGCGTCATGAGCAGTGTGCACTTCATGCTGCACAAGGCTATGCTCGAGCAACGGGTCGTACAGGGGTTTGTATTGTGACATCGGGCCCCGGGGCAACGAATACCGTGACCGGATTGGCCGACGCCATGTTGGATTCGACTCCGGTGGTGCTTGTCAGTGGTCAGGTAGGGTCGAGTTTTTTGGGAACCGATGCGTTCCAAGAGGTAAACTTTTTGGAGATCACCCAGTCGGTTACCAAATGGAATTGCCAAGTGAAACGGGCGCAAGATATTCCCGAGGCCATAGCCAAAGCATTCTATATTGCTTCAAGTGGTCGCCCGGGACCGGTGGTGATCGATATTACGAAAGATGCCCAAGTCGGGATGATGGATTTCAAATACGAGCCGGTGCGTTTCATCCGCAGCTATCAGCCTCATGTCGAGATCGATACTGACCAGATTATGGAGGCTGCACGTCTGATCAATTTCTCGCGAAAGCCGATGGCACTCATCGGTCAGGGTGTGATATTGGGAGGTGCCGAACAAGAGTTGCGTGAGTTCCTTGAAAAGAGCGGAATACCTGCTGCTTCGACTCTTCTCGGATTGTCGGCTCTGCCGTCGGATCATCCGCAGTATGTCGGAATGTTGGGTATGCATGGCAACTATGGCCCCAATATCAAAAATCGCGATTGCGATTTGCTTATCGCGATTGGTATGCGATTCGATGATCGTGTGACGGGCGATTCTACCAAGTTCGGAATCAATGCCAAAGTGATTCATCTCGAAATCGATCCTGCTGAAATCAACAAATTGATCTATGCCGATGTTGCCATCTTGGGTGATGTGAAACAGACATTACCGTTGCTTACAGAAAAGATTGCACCGGCAGAACATACGGCTTGGATTGAGGAGTTCAGGGCTTGTGATCACATCGAACATGAGGAGGTGATCGCTCCGGCTATCGAGCCGCGTGGTGCACACTTACGCATGGGAGAGGTGGTGGATGCCGTATCAAAACAATTCCCCGATGCGATTCTTGTGACCGATGTCGGACAACAACAGATGTTTGCTTCGCGCTATTTCCGCTATCGTCAAACGCGCAGTGTTATTACTTCGGGCGGGTTGGGAACCATGGGCTTTGGTCTCCCAGCTGCTATCGGCGCCAAGATCGGTGCACCGCAGCGCGAGGTCTGTCTTTTCGTGGGTGATGGTGGCTTGCAGATGTCGTTGCAGGAGTTGGGAACTATCTATCAATCGCAAGTCGGTGTAAAGATCATTTTGCTGAATAATGGCTATTTGGGTATGGTGCGTCAATGGCAGGAGTTGTTCTACGATCGACGTTATTCGTTCACCGAACTGACCAATCCCGATTTCGAATTGGTGGCCAAAGCCAACCGTATCCCGTATCGCTGTGTCGAACATCACGAAGAGTTGAACGAGGCTGTTGCCACCATGTTGCAGACCGAAGGTGCCTATTTGTTGGAAGTACGTGTTGAGCGTGAAGAAAATGTTTTCCCAATGGTGCCGGCCGGTATGCCTGTACATGACGTTCGCTTGGAATAAGCCAAAAACACAAACGAGATGGAAAAAGAGTTTATCATAACCATATTTTCGGAAAACAAGGTCGGCTTGTTGAGCCAGATTACGACCGTGTTTACCCACCGTAACATCAATATCGAATCGTTGACCACATCGGAGTCTGCTATCGAGGGAATCCATAAATATACGGTAATCGTAAAGAACGATGCCGATCGAGTGGCAAACTTGGTAAAACAGATCGAGAAGAAGATCGATGTGTTGAAAGTCTTCTGCTACACGCCCAACGAGGTGGTTTTGCAGGAGTTGGCTCTCTATAAGGTGCAACGCAGTCGCAACGTCGAGGAGTTGGTTCGGCGACATAATGTGCGAATTTTGGAGATCCACGATGATTATATCGTGCTCGAAAAAACAGGACACAAAGAGGAGATTCGTGAATTGTATCACATGTTGGAGCCTTTTGGAATCTATCAATTGGTTTGTTCGGGACAGGTGGCAATCATCAAGTCGCGTCGTGAATTATTGGATGAATACCTTGCTTATGTAGAGAAACGGCGTCGGGAACAGATCGCTGAGAACAAAGAATAGAAAACCTAACAAATTATTAAACTATAAAAATTTACAACTATGGCAAAAATGAATTTTGGAGGCGTTGAGGAGAACGTTGTAACCCGTGAAGAGTATCCGTTGGCAAAAGCACTTGAAACTCTCAAAAATGAGACGATCGCAGTGATCGGTTACGGTGTGCAGGGCCCGGGACAGTCGCTTAACCTCAAAGACAATGGCTTTAATGTGATTGTTGGTCAGCGCAAAGGCTCGAAGAGTTGGGATAAGGCGATCGAAGACGGCTGGGTTCCGGGCGAGACGCTTTTCGAGATTGAGGAGGCATGCGAGAAAGCCACCATTATCGAATATCTGTTGTCGGATGCCGGTCAGATTTCGGTATGGCCGCAGATCAAAAAGCACCTTACACCGGGTAAGGCACTCTATTTCTCGCACGGTTTCGGTATTACTTATAAAGAGCGTACAGGTATTGTTCCTCCCGCCGATGTTGACGTTATCTTGGTTGCCCCCAAAGGATCGGGTACGTCGTTGCGTCGCATGTTCTTGCAGGGTCGTGGCTTGAATTCGAGCTATGCCATCTTCCAAGATGCTACGGGTCGTGCATGGGATCGTGTGATCGCTCTCGGTATCGGTGTTGGTTCGGGCTACTTGTTTGAGACAACCTTCAAACGCGAGGTTTACTCCGACTTGACGGGTGAGCGTGGTACGCTGATGGGTGCCATTCAGGGTATTTTCGCTGCACAATATGATGTATTGCGTGCCAACGGCCATACACCGTCGGAGGCTTTCAACGAGACCATCGAGGAGCTTTCACAGAGCCTTATGCCGCTGATCGCCGAGAACGGTATGGATTGGATGTATGCCAACTGCTCGACAACGGCTCAGCGTGGTGCTTTGGATTGGTGGAAGAAATTCCGCGATGCAACGCGTCCTGTTTTCGAGGAGTTGTATAGCGAGGTGGCTTGTGGTAACGAGGCTCAGCGCAGTATCGATACCAACTCGCAGCCCGACTATCGTGCAAAATTGGAGGAGGAACTCCGTGAAATGCGCGAAACCGAGATGTGGCAAGCCGGTGCTGTGGTTCGCAAACTGCGTCCGGAGAATAACTAATCAATCGAATAACTGATAAACCGGCGTTGGGATTCCGACGCCGGATTTACAACTTTTATAGAAAAATGGCTGATAAAGTATATATATTCGACACCACATTGCGCGATGCCGAGCAAGTACCCGGTTGTCAGCTCAATACGGTTGAGAAAATCGAGGTGGCACGCCAACTTGAAAAACTCGGCGTGGATATCATCGAAGCGGGTTTTCCGATTTCGAGTCCGGGTGATTTCAACTCGGTTGTAGAGATTTCGAAAGCGGTGACCAATCCGACGATTTGCGCCTTGACCCGTGCTGTGAAAAAAGATATCGATGTGGCCGCCAAAGCTTTGGAATTTGCCAAGCGTGGCCGTATCCATACAGGAATCGGAACCTCGACCTACCATATTTACGAAAAATTACGCATGACACCCGAGGCTGTGATCCAGCAGGCTGTCGATGCTGTGAAGTATGCCCGTCGGTTTGTTGACGATGTGGAATTCTATGCCGAGGATGCAGGACGTACCGAGGAGGAATTCTTGGCGCGTGTTGTTGAGGCTGTGATTGCTGCCGGAGCTACGGTGGTGAACATTCCCGATACGACGGGTTATTGTCTCCCGAACGAATACGGTGCCAAAATCGCCTATCTGATGAACAACGTTCCAAATATCGACAAGGCGATCATCTCGACCCATTGCCACAACGATTTGGGTATGGCTACGGCCAATACGTTGGCAGCCGTGCAGAATGGTGCAAGACAGGTGGAGGTAACGGTCAATGGATTGGGTGAACGTGCCGGAAATACCGCGTTGGAAGAGGTGGTCATGGCGATCAAGTGCCACAAGAATCTCGATTTCGAACTTGGCGTCGATTCGCGTCAGATTGTGGCGACAAGCCGTTTAGTTTCGAACCTGATGCGTATGCCGGTACAGGCCAATAAAGCGATTGTGGGTCGCAATGCTTTTGCCCATTCGTCGGGAATCCACCAAGACGGTGTATTGAAAAGCCGCGAAACCTATGAAATTATTGATCCTGAGGAGGTAGGTGTTGATCAGTCGAGTATTGTGTTGACAGCTCGTAGCGGCCGTGCCGCTTTGAAACACCACCTTTCGGAGATCGGTTGCAATCCTTCGAATGAAGAGTTGGACGATATCTACCAACGATTCCTCGAATTGGCCGATAAGAAGAAAATGATCACTACCCGCGATTTGGAAGTGTTGGTCGGTACTTCGGCGGCACGTCGTCGCATGAGTATTCAGCTAACCGGATTACAGGTGGTCTGTGGTAAGTCGAGTATTCCGACTGCTACGGTGCAGATCAGTTTCGATGGCGACACGTTTACCGAAACGGCTTGCGGAAACGGTCCGGTCGATGCGGCTATCACGGCAGTAAAAAACATTACCAAACGTCGTGTACACATCGAGGAGTATTTGGTGCAGGCGATTACGCGTGGCAGCGATGACTTGGGAAAGGTACATATCCAAATTTCGCATAAGGGTAAGACTTATCACGGATTCAGTGCCAATACCGATATAGTAACAGCTTCGGTAGAGTCGTTCATCGATGCAATTTCGAAAATAGCATAATATGAATACATTATTCGATAAGATTTGGGATGCGCACACCGTCGAGAAAATCGACGGCTCGTGCGTGCTCTATATCGATCGGCAGTATATCCATGAGGTTACCAGCCCGCAGGCCTTTGCGGGTCTGCGCCAACGTGGTATCGGTGTCTTTCGCCCCGCGCAGGTTACTGCCAGTCCCGACCATAATATTCCGACATTGAATCAACACCTCCCGATTGTTGATCCGCAGTCGGCCGAGCAGGTGGCAACTTTGGAGCGCAATTGTGCCGAGAACGGAATCACAATCTTCCCGATTGGCTCGCCTCGCAACGGCATTATCCATGTGGTGGGCCCGCAAACGGGTTTGACACAACCCGGGATGACCATCGTATGTGGCGATAGTCACACCTCGACACACGGTGCGCTGGGTTGTATCGCTTTCGGTATCGGCACGAGTGAGGTCGAGATGGCGTTGGCTTCGCAATGTATTTTGCAATCGAAACCCAAGAGCATGCGTATTAATGTCGAGGGTGAGTTGCGACAGGGTGTATGCTCAAAAGATATTATTCTTTACATCATCTCGAAGATTGGTACAGGTGGAGGTACGGGACATTTCGTGGAATTTGCAGGATCGGCCATTCGTTCACTCTCGATGGAGGCGCGAATGACTATTTGCAACATGAGTATCGAAATGGGTGCTCGCGGAGGTATGATCGCTCCGGATCAAACCACTTTCGACTACCTCAAAGGTCGTGAATTTGCTCCGCAAGGTGCAGAGTGGGATGCCGCAGTCGAGCGTTGGGGTAAGCTTTGTTCGGATGCCGATGCGGTTTTCGATAAGGAGATCACATTCGATGCGGCTGATATTGAGCCGATGATTACCTATGGAACCAATCCGGGAATGGGCGTTGCCGTTACAGGAGAGATTCCTTCGGGAATGGATTTAGATGCTGCATCGCAGGTGTCGTTCCGCAAATCTCTTGATTACATGGGTTTTCAAGCCGGTGATAAAATGCTCGGCAAAAAAGTCGATTATGTCTTTGTCGGCAGTTGCACCAATGGCCGTATCGAGGACTTGCGTGCTTTTGCTTCGTTGGTGAAGGGTCGTAAAAAAGCTGAGGGTGTGACGGCATGGATTGTCCCGGGTAGCAAAGAGGTCGAGCGATTGGCCATCGAAGAGGGTCTGCGCGATATTTTGGAGGCTGCCGGATTTGAGCTTCGTCAACCCGGATGTTCGGCCTGTCTGGCCATGAATGAGGATAAGATTCCTGCCGGAAAATATTGTGTGGCAACCTCCAACCGCAATTTCGAAGGTCGTCAAGGCCCCGATGCTCGTACGATGTTGGCCGGCCCGTTGGTAGCTGCAGCAGCAGCGATAACAGGAGTTGTGACCGATCCGCGAGAATTGATGTAGTATTTATCCGTTAGCGTGTTATGAGAAATAAATTTACTACACTTATCTCAACGGCAGTGCCGCTGCCTTTGGAGAATATCGATACCGATCAAATTATTCCCGCCCGTTTCTTAAAAGCCACAACCCGTGAGGGTTTTGGAGAAAATCTTTTCCGAGATTGGCGTTACGATAGTGCTGGAAATCCGAAAGCCGACTTTGTGATGAACTCTCCGATATACGGAGGAGAGATTTTAGTTGCTGGCAAGAATTTCGGATGCGGATCGAGCCGCGAACATGCCGCTTGGGCTATTGACGGTGCAGGTTTTCGAGTTGTCGTATCGAGTTTCTTCGCCGACATCTTCCGTAACAATGCGTTGAATAATGGGTTGTTGCCGGTAACGGTCAGCGAAAAGATGCTCTCTTCGATCTTTACGGCGGTGAAGAGCAATCCGAAAACGGAGTTGAAGATTGACCTCGAAGCGCAGACGATCGAGATCCTCGGAACTTCCGATAAGGAGTCATTTGATATCGCTCCTTACAAAAAGCAGTGCTTGATGAATGGTTACGATGATGTCGATTATTTAGTAAGCATTCGCGAACAGATTGCGACTTTCGAGAAGAAATAATCATTGAAAAACGAAAACGATGAAAGAGATCAAAATAGCGGTTTTGTCGGGAGATGGTATCGGTCCCGAGATTGTGGCTCAGGCCGTAAAAGCGGTTGATGCCGTAGCTGTAAAGTTCGGCTATCAGGTGACTTATACCCATGCGTTGGTGGGAGCTACTGCAATCGATGCGGTGGGCGATCCCTATCCCGAAGAGACACATGAAGTTTGTATGGCGGCTGATGCTGTGTTGTTTGGTGCAATCGGAGATCCACGTTTCGATAACATGCCCAATGCCAAAGTGCGTCCCGAACAGGGATTGTTGGCCATGCGTAAGAAGTTGGGGCTGTATGCTAATCTGCGACCGGTAAATACGTTTGAAACGTTGTTGCATCGTTCACCATTGCGTTACGATTTGGTTGAAGGAGCCGATTTCCTGTGTGTGCGTGAGTTGACAGGCGGTCTCTATTTCGGTCGTCCACAGGGACGTTCGGAAGATGGCAATACGGCTTATGATACTTGTGTTTATACTCGTACAGAAATCGAACGTATCTGCCGACTCGGATTCGAATATGCGACCAAACGTCGTAAGAAACTTACGGTTGTCGATAAAGCCAATGTGTTGGCAACATCGCGTCTTTGGCGTGAAACAGTCCAAGCGATGGCACCATCGTATCCAGATGTCGAGGTGGAATATATGTTTGTGGACAATGCTGCAATGAAGATCATTCAGCAACCGCGTCATTTCGATGTAGTGGTTACCGAGAATATGTTTGGTGACATACTGACAGACGAGGCTAGTGTTATTACAGGATCGCTCGGTCTGTTGCCATCGGCTTCGATCGGTACCGGAACATCGCTTTTTGAGCCGATTCACGGATCGTATCCGCAGGCCGCAGGAAAGAATATTGCCAATCCGATTGCAACGATTCTGTCAGCTGCCATGATGTTTGAATATGCCTTCTCTGATATGGAGGCTGGTGCTGCAATTCGTCGTGCGGTGGATTTATCGATCGCACAGAATGTAGTGACCGAAGATATTGCACCGGCAGGTGTAACTCCTCGTTCGACTACCGAGGTGGGTGATTTTATTGCTGCAAATATTTAACTCCATAGGCCATGAGTGATAAACAAAAATATTTTCCATTGTTGAGCGATGTGATGTATGCTGAGCATACACTTGGTGAGATTCTTACACCGACACCGTTGATGAGCAGCCGTAGCCTTTCGCAACGCTATGGGGTGGATGTGTGGTTAAAACGCGAAGATTTGCAGATTGTGCGCTCTTATAAAATTCGCGGAGCTTACAATAAGATTCGTTCGCTTTCGGCAGAACAGATCGAACGCGGTATCGTGTGCGCCAGTGCAGGAAACCACGCACAAGGTGTTGCGCTTTCTTGTAATAAGTTAGGAATTAAGGGTACAATCTTTATGCCGGTAACCACTCCCAAACAGAAGATCAACCAAGTCCGAATGTTTGGAGGAGAGGCTGTCGAGGTGGTTTTGGTCGGAGATACGTTCGATCAGTCGAATGCCGCTGCAGAGCAATGTTGTAAGGATGAGGGCAAAACCTTTATTCCGCCGTTTAATGACCCAAAAGTCATCGAGGGACAGGGTACCGTCGGGCTTGAAATTTTGCAGCAGAGTAGCTCAACCATCGATTATGTCTTCGTTCCGATTGGTGGCGGAGGTTTGGCGTCGGGTATCGGCAGTGTTTTCAAACAGATGTCGCCCCAAACAAAAGTCATCGGTGTCGAGCCGGCGGGGGCTGCCTGCATGAAACGCGCATTTGAGTGTGGTGAGGTGACATCGCTTGATCATATTGACAAGTTTGTTGATGGAGCTGCTGTACAGCGTGCGGGAGATATTACGTTTGAAGTTTGCCGCGAGGTATTGGATGATATTGTGGTGGTGCCCGAGGGTAAGATCTGTACGACGATTTTGGAACTCTATAATTTCGATGCTATTGTGGTTGAGCCCGCCGGAGCTTTGAGCATCAGTGCGTTGGAATACTATAAAGAGCAAATCAAAGGAAAGAACGTTGTGTGCGTGGTCAGCGGTAGCAACAACGATATCGTACGTATGGAGGATATCAAAGAGCGATCGTTGCTTTATGAGGGATTGAAGCACTACTTCATCGTTCGATTCCCGCAACGAGCCGGAGCCTTGCAGAATTTTGTAACCAATGTTTTGGGACCGCATGATGATATTACCTATTTTGAGTATAAGAAAAAGACTAATCGCGAGAACGGGCCGGTATTGGTAGGTATTGAATTGCAGAATCCCAATGATTTTGCCGCACTCATCGAACGCATGCAGCAGAATAATTTCGAGTATCAGTATTTGAACGATAAACCGAGCCTTTTTGAGTTCCTTATCGGGTGATTTACGGACCGAAATGAGGTTTTTATGGATTTGATTTTGTTTTTTCGATCAAAACATCTATATTTGTCAGCGATAAACAGAACATATGACAATTTTGAACCATATCCATCATCACCATTGCCACTTTCTCAAGGGGTAGGCGGTTGTGTATATGTGCAGAATTGTGATATACTATAAAGCTCACCCCAATCGGGTGGGCTTTTTTTTACGGAATGAAGAAATTAATATAAAATAATAGATAAATATGCTTAGAATTGCAATTCAGGCCAAAGGCCGTTTGAGTGAACAGAGTGTCAGCTTGTTTTCCGAAGCTGGTATTCAGGTGGCTGAAAGTAAACGAAAACTTGTATCCCGAGCCGAGGGTTTCCCGTTGGAGGTGCTTTACTTGCGCGATGACGATATTCCTCAAGCCGTATCTATGGGAGTTGCCGATGTTGGTATTGTGGGACTTAATGAGGTCGCCGAAAAGGGATTCTCGGTCGAGCAAATCATGGAATTGGGTTTTGGGGGATGCCGCATATCGTTGGCCGTGCCCAAAACAGTGGAATATGAAGGACCGGAATTTTTCCGAGGAAAACGTGTGGCTACCTCTTATCCTAATATTCTTGCCCGTTATTTTGCAGAGCGGGGTATCGAAGCCGATATTCATTCCATTGCAGGTTCTGTGGAGATTGCTCCGGCGGTTGGTATGGCCGATGCGATTTTTGATATCGTATCGTCGGGTGGTACGTTGGTTTCCAACGGATTGGTTGAGGTGGAGAAGGTCTTTTACTCCGAGGCGGTATTGATCGCCAACCCGACACTCTCCGAAGAAAAGCGCGCGGAGTTGAATCAGTTGACGTTCCGATTCAATTCGATTCTCGGCAGTCGGGGGATGAAATATGTGCTGATGAATTTGCCGAAAGAGCGCATTGAAGAGGCTATTCGGATCCTGCCGGGCATGCGTAGTCCGACCATTCTGCCACTCGCGCAGGAGGGGTGGTGCTCGCTCCATGCAGTGATTGCCCAAAATCAGCTTTGGGAGCGTATCGAGCAGTTGAAAGCGATCGGAGCCGAAGGAATTTTGGTGTTGGCATTGGAGAATATGATTCGTTAATTTTGTGATATGTCAATGGATATCTTAAAGATATATCAGTCGCCGTCGCGTAATGAATGGTCTGCTCTCTCGGAGCGTGTAGTCCGTCAGGAGGCAGAGATTACGCAACAGGTTGTTGAGATCCTTATGGCGGTGCAAGCCGAAGGCGACAAGGCTTTGCGGGAGATAACATCTCGCGTTGAAGGGCGCAGTGTCGATACTTTCGAAATACCGGCCGAGATGTGGCGTGCTACGGAGTATATGTTATCGGAGGAGTTGCGAAAGGCGTTGGTGGCGGCCAAAGAGAATATCGAGGCTTTCCATCGTGCCCAATTGCCTGCGCCGGTTGTTGTTGAAACGGTACAGGGGGTTCGTTGCGAACAACGAGCCGTACCGATTCGTCGGGTTGGACTTTATATTCCGGGCGGAAAAGCCCCGCTTTTTTCCACCGTGTTGATGTTGGCAGTTCCGGCACGTGTTGCAGGTTGTGAAGAGATTATTCTGTGTACACCGGCTCGTTCGGATGGAACGATTGCTCCGGAGATCCTCTATGCGGCAGATCTTTGTGGGGTCGATCGTGTGTTTGCCATCGGAGGGGCGCAAGCCATTGCTGCAATGGCCTTCGGTACGGAGAGTGTACCCCGTGTGGATAAAATTTTCGGCCCGGGCAATCGATATGTGACTAAGGCCAAACAATTAGTCGGAGCCAATGTCGTGGCTGTTGATCTTCCGGCAGGGCCTTCGGAGGTGTTGGTGTTAGCCGATGATGAGGCTTCTCCGGCTTTTGTTGCTGCTGATCTCCTTTCGCAAGCCGAACATGGCGGAGATAGTCAATCGATCGTGGTTTGTGAGTCGATGAACTTTGCAGAAGCTGTTCGGCAGGCCGTTGAAGAACAGTTATCCGAACTCTCACGAGGCGAGATTATTCGTGAAGCGTTGCAACAAAGCCGTATTGTGGTGTTGGCCGATCGAACGGAGCGTATCGCCTTCTCCAATACCTATGCCCCCGAACACCTAATTATCGCCATGCGCGATCCGTGGGAGGTAGCTGCGCAGGTGACATCTGCCGGCAGTGTCTTTGTTGGTCCATGGTCGCCCGAAAGTGCCGGAGATTATGCATCGGGAACGAATCACACCTTGCCGACCAGTGGATGGGCTCGGGCATATAGTGGTGTGAATACCGACTCCTTCCTTCGGAAAATCACTTATCAAGAACTATCATACACAGGACTTAAAGCTCTTGCTCCGACCATTACGACTATGGCCGATGCTGAGGGTTTGGATGCCCATGCCGCTGCGGTACGTATTCGATTGAAAGGAGGTAGGCTATGAGAACAATCGAAGAGTTGGTTCGCCCCAATATTCGGGCTTTGAAACCCTATTCCACGGCGCGAGATGAATATGCCGGTGGCGAAATCTCAACGTGGCTCGATGCCAACGAAAATCCATATGACAACGGAGTCAACCGTTATCCTGATCCGCACCAAAAAGCATTGAAATCGCAAATTGCAGCATTGAAGGGAGTTCGTGAAGGACAAGTGTTCATCGGTAACGGCAGTGATGAGGCAATAGACTTGGCTTTTCGCATCTTCTGCGAACCCAAGGTGGATAATGCTGTTTCGATAGCTCCGACATATGGCATGTATAAGGTGGCCGCGGAGATCAACGATGTAGAGATGCGCGAGGTGCCGCTCGGCCCCGATTTCTCGTTGCCTGTCGAAACGTTGTTGGCTGCCACCGATGAAAATACCAAGTTGCTGTGGCTTTGTTCGCCGAACAATCCTACGGGCAATGCTTTTCCCGCTTCGGAAATCGAAACTTTGTTGCGGTCGTTTGATGGTATGGTGGTGTTGGATGAGGCCTATATCGATTTTGCCAACGAGGCCGGTTTTTTGGGGCGTCTTGATGAATTCCCGAACCTGATTATTCTGCAAACACTCTCCAAAGCATGGGGTATGGCGGGATTGCGCTTCGGATTGGCCTTTGCCTCTGAGCAGGTTTCCGGCTGGTTTGCTCGAGTGAAATACCCGTATAATGTCAATGGACCTACTCAACAAACTGTTGCAGAACGACTGAAAATAGATATTACGGCACAAGTTGCTGAGATTTGTAACGAACGCGATCGGTTGGCCGAGGAGTTGGCTGCATGTGTCGCTATTGAGCGGGTTTATCCCTCGGATGCCAATTTCCTGTTGGTTCGTACGGCCGATCCCGAACGACTCTACGATGCCTTGATTGCTGAGGGTGTGATTGTCCGTAACCGTTCGCGCATTTTGGGTTGCGAGGGGTGTCTGCGAATCACCGTGGGAACTCCCGAAGAGAATGTCCGGATGTTGGAAACCGTTAAAAAATTTCGCGTATGACGCTGAAGAAAGCACTTTTTATCGATCGTGATGGAACGCTCATCGTCGAGCCGGCCGATGAGCAAATCGACAGCCTCGAAAAACTCGAATTCGTTCCCGAGGTGATTTCGGCGTTGAAGGCTTTGTCCGGAACGGATTTCGATTTGGTATTGGCCACCAATCAAGATGGATTGGGTACGGACTCTTTTCCGGAAGAGACATTTTGGCCGGCACACGAAAAAATGCTCACGACCTTGCGTGGAGAGGGCATCGTATTCGATGACCAACTGATCGATCGTACGTTTGAATACGAGCAGGCTTCGACACGCAAACCCCATACCGGTATGTTCGGGCGGTATATGAACGGTGACTACAATCTGGCGGAGAGTTATGTTGTCGGTGATCGGGTAACAGACATTCTGTTGGCCCGCAACCTCGGAGCAAAAGGTATTTTGTTGGCTTCGGAGGTAGAGGGCCGTCGTATGTTGGAGGAGGCAGGAGCAACAGAGGCTTGTGTCTTTATCTCGAACTCATGGAGCGAGATTGCCGAGTTCATTCGGCGTGGCGAACGTAGGGTAGAGGTGCAACGTGCTACGCGCGAAACACAAATCACCGTACAGCTCGATTTGGATGGTCGTGGTAATTTCGAGGGGGGTATTACTACCGGGTTGCGTTTCCTTGATCACATGTTGGATCAAATTGCTCATCATGGCGGGGTGTCTTTGGCAATCGATGCACACGGAGATCTCGATATTGATGAACACCATACGATGGAGGATGTTGCCATCACGTTGGGAGAGGCTATCGATCGGGCATTGGGCAACAAGGCGGGTATTGCCCGTTATGGTTTTGCGTTGCCGATGGATGATTGTCGCGCTTTGGTGCTACTCGATTTCGGTGGACGAATTGATTTCGAGTGGGATGTCGTATTTAACCGTGAGCGAGTGGGTGATGTTCCTACCGAGATGTTCCGTCACTTCTTCCAATCACTCTGTTGTGCGGCACGATGCAATTTGCAAATCTCGGCACAAGGTGAAAACGATCATCACAAAGCTGAGGCGATCTTCAAGGCCTTTGCGCGGGCATTGCGTATGGCAGTAGGTCGTCAAGGTTTCGGATACGATATACCTAGTAGTAAAGGAATATTATGATAGTAGTCGTTGATTATGATACGGGCAACCTGCGATCGGTTGCCGATGCTTTACATCGGGTGGGAGCAGATTTTTTGTTGACAGCCGACCCTGCGGTGTTGCGCCAAGCTGATAAAGTAATCCTTCCGGGGGTGGGTGAAGCTTCCTCGGCGATGGAGAAGTTGCGTGAGCGCGGATTGGATACAGTGATTCCAACCCTTACTCAACCGGTGTTGGGAATCTGTATCGGATTACAGTTGATGTGTCAGTCGAGTGAAGAGGGTGATGCACAGTGTATGGGGATCTTTCCGACACGGGTCTTGCGTCTGCCGACACAAACTTTGCAAGACGAACGATTGAAAGTCCCTCATGTCGGTTGGAATACGATTACCGATCTGAAAACACCGTTGTTTGCCGGAGTTGCGGAATCGAGTTATGTTTATTATGTCCACTCTTTTGCTGCGGAACTTTGTCCGGCAACGATTGCCACAACCGACTATGGATGTTCGTTCAGTGCGGCTCTTGCGTACAACAATTTCTATGGTGCGCAATTCCATCCGGAGAAGAGTGGCTCGGTGGGGGCGCAGATTATCCGTAACTTCTTAAAACTTTAACCTTATGATCGAAATAATACCGGCAACCGATATTATCGAAGGGGCTTGTGTTCGTTTGACGCAAGGCGACTATGCAAGCCAAAAGACCTACTATCGTGATCCGCTCGAAGCGGCCAAACGTTTTGAGGATGTGGGTATCAAAAGACTACACATGGTGGATCTCGATGGTGCGAAAGCCGCTGAGCCACGTAACCTTGCTGTATTGGAGCGAGTAGCAACGAAAACAACGCTTGAAGTGCAGTATGGAGGCGGAATCAAGAGTGGAGAGGCTTTGCGAAGTGTTTTCAACGCCGGAGCCCAGAGAGCCATTTGCGGAAGTGTTGCAGTTCGCCAACCGGAGTTGTTTGCTCAATGGCTTACAGAATTCGGACCGGAACGCTTGATTCTCGGAGCCGACATTCGTGATGGCGTGGTGGCTATTCAGGGTTGGTTGGAACATTCGACACTTTCGGCTCCCGAGTTGATTGAGCAATTTTTGTCGCAAGGGTTGTCGCAGGTCATCTGTACCGATATTTCGCGTGATGGGATGCTGTGCGGGCCTTCGGCAGCCTTTTATGCCGAGTTGCAGCAACATTTCCCTGCCGTAGAAATTACCGTAAGTGGGGGAATATCGTCGATGTCCGACATCGAGGAACTCGATCGACAGCAGTTACGCAGTGTTATTGTCGGCAAAGCAATTTATGAAGGTCGTATCACCCTTAAAGAACTTGAACAATGCTTGCGAAACGCATAATTCCATGCCTCGATATTCGCGAAGGCCAAACCGTCAAAGGGATCAATTTTGTCGGGCTGAAACAGGTGGGAGATCCTGTGGAGTTGGGTGCAAAATATGCTGCTGAGGGAGCTGATGAATTGGTATATCTTGACATCAGTGCTTCGGAAGAGGGGCGACGTACCTTTACCGACTTGGTTTCCCGTATTGCTGCACGAATTGACATTCCGTTTACAGTGGGAGGCGGTATCTCCTCGGTGGAGGATGCCGGACGATTGCTCGATGCCGGTGCTGATAAAGTAACAGTCAATAGTGCTGCGGTGCGTAATCCGGATTTGATCGATGCCATTGCTGCCAAATACGGCTCGCAGTTTGTGGTTGCTGCTATCGATGCCCGTATGATAGAGGATCGTTGGGTTGTGATGACACATGGCGGAAAACGTCCGACGGATCGCGAGCTTTTCAGTTGGGCCGAAGAACTTGTGGCACGAGGAGCTGGCGAGATTCTCTTTACCTCGATGGATCATGATGGTACGAAAAACGGCTATCCGTGCGATTCCTTTGCCCGTTTGGCCGAACTCCCCATCCCGATTATCGCATCGGGGGGTGCTGGAACAGTCGATCATATTGCCGATGTTTTGACGTTGGGGCGTGCGGATGCAGCATTGGCTGCCAGTATTTTCCATTACAACGAAATTCCGATCCCGCGTCTTAAACGGGAATTAAATGCAAAAGGTATTAATGTTAGATTATAAAGCTATGAAAATCAATGCAAAACCATTTTCGGAGTTGAATGTGGCGAAACTCCCCGACGGGTTGGTCCCCGCCGTTATTCAAGATGTCCGTACATTGCAAGTGCTGATGTTAGGCTACATGAATCGTGAAGCCTATGAGAAGAGTGTGGCCGAGGGTCGTGTGACTTTTTACAGCCGTTCGCGGCAGTGTCTATGGACCAAAGGTGAGACCAGTGGTAATTTCCTCGACATCGTATCGATCGCTGTTGATTGTGATGCCGACACTTTGTTGATCCGCGTGATTCCCACAGGACCGACCTGCCACACGGGATCGAAAACCTGCTTTGGTGAAGCTGTTCCTGAGACCGAGGGTTTCATCCGTTATTTGCAGAGTGTGATTCAAGGCCGCCATGCCGAGATGCCCGAAGGTTCCTATACCTCGAAACTCTTCAATCGTGGTGTAAATAAGATTGCGCAGAAAGTGGGCGAGGAGGCTGTTGAAACCGTGATTGAGGCAGTTGCAGGCAATCGAGAGGCGATGATTTACGAGGCTTCGGATTTGATTTACCACCTGTTGGTTTTGTTGGAGGCTACGGGGTGTTCGATTGCCGATCTCGAAACCGAGTTGGCAAAACGTCACTCCTAAAAGATTCGATATTGGGTTAGAACTGAAAATAGATAAAGGGCTGGATGTCGCTCGACTTGATCTGCATGACAGACCAGATCATCACGGTAGCTAGCAATACTTGAAAGATCATCGGCGCGTGCACGACAATATGTTGTGCCGCGCTGTCGATTTTTGCCGGTAACAGATGGAGCAGGTATCCGCAACCGATCAGAATAAAGACTCCGGCATAACCGCTCAAAACCTGCGGAATCATTGCCGCATTGAAGTTGAATGCAATTTGGTGAAGCATCAATGTCACAGTTTGCATCGATCCGGCGCGGAACATCAGCCAGCCGAAGCATACGATATTGAATGTCAAAAAGATGCCGGCAATACGATAACCTCGCGACATCTCCGATCCCATGATTTTGGCATTCGGAATAAGTGTCAACCAAAGTTTATGAAGCGCCAATGCTACACCGTGCAATGCCCCCCATAATATGAATCGAATAGCTGCGCCGTGCCATAGACCTCCTAACAACATGGTCAGCAGAAGGTTACCATAAGTTCGCAGACGACCTTTTCGGTTGCCGCCGAGCGAAATATAGAGGTAGTCGCGTAGCCATGAAGAGAGCGAGATATGCCAACGTCGCCAAAATTCGGTGATGGTTGCTGATTTGTAGGGGGCATCGAAATTCTTCGGGAAACGAAAGCCCAAGAGCAGCGCAATGCCGATCGCCATATCGGAGTAGCCCGAAAAGTCGCAGTAGATTTGCAGGGCATAGCCGTAGATACCCATCAGACACTCAAATCCGGTGTAGAGGAGCGGTTCGTCGAAGATGCGATCTACGAAGTTGAGTGAGATATAATCCGAGATAATTGCTTTCTTGAATAATCCGGTGAGAATCAAGAAGACTCCGGTGCCGAACATTTCGCGAGTGACCATCGGTTGCTGGCGGATTTGCGGAATGAAGTCGCGGGCTCGGACAATAGGTCCAGCAACCAATTGCGGAAAGAACGAAAGGTAAAAGAGATAGTCGCCCCAATTTGTCAACGGTTGGAGTTGTCGTCGATAGATATCGATCGTGTAACTCATCGATTGGAATACAAAGAACGAGATGCCAACGGGCAGAAAAATATTTTGGAATTGTAGGAATCCTGCTCCGAAAAGTTGGTTAGCTATGTCGATCAGGAAATTGGTATATTTGAAATACCCCAACATCCCGAGATTTATCGCAACACTCAACACAACGAGCCAACGACGAACGGATTTTTGCTCGGAATGGTGGATGGCACGGGCAATCATGAAATCACTTGCAGCGGCAAAAATCAGTAGCAGGAAATAGACTCCACTCGATTTGTAATAAAAATAGAGCGAAAAGAGGATGACATAGAGGATGCGTACTGTTGGAGTGTTGCGCAAGGTTTGGTATAACAACAGAAATCCCGCAAAGAGAAATAGAAAAAGTCCGCTACTGAAAATCAGTGGCGAAGAACTGTCGTAGGCCAATAAGGTTGACAACTTTTCCGGAATATTTTCAACAGTCGGGATCATGGTTGCGGTGAAACATCTCCTATTTCTGGCGTTGTCCCCGATAGTAAATCGTGGTAGATTTTATTTTGTTGCAAGGAGTCGATTAGTGCGGCTTGTTGTCGGGATTGTCGCTTTTTGAGTTCTTGTCGTTGGTAGCTGTTGTTGATTTCGGTTTGGAATGCATCAAAGAGAGCCCATGCGATTTGACGACCTCCGGCGTAGTTGATGTGGGTAAAATCTTTTCCGGCCCATCCCTTTTGTACAAATCGTGCCATACCTCCTTGTACCCGCATGGCATCACAAGTCGGCCAAAATGCCGCTTTGGCGCGTCGGGCTGCTTGGCGTTGGTGGTCGAGCATTGCAGGAATGGCATCCATTGGCTCAAAACCATTCTCGGTCTTTACCGAACGATCGCTGACTCCCATGACCAATACCGCTGCTTGGGGGAAACATTGACGAACAAATCCGATCATCTTCTCGATTTGATTGGCGTATCCGGAGTAGTTGGTGACTCCGGTCTGCATGATGTTGAGTCCATATTGCAAGATGACCAAATCGTATGGTGTCATGGTATGAATCTGGGCATTGATTGCTGGATTTGTACGGAACATGGCTTGTCCGTTGTTGCTACGGATCGAATAGTTGTCAACCGTAATTCTGCCGCCTTCCATGATGACGCCATATCCGATGAAACCCTCTGCTCCCGAGAGTACACATAATTCCACAGAGTGGATTTGTGGAGCATGGACTGCAATTTGACGCACGACATCTCCTTTTTCGATGTTGAACTCTCTGCGTAGAGTATCATTCAGCGTAACTTTTACCCGACTCTCTTGGGTGGCGATGAAGAGCAGACGAGCTGTTGTGCAACTATCCAAACCTTTTCGGAATTTGGTTGTTTCCCACCGTGTTGATGCCTCGGGTGTCGGTTGACAAACCCATCCGGAGACATAATAGTTGGTTTTCAACGGCTCGGGTGTGTTTTTGTGTTGCATGATGTTGTAGGAGGTCCACCCTTTTGATTGGGTCTTGATTGAGCGACGGAACCCCGTAAGTGGCGAGTCCATCGGTGCAAATCCCGCTCCGCCACCTCCATAAGTCGTTTGCAGTCGTTCGCGCAGATCGGCTGTAAGAATATCACCTTCAACAAATGAGTCGCCAAGAAAGGCGATGCGGATGGGACGATGTCCCAAAAGTAGAGTGTCACAGAATGCCTGTATGGAGTTGTTATCGCTGAAATCCTCGATCGGCGTAAGGGTTGGAATCATTCGTGCAGTGTCAGGAGTGATCGGTTGCTGGATCGAAGGTATGGGGAGCATGTCGGCGTAATGCCATTCGAAACAGGTTTGCACGCTGCGAGGCAACGTGTCGGCAATGATCTGTTCGGCAACAGCCTGCATATCCACTCGGAACTCTTCTTCATCGAAAAGCATCGGCTCTGAGGGAGTTTCCATGGCTGTTTTGTCTTCGAATGTGATCAAGTCGGCAAGAATATTTGCACGTCGAAATTTTACTTCTCCGACACTTTGTGGTGGAATAAAACTGACAGCAACAAGCACAGCGATCAGCATGCTGACCGCGACCCATCCTCTGCCGAGGTAGTTTTTGTTCGGATTAGGATTCATTTATTATTTAGTCGTTGCGACGTCCGAGAATCAAAAATACATAATAAAGTACCGAGGCAATGGCACTGAGAGCCGCTACAAGATAGGTGCGTGCAGCCCACGAAAGAGCCTCGCGTGCTTGGACAAGTTGAACTCCCTGCATGGTGCGACTTGTCGCAAGCCATTCGAGGGCTCGGGCCGAAGCATTATACTCAACGGGAAGAGTCACAAGTGAGAAGATAGCCGATATGGCAATCATACCTACACCAATCCAACAAAGCAGTTCGTTTTGTGTAGTGGCTAAAATCAACAGACCCAACATGATGACCCATGTTGCCGATGTTGATGCAAATTGCACGATCGGAACCAACTGCGATCGGAGTGTCAATGGGGCATAGCCGCGAGCATGTTGAATGGCGTGGCCGCATTCATGGGCGGCAACAGCTGCTGCCGCAACGCTATTCGAGGCATAGACCGCGTCGCTTAGGTTGACAGTCATGGTCTGCGGGTTGAAATGGTCGGTAAGCTGGCCGGCTACGTGGGTGACTTTGACATTGTGAATGTTGTTGTCGCGTAACATTTTTTCGGCAACTTCGGCTCCTGTCAGTCCGTTGGGAAATGGAATTGCCGAGTATTTTTTGAATACGGATTGCAGTCGAGCCTGTACAAGGTAGCCGGCAATACCGATAATAATAATCAGAAAGAACATGCCGGTCGTTGCCGACGAATAGTGGATTGCGGAGCTTCCGGTGTGGTAACCTGCTTGTAGCAGAATGAAAAGAGGTTGAATCATATCAGTCTTTTTTTCTTGTTTTCTCCGATTTGTAATGGAGGCTTTATTATATTAAACGTCGTTGTTGCCGAGGAATTGTTTTTGAGTCTTTATTTTTCCGAATTGCACCTTAAAGAGTTTGGAAAAAGACCTTTATCCGTAAAATAGAAGTGATTCCAGTCTTTCTGTAAAAGGTTTTCCGCAAACAATTCCTATATTTCGGACAAAAATACGAAATAATTGTGTTTCTTTGCATAAAATTTAAGTAAAAACCGAGTTTGTGAATTTGCCGTTACTCATAGCCCTGCGTATGTCTCGTTCGTCTTCCGATAATAAGGGAGTGATGGAGCGGGTTGCCGTGATCTCCGTAGCGTTGAGTTTGACGGTAATGATTCTTGCTTTGGCTGTGATGCTGGGATTCAAACGCGAAGTATCACAGAAAGTTGCCGGTTTCTCGGCGCATGTTGTTGTGTGTGGCGTGCGGGGGTTGGAGTCACCCGATGCTGATGTTGTGCAGCGCACAACTCATCTTGATTCGTTGATTCGTTCGCTTGCCGATAATGTTGTATTGGCGCCGTATGCTGCCAAAGGCGGTATTGTTCGTACTGCCGATGCGGTCGAGGGTGTATTGCTTAAAGGGGTTGGCTCGGAGTTCGATTGGTCTTCGTTTCGCGAGTGGCTTGTCGAGGGTGATTTGCCACGCGTCGGTGATTCGATTCGCACCAAAGACATTTTGATCTCGCGTAATCTGTCGGATCGACAGCGATTGTATGTAGGCGATAAAGTAGAACTGCTCTTTGTCGGGAATGACGATCGGCCACGTCGTGACCGTTTTCGGGTATCGGGAATATACGCATC
This sequence comes from Rikenellaceae bacterium, assembly GCA_015059735.1. Lineage (GTDB taxonomy): Bacteria > Bacteroidota > Bacteroidia > Bacteroidales > Rikenellaceae > Alistipes. The sequence continues at coordinate 121,347 of SUZX01000008.1, read as the reverse complement.
AGGGATGGATGAAATGGACGATAAGATCACAATGACCGATATTCGCAATGTGCAACGTCTTTCGTCGTGGGGTAAAGATTCCATCTCCGGTTATGAGATTCGTTTGGAACGACTCGATGATGCGGAGCAGTTTGCGTATGATTTGAATCTTTTGCTGGAAGAAGATTCGGAAACGGCCGGTTTGGTTGCATATAGTCTGCAAGAACATTATCCCAATATATTTGATTGGCTTCGGGCGCATGATGTCAATGCGGTGGTGATATGGGTTGTTATGCTGATTGTAGCCTTTTTCAACATGGCATCGGTGTTGCTGATTTTGGTGTTGGAACGAACTCGAATGGTCGGATTGTTGAAAGTGCTTGGCATGCGCAATCTCTCTTTGCGCATGGTTTTTCTCTATCGGGCGGCTTTTGTAGCGATACGCGGTCTGCTTTGGGGAAATGCGATTGGCTTGTCGTTGTGCCTGTTACAACACTATTTCCATGTCGTGAAACTCGATGCCGAGGGATATTTGCTATCCGAAGTTCCCATTGTTCTCGATTTTGGAAGTTGGTTATTGCTCAATGTGGGATTCATGATCGCCATTGTTGCGTTACTTATCATTCCAGCGGGTATTATATCTACGGTAAAACCAGAAGAAACCATTCGATACGAATAAATATGAAACCTTATAACGATTCAGTACCTAAAAAGACGCAGATTCGTGCGATGTTTAACAGTATAGCCCCGCGATATGATCTTCTAAATCATACGCTTTCGTTGAATATCGATCGGTTGTGGCGTCGTCACACAGTTTCCGAAGTGGCACGCTGTAACCCATGTCGAATCCTTGATGTGGCGACGGGTACGGGCGATTTGGCAATAGCCTTGGCGCGACGTATTCCGCAGGCACATGTTCTCGGGATCGATCTCTCGGAGCGGATGCTTGATGTGGCTCGTAAAAAAGTGACGGTCGCAGGTTTGGTCGATCGCGTGGAGTTGGCTGTGGGCGATGCCGAGCATCTTATGGTGCCCGATGCCTCTGTTGATGTCGCAACGGTGGCTTTCGGAGTGCGTAATTTCGGAGACTTGGCAGCCGGATTGCACGAATTGGCTCGTGTAATAAAACCACAGGGTAAAGTCGTTATTTTGGAGTTTTCGCGTCCTCGGAATCGAATGTTTCGGGCATTTTATGAGTTTTATACCTATAAAGTGTTACCCCGTATCGGAGGAATGGTGTCGCGCGACAAACGGGCTTATGAGTACCTGCCGGCTTCTGTCGGAGAGTTTCCTGCTCCCGAAACCTTTTTGAAAATGCTTGCCGAAGCGGGATTTACGAATTGTCGGGCTCGTAGCCAAAGTTTTGGTATTGCTCATATATATATAGGGGAGAAATGAGAATCATACATCTGTTGAATCCGTTCCGAACGCTTGGTTGGTTGTTGGTTTTGTTCGTGCTGTTATCAACGACATCATGTCGTCGTGCGCTCGAAAAAACAGCTCGTAAGATTCGTGTTGAGGCTGTGGAACGTGTTACACCGCGCGGATTGTCTGGATTGGATGTGACTTTGCGGGTGGCCAATGGTTCGGGGTATAAATTGGCTCTTGATACGGTACGTGCCGATATTTATTGTGCCGGAGACCGTGTCGGCCGAATTGTGTTGCGCGAGCCGGTGGAGGTGGCCAAACGAACGACCGTAAGTATTCCCACGCGCTGGCAGATGAAAATTTATGATCCGTTGGCTCTATATGCGTTGATCCGCAAAATGGATCGGGGAGATTATTCGAATGTCACCGTATCTTATGTCGTTTCCGGACGTGGAGGGCCGTTCCCTATAAATATTTCGCAAGAAATGGTGATCTTGTCGGATTTTTTGAATATCTTTGGCTTGAAAACCGATGATATTAAAAGCCTTTTGAAGAGATGATTCGTAAGATCTTATTATTGATACTTTGTTTGGTCGTGGGATCGGGTGATCGAATCGATGCGCAGACGCTCGAAGCCTTTAAACGACAATTGGCTGTTCCAGCAACTTCGCGAGCCGGAGTTGAAGCTCGTGTGTCGGTGTCTGAGTCTGCAGATGTGGCAACGCTTTTGGCACAAGTTGCCGAGCAACCTCGTATTCGGTTTCGCGGCTATCGGGTTTGTATCTTTTTCGATAATGGCCAAGATGCGCGAGCCGGAGCCGTGGCAGCCCGTGACCTCTTTGCTGAAACCTATGCCGGAATTCCGATTTATATGGTTTATGAAAATCCCTATTTCAAGGTGTCTGTCGGTAATTGTTTGACCGCAGAAGAGGCTATCATATTGAAAGGTCGAGTGTCGGAAACATTCCCACGTGCATTTCTCAAAAATGAGGAGTTGACAGCGGCGGAACTGTTGCAACGATAGTTTGTTTATTGGAATCCCATAGTCTTTGGTATTGCCGCATGTAGTGCGTTCGGTTGAGCGTATTGTGATTGGTTATTCTCGTAACTTCTCAATTCGTTTTCTCAATTCGATGCGTTGGGTGGGTGATGTGCCATATTCGATCATGGAGATAATGCCGGCTTTATCGACGATGATAGTCATCGGATAGCCATTGTTGCCGATAAACTCTTTGAATGATGTGTTGTTTACAAGATGTATCCAATTAAACTGTTGTTTTTCAATGATCGGTCGGGCGATCTCTGCGTTCTCATAGGTAGATGAGAAGAATATCACATCCGGCATTTCGTTCTTCCATATAGAGAGTTCCGGCATTTCGGCGCGACACGGAGCGCATCCGGAGAACCAGAGATTGATCACCATAACCTTTCTTTGCACGTCGGCATTTGTCCAACGTCTGCCGTCTATGTCGGTTGCCGTAAATTCGGGAAATCTGTCTCCAACATTTAGGGCCGTCTCCCTCTTGGTTGCTATGTGAACACCATTGCTGGCTCCTTTTACCTCGTTATATCGTTGTAACAACCACTCTGCTTCCGGAATTGCTTTTGGGGGAACGGCATGTTTGGTAGCCTCTTCCGATAGGGAAGTATTTACCTCTAATCCCAAAGCCATTGTGTCACTGGGCGTTTTCAATAGGTGCATTCGGGAGATGTTTTGTTTTGATACCGGTATTTCGTTGAAAAAATAACCATCAATTACGATGATTTTATCGGGCTTTACTGTTTGTGCGTCACTATAAAAGATAGTAAATATCGCTCCAAGCGTTATGAAGATTTTGGCTGTGTTCATATATTTTTTAATTTACCTACAAAGGTACCCCCCCCCGTCGATTTTCCAAATTTTCAGGCATTTTTTTGTGAATAGGTGGATATATAAACGAAGATTCAGTCGAATTTTGGTTCGACTGAATCTTGATAAATGGTTGTTTGAAATAACTTTTTACTTGCCGATGCAGAATTTCGAGAATATAGTTGCAAGAACTTCGTCAGGAACGATCATTCCGCGACCTGTTATGGCCCCGAGGTGGCGAATGATTGTGCGAATCTCTTCACTCAATAGATCGGTGGGTAGTCCGTTGTTCAAACCTATCAAACCATTTTGCAACGCTTCGGCAGCATTGCTCAATGCTTCGTAATGGCGGATATTTGAGATGATCGTTTCTCCTTCATTTGGGAAAAGATCGCTTATGATGTTGCGAAGGGCCTGATACAAGTCGTTGATACCAATCCCATTGCGTGCTGAAATGGAGATTATGTCGGAAGCGAATTTGCTATCGGGCAACGCGTCGATTTTATTAATTACGGTCAATAAATGTTGGTCATCACGGAGCGGAAAGTCGGGGGCAGGAAGAGCGATTTTTCCGGTCAAGGATTCTCTGTCGAGCATTGTAGCATCGATCAATCGAATGATGATACGGGCTTTTTCGATACTTTGCAACGTCCGCTCTATTCCCATCTGTTCGAGCCGGTCATCGGTGTTGCGTAACCCTGCCGTGTCGAGGAAGCGAAATTGTACGCCATCTATATTAATCTGTTCCTCAATGACATCGCGTGTTGTTCCGGCAATGTCGGAAACCATTGCACGCTCTTCATTGAGAATGCGATTCAGCAGTGTTGATTTGCCGGCATTGGGAGCCCCGACAATAGCAACCGGAATACCCTCTTTGATTGCATTTCCGAGAGCAAACGACGAGCGCATTTGCTCGATCTCGTCGCCGATCTGCTCCATGATCCGTTTCAGTTCTTTACGGTCGGCAAATTCAACTTCCTCTTCGGCAAAGTCCAACTCCAATTCCAATAAGGTTGTCAGGTGCAATAATTGGTCTCGGAGTTTGTCAAGGGCTGCGGAGTATCCCCCTCGCATTTGATGTGCCGCCAACGTGTGTGCGGCTTGCGATGATGAGGCAATCATGTCGGCCACAGCCTCGGCTTGTGCAAGATCCAATTTGCCAGCTAAATAGGAGCGAACTGTGAACTCGCCGGCCTCGGCCATACGGGCTCCGGCAGCAACCAACAACCGTAATATCTCGCTTACGATATAATTTGAACCGTGACATGAGATCTCTACCGAGTCCTCTCCCGTATAAGAGTGCGGAGCGCGGAAAACGGTAGCGAGAACTTCGTCGATGAACCGATCTCCGTCGATAATCCGACCGAAATGTACGGTGTAGCCTGTTGCTTGGGAGAGAGGATTGCGGCCTCTGAAAATTGAGTCGCAGATGTTGAAAGCCTCTGTGCCACTGATACGGATGACGGCAATGGCACCTCCCGAGGCAGTCGCCGGAGCGACGATGGTATCGTGGTCAAGATTCATTTAAGGTGAGTTTATCGGCCTTCGATGCGAAGACGTTGTCCGATTCGTAAAGCACGCGGATTGCGGATCTTGTTCCAACGCATCAACTGCGCAGTGGATACCCGATAACGGCGAGCAATGGCTCCCAATGTATCTCCACGTCGTACCACATAGATACTCCCTGTTCGCTCGGCACGTTTTTTATCGATGTTGGCCGGATTGATATACTCTTTCAGATAGGCCGAATCTTTGGCAAAAATCTCCTGCTCGTGAGTGATATATTGGGCAATGTGTTGCTGCGGAAGAACAAGCGTGTAAGTTTTTGTGGTTGCAGGGACAATGTCAAGTTTGTATTGCGGATTGAGTGCCCGCAAGGTCTCGATCGGTAAATCGATTGTCGAGGCAACTTGTCCGAAGTGCAATAGGCGATTGATGCGAATCGTATCGACTGCCAGCGGTAGGGGGGCAGGGGTAGGTTCGACGTTGTGTTGTTGATGATAAGTGTAGGCATAGGTTGCCCCGATAAAGGCTGGTACATATCCACGAGTCTCTCGCGGCAGCCAATCGTAGATCTCCCAAAATGTTTTGCCTCCTGATCGAGCCAATGCCTTGTTGACATTTCCCGGACCGCAGTTGTAAGCGGCAATGGCCAAAGTCCAATCGTTATATATGTTATAGAGATCTTTCAAAAAACGACAAGCGGCCTGTGTAGAACGAACCGGATCTCGTCGCTCGTCAACAAGTGAGTTGATCTCTAATCCGTAACTTTTACCTGTTGTCGGCATGAATTGCCACAAGCCGACAGCTCCCATCGGCGACACAGCGTTGGTAGAGAGTGCCGACTCGATGATCGGCAGGGCGCGCAACTCAACCGGAAGATCAGCTTTAAGTAACTCCTCTTCAATGATCGGGAAATAATATTGCGACATACCTAATACACGACTGATAAGTCCCGTATGGGCCGGTTGGGTATAACGACTGATATGCGCCTTTACGATTGCATTGTAGGGGAGTTGTATGGGGGATACTATTTTTCGCAAACGGTTGATATATACCGAGTCGGGAGTGTTGTCGGTAATCGTTGTGCTGTCGATCAGAATGTATTGTTCGAAGAACGTCTTGAAAGTTTCGCTACGCTGACGCTCACGCCATTCGGCCAATAGCGAATCGGCTTGTGCGGGAGAAAGATCGACTGCCGGCTTCATGCGGGGAGTCAATTCGGGTGTCGAAGTTTTTGTCGTGGGTTTGTCGGCCTGCTCTGCTGTAATTGGAGCGGGTGTCGGCTGTATAGGGGTCGGCAGTACGACTTCTATCTTTTTCTTCGAACGTTTCTTACGTGCCTTACGTGTTGCAGGAAGAGCGGTATCGGTTGCTAATAATAGCAGGACTAAAAAATATAGTAATCTCATCGGTTAGAATTTGACGCTTAGGTTGAATCCGAAAACGGGTCGATTGCCTCCGGATGTTGGGACATAGGTGTAGTCCATCATGGGTTCGAGATTCATCGTTAGGTCGTCGGATATATCGTAATCTTTCAGGTGGGCATCGACATGCGCATCAACAATTTGCAGGATATATAATGCTCCGGTGATGATGATGCAGAGGTCGCGGTTTCGGCGGTAATTGTTGCGCAGATTGCGGATGAACTCTGCCGAATAACGCCCTCGGAACTCATCGGTGGGGCCGTTGGGGTATTTTTCGGGATTAGCTTCGTAATCGGACAACAATCCATACGCTTTTTTGAAGCGTTGGTAACCTCGGTTATTCCAATCGATACAATAGATCATCGAGGCAAATCCTCCAATGACAAACGGTACTTTCCAATAACTTTTGTTGTAGATCTGTCCAGCTCCCGGGAAGATACAGGCAAGGGTGGTTGCTTTTTTTACATGCGACACATCGTTGGTCTTGTAATTTACAGCAGCATCTCCGATGAAATAGGCGTAGGAGGCAATTGTCAGTCCCAAGTAAAGTTGTCGACGTGTATTACTACGGATCATCTTGGTCTGCAAGGCATCCAATTCGGGCGTGCGACTTGAACTGATGTCGGTGTAAGCATCAAAAGCTCGTTTGAGCGGTTTGTATGTATTGCTTTCGTTGATGTAGAGAGCCAATCCTGTTCCTACCAATCCATAGAGGATCGGAAGTTTCCAATATTGTTTGTTGTACACTTGACCGTACCCGGGGAGCACGGTTGAAAGCCAACACACCTTCGACAACGACATGGAGTCGCTCATAAACCAACCCTTTTTGAACAGTTTCTTTTTGGTGGTGTCAGCCGGATTTTTTGCTTCGGCCACTTTGACGGCAATAATCGAGTCGAGGGTACGAATATCGTCGGTTCGCAAGTTTTCCAATTCGACAGAGTCGGCTTTGAATTGCTGTGTCATCAGCGAATCTAATTCCAACAATGTTTTTGCCAATTGGATTGAGTCGCGTTGATTCCGTAATGTGTCGGGACGCTCCAACAGACCGCTGCGCACAACCGTACGAGCTCCTCGGCGCAACTGAGCCGAGGCCGTAGTTCCGACGAACAGCAGTGTCGTTAGGATAAGTAACAAACGGAATCGAAGGCTATTCATAACACTAAACATGCGTGGCGAAACGTTCGATGAAACGTTCGATATCTTTATCATCCGTAAATCCGATGACTATCTTTCCCCCTCCGTTTTTCGATCGTTTGATGGCGATCTCTTGCGAGAAGAAACGTTCGAGTTGTTCGACAAGTCGCGAGTAGCTTTCGGGATACTCCTCTTCGTCCGATGCTGATGTTGTGGTCGGTTGTTCGGCAAGCGCACGTGCAGCCTCTTCGGCCTGACGAACCGATAATCCTTTTTTAACACATTTTTTGAGCAGACGAAGTTGTTGCTCGGCAGGAATTCCGGCAATCGCTTTGGCATGTCCCATAGAGATAAAACCCTCTTTAAGTGCTAATTGCACCTCATCTGGCAATTTCAACAGACGTAAATAGTTAGCTATTGACGAGCGTTTTTTGCCGACACGCTCCGATAGGGCATCCTGCGTGAGATGACACTCTTCGATGAGTCGTTGCATGCCCAATGCAATTTCGATTGCATTGAGATCTTGTCGTTGAATATTTTCAACCAAAGCCATCGCGTGCAGATTTTCATCATCCACTTCGCGGATATAGACCGGCAACGTTTTCAAGTCGGCGCGTTGGGCGGCACGCCAACGACGCTCACCACTGATGATGATATATTTGCCATCATCGGCTTTTTTTACCGTTATAGGTTGAATCACGCCTAACTGACGAATCGAGTCGGCCAATTCGTCTAACGCCTCTTCGTCGAATTGGGTGCGTGGTTGGGTGGGGTTGGGGATGATCTCTGTGATGTCAATCTCGGCCATGCTGCTCATGGGTTTGAGCTTTGTGTTAACCGGATCGGTGCCGAATATAGCATCGAGACCGCGTCCTAATCCCTTTTGTGGTTTCATAGTCTATTTAATGTCTAAATATTTCGTAAACAAATCTATTTGCGCCCTTCTCAAAGGTGCTTTTTGCTTTAAGCCTTTGCTTTTTTGCGGTTACGTTTCAAAAACTCGCGGGCAAGGTTGAGGTAGTTCTCTGAACCAGTGGCGCTTGCATCATAGAGCATGATCGGCTTGCCATGCGAAGGCGCTTCTCCCAAGCGGATGTTGCGCTGGATGACCGTGTCGTATGCCATCGGACCGAAGTGCTCGCGCACCTCATTGACCACTTGGTTGTTCAGTCGGTTACGCATGTACATTGTCAATAGAAAACCTTCGATTTCGAGTGCCGGATTCAAGCCGCTTTTGACCTTGCGAATGGTGTTCAACAATTTCGATAATCCTTCGAGTGCCAAATATTCGCATTGCACAGGGATCAATACCGAGTCGGCTGCTGTGAGGATATTTACCGTTGTGTACCCCAACGATGGAGAGCAGTCGATGAAAATATAGTCGTATTTTTCGCGTACGGAATCGACTATGCGTTTCATTACCCGATGCGCATTTTCCAATTTCGGCAACTCTGTATCGGCTGCTACCAAGTCAATCGACGATGGCAATATCCAAAGGTTTTTCACGTCCGGACTGGCCAAAATTACCTCTTGGGGTTCTTTAACTCCCGAAAGACATTCGTAAATACCCTCCAAATTGATGTCAAAGCCTAATCCGGAAGTGGCATTTGCCTGTGGATCGGCATCCAACAAAAGCACTTTTTTTCCTAATAATGCCAAAGAGGCTGCGAGGTTGATGGCCGTAGTGGTTTTTCCTACGCCGCCTTTCTGATTTGCCAATGCAATAACTTTTGCCATGTTTCGTTTTTCGGGTTTATAATCGGGCAAATTTAATTAAATTAAATGGAAATCCATAACCGTAACCGAAATTTGCGTATCTTTACCGACGAAAACAACTGATAACATGTCGAATGATTATGAGAAATAATTCAATCACCGAGCCGAAAAAAGAGGTCGGAGAGGCCTTCACGACCTTTGAAAAAGCCGAACGGCAGCAGGTTGTCGATTCGGATGACGATCGTGCAGCAGCCCCTACGTTGTCGACAGAGCCTCAAAAACCTTCTGGAAATTTTCCTTCGTGGGGTGATTGTTTTGCCATGTTGGGTATTGCCCTCGGAGCTCAAATTCTTGTGGGAGTGTTAGGTTTGGCTATAACAGCAATTTTGGGATTGAACATGAATTCGTCGGAGGTGCTTCCTGAATTACGTGGAAATATTTTAGCCTTGATTTATCTATTCTCTATGGTGTTTGCTGTCGGTGGTACATTGATTTATCGGCGCTGTCGGGGCGGACTTGGTCCTATTGCACGTTTCTCGGTACGTTACCTCTCTCCTGTGATATTATTGTGGGGAATTTTGCTGCTTTTTGTCGCAAATATCGTTGTCGAGCCTTTGTTGAATTTGCTTCCGGAGAGTAATCCGGACGTCGGTCGGGGATGGGGATCGGTGGCTATGCTGATTCTGTTTGCTCCGTTTTTTGAGGAGTTGTTATGTCGGGGGATAATTCTCGAATCGTTGCGAAATCGTTACGGTACGGTTATCGCATTGTTTGGATCTTCGCTTTTTTTTGGAGTGCTGCACATGCAACCTCTGCCGGCGGTCAATGCATTTTTCATCGGGTTGATTTTAGGTTTTATCTATTTGATAACACAGTCGTTATGGGCGTCGGTCTTGATTCATGCCGTGAATAATGCGTTGGCTTATATCTTGATGATCTGTGGATACGCAGATAAAACACTATACGATTTGGTCGGTAACGGAGGTGTCTATTGGGCGATTTATCTGTTGGCGTTGTTTGTGTTGCTGTTCTCTGCTTGGAAGATTAGGCAGACCCTTCGCATGATAAAAGATCACGAGAAAAATAGCTCCGAAGTGTAATAATCCTCCTTTTGCTGCGTTAGTTACAAGTAAAAATCGTATCTTTGTCGGATCAAATGAAGCGTTTGCCTACAAAAACAATTGTTGTTGCCGGTCTGTTGTTGCTGATTGGCTGCCGTGAGTTGCCTCGCTATTTTGCCGGCGATAAGATCTTGGCGCGGGTAGGAGAACGCGAATTGTGCATGCGAGATGTGCAGTCTGTTGTTCCTCAGGGTATCATAGGAACTGACAGCTTGGCTTTCGTGCGAGCGTATGTCGATCGCTGGGTGCGCAAACAACTCAAATTGCACGAGGCCGAAGTGCTCTTCTCCTCTTCAGAGGCGGATATTGATCGCATGGTCGAAGAGTATCGGCAGGCCTTATTGATTCGCAAATTGGATCAGCAATGTGTCGATCGCAGTATCGATACCGTCTTTACGGAGGAGGATATTGCAACCTATTATCAGACGCATAAAGGCGATTTCCGACTCGACCGGCCATTGGTTAAAGGACGCATTGTCCGATTCCATGAGGGATATCGTCAGGCTCGTAAACTTAAAAAGCTGATGGCGTCCACAAAAGAGGCGCAACAGCGTGAGTTTCGTGATATTTGCGAGAAAAACGATTTTACGGTTACCGATTTTCGGGATCGTTGGGTCGATTTTTCGGAGTTTTTGAGTTTTCTGCCGACTTTGCAGTCGCAGAATTATAACTCTATCCTTGCCGAAACGGAAATTCAGCAGATGCGCGACAGCAAGTCTCACTATTATTTCCAGATTGAGGCAGTATGTCGTGAAGGCGAGCCGATTCCGATCGAACGTTTGCGGGCGACGATTCGGCGCATTTTGTTCAATAAACGTCAGAGCGAGATTCTTCGACACCATGAAGAAGAACTCTATTCGCGGGCAGCAGAGCGTGGAGAATTGAAAATTTTTATGACCGAAGAGACCGATTCTTTGGCAAATGATAAGAAATAAACGATAAAAACGATATGTTGAAAAAAGTTCTATTGTCGGCCCTGTTTGTGGCATGTATTGCGGGAGTCGTTGCTCAAAAACGGCAAGTGATGCTCGATAAAATTGTTGCTGTTGTGGGAAACTCGTCGATTCTCTATTCCGAGGTAGAGTTGTTTGCTCATCAACTTACCGCGCAACGACGTCAGCAAGGTTATACTTCGGATCGCGACCCCATGAATGAGGCACTCGAAGCTTTGATGAAACAACGACTGCTCTATCATCAGGCACAGATCGACTCGGTAAAGATCAACGAAGGGGATATTGCTACGCGTGTTGAGGATCAAATCGAGCAAATGATCGAAGCAGAGGGCTCGATTGCCAATGTCGAGGCCAAGCAACACATGGCGATTTTCAACATTAGAGAGTATATCCGTCAACGTTATACGGAACAGGCCTATGCCGCTTCGATGCAAAATGAGGTGGTTAGTAAAGTAACCATCATTCCAGGGGAGGTGGAGCGTTTTTATAACTCGATCTCGCGAGATAGTCTGCCGACCATCGCAGAGCAGTATGTTTATGCGCATATCACCAAATTCCCCTCATCGATGGTCGAAGCCAAACAACGCACCCGCGAACGATTGTTGGATATGCGCGAGCGTATCATTACCGGCAAGGCCAAATTCGACAATTTGGCTCGCATGTATTCGCAAGATCCCGGGACGATGATGCGAGGTGGCGAAATGGATCCTACACCGTTGGAGGCTCTTGATCCTTCATTTGCTTCTGCTCTCGAAACCATGAAAGTCAATCAGATCTCCGAAGTGGTCGAATCGCAATTCGGATTTCACATTATCCAATTGCTCGATAAACCCGGGCGATTGTATCATTTCCGCCATATCCTGTTGCGCCCGAATTATACGTCCGAAGAGATGAATGCCACAGTGCGTTCGCTTGACAGTGTTCTCAATTTGATCAAACAGGACTCCATTACATTTGAAAAGGCGGCTTTGAAATTCTCCGATGATGCCTCTTCGAAAATGAATGGAGGAGTCGTTTCTAATCACAATATTTTGGAGCGAATGAATGCCTTCGATGCCAAATTGACGGTTACGAAATTCCTGCATGAGGATTTTGCACGTTTCAATGCACTCGACGATTACAATGCTTTGCGTCGATTGAAAGTAGGCGAGATTTCCGCTCCGTTCCTTACCGAGGATCTCCTTGGCAACCAATTAGCCAAGATTGTCAAATTGGTACAGATCATCCCCACGCATGTCGCATCGCTCAACGAGGACTATCTGCGATTGGAAGAGATGGCTTTGGAAGCAAAGCGTGAGCGAGTTTTTCGCGAGTGGCTTACCGACAAGATCGACGGTATGTATGTTTACATCGTCCCCGAATTCCGTAACGGAGAGTTCGAAAACAAACATTGGGTAAAATAGATTGATCGGTGCGTAGAATCTTATCCATAATTGGTGTCGTTTTACTCTTCGGAGGTGTATTTGCACATGGGCTTTTTCAGAGTCCTGTATCACAGTTTGCATCTGCCGACTCGGTGTCAAGGAGGTCTGAAACACGGGCTTCGAAACCTGCTGAGAAGAAGATCATCGATTTCAAATCCGATCTTTCGGGACCAGTTGCCCCCGGAGATTCCGCCATTTTTTTGGTGGGAAATTTCGCAGCACAACACAATGGCGCTGTTATCACTTGCGATAGTGCCGTCCGTTACTCCGATATGCGGATGGAGTTTTTCGGTAATGTGTTGGTTAATAAGAATACGACCTATATCTATGGAGATCGAGCTGATTACGACGGTGAACTGAACGAGGTAAAGATCTACTCCGATATTATCAAGGTAGTCGATGGCGATGCCACTTTCTATACCTATCAATTTGTTTTCAATACCAAAACCAATATCGGTATTTTTGATCGGGGAGGTGTGCTTGTCAACCGTGAGAACCAATTGGAATCGCAACGCGGATACTATTACGGGGACCAAAAACAGCTGGTCTGTGTCAATCGGGTGCAGATGCGTAACGACGAATATAAGTTATGCGGCGACTCGGTGGTTTATGACATGGCAACTGATAATGCTTATTTCTTCGAGCGTACCAACATTTGGAATCGGGATGGCGACTACCTTTATGCCGATTGTGGTGAGTATCGTAAAGCCGATTCGCTCTATGTTGTAACTCGCAATGGGTATGTGCTTACGCCCAAGCAGGAGATGTGGAGTGATAGTATTGATTATTATCGCGTACAAGATCATATTATCCTGCGTCATGATATTCAAATAGATGACACTGAACACAAAACACTTGCATTTGGCAATTACGGCGAATATTGGAAAACACCGGGCAATGCCCTGCTTACGTTACAACCCTCGTTGATCAGTTATGATCGCTCACAGGGTGATTCGCTCTTTATGCGTGCCGATTCGATTTTTTTGCATACCTGTTCGCTTAATGATCCCGATCCAGTGAGTAACCCATTGGCGAAACCTGCAGCACCCCTCAGACCTGCCGGAGGAGGCGAACAACCTTTGGAAAATGGTGTGAACCCTGCGGATGCCAATCTTAAACCGATTTCGGCCCCTCAAATCGAAGGAACAGAAGCTCCGGCTTCACGTCCGAAAAAACGGCGACGTGAAGACCTCCCGACACCCCCATCTAGAATATCCGAAAACACGGAAACTCCCGAAATCCCGACAGGAACGCCAGTCGGTGATAGCTCTGCAAATCCAACAGATACAATCTCAAAACCGTTGAGCGGCACACCGCAAGCTGTTGCTCCGGTAGATTCGGCAGCTATTCGACGTGCTTTTGTGGCCGACTCTTTGGCGACAATCATCAAAGCAACAAATCTGCCCGACAGCGTTCGCAAAGCGGCGGCAGCGGCACTGAAAGCCCATAAGAAGGCAGAGGTAGAGCGGGTGAAAGCTGCCCAAAAAGCAAAAAGCGAGGCTGTCCGTAAAGAAAAATTGGCGAAGATATCGGCTCAACGCAAGGCAAAAAATACAGCCCGTCTCGATGCACAAAAGGCCAAAGACGAGAAACGATATAAAGCCGCATTGTTGAAGGCCGAGGCCAAGTTGCGGGCCCGTCGTCTGCGTGCTGAGCGAAAAGGAATTCCTTTTTCGTTGGTTGATTCGGCGGTGATCCGTCGTCTTGATTCGCTCAAATTGCGATATCATACAGAACAGGATTCGACCATTCTGCCTATCTTTGATTCGTTGTTGCAACGTCTTTATGCCCCCCAAGATACGACTCAAAAAGCGGGGCTTCCTGTTGACAGCATCTATCGATTGGTGCGCGGTTATCGTAATGTGAGAATTTATCGCTCGGATTTTCAGTCGGTTTGCGATTCGATGACGATGATTAGCACCGATTCCACGATTCATCTTTATATCGAACCTGTGTTGTGGAATCAGAGCAACCAAATCTCTTCCGAGGTGATGGATGTATTTACAAAAAACCAGCAGATCGAGCGAGCCGAGTTTATCGGTGCTCCTATGATGGTAAGCCAACTCGACACCACTCACTATAATCAGGTTGCAGGCAAGACGATGATCGCCTATTTCCGCAACAATGAGATCGTGCGCAACGATGTCAATGGCAATGCACAAACCATCTATTACATGCAGGATGGTGAGCCGCCAGTTATTACGATGATGGGAGTTATCGAAAGTGGTGATATTTCGTTCTATATCGAGAATAAACAGGTCGTTCAAATTACCTATCGTGGGAATCCGGTGTATTATTTTTATCCGATCGACAAGATTCCCGAAAAACAGGAACTCTATCTCAAAGGATTCAAATGGGAGGGGGAGCGTCGTCCCAGCCAAGTTGATGTCTTCGATCGGACCATCCGCCCCTCTGAGCGTTTGCAACGTTCCCGCTTGAAACAACCCGATTTCCCTATTCAGCAACTCCTTGATCGTAAGAAACAGGAGTTGATTGAGCAACGTCGTTGGATCGATCGTAACGATGTAGTCGATCCTGCCACTGTCGAATGGATGCGAGACTTGGGGTATGAAGTGGGGCAGCCTCGCACGTCGGGACCGGAATTTTAATGAGCCATGAAGCTTGCCGATAACTCTTCCGAACTTTTTCCGATTGTCGATGCCGAAGGGCGTGTCGTTGGCTCTGCTTCGCGTGGTGAGTGTCATGGTGGCTCGATGTTGTTGCATCCGGTCGTTCATCTTCATCTTTTCAATTCGCAAGGCGAACTCTATTTGCAAAAGCGTCCTGCATGGAAAGATATTCAACCCGATCGTTGGGATACGGCCGTTGGCGGACATGTCGATTTCGGCGAATCGATTGAAGATGCTTTGCGTCGTGAAGTTCGTGAGGAGTTGGGGATTGCGGATTTCCTGCCCGAAAGGGTTGCAGTTTATGAGTTTTGCTCCGAGCGCGAACGAGAGCTGATCCATGTCTATCGATGCGTTTATGATGCTCCCGTTACCCCGAGTGCCGAACTCGATGGCGGTCGGTTTTGGAGTTTTACAGAGATTCGAGAGAATCTCGGTCGTGGTGTTTTTACTCCCAATTTCGAGGCGGAGGCAACAAGATTTTTCAAGATCTAAGAGTCGGTCAGATATTCCCTTTGGGGTTTCTTTTCTTTCGGGCGCGGATTTTGCGAGATGATTCCGCGTATGCAATCATTTCTTAAATATTGGACTGATGTTCTGTTGCATTGGTTGGGACTTACGTCTGAAACCTCTGCCGGTTGGGATCGTTGGGTGGCATTTATCATTGCACTGCTTGTTGTCGCACTATTCGACTTTCTTTGTCGCCTTGTGGTGGTACGAGGAGGTCGTCAGTTGGTCGAGCGGACACAGGTGCATTTGCATTGGGTCAATGAAATATTCAGTGCCGATGTGCTACGTCATTCCTGCCACATTGTCAGTGCTGTCGTGTCGTCGTTTGTTTTGCCGTTGATTTTTGAGGCCGACTCTGGTGCCCGCATGGTGATTGATCGGTTGGTTGATATTTTTATTGTTGTAGCTCTCTTTCGTTGGGTCAATGCCCTGCTTTTTGCCATCTTTTATATTGCCGAACGTCGTCCTGCATGGCAAAACAAACCGATTAAAGGCCTTCGACAAACTGGTCAGGGAATGGCTTTATTGATCTGTGTGGTGTTGATCATCTCGATTCTGATGGATAAGTCGCCTGCCATTCTGCTGACGGGGTTGGGTGCCTCGGCTGCGGTGTTGATGCTGATATTTCGAGACAGTATTCTGGGCTTTGTTTCTGGAATTCAACTCTCAGCCAACAATATGTTGCAGGTCGGCGATTGGATCTCGGTCCCCAAATATGGAGCCGATGGTACGGTATTAGAGGTTTCGCTCAGCACGGTGAAGATTCGTAACTGGGATAATACGGTTGTTACTCTGCCTCCTTATGTCTTGGTGAGTGAGTCATTTCAGAATTGGCATGCTATGCAACTTTCGGGAGGTCGGCGTGTGATGCGATCCATATCAATTGACATGACCAGCGTGCGTTTTTGTACGGCCGAAATGCTTGCTCGTTATCGGGCCTTTGATCTGATCCGCGAGTATATTGATGCCATTGAACAGCGTATTGAGATGCAAAATATCGCACAAGGGCGTACCCGTCTCGAACGACGGATCAATGGTCTGCATCAAACCAATTTGGGGATTTTTCGTGCCTACTTGTTGCGTTATTTGCAAAGAGAGGTTCCCGTGAACCGAGATATGACTCTTATGGTGCGTCAGTTGCAACCGACAGAAACCGGAATCCCGATACAACTCTACTTTTTTACCAATACGGTGGATTGGATTGCTTATGAAGGGATTCAAGCCGATCTTTTCGATCATGTGTTGGCAGTGATCCCGGCTTTCGATTTGCGGGTTTTTCAAAATGCTTCGGGAAACGATCTCCGATCGTTGCGTATTGCGGATGACGATCCTGTGTTGCCCAACTTATGAACTATTAATATGATTGGAATTGATGTGTGTGCAAAAAAATCAAACTCCCACCTTCGAAAAGAGCAGGAGTTTTTGAGAGTGTAGCCTAAGATTGGCCGGTTTAGACATTGATTACTCGTCGGTCTTGCCGAAGGGATATTGGTGCTCTTGCACGTCTTCGAAACGCATACCTTTTTCGTAGGTGCGCATTGCGCGGCGCGACATACCCATCGAAGAGAACCCGCCATCGTGGTAGAGATTCTGCATCGTAACTTTGCGTGTGAAATCCGAAAAGAGCGTCAGTACATAGTCGGCGCAATCTTCGGCCGAAGCATTGCCTAATGGTGACATATTTTCGGCAAACGACATGAGATCACCTAAACCCAATACACCGTTTCCTGCCGTTGTTGGCGTGGGTGATTGAGATACGGTATTGATGCGTACATGTTTTTCGCGGCCGTAAATATATCCGAAACTGCGGGCAATCGATTCAAGTAATGCTTTGGCGTCGGCCATGTCGTTGTATCCGTAAAGCGTACGTTGTGCCGCAATATATGACAATGCCACGATTGAACCCCACTCGTTGAGGGCGTCTTTCTTTCGAGCCACTTGAATTACCTTGTGAAACGATATTGCCGAGATGTCAAGTGTCTTTTGCAGAAAATCGTAGTCGAGATCGTCGTAGTGACGTCCTTTGCGGACATTGGGTGACATGCCGATCGAGTGCAGGATGAAGTCAAACGATCCTCCGAAGTGTTCCATTGTTTTGTCAATCAGATTTTCGAGGTCGGCAACGTTGGTTGCATCGGCCGGAATAACGATTGTATTGCATTTGTCGGCTAATTCGCTGATGTTTCCCATGCGAATAGATACAGCTGTGTTGGTCAACACGATTTCAGCACCCTCTTCGACGGCACGCTCTGCTACCTTCCAAGCGATGGAATGTTCGTTCAATGCTCCGAAAATCAGACCTTTCTTTCCTTTTAATAAATTGCCTGTCATGGTAATTAAAGTATAAAATCGTGCAAATGTAATAAAAAAATCTAAACCATCCCCAACGATGGATTCCCTCTTGGGTTTTTGATCTTTTGAGAATCCCGATGGGCCAAACATCGAACCATCGGAGCAGAAATATTACGATTTTGGGGCTTGATTTTTTATAAACCATAGAAGTATTTATTGATTTTCGATAAAAATACATTGTTTTTCAAAAATATTTGCTACCTTTGTCTCGACGAATAATAAAATAGAGGGCAGCTCGTTTCTGCTTATGACATTAATATACAGAACGTGTGTATGATAAAATTGGAAAATATCAACAAGACCTATAATAACGGTTCGCCGCTTCATGTACTGAAAGGTATTGACCTTGAAGTGGCAAAAGGCGAACTTGTTTCGATTATGGGTGCATCGGGATCGGGAAAATCGACCTTGTTGAATATTCTTGGTATTCTCGACGACTATGATAGTGGAGAGTATTGGTTGGCAGGTCGGCTTATTAAGGGACTGAACGAAACCGCTGCTGCCGCTGCCCGAAACAATATGATCGGCTATATTTTTCAGTCGTTCAATTTGATAAGTTATAAAAATGCGGTTGAGAATGTCGCTTTACCACTCTATTATCAGGGTGTTTCACGCCGTAAGCGCAATGCGCAAGCCCTTGAATACCTTGATATTCTCGGCCTCAAAGAGTGGGCAATGCACATGCCCAACGAGATGTCGGGTGGACAGAAACAACGAGTAGCCATAGCCCGAGCTTTGATCAATAAGCCCCAAATTATTCTGGCAGATGAACCTACGGGTGCTCTTGATAGTAAAACCTCGCAAGAGGTAATGGATCTGTTGCGCAAGGTCAATATCGAAATGGGAATGACCATTATTTGTGTCACACACGAACAGTCGATTGCCGACCAAACCGATAAGATCATCCGCCTGAAAGATGGTGTGATCGGCAGTATTGAAACAACTGGACTCGGAATGCGATGAGAGAACTATTGTTGGAGATTTGGACCTCGGTGCGTCGCAATAAATTGCGCACGGTACTCACGGGATTTTCTGTGGCGTGGGGAATCTTCATGCTCGTAATCTTGCTTGGATCCGGTAATGGCCTAAAAAACGGAGTCTTGGCTAATTTCAACGATTACGCCACCAACTCCATTGACCTCTATGGCGGTCGCACCTCCAAACCGTGGATGGGGTATCAAAAAGGGCGTCGTATCCGGATGCGTAATAGTGATTTGGAGATTCTTCGTCGCGAATTTCCGGAAGTTGAGGAGGTGGCTGCCAATGCTTGGATGGATACTCATACCGTGACGTATGGCAAGGAGTTTACCAAAGCGTGGTTGCGCGGGTCGCTTCCTAAAATTCAAATGATGGAAGGAATCAAACTCTCGGCTGGTCGTTTTATCAATGATGAAGATATTCGTCATCGGCGCAAGGTGATTGTTATCGATGAACCGATGCAACGGGTGCTTTTCAAAGGGAAGAATCCGTTAGGAGAGCGTATTAATGTGGATAAGTCGGTCTTTACGGTGATCGGAATCTTGAAAGGCGATGCGCAACGTAATAATTCGTCGTGTTTTATTCCGCTCTCGACCGGCCAATTGTTATTTGAAGCCGATAATCCCGAAGTGAATAATATTATTCTTACACTGCAAAACATTGATACCGATACTGAGTTGGAGGCTTTTGAAAAACGCGTGTTGCGCCGACTCTCTATTGAACATCATTTTGATCCGACCGATGAGAGTGCCATTTGGATTTCCAATACGATGGAGAACTATAAAAACATCATGGTCATCTTTGCGGGAATCAACCTTTTTGTATGGCTTATCGGCTTGGGAACGTTGCTTGCTGGCATTGTCGGCGTAAGCAATATCATGCTCGTTACGGTTACTGAGCGTACTGCCGAATTTGGTATCCGCAAAGCTTTGGGAGCCAAACCTTCGTCTATTATCCGATTGATCCTTGTCGAATCGGTGATTATTACCGCCATGTTCGGATATGTCGGCATGGTGTTCGGAGTGGCAGTGATGGAGGGAGTCAACTATCTGTTGGAGAGCGGAGCCGGAGCATCGCAAGGGAATGGTGCTACCATGTTCCTTGATCCGACTCTCGATTTGGGCGTGGCGACGAGTGCGACATTCGTATTGGTCATTGCCGGCTTGATTGCCGGTTATGTTCCGGCTTATCGAGCTGCCCAACTCAAAACAATCGATGCGTTACGCTATAACAAATAGGAATATCCATGAGTTTTTTTGATATAGATCGTTGGAACGAAATCTGGCAGACAATCACCCGCAATCGTAAGCGCAGTATTATGACTGCGTTAGGAGTTTTTTGGGGTATCTTCATGCTTACGGTTATGCTTGGCGCGGGGATGGGACTTGGTCGGTTGTTTCGGGCGCAGTTGGGCGATATGTCAACCAATACGGTGCTTTTACAACCTCAACAGACCGGTATTCCGTATAAAGGAATGCCTAAAAATCGTTGGTGGCGCATGAATAATGGTGATGTTGATGCCGTAAAACGATTGCCCGAAGTGCTTTATGCCTCGGCAGCTTTTTGGGGAGGCGATGTGCATTGCAACAATGGAGAGCGTAAAGGAGACTATACAATGATGGGCTATTCTCCCGATTATCAGCGCATCAATCCTCAGAAACTGATATTTGGGCGCTTTATCAACGACGTGGATGTCAGTCATAAACGTAAATCCTGTGTTATCGGCACACAAATTTACAAAGATCTTTTTTCGGGAGGCGAAGATCCTTCGGGCAAGATTATTAAGATGAATGGATCATACTTTACGGTAGTGGGTGTTATTCGCAAACAGAGTACCGCCATGTCGTTCAGTGATCTCGAACGTACCGTGATCATTCCCGTATCGTTGGCTCAACAGATGTATGGTGCGGGAGATCGTATTCATCTATTGGCTATTGCGGGTCGCGACGATACCCCCAGCAAGCAGGTGGAACGGGCTTGCAGACAGGCTGTTTTTGCCCGCCATATTATTTCTCCGGACGATGAAAAAGCCCTTTGGACGATGGCTGTGGCTGAGATGTTCGATCGTGTGATGGGGCTATTTCGAGGAATTTCACTCCTAACATGGATTGTCGGATTGGGAACCTTGTTGGCGGGAATTGTGGGTGTGAGCAATATCATGCTTGTCCTCGTTAAGGAGCGCACACAGGAGATCGGTGTCCGTCGTGCTTTGGGAGCTCCGCCGCGAGCAATCATTTCGCAAATCCTTTCCGAAAGTTTTGTGCTGACATTCGTTGCGGGCGTTTTGGGATTAGCCGCAGCAGTCGGAGTTCTTTCGGTTGCAGACTCGATTTATTATCAAATGGTTACCGTTGCACAAGAGGGCGCAGAGGTGTCGTGGATGATTTCGTTCGGTACGGGGATGTCTGCGTTGGCGATTCTTGTGATTGGCAGTCTATTGGCTGGTATTATTCCGGCGTTCCGTGCACTGAAAATTAAAGCTGTGGATGCAATACGTGAAGAATAAAAGATAAATGAATAAAATACTGATTCTATGAAACGATTCTTGAAAATTTTTTCCGCAGTGCTTTTTGCGGTGATGTTGATCTCGGTATTCGTGTTTCTATGGCAGAAAACCCGTCCCGTGAAGGCGGTTTATGCCATTGTCGAACCGAAGGTTGATACGATTAGACAATTTGTGGTTGCTACGGGAAAGGTCGAGCCGCGAGATGAGGTGCTGATCAAACCCCAAATCTCGGGAATTATCTCCGAGGTTCGCAAAGAGGCCGGACAAAAAGTATCGAAAAATGAAGTGATCGCTACGGTGAAAGTCATTCCCGAGATGGGTGCGTTGTCGGGTGCCGAGTCGCGTGTTTCGGTTGCCGAGATCTCGCTTGCGCAGGTTCGTCGCGAAAACTCACGCACGGAAACACTTCATGCCAAAGGGGTGGTTTCCGATGAAGAGATCGAACAGAGTCGTACTGCACTGAAAAAAGCCGAAGAGGAGTTGCAAAATGCCCGCGAAAACCTTGAAATCGTACAAAATGGTATCACGAATCGTTATAAAGAGTTGAGTAATACACAGATCCGTTCTACTATCGATGGGATGATCCTCGATGTGCCGGTGAAAGTCGGAAATTCGGTGATCCAAGCCAATACGTTTAACGATGGTACAACGATCGCTACGGTAGCCGACATGTCGAACATGCAGTTTCAAGGTAATGTCGATGAAACCGATGTCGGCCGCTTGAAGGAGAAGATGCCTGTAAAGTTGACCATCGGAGCTTTGCAGAATGTTGAGTTGGCAGCTTTGTTGGAGTATGTTTCGCCCAAAGCTACCGAGGACAACGGTGTGATTTTGTTCGAAGTAAAAGCTGCGGTACAAGTTCCCGATACGATCTTTGTGCGAGCTGGTTATAGTGCCAATGCCAATATTTTGGTTGAGAGCCGCGAGGGCGTATTGACTGTGCCGGAGAGTACCATTGAGTTTGAAGGCGAAAAGAGCTATGTTTATGTTCTTTCCGGAAATGCCGATGTCGAGGAGCAAACCTTTGAGAAACGCGAAGTTAGAACCGGCCTTTCGAATGGTATTGATATCGAGATTCTATCGGGTATTGTCGCCGGAGAGAAGATTCGTGGAGCCAAAGAGGATAAAAAGAGATAATTGCAAAACCTGATCTTATGAGAACAACACTGATTGTTATCTTATCGATACTCGTCTTATCGCCTTTTGGCTCTCATGCCCAAAAAACGAGTTCCGACCGGCTTTGGACGCTCGATGACTGTATCGGCTATGCCCAGCAACACAATACTGCGATTCGGCAGCGGTCATTGCAGATCGAGCAGCAAGATAATGACCTTACAACGGCCCGTTTCAGTCGATTACCGAATTTGAATGCTTCGGTGGGTTACAACGCTTCGTTCGGACGTGGCACGTCGTCGGATAACACCTATAAAACCGAGACTCTGCAAACTGGATCGTTCGATGTATCGGCAGCCATGCCACTCTTTCAAGGGTTTCAAATCAACCGTACGATCAAAGGTGGAAAACTCGACCTCGCAGCTGCCATGCAAGATCTCGAACGCGCCCGCGAAGATGTGGCTGTACAGATAATGACACTTTATCTTCAAGTCCTTTATCAAAAAGAGTTGGTGGCGATTGCCGAACGACAGTTGCAGTTGAGTACCCGACAAACCGAGCGCAGTCGCGTGTTGTTTTCGTCCGGCAAACAGCCACGTTCGGCGGTTTATGAGAGCGAGGCATTACAAAGTAACGATGCTTTGAACCTTACGCAGGCTCGCAACGATTTGCAATTGGCGCTGCTCGATTTGAGTCAGGCTCTCAATAGAGAGAGTGCTGCAGGTTTCGATATTGCAACTCCCGACCTCACGCCGTTGTTAACACCTGCACTCGCAGCACAAACCGGTTCTGCCGAGGAGGTTTATGATCGGGCTGCGGAGAATAGGCCGCATATACGGGCCGAACGTATCCGGCTCGAAAGTTCCGAAAATGCCGTGCGCATCGCCCGCTCGGCTCTCTATCCGACATTGATGCTTCGCGGAGGTTTCGGCACGGGTATTTACAGCAGCATGGATCAGGATTTTTGGCCGCAATTCCGTAAAAACAGCAGCGAGTTTGTCGGGTTGTCGTTGAGTATTCCGATTTTCAATCGACGGGCGACCCGAGGGAATATCCGCACGGCAAAGATTGCGGTGCAGAAGCAGCAATTGGCTTTGCAAGAGGCCGAACAAAATTTGCGTAAACAGATTGAGCAGGCATGGTATAGTGCCGAAGCTGCCGGTGCGAAATATCGTTCGGCAGAGGCTGCCCTTGCATCGGCCGAGATCGCTTTCGGTTATGAACAAGAGAAAGCCGAGGCCGGCCGTTCGACACTCTTTGATTTCAACGATGCCAAAACCCGTATGGAAAAGGCAGCTTCGGAACTCGTACAAGCCAAATTTGAGTTGGTTTTCCGTCGTAAAATCCTCGACTACTATCGTGGCGAGTCGTTGAAATTGTAGGTTGTAGTGAGATAATAAATAAGCGAGGCGTTCGATACTGTTTGGAGATGAACGCCTCGCTTAATTTTCTTGTTGCGGAACTATTGACGTTTGCGTATCTTGCGGAACGGTAATCCCAAAACGCCGAAAAATGCTTCGCGGAAGATTCCTCCCGACATTTTCGATGCACCGACCTGCCGTTCGGTGAAGATGATTGAAACCTCTTTGAGATTCAGACCTAAACGCCATGCCGAATATTTCATCTCGATTTGGAATCCGTAGCCTTTCATCTTCACTGCATCCAAGTCGATGGTTTCAAGAGCCCGACGCGAGTAGCACACAAACCCCGCTGTGGCATCTCGGAGCGGCATGCGTGTTACCATGCGCACATATACCGAGGCAAAATAGGACATCAGCAAACGGGACATGGGCCAATTGACGACATTTACTCCTTGTACATAGCGAGAGCCCACTACTACATCGTTCCCTTCAACGGCTGCGGCATAGAGTCGCACTAAATCATCGGGATTATGCGAGAAATCGCAATCCATTTCGCAGATATAGTCAAATCCATGTTCCAACCCCCAACGAAATCCTGTAAGATAAGCTGTGCCGAGTCCCAATTTACCGCTGCGCTCTAACAGATGCAATGTGGAGGGAAACTCCTTTTGACGCTCGCGAACAATGGAGGCAGTTCCATCGGGAGATCCATCGTCGATGACGAGCAGTTCGAACGGTTCACTTAACGAGAAAACTTTATCGATCATAG
Source organism: Rikenellaceae bacterium (assembly GCA_015059735.1). Lineage (GTDB taxonomy): Bacteria > Bacteroidota > Bacteroidia > Bacteroidales > Rikenellaceae > Alistipes. The sequence continues at coordinate 96,657 of SUZX01000008.1, read as the reverse complement.
CCGAGATATTTTCTTTCTCGTTGTATGTCGGGATAATAACTAATTTGCGCATAGACTCGGTAATTTTTCAAAAGTCAATTTACAAAGGTAATATTATTTTGCAATAAATACTACTTTACCCGCTTTTTTCAAAATGTGTTAGGCATTATTCCTTATCTATTATCGTGCGGTAGCACCCGATGCGACATACTTCGGTCGAGATTTCGCCCACCTCGTTGCCAGCTTTGCAATTAACTCCTGTTTGAATCTTGATATAGTCGATACTGTTCAACGAGATGGGATTTCCCGCTGCATCCACCGCATCGGCTATCCGAAAACGGTTGGTCAATCCTACCGCATCGATAGTCGATCGGTTGTCGGCATATCCCCATTCGAAAGGTTGCATGATGTAAGTCAAACGCCCCTCGTCGTAGCTGACATTGTCTGGTAGGCGTACTCCGCGATAAGTGCGTGTTGCCACCCATGCCGGCAGGTAACTTTGGGCGTGGTAACTCTCTATTCGGTCGATTGTACCGCTTCCACCTTGATTGTCGGTCCAAGCAATTGTTTCGGTACCGATACCGGTATAGGTAATTTCATATCCGCGAATGGTTTCCCGAAAGGCACTGCCTTGTAATTCATACCATGTTTTCGGTTGTCCATTCTCCCGTTGGGCAACATAGACCACACCAGCTTCCGATGAGCCGTCGAACGCATTTCCGGTCACATAGAGATCATAATCTCCCGTGTTGGAAACCGGTGTGTCGAACTCGGCGACGATATAGCCGCCCCATCCTCCCAAAGAAACGTACCCGTTGGTTGCCAATCGTTGTTCGGCATAGGAGCAAGCCTCTGCCGCCGAGGTGATCGGGTTGGCGGGGTCGAATCCCGCCTCGGTGCTATTGATGAATTGCCCGGGTGCCGGTGTGTATTCAACAATGCGGGTTGCAGGCTCAGAAATTCGGCTCTCGGAGTATTCCGATCCGGAGTTGCAGGCCGTGATTCCGAGGAGTGTCCCTATGATGATATATTTTTTCATATTCAAGATTCTTCGAAACGGTTTGTGAATAAAATTAATTTGCACAAAAGTAATCTTTTTCGAGCGAAATCCCTCTTTATTTTCACAAAAACGCTAACTTTGTGACAAATTGGAAGTCATGAATATTCGGGTATCGCAACAAAAAGAGGTTACCGATGCGCTTTGTGATGCGTTCCAGCGTTTTATTCCACAGTTGTCGCCTCATTTGATTGTGCCCGATGTTGCGACTCTTACCCGTATTGTAGCCGATCCGCAGACCGCACTTTTCGTGGCCGAGGTCGATGATGGCTCGGGGCGTATTGTTGGCATATTGACTTTGGTGTGTTATGAGGTTGCTTCGGGGCGTAAGGCGTGGATCGAGGATGTGGTGGTTGATATAACCCACCGAGGAAAAGGATTTGGAAAAGTTTTGGTACAGGTCGCAACGGAATATGCTTTTCAAAGAGGTGCTGATTGTGTGATGCTTACCTCATCGCCACAACGGGAGGCGGCGCGTGCGCTTTATCGGAAAATAGGATTCGAAGAGGCGAAGACTTCGGTCTTTGCCCTAAAAACTGATAGAAAATGAAGAAAATTGTGAAAATCGCAGTTATTGTTGTGGCTGCAATTTTGGTGGTGGCTTTTGTAGTCCCCATGTTATTTAAGGGTAAAATAACCCAAATTGTTAAAACCGAAGCCAACAAGATATTGGTCGCTCGTCTTGATTTTGAGGATTTAGACCTCAGTTTGTTGCGCCATTTCCCCAATGCTTCGGTAGAACTTAAAGGTTTGACATTGATCGGTGCCGAACGTTTCGAAGGTGATACAATTGTTGCTGCTGAGCGTATCTCGGTGGTTGTCAATCTGATGTCGCTGATTGGTGATGGGGGATTTGTTGTGTCAAAGATTATTTTGGCTGATCCGGCTGTGCACGCTCACAAATTAGCCGATGGCGCAGTCAATTGGGATGTCATGAAGGCCTCCGGAGAACCAGAGGTGGTTGTCGAGCAAAAAGAACCGGAACAAGGAGGTGAAAAGGGTGGCGAAACAGCCGAGCCCTCCTCGTTCAAACTTTCGATTCGCGATTTCCGCATCAACGATGCCATTATTCGTTATGAAGACGACTCAACCAATATGCGATTCTCCACCGAGCCGCTTTCGTTGCGCTTGCGCGGAGATCTTTCGGCTGCTCAAAGTGAACTCGACTTGCGCATGACGGCCGAAAAGATGAATTTTGTTTCGGGAGGTATTTCATTGTTGAGTAATGCCGAAGCCGAGTTGGTTGCCACGATTGCTGCCGATTTGGAGAATAACCGTTTCACTTTTTCCGACAATACGTTGCGTTTGAATGCGATTGAGATGAATCTCAATGGCTGGGCACAGTTGGCCGATGATGCTGTAAAAATGGATCTTACGGCCGGTTGCGAACAAGTGCAGTTTAAGGAGCTTTTGTCGCTTATTCCGGCGTTTTATACCCGCGATTTCCGCGATTTGACAGCCTCGGGAGAACTTTCGTTGAGTCTTTGGGCTAAGGGTGAGATGCGAGGTTCGATACTTCCTGCCTTTGAACTGAAAGCAGGGGTTACGGATGGTAGTTTCCGTTATGCCTCGTTGCCGAAGGCCGTTACGGGGATCAATATTGCAGCTCGTGTTGCCAACTCTGGTGATGTGATGGATAAAACCGAAGTCGATCTTTCGAGATTTACACTTTCAATGGCCGGTAATTCGCTTTCTGCGGCATTTTATGCCACCAATCTAATCAGCGATCCGACATTCCGTGCTTCTATGGCTGGTCGAGTTGATCTCGGTGCTGTCAAAGAGGTGTATCCGTTGGAGAAAGGAATGGAGTTGGCTGGTGAAATTACAGCTGATGTAAAGGTGTCGGGTTGCATGTCGGCCATCGAGAAACAGCGTTACGAGCAACTCGGCGCATCGGGAACCTTTGTTGTAGAGGGTGTTGGGCTGAAACTTAACGGATTGCCTGATGTGAAGATCCGTCGGGCCGCTGCCACAATTACTCCGCAGGCCATGACTCTCGGAGAGTTTGGTATAACTGTGGGTAAGAGTGATCTTGCGGCGAATGGTCAGTTGTCTGATTATTTGGGTTATCTGTTGAAAGGCAACAATCTTTCAGGGCGTCTGTATGTGAAATCGAACCTCTTGGATCTGAACGAGATTATGGCTGCTATGCCGGCAGCGGAAACTTCGGATACGGAGGCTCCTGCCACAGAAAAAGCCGCAGAGGAGACTTCGACGACAGCATCGGTCATCGAGATTCCGCGCAACTTGAATCTTTCGCTCTCGACCGATTTGAAAAAGATCCTTTTCCAAAAGATGACAATCTCGGATTTTACGGGAGAATTGCGTATGGCTAACGGTATCTTGGATCTCAGTAAGTTGAAGATGAATCTGTTTGATGGAACGGCCTCGGCCTCGGGAAGTTACTCTACCGCCGATCCTGCCAATCCGCAGCTGAAACTCTCAGCATCGTTTGCCAAAGCATCGTTTGCCAAGACTTTCGAGGAGTTGGAGATGATTCAAAAATTGGTGCCGATCTTTGCGAAGACAGGAGGAGACTATTCGCTCTCGCTTGATCTGTCAACACCGCTTGATGCGACCATGTCACCTGTGATGAAGTCGCTTAATGCTTCGGGTGAAATTCGTTCAGAGAATATCAAAGTGCAGAATATCGGAGCTTTTGACGCATTGGCCAAAGCGTTGAAGAACGATGCACTGAGCAAGATCGAGGCCAAAGATGTGGCGATTCGTTTTGCCGTGCGTGATGGCCGAGTTGAGACCCAGCCTTTCGATTTGAAAATGGGAAAGATTAATGTCAACTTGTCGGGATCAACCGGTTTGGATCAAACAATTGATTATACCGCAAAAGTTGCATTGCCTGCTGGAACAACCGGCGGCGTCCTTGAATCGGTCAATGTCAAGATCGGAGGAACATTCTCTTCTCCGAAAATCACGTTGGGTGTAAAAGAGGCTGCCGAACAAGCTGTGAAGAACGTTGTTAATCAGCAGATTCAGAAACTTACCGGAAGCGAATCGCTTTCGGCAGAGATCGAGAAACAGGCTGATAATTTGCGTAGCGAGGCAGATAAGGCCGGTCAGAAGTTGATCGCCGCAGCACAGGCTCAGCGTGATAAACTGGTCGAGGCTGCATCTTCGAAGGGGGAATTGGCCAAATTAGCGGCTCAGAAAGCGGGTGACAAATTGGTCTCCGAAGCAGAGAAACAAGCAGCGAATTTGAAAATTGAGGCCGAAAAGCAGATCGAGAAGCTGACAGCTAATAAGAAATAAAGATTATTGAAATATCAATAATAGAGGCTACTAAACAAAAAACGTCGGGAGTAATTCTCGACGTTTTTTGTTTATCCCTCCATGTGGCGGGAAATATGGTTCCATGAAAAAATGTACTAAATGCCGCTTCCGTGTTCGAAAGCCGAGATCGAAGCTTGCCCTTGAATTACGCGGGAGTAGGGAGGCAGATCGGTTGTTTGCCAAACATTGCCGCCGACAATCGAGTCGTGACCAATGCGAATTCGTCCCAGAATCGAGGCGTTGGAGTAAACCACCACACGATCTTCAAGTATTGGGTGACGTGGCTCCTGTAAGATATTTCCCGCAGCATCGAATTTGAAACTTTTGGCTCCGAGGGTTACCCCTTGATAAAGGCGTACATGTTTGCCGATGATGCAGGTTTCACCAATGACGACGCCGGTACCATGATCGATACTGAAATAGTCGCCGATTACAGCCCCCGGATGAATGTCGATTCCGGTAGCCGAATGGGCCATTTCGGTAATTAGGCGCGGCAGGATCGGCACTCCGAGTTGCAGTAATCCATGAGCTATGCGATAATGGGTCATAGCCACGATGGCCGGATAGCAAAGAATAACCTCCTCATAACTCTCTGCGGCAGGATCCCCGTCGAATACTGCTTTTACATCGGTGCTAAGTTGTCGGCGCAGTTCGGGAATCAGTCGGAGCATCTGCTCGGTGATGCGAGAGGAATCGGTAGGTTCTTGACCTTGTGAAGTGCTGCATTTGTTCCCGAAGAGACGGCAGGCTCGTGATATCTGTCGTGTCAAAATCGACTTCAACTCTTCAAGAGTTGATAGAATCGATGCGGAAAAAGGAGCCGGACGGTCGGCTGTCAATTGGGACATCTCCGATTTTGACAGACCAAAATAGCCGGCAAATACCGCCTGTCGGAAAAGGGTTACGGCTCGTCGTAACTCTTCGCTATCAATTCCGATCTCGTCGAATGTCGGGATATATTCGTTGGGGGTTGTTAGAGCCGCAACGATTTGATGGAGGGATTCGTTTCTCATAATTGAATCTCTATGGGATATTCTTCGAACGCATATAGCTGGGTGGAGAGGTAACGTTCTCCTGTATCGGGTAACAATACTACGATCGTTTTGTCGCGATTTTCTTCCTTCTTGGCAATTTGCAGCGCGGCATAAACGGCCGCTCCCGATGAGATGCCGACCAATAATCCTTCGCGAGAGGCTAACAGACGAGCTGTTCCGATAGCCTCATCGTCGTTGACCGTAATTATCTCGTCAGCTACTGTGGGATTGTAGTTGCGTGGGACGAATCCTGCTCCAATGCCCTGTATTTTGTGCGCTCCGGCTTTGCCTCCCGAGAGTACCGGAGAGGTGGCCGGCTCGACAGCGATAACTTTTATTCGGGAATTTAGCTCCTTCAATCGTTTTCCTGTACCACTCAATGTGCCGCCTGTACCCACACCGGCAATAAAAATATCTACCGAGCCATCGGTGTCGCGCCAAATCTCCTCGGCAGTGGTGTCGTGGTGTCGTGCAGGATTGGCCGGATTTTCGAATTGTTGAAGAATTACCGATCCCGCTATCTCATCGTGTAAAGCCTCTGCTCGATCAATAGCCCCTTTCATCCCCTCGGCAGCAGGGGTTAACACGACCTGTGCACCATAAGCTGCCACTAAGCGACGACGTTCGATACTCATTGTTTCGGGCATTGTCAGAATCAGTCGATAACCTTTCAATGCGGCTACCAATGCTAAACCTACTCCCGTATTCCCGCTTGTGGGCTCTATAATCGTAGCTCCGGTAGTGAGCGTGCCATTGCGTTCGGCAGCCTCGATCATTGCCAATGCAATTCGGTCCTTAACACTGCCTGCTGGATTGCGAGCCTCAATTTTAGCGACAACATGTGCTACGACTCCGGCATCAAGACTCAACTGTTTCAACGCTACCAGTGGGGTATTTCCCACTAAATCCAATACCGAATCTGCAATCTTTTTCATGCCTATATTAAATTATAGTTGTATAAAAAGAGCGGCAAAATTTCGCCGCTCGATAAAAATTTATGGAATGTATAGAAATTATTCGATTTTACAATTTCCATGTTTTTACTTGGCGACCGACATAACCCGACGACAACAGAAAACTGTTGCACAACAGATCGTATGGTTTGAAATAGTCAACATGGTTATATTGCTTGATGCGACAAATATAGTGATCTTTTTCTATTGTTGTTCTTTTTGAACAGTTTTTCTGCAAAATTTGTACCTTATCGAATCAATACTGACGAGTCGCCATAGCTCAAAAAACGAAAATCATGAGAAAGGGCATAGTCGTATATCTGTCGCCACTCTGAGCCGACATAAGCCGATACAAGCAACAGCAGAGTCGATTTGGGTTGGTGGAAGTTGGTGACTATGTTACGAACGATACGAAATTGGTAATTCAGCGGTGTGATCATGATCTGCGTGGCCGCCTTTATACGATCGAGATTGTGTGTTTCAAGGTATTCGATCAATATCTCCAATGCCTCTTTTCCTGAAAAATCGGAGGGAATATCGTATAACTCCCATTGTCCGACCGTATGTTCAAGATCGGGATCACCGTTTTGCCGGATGCGCCAAGCCAACGCCGATAGTGATTCGAGGGTCCGTACTGAGGTGGTTCCTACGGCGGTGATAGCATCCCATTTAGCGTGTAGTCTCCGAAGGGTTGATAGTCGCACTTCGAAATGTTCGGTGTGCATGGAATGGCGGGTAGCATCTTCCTCTTTGACCGGCAGAAATGTTCCGGCTCCCACATGCAAGGTAACCTCCTCGAAATCAAACCCGTGTTCGTGCATAGATGCGATTAATTCGGGAGTAAAATGCAGGCCGGCTGTTGGTGCTGCTACTGAACCTTCGAATTTCGAATAGACGGTTTGGTAACGGGTGTAGTCGATCTGTTCGGTATCGCGGTTGAGGTAGGGCGGAATTGGAATCTTGCCGAGGTGTTCCAAAAGTTGCCCGAATGTCATTGAGGCCGACCACTCGAAACGGATGCGTTGCTCGCGTCCTCCTTCGTCGAGTCGCCACGCTCGCAACCATTCGCTGTGTCCGTTATACTCGAAATTGATCTCGACATATCCCTCTTTCCACTTTTTGAGGTTGCCAACGATACACGACCATTCGCACGTTTGTTCAACGGCAAAGGCACGGTCGTAATCGGCCGGAGAGAGCGGTTCAAGGCAGAAAACCTCGATGCGGGCTCCCGAAGGTTTGTGCATGATGATCCGAGCTCGGATCACTTTCGTATTGTTGAATACCAGCAGTTGTCCTGCGGGTAATACCTCCTCCAAATCGGTGAAACGGCGCTCGGAGATGGTGCCATTGTGCCATACCAACAATTTGGATGCACTTCGTTCGGCAAGTGGAAATTTGGCGATCCGCTCCTCGGGCAGATCGTAATTGAAATCGTCGATATAGATGGATCGTTCGGTCATAGCACGCAAAGGTACGCTTTTTTATAATAGATACCTTGTTTTATGATGAAAAAAGGATCGCCGAATACTCAACGACCCTTTGGGGATAAATAGCAAGGTGGTTTTAACTACTTCACGCTGATCTCTCCCAAAAACAGGTGACTCTCATGGCCAGCAGCTCCATGCCAAGCAGGTATCGGATTGACCGTTTCAACCTTGACTCGCAGATAACGAGCCTCTGTCTTTGGAAACTCTACGGTATAAACCTTGACACCTTCGGGGCTTTGGGCATTCTCGGCCGGAGGTGTTAATACGGCAACTTCGTTGAATGCAGAGTTGTCTTCGGAGGTCAAAACCGTAATCTTCGAAGGAGGGAAGATCCATTCTCCTTTCTCGATGAGCGCTTCGACAGCTACTTGCGAGTAGTCTCCGGCACCCTCCATATCGATCGTAACATCACACGGCTCTTTTAGGAATCCGGCCCATGCTCCGCTGGTATAAGCTGTGCCACCATGATACCCGTCAATTAGGTTTTTGGGTGCGTTGTAGGTGTATTTAGGCGTCGGTTTGCTGTTCAATACAATCGGACAGCCGGTCGATTTGCTGAATCGGAATTCCCGTTCGTAAGTCGGAGTTTCCATCCCTTCGCGCAGTGCAGCAGCATGGAATTTGCAATCTTCGAAAATCTCCACCGGTTTGGTGTAACGTTTTGATGTGGAGGTGGGCATTGATCCGTCGAGTGTGTAATATATCGGTGCATTGCCTTGTGTGGATAGGGTAATGACTACGCATCCTTTTTCGGAATCGACGGCAAACGAACCGTTTACGCCAAAAATATGCTTGGCATAGTTGTATCCCATGATATCGTAGATCTTGTGCATGTGGAATGTGTTGAGGAATCGGTTGTAATCGCGAACTTCGGGATTACACCACTGTACCTCACTCAATGCTGACAAACGCGGCAATAACATGTATTCCAAGTGTTCGGGTGTAGCAATGTATTCAGTCCAAAGGTTAGCTTGCACGCCGAGAATATGTTTCTGCTCTTCGGGGGTTAATCGATCTGTGAAGGCGGGATCATAAGAATAGACCCGTTCCACCGGCACGTAGCCACCGATACCGAATGGCTCTTTTTCGCGGTCGAGCGATTGGTAATAGTCAATATAGAAATGGGTGTTGGGTGTCATGATCACATCGTGACCCTGTTTAGCAGCTTCAATGCCTCCTTCGCTACCGCGCCACGACATGACCGTAGCATTTGGAGCTAATCCTCCTTCAAGTATCTCGTCCCAACCGATCACTTGGCGTCCGTGATCGTTAAGGAACTTCTCGACACGCGTGATAACGTAACTTTGGAGATAGTGTTCTGCGGCATGTTGGTCATCGCCTTTGATACCCAACTCCTTGATTTTGGCTTGGCAACGCGGACATTTTTCCCAACGCGTTTTCGGACATTCGTCTCCTCCAATGTGGATGTATTTCGAGGGGAAAAGATCCATTACTTCGGTCAATACACCCTCGACGAATTGGAACATCTTCTCTGTTCCCGGGCACAGTACATCGTCAGCCACGCCCCAACGACCCCATACCTCATACGGTCCGCCCGTACAACCCAATTCGGGGTAAGCAGTGAGAGCTGCCAACATATGTCCCGGGAGGTCGATTTCAGGAATAATCGTAATTCCGTTTGCTGCGGCGTAGTTTACCACCTCGCGAATCTCCTCTTGTGTGTAGAATCCGCCATAAGGAACTCCATCGTAGTTGCCCTTGTCCCACTCTTTGCGGATGACGGTGCCTTTGCGTATGCTACCCACCTTTGTCAGACGAGGATAGCGTTTGATCTCGATGCGCCAGCCTTGATCGTCGGTTAGATGCCAATGCAGGGTGTTGAGTTTGTGAATGACCATCATGTCGATATAGCGTTTCACCTCTTTCACATCGAAGAAGTGGCGTGCCACATCGAGATGCAGACCACGATAGCCGAAACGTGGAGCATCGTCGATTTTTACGGCCGGCAACTCCCATGCCAATTCCGGAGCGGGAGTTTTGCCATAAATGGCAACCGGAAGCAACTGCTTGATGCTTTGCAGAGCGTAGAGGAATCCTCGAAACTCCGAAGCACGAACCTCCACTCCCGAAGTCGAGATGTTAAGCTTGTATCCTTCGCTGGCAACGGTATCATCCAAAATGAAACGAAACCCTTTGTTCGGAACAACATCTGTTGCCGAAACGGGGTTTTCGCCACCAGATATGGTTGCAAGTTGTTTTGCGAAAATATTTATGGCGCGTAATGTGTTGTTGTCAACGCGGCTATCGCAAAGAATGGGACTCCCGTTTACCGAAAATGTCCCATATCCTAATTGTGATTTGTTGGGGTGGGGAATGATGTTGATCGGTTCGTTATCGGACGTGGTACAGCCTGCAAGAAGTGCTCCGATGAACATCATTAAAAGAAACGTTTTTTTCATAGGTCGAAAAGATAGTTTGGTTTGTCACAAAAATAGGAAAAATTTATTGTAACCCAATATAATCGGGCTAATTTTGTATTGTTAATCTGTGATGAAAAGTCGAGATTGCCGTTTTTTGTGTTGCGAAGATGGTTTTTGTCGCCGTATCGTTGTCGGACGGCATAACCCATTGCCACGACCCGTGTTAAATAACCTTTGCAAAATCGCACTTTGTTTGTATCTTTGTGAAATTGAAATGCGATTCTCATGGATTATAAAATAGGAAAAGAGGCTCGTTGTGCAGTGATTGGTTACGGAAGTTGGGCAACTGCCATTGTTGATCTGTTGGTTGCCAACGAAACATCCGTAGGGTGGTATATTCGTAATCCCGAGGTCCTCGAATCTCTTCGCGTAGAGGGCCGTAATTCTCGATACCTTAGTGACTTGGAATTTGACACTTCCCGAATTGCTCCATCCGATGATCTTGATGCGGTGGTGCGCGAGGCCGATATAATCGTATTGGCCTGCCCTTCGGCTTATTTGAAAAGTTTTCTTGCCCCGCTCACAGAATCACTTTCCAATAAATTCATCGTGTCGGCTATCAAAGGTATTGTTCCCGATGATTATAAAACCGTTGTGGAATATATTCACGACCACTATAATTTGTCTTATAGTCAGATAGGTCTTTTTACCGGTCCATCGCATGCTGAGGAGGTTTCGCGAAAAAAACTCTCTTATCTGACTGTCGTATGTCCGGATTTGGAGAATGCACATCTTATCGGGAAAAAATTTAGTTCTCCGGCCGTTCGTTTGAGTTATTCGACCGATCTTTATGGTGTGGAATATGCCGCAATTCTCAAAAACATCTATGCACTTTCGGTTGGTATGGCTGTGGGTTTGGGCTATGGCGATAACTTTTTGGCTGTGTTGATCGCCAATTGTGCCGGAGAGATGACCCGTTTTTTGGAAGAGAGTTATCCGGCCGAAGGGCGGAATACACAGGTTTCGGCCTATTTGGGTGATTTGCTGGTTACTTGCTATTCTACTTATAGCCGCAATCGTCGTTTGGGGTTGCTTATCGGGCATGGTTGTACCGTGAAAAGTGCACTCAACGAGATGACTATGGTAGCCGAGGGCTATTTTGCAGCCGACTGCATTCGATATATTAACGCTCGTTACAAGGTTGATATGCCTATTGCCGAAATGGTTTACGATGTGCTTTATCGAGGAGCCTCGGCACGAAAACGCATGCAAGAATTGACAACTAAATTAATTTGATAGAATATGAAAAATCTGAAATTGGATATTGTGAAAGCAGGAGTTATTTTCACTCCCGAAATTGCAGAACAGGCACAAGCCGCCAACGCATTGTTGCAGTCGGGTGAAGGTGCTGGTAATGATTTTTTAGGATGGGTAAACCTCCCGTCTTCGATTTCGAAAAGCGAACTTGATGCTATTGAAACAACAGCTGCCAAGTTGCGCGCAAAAGCAGATTTGGTGATCTGTATCGGAATCGGTGGCTCCTATTTGGGGGCAAAAGCCGTTCTCGAAGCGATGAGCGATCCGTTCAAACTCTTGCGTAAGGAACAAACGAATCCGACCGTTGTTTTTGCCGGCCAAAATATCTCGGAGGATTATATCTATGAATTGATGGAGGCCTCGAAAGAGCACTCCATCGCGGCCATTGTGATTTCGAAGTCAGGCACAACGACTGAGCCGGCCATCGCTTTCCGCTTGATCAAGGCCGAAATCGAGCGTCGCTACGGCAAGCAAGAGGCTGCCGAACGTATTGTGGCTATTACCGATCAGGCACGCGGCGCACTGAAAACTCTCGCTACTCAAGAGGGCTATCCTACATTTGTGATTCCCGATAATGTGGGCGGTCGTTTCTCGGTGCTGACACCGGTCGGCTTGTTGCCATTGGCCGTTGCCGGAGTCGATATTACCGCCTTAGTGAATGGAGCGCAACAGATGGAGAAAGCTACGGATGCTACTGTTGCTTTTGATGAAAATCCGGCTGCAATCTATGCCGCCGTACGTAACGAACTCTATAAGGGCGGTAAGAAGATCGAGATTCTCGGTTCTTATGAGCCGAAATTGCAGTATATCAGCGAGTGGTGGAAACAACTTTATGGCGAAAGCGAAGGAAAACAAGGAAAAGGTATTTTCCCCGCGAGTGTTACACTAACTGCCGATTTGCACTCTATGGGACAATATATTCAAGAAGGTGAGCGAACTCTCTTCGAAACAATCATTTCGGTAGCTTCTCCTGCCAATAAAGTAGTGATTGAGGCTGATGAGGCGAATCTTGATGGATTGAACTTCTTGGCCGGCAAGCGAATCTCGGAGGTCAATCGCATGGCCGAGTTGGGCGTACAATTGGCCCATATTGATGGCGGAGTGCCCAATATCCGCATCGAAATTCCGCAGATCGACGCCGAAACAATCGGTGCATTGCTCTATTTCTTCGAGAAAGCTTGTGGTATCAGCGGCTATATGTTAGGTGTCAATCCGTTTGATCAGCCGGGTGTTGAGGCCTATAAAAAGAATATGTTTGCTTTGCTCGACAAACCGGGCTATGAAGAGGCCTCGAAAGCGATTAAGGCTCGATTGTAAAACAAAAAACTCCCAAATTTTATAGGATTATGCTACGAAACCTATTCTGTTCTCTATTACTTATTCCTGTATTGGCTTTCGGCCAGATCAAAGGTGAGCGTCCTATGATCGGAATCTCTTGTGGACAAACGAATGGTACGGCGAAACTCAAATTGGAGTATTCCGATGCGGTGATCAAAGCCGGAGGAACTCCGGTGTTGATTCCTGTTACTACCGATAGTTTGGCTTTGCGTGCTATTTTACGTAACCTCGATGGTGTTATTTTGAGTGGTGGAGAAGATGTGGATCCGGCACGTTATGGTGAAACTCCCCACCCCAAATTGGGCCAGGTAAACTCTGTACGTGACACCTGCGATTTCCTTTTGGCTCATATGGCGCATCACATGAATATTCCGATGTTGGGTATTTGTCGTGGAGAACAACTGATCAATGTGGCATTTGGAGGTTCGCTTTATCAGGATATTCCGACACAGTGCCCGCAATGGAAACTCTCACATCGTGCGCGTTCAAAGGGAGATGAGGCAAGACATATGGTGAACTTTGCTCCCGATTCGCAGTTGGCTGCCATCTTCGGCATAACCGAATTGCAGACCAATTCGTACCATCATCAGGCAGTAAAAGAGCCCGCCAAAGGTTTCCGTGTGGTGGCATGGGCCTCCGATGGTACTCCCGAAGCAATTGAGTCTATTCACGACTATCCGATTTGGGGTGTGCAATTCCATCCCGAAAAAATGGTTAGACAAGGCGATAAGGTGGCTCTCCGACTTTTCAATTTCTTTGTTCGCAAGGCCGATACTTTCCGTCGCGCCAAAGCCATTCATCGGAATATGCTTTCCATTGATTCGCATACCGATGCCCCGGGGGCTTTCAAAAAGAATTATAACATCGCTAATAGAACAAAACGACAGGTCAATATTCCGAAGATGGAAGAGGGTATGCTCGATGGCCAATATTTGGCTTGTTGGGTAAGACAGCGGGCGAGTAACGAAGCCGGGGTGAAACAGGCTACCGAACGAGCTAACCTACTTATATCGAGAACTCTGAAACAGATCGAGATGAACAGCGATCGTCTCGAATTGGCTCGCACACCGGCTGATCTGGCACGAATCAAGGCTGCTGGCAAGAAAGCCATCTTCCTCGCCATTGAGAATGCCTATGGCGTCGGGTCGTCGTTGGCCGATTTCGAACGTGTACATCGGGCAGGAGTAACCTACGTCACCCTTTGCCACTCGTCGAACAACGACTATTGCGACAGCTCTTCGGATACAATCAAGCGTTGGAACGGGTTGAGCCCGCTTGGTCGTGAGGCGGTGCGTGAAATGAATCGCTTGGGTATCATGATTGATGTTTCGCATGCCTCCGATGATACTTTCTGGCAGGTGCTCAAATACTCTACGAAACCCATTATCGCATCACATTCCTCGGCGCGTGCCATCTTCGACCATGACCGAAATCTGACAGATGATCAATTGCGTGCATTGGCCGAGAAAGGTGGCGTGGCACAGGCCTGCATTGTGGATATCTTTATCACTCCGCAGAAGGCTGGAACGGCTCCGGGGCGTGGTAATGCCACGTTGTCGCACTTTATGAAACACTTGTTGCACATGATTAAAGTAGCAGGTGTTGATCATGTCGGTATCGGTAGCGATTTTGACGGTGGTGGCGGAGTTTATGGTTGTCGCGGAGATAATGATTTGATCAATATTACTGTGCGCCTGTTGGAAGAGGGCTTCTCCGAAACGGATATCGCCAAAATTTGGGGAGGTAATTTCTTGCGCGTGATGACAGAGGTGCAATGCAGATAGTGATGATGTAGGTTGTAAATCTGCTTTCGTTTGAATGTGAGTGGGGCTTTGGAGTCTCACTCACTTTTTTTGCTGGGAATAAAAAAAGTATAAAAACAAAAAAACCTCATAACATCACTTGTTATAAGGTTTTCAAGGGTGGAAGAAGGGGCTCGAACCCTCGACCTTCGGAACCACAATCCGACGCTCTAACCAACTGAGCTACATCCACCATCTACGATCTACCTTTCGTAAATCGGAGTGCAAATATAAAGGTTTTTTTGATCTGCTCCAAATAAAAATCGAAAAATTTTCTTTTCTATGCTTTTTAGAAGCGGATTTTTGCACCGAGGAACCAACTGCGTGGCATCAACGGGCCGTAAACATAACCCGAATCGCGATTCATCCCCATATCGAAATCGTCTTGATACGCATTGAAAATATTCTTTATACCTCCGAATAACTCCAACTGGATATCTTTGTAGAGTTGCACCTTGTATGCCAAACGAAGGTTAATATCCATAAAATGAGGTGTCTCGACGGCTATATCTTTGTCGGTACCCGAACTTACGAAGTGCTGTACGAGCATCGATCCCGTATAATTTCCTGTCAAATCAATTTCGAGGGGTTTCCACGGCTTTAACAAAAGTGTGAAATAGCCGTATGTGTCCGGTGTGCGGAACATGCGCTTCGAGGCGGCCACCGTCGGATCTTCACTCCACTGTTCGGGCTCTTTGTAGGTGCTTTTTTGCCATGTGAATCCGGCTTGAAGATCGCACCACTCCGAAAATTTAGCCATCGCTTCGAAATTTATACCGCCAACCGTAGCTCCCGAGCCGTTGTATCGCTCTTGGATGGTCGCTCCGTTTTCCTCTCCGATGGTGCGTAGTGCGAAAACATCATCGAGAGTTGTGTAGAAACCTTCCAAAACCCAAGTGGTTGACACCTTGCCGAACATGCGATTCCACTCCAACGAAGCACTCCATGACGAAGAACGCTCCTCTGTGAGATTCTCGGCCAAACGAATGCGGGTGCGTTCGCCACCGACAATGGCAATATGCAAGTCCTCGTCGTAGGCTTGCGGAGCGCGATAACCTCCCGCATAGCTCAATCGCAGACTCAACTCTTCAAGCGGGCTGTAACGCAGGTTTACACGGGGTGAGAAGATCACGTTATCCACCAAATTGTGTTTGTCGAGACGACCTCCGATAAGTACCGACCACTGCTTGTTTTTCCATTCGTTTTGGATGTATCCTCCATAAATATGAGTCTTTTGCTTGGTGTCTATATCATAACCAATGGATGTGTCGTGTAGGTTGTTGTGGCTGTATTCGATACCGAGGGTCAACTCCGAGGGCAGGAACAGCAACTTCTTGAATGCGTGTACATATTGTAAGCCGGCTGCCAATGTTAGATCGTCGGTGTGTCCGTAAGCATTGGGATCACCATGGACATCTGTTACATTGCCGTTGTCATCTATCTCTTCGATGGGACCTCCATAAAAACTGTCACGGGATGTATTTTGGAACGAGAAGTAGGTGTTGAGGCGGTTCGAACGATCGGCCGTTGACCAATCGAATGCGATACTACCACCGTCAATCGTGTGGTCTGCCTTTTCGCATACCAAAGCCTGATGCGGGGGCAGGTGGAGCTGATCTCCTCCGCGACGATAATCTTTTATATGGTGATATTGCGCTGTAATGCGTGAATAGGCACTCGTCCGAAAGAAAGAGCGCATGCCGACAGCCTCAGAGTTTACATCGAGAATCTCCGTGAATCCATCTCCGTTGTCATCGTATCCCGCTCCGTTGCGAATTTGTCCGAAAACGGCAATTGCAGCCTTCCCGCTATCTGATACAAGCGAAGCATTGAGTGTTGTGGTATTTTCATAGGAGTTGCTGCATCCGAGTGATGTGATGGTATGTCCTATTTCGGCCATGCTGCGTGTCGGGTCTTTGGTGATCACATTGATTGTGCCACCGATAGCCGAGGATCCGTACAATGCCGATCCGCCTCCGCGCAATACCTCTACGCGCTCGATCATGTTGGCAGGAATCTGCTCCAATCCGTAAACACCGGTCAATGCCGAAAATAAGGGATGCGAATCGATCAAGATCTGTGAGTAGCGACCGTCAAGACCGTTGATGCGTACTTGGGGAAATCCGCAGTTTTGGCAGGTGTTTTCCACGCGTACACCGGGTTGATACGATAAACCTCCAGAAAGAGCACTTGTCGATACACGGGCAAACAACTCGTCATCGAGTACATTTACCAACGAAGGTGCTTCGCGTTTGAGGGTTTCGCTTCGGTTTGCCGAAACAACCACTTGGCCGACCGTCACATTTTGTTCCGAGATTTCGAAATTCAACTCAACCATTCCTTGGGCGTGTAAGCAGACCTTTTTGCGCTCCGTGGCATAACCCAACGCACGTACCTCAACCTCATAATCGCCGAATGGCAGGTTTTTTAACAAGAAGTGTCCAGTGGCATCGGTTGTCGTGCCGAGCGTTGTGCCGATCAGAACGATCGTTGCATAGGCCACATGCTCATGATTTTTCTTGTCGATCACATGACCGAAAAGGTGAGCATCGGTTTTGGTCCCCCGCTGAGCCGATAATTTGGGATTCAATGCTCCTAATAAAGCAATGATAAGTAAAAATTTCCTCATTTTTTTATATTTTATAATGGTTTGTCGTTTCGTAATTTCGGGAGGCAAAGATAGAGGGATATTTGTGAAAGATAAATACCTAAATATTGGTAAAATGTTTTTTGGGGGAGACATCTGAAATCGGTATTACACAGTTTATAAGCAATTATGGATTACGTCGGATTATCGATCGGATACATAAGCAAAGAGGAATCAACTTGATTTCGTTTTTTTAGTGACGAAGTGACACCTTTCATTTGGGGGAATACAAGGCGGAGTGACAAATTGTCACGTTGAAAGAGGCAAGTTGGCAGAAAAATGTGCCAAAATCAGGTTGGCACAACGATTGTTGTAATAATAATTGCAACTGGAAAATAAATTGCACATATTATTCATATTAAAATAAAACAGCTATGAACGTAAAACCATTATCGGACCGCGTGTTGATTCTGCCGAATGCCGCGGAGGAGAAAACAGCCGGCGGATTGATTATCCCTGACACAGCCAAAGAGAAACCCCTTGCAGGAAAAGTGGTGGCCGTAGGCCCCGGTACTTCGGAGGTAAAAATGGAGGTTAAGGTTGGCGATCAAGTGCTCTATGGCAAGTATGCTGGGCAGGAGTTGCAGATCGAGGGTGAAACTTATCTCATTATGAAACAAAACGATATTTTGGCTATCATCTAATAAAAACTGCTAAAAACAAAAATTATGGCTAAGGATATTAAATATAATGTAGAGGCTCGCGAGCTTCTTAAAGAGGGTGTCGATGCGTTGTCGAACGCCGTGAAGGTAACACTCGGCCCCAAAGGCCGCAACGTCATCATCGACAAAAAGTTCGGTGCTCCGCAAATTACCAAAGACGGTGTGACGGTTGCCAAAGAGGTTGAGTTGGAGGATGCATTTGCCAATATGGGTGCCCAAATGGTCAAAGAGGTTGCCTCGAAGACTAACGACGATGCCGGAGATGGTACGACAACTGCTACAGTATTGGCTCAATCGATTATCGGTGTCGGTATCAAAAATGTGACTGCTGGTGCTAATCCGATGGATCTCAAACGCGGTATCGATAAAGCTGTTGCTGCGGTTGTTGAGTCGTTGCGTGAGCAGTCGCAAGAGGTGGGCTCCGATTTTGCAAAAATCGAACAAGTGGCCACAATCTCTGCCAACAACGATCAAAATATTGGTAAGTTGATCGCCGAAGCAATGGCGAAAGTTAACAACGAGGGTGTCATTACCGTTGAGGAGGCAAAAGGTACTGAAACCCATGTCGAGGTTGTTGAGGGTATGCAGTTCGATCGTGGTTACATCTCGGCGTACTTCATCACCGATCCCGAGAAGATGGAGGCGCAACTCGAAAAGCCTTTCATCCTGATTACCGACAAAAAGATCTCGACCATGAAAGAGCTCATGGGCGTATTGGAGCCGGTGGCTCAGAGCGGTCGCTCGTTGCTGATCATCGCTGAGGATGTCGATGGTGAGGCTCTTTCGGCATTGGTTGTCAATAAATTGCGTGGCACGTTGAAAATCGCAGCCTGCAAAGCTCCGGGCTTTGGCGATCGTCGCAAGGAGATGCTTGAAGATATTGCCATTTTGACGGGAGCAACGGTGATTTCAGCCGATAAGGGTATGAAACTCGAAGATGCTACACTTGCTATGTTGGGTACAGCCGATAAGGTTACGCTCAACAAGGAGAATACTACGATCGTTGATGGTGCAGGCGAGAAAGCAGCTATCTCGGCTCGTGTAGCTCAAATTCGTGCTTCGATCGAAAAATCGACTTCGGATTATGATAAAGAAAAACTCCAAGAGCGTTTGGCTAAACTCGCCGGTGGTGTAGCTGTGCTCTATGTGGGTGCTGCTACCGAGGTGGAGATGAAAGAGAAGAAAGATCGCGTTGACGATGCGTTGGCAGCTACGCGTGCTGCTGTTGAAGAGGGCATTGTCCCGGGTGGAGGCGTTGCCTATATCCGTGCTACCGCCGCTCTCGAAGGTATGAAAGGTGCAAACGACGATCAGACGACTGGTATTCAGATCATTAAACGTGCTATCGAAGAGCCGTTGCGTCAGATCGTAGCCAATGCCGGTGGTGAGGGCTCGGTTGTGGTGAACAAGGTTCGCGAGGGCGAAGGTGCTTTTGGTTATAACGCTCGCGATGATAAATACGAGGATATGCTCAAAGCCGGTATCATCGATCCGACGAAGGTGTCGCGTGTGGCTTTGGAAAATGCAGCTTCGATTGCTTCGATGTTCCTCACAACAGAGTGCGTTTTGGCTGAGAAGAAATCCGAGCAACCGGCTATGCCGGCCATGCCCGGTGGTGGAATGGGTGGCATGATGTAGTCTGTTTGCTCATTATCTAACAGACAGCGGGTGTCCAAAGTGTTGGATGCCCGCTGTTCTTTTCTGTGACGCAGAATCTCGTATATAATTACCATTTTCTTTGTTTTTGCCTCGGATTTTCTTATTTTTGGCATATAATTTTTTATTCCGCCACTAAATTTATACCTTTGCAAGGTTATAGGCATATATCGGAAAAAGATTTATGGAGAAATTGATTGAAACGATCGTTCAGGCGATTGAAGATAAAAAAGGTAAGAATATTGTATCGTTAGACCTTTCGGGTTTTGATGGTGCTATCTGTTCGCACTTTGTGGTTTGCAATGCCGACACCACGACACAGGTGGCAGCTATTGCCGACAGCGTCGAAGAAAAGGTCCTCGAAGTGTTGGGTGAAAAGGTCTGGCGCATCGAAGGACAGCAAACTGCGTTGTGGATTGCATTGGACTTTGTGGATGTTGTGGTGCATGTTTTTACCACGGAGTTGCGAGAGTTTTATAAATTGGAGGAGTTGTGGGCAGATGCTCCGATCAAGCGCTACGAATACGAAGAATAAGTTATGGCACAACAAAAAAATAACTTCAAAAAACGGCCGAAGAATTTCCCGCAGTTTTCGCTGATGTGGGTGTATGGTTTGATTGCCGCCTTTATGTTGGGTTGGTGGGCTTTGGGTACTCCTCCCAACGAGCCAATTCAAGTTGATTGGCCTACTGTTAAACCGATGGTTGAACAGGGAGATGTCGAGAGAATCAGTGTGGTAAATCGTGAACATGCGCAAATATTTCTCAAAAAACATGCAGGGGAGAAGTATCGTAATGATTCAACCAATCGCAAGTTGCATAATTTACCCGAACAAGGACCTCAATTGGTTTATACGATTCCGGATGTTCCCTCTTTTCGTGAGGATTTGAAAGCAGCAGAGCCTTCCGGAGTTTCTGTTCCTGTTGAGTATGTCAACGAAAAGAGCGATTGGACCTCTTTATTGATCAATTTCCTGCCATGGATATTGATTATCGGTGTGTGGTTTTTCGTTATGCGTTCGATGTCGCGTGGTGGGGGAGGCGCCGGTGGCGGTATCATGAATGTTGGAAAAGCCAAAGCTCAAGTCTTTGATAAAGATAACTCCAAGCGCGTGACATTTAAGGATGTTGCTGGTTTGGAAGAGGCCAAAGTTGAGATCATGGAGATTGTTGATTTCCTCAAAAAGGCCGATAAATACCGCGAATTGGGTGCCAAAATCCCGAAAGGAGCATTGTTGGTAGGCCCTCCGGGAACGGGTAAAACGTTGTTAGCTAAAGCGGTTGCTGGTGAGGCCAATGTGCCGTTCCTCTCAATTTCGGGATCCGACTTTGTCGAGATGTTTGTCGGTGTCGGAGCTTCGCGCGTGCGTGACCTCTTCGAGCAAGCCAAACAGAAAGCTCCCTGTATTGTTTTTATTGATGAGATCGATGCCATTGGGCGTGCTCGTGGGAAAAATGCAGGATTTTCGGGAAATGATGAACGCGAAAACACGCTTAACCAACTGCTTACAGAGATGGATGGGTTTCAAACCAATGCAGGTGTGATTGTTTTGGCAGCCACCAACCGTGCCGATATTTTGGATAAAGCGTTGATGCGTGCCGGTCGTTTCGATCGCCAAATCGAAGTGGGGTTGCCCGATGTCAAAGAGCGCGAGGAGATTTTCAATGTCCATCTGCGCCCGCTGAAACTCGATCCTACGCTCGATCGTTCGTTTTTGGCTCGTCAAACCCCCGGATTCTCGGGTGCCGATATTGCCAATGTCTGCAACGAGGCGGCGTTGATTGCGGCTCGTCACAATAAGAAATTCATCGCAAAAGAGGATTTTTTGGCTGCTATCGATCGCATTATCGGAGGCTTGGAGCGCAAGAATAAGATCATCACGGATGAGGAAAAACGAGTGATTGCATATCACGAAGCTGGTCATGCTACGGTAAGTTGGATCCTTGAAAATGCCAGTCCGCTCATCAAGGTCACGATCATTCCTCGTGGCAAAGCTCTTGGTGCAGCATGGTATCTTCCCGAAGAGCGGCAGATCACCACACGCGAGCAACTGATGGACGAACTTGCCGCGACATTGGGCGGACGCGTCTCCGAGCAATTGACTTTCGGGCATGTCTCGACCGGAGCGTTGAACGATTTGGAACGTGTAACCAAACAGGCCTATGCGATGGTAGCCTATTACGGCATGAGCTCCGAAGTTGGTAATTTGAGTTTCTACGACTCTACGGGGCAAAGTGATATGGCGCTCACAAAACCCTATTCGGAGCAGACCGCCGAGCGAATCGATACAGAGGCTCGCAAAGTGATCGATCAGGCCTATGCCATGGCTGAAGAGGTGTTGCGCCAACATGCTGCCGGATTGAAAGAGTTGGCCGAATTGTTACTCGACCGTGAAGTGGTTTTTACCGAAGATGTAGAACGAATTTTCGGCAAACGTAAAAAAGACATTGAGCGAGAACGCCGCGAAGCTGAGGCCAAAGCACTTCGCGAAGAGGCTGCCCGACTTGAACAATCCGAAAAAGAGGAATCTGACGCTTCGGATGAAACTCCGGCCTAACTTTGAGAAAAACCTGACCTACAACTTGAATAGTCAATGAGTGAAAAACTAAAAAACCTGCTGGTTCGTACTGCGAGTGCAATTGTTCTCGGGGTGGTGATGCTTGGAGCCATCATTTGGTCGCAATGGACCTATGGTATGCTATTGGCGTTGTTGACCGCGAGTGGCATACTCGAATTTTATACGTTGGCCGAGAAACAGAAATATGTTCCACAACGATTTTTGGGAATCATGGCCGGATTGCTGCTCCTTGTTCTGAATTTTGCCTTTGTATCCGAAGATATCTCGATATCGGGCGAATTCCGATTGCTTTTTGAAGCGGGGCTTGCATTGTTGCTGTTGCTTGCTTTCGGCATGTTTATCTATGAGTTGTGGCGTCGCCATGAGTCGCCTGTGGCAAATATTGCTGTGACGATCATGGGAGTATTTTATGTGGCTGTCCCGATCTCGTTGTTATGTTATTTCCCGATTTTGATCACGGAGAGTTGGAATTCGTGGATCATAGTAGGTTATCTTTTTATCATTTGGGCCAATGATGTTTTTGCCTACTTGGTCGGCATGACTTGCGGACGTCACCGATTGTTCGAGCGTCTCTCTCCTAAAAAATCGTGGGAAGGATTTTTCGGAGGATTGGTAGGTGCTGTGGCTTTCGGAGTGATTGCTGGACATCTGCTTGGCGGTTCGTTGTGGGCATGGGGCGGTTTGGCCTTGATTACGGCTGTGACGGGTGTATTGGGAGATCTGGTGGAGTCGATGTTCAAACGAGCTGCCGATGTGAAGGATTCGGGAGAGTTGATCCCCGGACACGGTGGTGTTCTCGATCGCTTCGATGCGGTGTTGCTGTCGGCACCTTTTGCCTTTGTTTATATGTATTTTGTTATGTAATCTGCAAACCCTGATGAGTTATGAGAATAAATAAAGAAGGTTATCGAATTATTGCTGTTTCGGGACTTGTATGTCTGTTGATTTGGTGGTTGATTTACCACTTATTGACCAGTCAGTTGAGCAACTCTTTGTTGTGGGTGAGTGCCGTGTTGCTCTTGCTTTTTTGGTTCTTTATCGTTGCATTTTTTAGAGAACCGCGACGTGTTCGCATTCACGATGAAGATTTGGTATTCTCTCCATGTGACGGTCGCGTAGTTGTCACGGAGGTTGTCCGAGAAAACGAGTACCTCGATGACGATATGATGCAGATCTCGATTTTCATGTCGATAACCAATGTGCACATGAATTGGACGCCGGTGGCCGGTGTTGTCGAGTATTTCAAATATCACCCGGGACGTTTTTTGGTTGCATGGCATCCAAAATCATCGACAGAGAACGAACGTACAACTACGGTTGTGCGCATGGACACTGGTTGCAAGGTGCTTTTTCGCCAAATTGCCGGTTTGATCGCACGTCGTATCGTTTCCTATATGAAAGTAGGTGATAAGGTGGAGCAGAACAGCGTTTGTGGATTCATTAAATTTGGCTCGCGCATTGATGTCCTTGTCCCGAAAGACAGCGAGTTGCTGGTGAGTATCGGCGAAGCTGTTGTCGGCTCGCAAACACCTATTGCGCGTCTGCATAAGAAGATAAATGGATAATACTGATTGATTTTGTCGCTCATAAGCAGATTTTAGCCTTTTGATTGACAGATATTGGCGTTAATTTTGCCAACCACCATAATAGAACAAGAAACGGGGAATATGAATACAACGCCTCAGACGTTTTTGCGATTCATAGCGGGTGCGGCTCTTGCTGCGGCCATCCTCTTTTTGGTTTGGTATTTTTCGTCGATTGTGGTTTATATATTGGTTTCGGCTATATTAGCCGTTGTCGGTAAGCCGTTGATGAAAAATCTTGCTACCCGGAGAATTCGGAGATGGCAGATCCCACGCTCGGTGGCGGCGTTGATAACGTTGTGCGTTATTTGGTGCGTGATTGGATTCTTTTGTGCGCTCTTTATACCATTGATATTTAGCAAAATATATCTGCTCTCGAATCTCGATCTGGGAACAGTGATTCAAAGTGTCGAGGAGCCGATTGCTCAGGCTCAACGTTTCTTGAACGAATTGTTTGCAGTGCCGGAAAATGGGTTTTCGTTGGTCGATTCATTGGTTGCAACATTGCGGAAACTGATCGATGTTCAAACGATCAACAACTTCTTTTCATCGATTGTCGGAATGGTTTTCTCATCGGTTATTGCCGTACTCTCTATTTCGTTTATCACCTTCTTTTTTCTGCGCGATGAAGGACTTTTCAACTACATGGTTACGGCTATCTTTCCCGATCGCTATCACGATAATATTACCCGAGCTTTGGAGTCGGTTACCAAGTTGTTGTCGCGCTATATCTCCGGAATTTTGACCGAAAGTCTGCTGCTTATGGTCGCCGTATCGCTGACCATGCGGTTATTCGGTATGCAGATTGCCGATGCCTGTTTTATCGGATTGATCATGGGGGTTATGAATGTCGTGCCTTATGCCGGCCCGTTTATCGGAGGGGTTATATCGTTGTTTTTAGGTGTCGTTACTCCTATCGAAGGAATGAGCGTGGGGCAAACAATTTTGGTGATCACCTGTTCGTTATTGGTTTTGAAAGGATTGGATGATTTCGTTCTGCAACCTACGCTCTATTCCGAACGTGTCAAGGCGCATCCGTTGGAGATCTTCTTGGTGATTCTTATTGCCGGCTCGTTGGCAGGTATTCTCGGCATGTTGTTAGCTATTCCGGCCTATACCGTGTTACGTGTGTTTGCTAAGGAATTTTTCTCGCAATTCCGTTTGGTGCGTCAGTTGACCGAAAAAATTTGACGACAGATGCAGATTGAAGGAGTTGTGATACGGGGTCATCAATTGGGGCGGACGTTGGGATTTCCGACTGCCAATATTGCCGTTTCGACAGCACTTGCGGTTGCGGACGGAGTCTATCGTTCGCGAGTTTGGCTCGATGGTGTTTGCTATGATGCGATGTCAAATTTGGGTTGTAATCCTTCGGTCGGTGGGTCGGAACGACGACTCGAAACCCACATCTTTGGTTATGATAGTGAACTGTATGGACGTTGCATGCGGGTCGAATTGCTTGAAAAAATCCGCGAGGAGCGAAAATTTGCCTCTGTTGATGAGTTGCGCGAACAGATTTTGCGAGATAAAGCCTCTGTATTGGCGCGAATAGAGTCCCAAATAGTAGATGCTGAAAATAAGTGATAGATATTTATAAATTAACCTGAATTATGTTTTTGGATGTAACGATGCCTTATAAGGTCGCCGACATGTCGCTGGCCGAATGGGGACGCAAGGAGATTGAGGTCTCCGAACATGAAATGCCGGGACTGATGGCTGTCCGCCGTGAATATGGCCCGAAGAAACCGCTTAAAGGAGTGCGTATTATGGGATCACTCCACATGACCATTCAAACGGCCGTGTTGATTGAAACCCTTGTCGAGTTGGGGGCCGATGTCCGTTGGTGCTCATGCAATATCTTCTCGACACAAGATCATGCCGCTGCCGCCATTGCTGCTGCCGGCGTACCGGTCTTTGCATGGAAAGGTGAAACGCTCCCCGAATATTGGTGGTGTACGGCAATGGCCATGTCGTTCCCCGATGGAAAGGGACCGCAACTGATCGTCGATGATGGAGGAGATGCCACTTTGCTGATCCATAAAGGTTTCAAGGCTGAAAACGATGCTTCTACACTCGATTACGAGCCTTCCTCTTATGAAGAGGAGGTGATCCTCGATACCCTGCATAAGATTCTTGCCGAAGATCCCGAAAAATGGCACCGTACGGTGGCTGATTGGAAAGGTGTCAGCGAAGAGACCACTACCGGAGTACACCGCCTTTACCAAATGCAAGAGGCCGGAGAACTGCTTGTGCCAGCCATCAATGTCAACGATTCTTGTACGAAATCGAAATTCGATAACCTTTATGGTTGTCGCGAGTCGCTTGCCGACGGTATTAAGCGTGCTACCGATGTGATGATTGCAGGTAAGGTGGTTGTGGTTTGTGGTTATGGAGATGTAGGCAAAGGGTGCGCCCGCTCAATGCGCTCTTATGGTGCCCGTGTCATCGTAACCGAGATTGACCCGATCTGTGCATTGCAGGCTGCTATGGAGGGCTTCGAGGTGAAGACCATCGAGAGTGCCCTTGCCGAGGGTAATATCTATGTTACCTGCACCGGCAACTGCGATATCATCACGTTGGAACACATGCAACAGATGCGCGATCAGGCTATCGTCTGCAACATCGGCCATTTTGATAACGAAATTCAGGTGGCACGCTTGGAGCAGTCGGGAGCTGTTAAAACCGTCATCAAACCACAGGTCGATAAATATACCTTTGCCGATGGTCATTCGATCTTCCTTTTGGCCGAGGGTCGTTTGGTAAACCTCGGCTGTGCTACGGGACACCCTTCGTTTGTGATGTCCAACTCCTTTACCAATCAGTGCCTTGCGCAATTGGAGTTGTGGCAGGAGCAGTTGGAGGTTGGTGTTTACCGTTTGCCCAAGCATCTCGACGAAGAGGTTGCTCGCTTGCACCTTGCAAGTTTGGGTGTTGAACTCACGCGCTTAACGCAAAAACAGGCCGATTATATTGGTGTGAAGGTCGAAGGCCCTTACAAAGCCGAACATTATCGCTATTAAAAGTCGGAAAATCGAGTCCGACCGCATTGCAAGGCCGCTAACAGTAAAAAACTGTCAGTGGCCTTAATTCGTTGTACGACAGCGTAATATCCGATCGATCAGGCGACCTCTCTCCGAAAGAGATTTTCATTTTCGACAAATTGTTGATTCTCTTGTTCGCTAATATCCCGTTTTTCCCCAAAAACGTCCCAAAAATCTCCAAATTCTCCCCGAAGTCCCTCGAAAATTACCCCAATATCTTCCAATTCCTTCGAACTCTCTAAATCTCCCGAGGAACTCCCCGAAAAATCCCAAGAAACACCTCGAAAACCGCTTGAAAACCGCTTGAAAACGGTCTTAACCGCGATAATAAGTCGATGTGGAGCGTAAATTTTGCCGAACAAAATTTGCAGTTTGATATTTAATACTTATATTTGTCGCGTTATTTAGCGTATCTCTTTCGGAGAGATACCGATTTTTTATTAATTCAAATTTAGGTTTATGAGAAAATTTGTACTACTTTTCATGGCCGTTTTGAGTGTTGGCGTTTTGGCATTTGCTCAAAACCGACAAGTCACCGGTACGGTCACGGACGGAGCTGGCAAACCTATTGCAGGTGCTACGGTAGTTGTAGAGGGTACCACAGCAGGTACAGTGACCAATGCTGCTGGTAAATTCTCGGTTAAGGCTCCTGCCAATGGTGTGTTGGCGGTGTCGTTCATCGGCTATCAGTCGCAAAAGGTGAACATTGGCGGCAAAACGCAGGTCGATGTTACTTTGACCGAAGGCTCGCAGGCTGTTGACGAGGTTATCGTCGTTGCCTACGGTACGGCAAAGAAAGAGTCGTTTACCGGCTCGGTGGCTGTTGTTAAAAACGATGACCTGAAAACTCGTAAGGTGGCCAACGTTACCAAAGCGCTCGACGGTTTGGCTCCCGGTGTGCAGGCTACTTCGGGTAGCGGTCAGCCCGGTTCGGGTTCATCCATTATCATTCGTGGTTTCGGTTCGATCAACGCTTCGTCCACTCCGCTCTATGTGGTTGACGGTGTGCCCTATGACGGTGCTATTTCGGCCATCAATCCCGACGACATCGCCAGCATCAGTATCTTGAAAGATGCTTCGGCTTCGGCACTTTACGGAGCGCGTGGTGCCAACGGTGTTGTGGTAATCACTACCAAGAAAGGTAACCGCAACGAGACCAACGTTGAGTTGAAAGTCAACATGGGTATCTCGTCGCGCGCTATTCCGCGTTACGAAACCGTTGGTCCCAAAGATTTCTTGGAGATCATGTACTCGGCTTTCTATAATAAGTTTGGTAACGATGCTGTTAACCAAATGGTTAATGGCGCACAGCGTATCTTCGGTAACAACGAGATGTATAACCCCTATACCACGCCGGTTGCCCAACTCTTTACTGCCGATGGTAAAGTGCGTCCCGATGCCAAGTTGCGTTGGAACGAGGATTGGCTCGATGCCGTTACCAACAACGCTGCTTTCCGTCAGGAGTACGGTGCCAACGTTTCGGGTGGTAACGACAAAACGCAGTATATGTTCTCGTTGGGTTATCTGAACGAGGATGGTGTATTGGAAACCACCAATTTCGAGCGTTATACGGGTCGCATGAGCATCGAAACGCAAGCCAAACCGTGGTTTGCTGCCGGTATGAGCGCCAACTTTGCTCGCAGCACCTCGAACTCGTCGAATACAAATTCTTCTGCCTCTTCGAACGTTTTCTATTCGGCACAGTTGATGGCTCCGATCTATCCGATCTATATGCGCGATGTAAACACCTGCAAAGTGGGTCATGTGATGTACGATGAGAACGGCAAGCCGATGTTCGACTACGGTGTTTCGCGTCCTTCGGGTCAGCAGGGTGGCTTCAACAGTGTTGCTACGCTTTATGATGATAAATATGAGTCGATTACCAATTCGCTTTCGGCGCGTGCCCATATCGATTTGATGGGTGTAGCCGGTCACTGGACCGAGGGCTTGAAATTCCAAGTAAACTTCGGTACTGACTACTACAATGCCAATCAGATGACCTATTACAACCCGTTCAATGGTAATGCAGTGGATATAGGTGGTGAGATTGTTAAAGAGAATCCATCTTCGTTGAGTTATACCTTCAACCAGTTGCTCTCTTATAACCGCAGTTTCGGTGAACACAACATCGATGTATTGGTGGGTCATGAGTACTACGATTATTCTTCGAGCAATCTTTATGGAGCTAAGTCGGGTCTGCCGGGTGCCGGTATCTATGAACTCGATGCTGCTGCCGTAATCGTTGGTACAGGTAGCTCGGCCGATAAGGATCGTATTGAGTCGGTACTTTCGCGTGTAGGTTATAATTATGCTGATAAGTACTATATCTCGGGAAGCTGGCGTACCGATGGTTCGTCGCGTTTCGCTACCGATACCCGTTGGGGTCACTTCTGGTCGGTAGGTGCTTCGTGGCGTATGTCGCAGGAGAACTTTATGAAAGACATCAAGTGGATCAACAACTTGACTTTGAAGGCTTCGTATGGTGTACAGGGTAACAACGACGTAGGTTCTTTCTACGCTTATCAGGCATTGTACGACACCTCCTATCCGAATGCTACCCAACCGGGTGCTGTAATTAATTCTGTGGCTAATAAAGACCTTACTTGGGAGTCGAACCACAACCTCAATGTCGGTCTTGAAGCACGTTTCCTCAACCGCATTGATTTGAGTTTCGAGTACTACCGCCGCAAAACAACCGATATGTTGTTGAGTTATCCGTTGCCCTATTCGTCGGGATTTGATGGTTACTACCGCAACTCGGGTGAGATGCTGAACCAAGGTATCGAGTTTGCCGTTACGGGTCGTATCTTCGACAAGAAAGACTTCCAATGGAGCGTAACATGGATGGGCTCGACTGTAAATAACGAGGTGCTCAAACTGACCGATTCGGGTAAAGATATCATCTCGGGATCGCAAATTATCCGAGTAGGCGAAACGCTCTACTCATGGTATGTGGCTCGCTCGGCCGGTGTTGATCCGATGACCGGTCAGAAGATGTATTGGGCTACCGATGCCAACGGCAACGATTATACCACTTATGATACATCTAAGGCGCAGGCTAATCGCGTTATCTGCGGTAGCCGTATTCCCGACCTCTATGGTTCGATCTCGACTGCGTTGCGTTGGAAGAACATCGACTTCTCGATCTCGACCAACTACTCGATCGGTGGTAAAAACTACGACGACGTATATCATGGCCTTATGGATTGCTACTATGTGGCGCAGGCCAAGCATAAAGATATTCTGCGCGCATGGCGCAAACCGGGTGATATTACCGATGTTCCGAAATATACTATCGGAGACGTACAAGTAGTAACCGATGATAAGTTGGTGGATGCCTCTTATTTTGCCATCAAGAACATCACATTGGGCTATACCTTCCCGAAAGCATGGACTTCGAAGATCGGTTTCAAGTCGGCTCGTATCTCCGCTTCGGTGGATAACCTTTGGGTATTTACCCACTTGAAGGGTATGGATCCGCAGTATTCGTTTACAGGTGGTACAACGTATGCCTATACCCCGACGAGAACCGTATCGTTCAACCTCGATCTTAAATTCTAATCGCATTTAATTCGAAATAATTATGAGAAAGATACTTAATATAATTCTTGCAACGTGCTGTGTGGCCCTCCTCTCCGTATCGTGTGCAAAGGGGGCGCTCGAAACAGCTCCTGCCGGTCAGTTGGGTGGTGGCGAGATCTTCGGTGACTCCAACAAGGCACAATCGGCTATCGATGGTATCTACCGATTGATGTATCAAACCTCGTGGCAGGGTGCTTGGGATGATGAGCATAGTGGATTGGCCAGCTTTACCTTGACCCGTTCGTTGATGGGTGAGGATCACTATATGTCAAACTCAGGTAACGGTTGGTACTACTTTGACTATTCGTTCAATATTGCTTCCGACTGGACTTCTACTGCCAGCCGTCAAGCTTTTACTTGGAACATGTTCTATACCTTTATTTCGCAGGCCAACTATGTGATCGATAACGAGGAGAGCCTCAAAGCCGATGCCGTAGGTCAGAATGTACTTGCACAGGCTTATGCCATCCGTGCTTACTCCTACTACTGTCTCTATGAGTGCTATTGTCAAGGTAACTACTCGGTAAATAAAGACAAACCGGGTGTACCCATCTATACCAAAGGTACAACCAAAGAGACCGAGGGTGTAGGTCGCGGTACGATTGAGGGACTCTTTACGCAGATCAATGGCGACTTCGAAACCGCTATCAACTACTTCAAATCCGGCAACCAGCCGCAGAGCCACTGCTCGCATATCGACCTCTATGTCGCTTACGGTTTGTGGGCTCGTGCATCGCTGGCACAGCAAAACTACGTACAGGCCGGCATCTGCGCTGAGGAGGCATTGAAGAAGGGCGGTTTGAAACGTGTCGCTACGCTCTCGGAGTTGTCGGGTTTCAACAACCGTTCTGTTCCCGATGCAATGTGGGCTTTGGAGCAAACGGTTGATCAAGTATCCGGATATGCCTTTGTAGGTCACATGGCGGTTAATGGATTCTATGGCGATAAGGCTCCCCAATGTTGGGATGAGTGGATCTATGAGCAGGGTATGACCGACAGCGACTTGCGTCGAGCTTGGGCATCTCTTCCGAAAGATACAGATTTGTGCCCTGATGATTCCGGTTTCAAAAGTGATAATATCTATTGGCAGACCAAATTTACTTATGCAAACTCTACAACACGTGTTGCCGATGAGATTTGTATGCGTGCCGAGGAGATGTTGCTCACTTTGGCCGAGTGCAAGTGCCGCGCCAACGACTATGCCGGTGCTCGTGCATTGCTCGAAGAACTCTATGCCGAGCGTTACAGCGAGCCGCGTGACATCAGCGCTTTGGAGGATTCGGCAAATGTTGGTTTCGATACCTATGCGCAGCCGCAGTCGTTGCTCGACGAGATCCTTTTGCAGCGTCGTATCGAGTTGTGGTGCGAAGGTACAGGCCGTACCGCCGATTTGCGCCGTTTGAACTTGGGTTATACCCGTTCCGAGTCGCAGCCGGAAGCCTATACGATGGCTCCCAACGATCCCGAGTTTATCTACAAAATTCCGCAGAAAGAGTTCGACTCCAACCCCGCACTCGATCCGTCGAAAGACCAGAATTAGTAGTTGCTAATATTAAAGAACAAAACTGAAAACACTATGAAAAATATAAAAGCATTATTTCTGCTTTCCGTATTGTTCCTCGCAGCTGCTTGCTCGGAGGATACGGAGATGAATACCTATCCCGCACGGAATGATGAGGCGTTCTTCGCAAAATCGGCTTACAGCTATGCCGTTAGCGGAGATCTCGAAGATGCCTACACGATTCCTGTTCAGCGTGCCAATGCCAAAGGCGATGTTTCGGTGCCCGTGATTCTCACGGCGGCTAATCCCGACCAAGAGTTTGCGTTCTCCGCTCCCGCCACGGTTGATTTCGTTGACGGATCGCTCACCTCGACCGTAAAAGTTTCGTTCGATCGCTCGCAGTTTACGGTGGGCGAGGAGAACGTGGTAACGGTTTCGTTCCCCACTCCGACACAATTGCCCTATGCCGCCGAGTGCAAACTGACGGTTGTACGCGACTATACGTGGGTTAAATGGGGTCAAGGAACTTATTTCTCGCCTTGTTTGTCTACCCTTTACGGTGGAGATGTTACCTGGACACAGGTTATCGAGCGTGCCGAAGAGGATCAGAATCGCTATCGTCTGCCCGACTTCTATCACAATGCCGGAAAGAGTTACTCGGTTGCTGGTTACCATTTGTCTTTCATTTGGGATGGAGGTTCTGCAATTACTTTTGTAGCTCCGATGGAAGATGGTGGAGCTTGGGTTGATACCGGGTTCTTACATCCCAGTTATGGTATGATATCACTTTTCTTAGATCCAGATCCGACATGGACATATTACTCGGATGCTGATAAAACGTTTACGTTTGATTACGCACCGTATGTTTCTTTGGGTCAGTTGATGGGTTGGATGGATGATACCTTCACTTTGGAGTAATTCAATTTGACACTTTGATATTTGAGGAGAGCTTTCGGGCTCTCCTCTTTTTTTTGCGGTGCAGGCTGGTTCCAACCTCAATAAACCGACTTTTGGTAGGGGATAGGGTCGGAGATGTATGTGTTGTAGATACAACAAAAAAGAGAAGTTCGCAAGAACTTCTCTTTCAGTACCCGGAGCCGGGGTCGAACCGGCACGTCATTGCTGACATTGGTGTTTGAGACCAACGCGTCTACCGATTCCGCCATCCGGGCATTACCTTTCGAATCGGGACAGCAAAGGTATAAAAAAAATAGTTAAACGCAAAAAAAATCGCAAAAAAATGCGTTAAAATTCCGTTCCGCTGTATTCGGGCAGGAATAATCGTACTAATTCGGGGTGAATTTTGCGCCCGTTTGCGCTGTTGGTGAAGTAGATAAACCATGTTTTCTGCTTGGGAAGTACCCAAAAGCGGCAGCGAAATCCTCTTGCCGAGCCGCTGTGTACCCATACCGGCCCGCAATCAAGCCCGATGTTGGGCATGACTTGGATTCCCAACCCGTAGTATTGACAAGCTCCGCCCGTATGGCGGCATGGCGAAATCATCATCCGATGGGTTTCGGGTTTTAGGAGTTTGCCCTCCATGAGCGCCTCGATGAAACGGCCGAAATCCTTGACGTTGGTGCGCATGGAATAGGCACTGCAACTTGCGATTTGCGCCGATTGACCAAGACACTCCAAGTTGGCGTTATAACTCGATGCGGCAGTTTGTCGATAAGCCTCTCGCCACTCGAAACTGGTGTCGGCCATGCCCAACGGATCGAGAACGTATTTGCGTGCCAATTGTTCGAGAGATAATCCGGTGATCTTCTCCACCACCCGTTGCAAATACCACATCGCCTCGTTTGAGTAGCGAAATCCCGTATCGGGAGTCCATGCAAATCTGAGTTTGGCCGTTTCTGAGGGGCTTTTCTCTCCCCAATTCGAAGCCCAACGGGGTAAACCGGTGGTGTGGGTCAAGATCATGCGAGCAGTGATCATTTTCGCCCACCGAACATTCTGCTCACTCCGTTCGGAGTCGTTGTAGGCGTTGCGAAACCGCTCTTCGACACTGCCCGAATACTCCCACAGCGGCTTGTCGAGGTCGATGATTCCGAGATCGTAGAGCCTTAGGATTATATAACTGAAAACCACCTTGCTGATCGAGCAGCTCAAATAGATTGTCGAACAATCTTTTGTTGCGGAAACAAAGTCAAATTGTGCCGATTCGAACTGAATATAACAATCGGGGGTTTTGTATGCTATCTGAATCAGTGGGATTTTGTGCTTGGCGGCCAATTCGTGTACTTGCTCCCGATACCATGCTTGGGTGCGTGGAGCGGTTGAAATTTTTTCGGTTGCATTCGCAGGATTGAGAAAGGATGTAAAGAGCACCCATATCCATATTATCAGGCACAAAAATCGTTGTTGCATAGGGTGGATTATTGGGGGGATTCGTTGAAAAAGGCTTTTATTTTGCGGGCTTTTGCCACTCCGATTAGGGCTGTCAACTCCTCGATGGGGGCAGTTTGCACCTTCGCTACGGTGCGGAAGTGTTGCAATAGCGTGCGAATGGTTTTCTCGCCAATCCCCTCGATCAGCTCCAATTCGCTGTTGATAAAAGCTTTACTGCGTTTTTGGCGATGGAACGTGATGCCGAAACGGTGCGCTTCATCGCGAATGTGACAAACTACCTTCAAAGGCTCTCCCGTACGACTGAGGTAGTAGGGCATGGGGTCTTCGGGAAAGAAGATCTCCTCGATGCGCTTGGCCAAGCCGACAATCGGGATATGTTTTTCAAGCCCCAATTCGCACAAGACTCCATAAGCACTTGACAACTGACCTTTGCCGCCATCCACAATGATCAAGTCGGGTAGTTCGGCCCCCTCTGCCATGAGGCGGCTGTAACGGCGATAGACGATTTCTCGCATCGAGGCAAAATCATCGGGGCCTTCAACCGTCTTGATGTTGAAATGTCGGTACTCTTTGCGTGAAGGTTTGCCATTGCGGAAGACAACACACGACGCCACAGGATGAGTGCCTTGCAGGTTGGAGTTGTCGAAACATTCGATATGGCGCGGTTCTCGATCAAGATGTAATTCTTTTTGCATGGCAGCCATCAGCCGTTCGGTGTGGCGTTCCGGATTTTTGATTTCGAGGTTTTTCAGCTGCTCAGCGCGGTATATGCGGGCACTTTTTTGCGAGAATTCGAGGAGATCGAGTTTCTCTCCTCGTTTGGGAACAGTGAAAGTTACGCCATCGAACAGCAGTGTTGTTGAGGGTAAGAACGGTACGATCACCTCGCGCGCCAATTTGCCGTCGGCAGTGTGTTCCATCAGGTGTTGGATTGCCAACGTCAGCATGTCGCGCGGATCGGTTTCGATACCGGTTTGCAATTTTACGGTCTGCACTCCGACAATCGAGCCGTGACGGATGCGGACAAAGTTACACCAAGCAATATCGTCGTCGGGAAGCAATGAGAAAATATCCACATCGACGATTTTTGCACTGACAATCACCGATCGACCTGCATAGTTGTCCAGCGCATCGAGTCGCTGCTTGTAGCGTTGCGCAACTTCAAAACGTAAGTCGGCAGCGGCTTGAGCCATGCCGGATTCGAGGTATTGTCGCACGGGGCGCAAGTCGCCACGCAGTACGGAAATGACTAGATCGACTTGGGCGGCGTATTCGGTTTCGCTCTGCTGACCGATGCAAGGCCCTAAACAGTTGCCCAAATGGTATTGCAGACAGACCGTATATTTGCCTTTGGCGATCTGCTCGGGTGATAGGTTGAGTTTGCAGGTGCGTAGTGGAATCACTTCGCGAACAAACTCTAAAACACTGCGTTGCATCATCACCGAGCCGTAAGGTCCGAAATATTGCGAGCCGTCGCGGATGAGTTGTCGGGTTGATTGCACGCGCGGAAAGGCCTCGCGGCGCACGACGATCCACGGGTAGGTTTTGTCGTCTTTCAGTAGGATGTTGTAGCGTGGCCGAAGGGTTTTGATGAGCGAGTTTTCGAGTAGTAGAGCATCGGTTTCGCTATCGACGACAATGTGACGAATCTCAACAATTTGTCGCACCAATACACGGACTTTGGCACTATGCTCTTTGCTTTGTACGAAATAGGACGAGACTCGTTTACGCAGGCTTTTGGCTTTGCCGACATAGATAACCACCCCTGTACGGTCTATAAACTGATAAACCCCCGGACTGAGCGGTAATAGGGCGACCTGCTCTTTTAATTTCGATATACGGTTCTCAAATTCGGCCATAACAATTGCAAATGTAATAAAAATTGGCAAATTCTGGCTTATCGACATTGAGCAATGGCGAGATTGCAGGCAAGACCGTACTCGTAAATACAGCCTATTCTCATAAATTCCTCCTTTGAGTAGGGAAATTGTCTCCTTTGCGGTTGAGATCGGTAGGTTTATTCCGTTATACTGATAAAAAGAGTGAAAGGTCGTTTTGGGATGTCTTTTGTATTTTTTTTATGCAACAAATGAATGAACTTTGATATTTTTTGTTATTTTTGCATCAGAGTTCAATACTTTCGAACTCTATAATAAATATATAACGACAGCCCCTCATAGTCTGCGTGAAGTTGCGTCACTTCTTTACTTAAAGTTCTTGGGCTGTCGTTTCTTTTTGCTCTTTTTCGAACCTATGCGCTATAATGTGATAAAATAGGTCGTAAGTTTTGGTTTTTGAATAAATTCTTCGTACCTTTGCGATCCCGAAAAGGGTAAAACAAACAAATTAAAACATTATGAACAATTACGAAACCGTTTTCATTGTCACTCCGGTTCTGTCCGAAACTCAGGTACAGGAGGTTGCTGACAAATTCCAGGGCGTTATCACCGAGAACGGCGGTCAAATCGTGAACAAGGAGTCGTGGGGCCTTAAAAAGCTTGCTTATCCTATTCAGAAGAAGACCACCGGTTTCTACTTCCTGGTAGAGTTCACGGGCGAAGGCTCGTTGATCAACACGCTTGAAACACAATATCGTCGTGACGAGCGTATTATCCGTTTCTTAACTTTCAAGCAGGACAAGTTTGCCGTAGAGTACTCGGAAAAACGTCGTGCAAAACTTTCTAACAAACAGGAGGAGTAAGCCATGGCACAAGAGAACAAAGCTCAGTCGGAAATCCGTTACCTCAATCCCGTATCGGTAGACGTCAAGAAGAAGAAATATTGCCGTTTCAAGAAACTCGGCATTAAGTATGTGGACTACAAGGACGGTGAGTTCCTCAAAAAGTTCCTCAACGAGCAGGGTAAGATTTTGCCCCGTCGTTTGACTGGTACTTCGCAGAAATTCCAGAAGAAAGTGGCTCAGGCTGTTAAGCGTGCTCGCCACCTCGCCATCTTGCCCTTCGTAACCGATTGCATGAAATAATTAAAGGAGGAGACGATTATGGAAGTTATTCTGATCAAAGATATGGAGAATTTGGGTTACGCCAACGATATCGTGAACGTAAAACCCGGGTATGCAAACAACTACCTTATTCCTCAGGGCTATGCAAAGGCTGCTACGGCTTCCGCCAAGAAAGTGTTGGCTGAGAATTTGAAACAGCGTGCCCACAAAGATGCCAAAATTTTGGCTGATGCTCAGGCTTTGGCCGAAACAATTGCCAACTTGCCGTTGATACTTGCTGCCAAAGCAGAGGAAGGTAAACTTTTTGGTACGATCACCGCTGCCGATTTGGCTGAGGCTTTGGCCGCAAAGGGTATTGCTGTAGATCGCAAAAATATTACTGTTGAGGCTGTTAAAACTGTTGGCGAGTATGAGGCTGTTGCCAAGTTGCACCGCGCAGTTAAGGCTACGATCAAATTTACGGTTACTGCCGCCGAAGAGTAATCTTGAATTTATATTCATCTGAGAGGAGCGTTTGCAAAGACGCTCCTCTTCTTTATTTTGCGGTAATAAGAAATTTTTGACCGGCGGTCGGTTGGGTTAATGCGGATGCGCCATAGGAGGAGAGGGATGAGGGGGAGGTAACGTATAGGATCGTAATACCAAACCTACCCCGATGAAGATTACCAGGGCAAAAAGAATGGTGTCGATATGTAGTCGATCTAATCCCCATGCTACCGATATGGCAATTGCCAATACGGGTTGAAGGTAGGTATAAATGCTTGAAACGGTGGGTGCGACGGATTTGAGTGCATAGTTGAGCATCAGATTGGGAATGTAGGTCGGTATGGTGAGAACAAACAATGTGGGCCATAGCGCGTGTCGGATGATTGTTTCGTAGTCGGTGTGTATCAGGTCTTTGATGCCGAATGGTAGTGCCATAATGGCTGCTGAACAATAGATCCAACGTAATACTATGACAATGCTGTATTTTGCAACCAACGTTTTGAACCATACCATATAGAATGAGGTTACGCAGGCGCAGAATAGTACCAAAAGATTGCCCCAAAGATGTGAGGTGTGATGAGATGCCGACATGCCGGTAAAAATAACGGCTATGGCTCCTATCATTCCTAATATCAAACCTATGATTTTGAGTTTGGTAAATCGATCCATTCCTAATGCGACAGAAAGGATCAATACCAATAACGGAACAATGGTGTCAATAATTGATCCATCGATTGGTGAGGTCTTTGATAAGCCATACATCATGAATACCTTGCGTAATACACCGATTAATAAGGCTGCTCCGATCAACTTGCGTTTGTCGCTGTTTGCGATCTGTTGGGGGTGTTGCCACAACAGCGGTATTAACGAGAAGAGTGCCGTGACGATCAACGAGGCTGAAACCATTGCCATTGGTGCAATGTATTTTCCTAAGATCATGTTGTAAAACGGAAAATCCAACGCCCAAATGATGTTGCATGTCAGTAATGCGAGGTGTGGTTTTAGATGGCTCATGGTTTCGAATTTTCGTGTACGTGAAACAAAAAAAGTGCCCGATGGCTAATAATGTGATGTGTTAAGAGTCGGACTCTCGTTTGTTATTGGATTTGTACTCAAACATAGAGCAAAAGACACAGCAGACGACAAAAAAGTCGTCTGCTGTGTCTTGTAACTACATTGATAAAAGCGGAGAGAAGGGGATTCGAACCCCTGAAACGCTTTTGACGTTTACTCGCTTTCCAGGCGGGCCAGTTCAACCACTCCTGCATCTCTCCTTTGGCGTGCAAAGATACAAAATATCTTTGGAATAATTACATAATCTGTAAAAAATAAAAAGTTTATGCGGAATATTGAGATATAAGGATATAAATCAGTAGTATATACCCACATGCTATCTGTCATCATGTTTTATTGGGTTTGTCTGATGCCTCGGATAAATTGGCTTTTGTGGTTGAAAGAGTTGTAAAAGCTTCGACTTATCCGATCAGCCACCAAAGATAACCGGCATAGATCAATAAAAAGAGTACTCCCTCCCAACGGTCGATCTCGCGCCGTTTGAATGTAAAAGCTGCGAGGAAGAGCAGGAGTGCCGACAATACGACCATCAACAAGTCTATGGTGGTGATCCCTCCCATTGAGAGGGGATTGATTGTGCCGCTTAGACCCAAAATCAACAAAATATTTGCGATATTCGAACCGATGACATTCCCCAATGCCATGTCGGCTTTCCCTTTCACAAGTGAAACGAGTGATGAAGCTAACTCGGGTAGCGATGTGCCTCCGGCAACTAATGTGATAGCTATTACCGATTCGCTGATGCCCAAAGCAGTGGCAATTTTGGTCGCACTATCGAGAAATAACTCGCCACCAAAGATCAGACCGGCCAAACCTCCGATGATCATTATTGTTGCTAGCCATATATTCATGGCTGGTTTGTCGGAGCTGTCGGATGTTTGCTTTGTACGTCCAGCTGCACGAATTGTGAAGATCATTAGTGCGATATAGAGAATCAGCATGATGATACCATCCATGCGTCCCACTCCGTCCACCTCACCGAGGTGCAACATGCGATCTGAGGCCATCAGCAACAGTAAAAGCGATGCGAGCATGCCGATGGGGATGTCGCGACGGATAACACTTGTGGTAAGAGGCATGGGGCGTACCAACGCACAAATACCGAGAATAACGAATACATTGAATATATTCGATCCAACGATATTTCCTATTGCCACGTCGCTCTTGCCAGCGATTGCTGAAAGCACTGATACAACCAATTCGGGGGATGAAGTTCCGATTGCAACAATTGTTAGGCCGATGATGAATTCTGGAACACGAAACCGTTGAGCCAATGCAGCGGAACCATCGGTCAGAAAATTCGCTCCACCAAGAATCAATCCCAATCCGATGAGTAGAAGTAATATATCCATAAGAAATAATGAATTTATACGTTTAGAGCCATAATAAACTTATGGCCATCACAGCCATGCCGACAACTACACCATATATCGAAGTGTGCGC
This sequence comes from Rikenellaceae bacterium, assembly GCA_015059735.1. Taxonomy (GTDB): domain Bacteria; phylum Bacteroidota; class Bacteroidia; order Bacteroidales; family Rikenellaceae; genus Alistipes. The sequence goes on along the minus strand of SUZX01000008.1, from coordinate 56,454 downwards.
TTCGCCATATTCGCGGGCGGCAGGAAGCAGTTCATCAATTGAGATAAAGACCATGATACCTGCCACGCCTGCCAAAATACATCCCATTAGTGTCGGGGTCATAAGCGGCATGAGCAGTAACCACGCAGCAAGAGCCCCGATTGGTTCTGCAAGACCCGATCCCAACGACATCAAAAAGGCTTTGCGGCGACTGCCCGTAGCATAATATACTGGAATTGACACGGCAATACCTTCCGGAATGTTGTGGATAGCGATGGCGATGGCAATTGCTATACCCAGTGCCGGATCGTCCATTGCTGAGGTGAAAGTGGCAATGCCTTCCGGAAAGTTGTGTATTCCGATGACAAGAGCTGTCATGATTCCCGTACGCATGAGCTTGGTACTTTGGGGTCGTTTTTCGATCTCTTCGATACAGTGTGCTTCGTGGGGATTCTCCATTGAAGGTACCATCCGGTCGATGATGCCAATCAGCAAAATGCCGGTGAAGAAACTTGCCACCGTCCAAATTCCTCCGGCTTGTGCTCCCCATTCGGTAGATAAGGTGTTGTTGGCCTGTTGGAATAATTCGACAAATGATACATAAATCATCACACCGCCCGACAGACCGAGCGAAAACGATAATAGTTTTTTGTTGGTACGCTTGGCAATGAAGGCGATTGCACTGCCTATTCCCGTAGCCAAACCGGCTCCGAGGGTCAATAATAGAGGTATGATGATATTTTCTTCCATTTGTGTTTGTAACTTTATTGAGCAGTGATTATAAACGACTCTACTGTGGATGATAAGGTCTACAAGAGGAATACGATGGTTTTGCGTAATTCCGCTATAAGCACCTTTATATATACGAAAGGTCTGCCACCTTTTGTATTTGTCGCTACAAAGTAACGCAAAATATTAAAAACAACAAAAATTATCCTTTGTCGGTGCGATTCGAATCTTGCCAATATTTTTTTGCGCTTTATCTTCGCGTTGTAACGTGCTGATATTTAGAGGCCATTTTTGCGCAGTGTAAAAAAGTTTACATTGATCTGCAAAAAACAAGTACTATGTATTGCATAATACTAAAATGTGTATTATATTTGCAGTGTTAAAATACTGTTAAGATTAACCGAACCTTGTAATACCTTTACGGAAAATGAAAGAGACTATTCATGTGAATATAGGCTCTTGGGCCTTTACGATCGACGAAGATGCCTATCATGTTTTGCGGGATTATTTTGAGGATATCCGCCGTCGTCTGCCCGAAGATGATGAAACGCTTGCCGATATCGAAGCTCGAATGGCCGAAATCTTTCAGGAGCGGCTCTCTTCGCCCATGCGGGTAATCTCTCTTGAAATGGTGCGTGCGGCTATGACCCAAATGGGAGCTCCTTCCGATTTTGGTGAGCGGATCGATGAGCCTATCCGACCGGCCGAACCCGATTCTCCGATTCGCAAACTCTATCGTTCGCGAAGCAACCGCTCGATAGCGGGTGTCTGCGGCGGTCTTGGTGCATTTTTCGGGATCGACGCAACGATGGTTCGTTTGTTGACACTACTGTTTTTCCTGTTTGGCGGTCTTTCGTTATGGGCATATATTATTCTTTGGATTGTCCTTCCGGAAGAGCCGGTAGCTGAAATCAATATTAATAAGACTAAAAAACACTAATTATATGGCCGAAGACAATGTAAAAGCCCAGATGCGCAAAGGCATTCTCGAATATTGCATCTTGGCGATTCTATCTCGTGAGGATTCGTATGCTCCCAAGATCATTGCCGAACTGAAACAGGCTGAAATGATTGTGGTGGAGGGAACGCTTTATCCGATTCTTACCCGTCAAAAGAATGCCGGTTTGCTGACCTATCGTTGGGAGGAGTCGCCGCAAGGTCCTCCGCGCAAATATTACTCTCTTACGGAGAAGGGGCAGGAGTATCTCCGTGCTCTTGATGAAAGTTGGGACGAATTGGTCGGACAGATCAATGCCATTCGTCACGGAAGATAAATAATGAAAAACCAGAATAATATGAAAAATATTTTATTGATCATCCTTGCTTTGGCCGCTATGTTGTTCTCTTGTACATCGGCCGGATGTGTTCACGTTAACGATCGCCACTCCTTCAACCAGTTCGGTAGTCGCTCCAATATCAAGGGGAGCGGAAACCTTGTCACTCGCACGGCCGAAATCCCTGCGTTTCGGGCAATCAACGCTTCGCGTGCCGTGCAGGTGATTGTTTGCGATACGACCGACCGTATTGTAATTACTGCCGATGATAATTTGATCGATTATGTCGAGACCATTGTTTCGCGAGAAGTTCTTTATGTTTCCATCGCTGATTCGATCAAAAGTTTCACCAATGTTCATGTCGTGGTCGTGGTGCCGATCGGGGAAAAACTGACGATGCTCAGTGCTTCGAGTGCAGCTCGAATTGCGACGGCAAAGGCACTGCAAGCCGAGAAATTAAAAATCGCTGCATCGAGTGCTGCAAAAATTGATGCCTCCATTCGGGCTACTGTCTGTGAGATCGACGCATCGAGTGCCGCTAGAATTCGGGTAGCCGTCTCAGCCGACAAATGTGTGGTGGACGCCACAAGTGCTTCCCGTGTCGAACTTATCGGTAGTGCAGATAAATTCGAAGCTGACCTGTCTAGTGCATCACGTATTGACGCCGAATCGTTGAAGACCCACATTTGCGAAGTCGATGCTTCGAGTAGTTCCAAAGTCACCATCAATTGCTCGGAATATCTCAATGCCGATGTTTCGAGTGCTGCTGTTGTCAATTACAAGGGAGATTGTCGCACCGATATCTCTACTTCCAGTGGCGGGCGGGTTCGCCATCAGTAATCACTTTAATAGTTTCAAAGATTATGAAAGAGGTTAGAAAATGTAGCATATCGGGCGTTGCGTTCACACTCGATGTCGATGCTTTCGAGGCACTGAATAGTTATATCGAGAGTTTGAAACAAGCCTATAACGACTCTCCTGATGGGACAGAGATTGTGGCCGATATTGAGGCGCGTATTGCAGAACTGATTCTTACGGTGCAATCCAATGATCGAGTTGTCGAAAAACCGCTCGTGTTGAATATCATACAGCAACTCGGTAGTGCCGAAGATATCTCCGACAGCCGGATCGATGCTGACTTGAAGAGTGCAACTCCGCGTATCCCACGACGTCTTTACCGCGATACGGAGAATGCCAAATTGGGCGGAGTATGTGCCGGTTTCGGCAAGTATTTCGATATCGATCCTGTATGGATTCGATTGATCATGTTTTTGCCGTTGTTTCTCTCGCCGCTGAGCGGTATTCCGATTCTGCTATGGCTCGGCCCTTTGGCCGGTAATTTATTCGGGGTCTTCTTGATTTGCTATTTTATCATGTGGTTTGCTGTTCCGGCAGCCCGCTCGGCCCGACAGAAACTCGAAATGAATGGTGAACGCATTACGGCACAGTCGGTTGCTGATACAACGGCCGCTACTGCCGATGTGGACAGCAAGGCCAAACCGATTATTGCCGAAACGGTCTCGGTTTTCGGTAAGGTGGTGCTTATTCTGTTAAAACTCTTTGCCGGTATTATGGTATTTGGGTTGATTATGGCAGCATGTGCTTTGATTATCGGGTTGTTGGTACTACTTGTTGGAGGAAATGAATTTATGAGTACACTCGATACGTTGTCGATTTCGACATGGACTCCGGTGCTTGGTATATTTATTGCATTGATTCCCGTTGTGTTGCTGATCTATGTACTGATGTGTTTGATTGCATCGCGTAAACCGAATGGCAAAACCGTGTTGATCATTTTTTTGCTGTGGATGGCTTCGATTGTCGGTTGCTGCGTGGCTGCACTTCACGACGATGTGCCTCGGAAACTCCACGAAAAGCGCGCTGTGATCAACTCGGGTTTCAGAAATCAAGGAGCGGTTGAATACGACTTGGAAAGCCTTGAAGAGATGCTGGATAATTCCGGATCGAACGATCAAACCGCCACGCAGTCCGAACCCCAACCCGATACAACCGATAAATAGCAGCGCAGTTCGATTTGTAAGTATAAAAAGTTTTTTCATCGAGCCGGAGAGCCTTGTGGGGCTGTCCGGCTTTTATCGAATTTGAAAAATTTTTGTTACCTTTGACCGATTTTAGGTTTAAGCGAGAGAGGAGTATGGCCATAAAAACTATCGGTATCTTGACTTCGGGAGGGGATTCTCCCGGTATGAATGCTGCCATTCGAGCCGTTACACGCAGTGCTATCTATAACGGTTTTGGTGTCAAGGGTGTTATGCGCGGTTATAAAGGATTGGTTTATAATGAGATCGTTGATCTGCATTCGCAGAGTGTGAGTAATATTATCCAGCAAGGAGGTACAATCCTTAAAACTGCCCGATGCAAAGAGTTTGCTACGGTTGAGGGGCGCAAGGCGGCTTGCGACAATATGCAGGCTGCCGGAATTGATGCGTTGGTAGTCATTGGTGGTGATGGTTCGCTGACTGGCGCAGGGATTTTTGCGCGAGAGTACAATGTGCCGATTGTAGGTCTCCCCGGAACTATCGACAACGATTTAGGCGGTACCGATTCGACCATTGGTTATGATACGGCACTCAATACGATTATGGAGGCCGTTGATAAGTTACGCGATACGGCATCGAGCCACGAACGTCTGTTTTTCGTGGAGGTGATGGGGCATACGGCGGGCTATTTGGCGCTTAATAGTGCATTGGCAACGGGAGCCGAAGCCGCAATTATTCCGGAGATGGAGACCGAAGTCGATCAGTTGGCCGATTTGATTAGTAACGGCTTCCGTAAGAGCAAGAATTCGGCCATCGTCATTGTCGCCGAAAATCCGCAAACCGGCGGAGCAACGGCACTTGCCGAGCGTGTAAAGAAAGAGTTCCCGCAATACGATGCTCGTGTTACGATCTTGGGACACATTCAGCGCGGAGGCTCTCCGACGGCTGTCGATCGGATTTTAGCTTCGCGTATGGGAGAAGCAGCTATCGAAGCGTTGATCGATGGACAACGTAATGTGATGGTGGGTATTGAAAACGGAAAGATTGTTTATGTACCTTTCAATCGTGCCATCAAGCACGATAAAGGAATCAATCGCAACTCGCTGGAATTGGTGAAGATTTTATCAATATAGATTATACAACGACTACTGACCTTATGAAACGTGTAATAGGCATTGGTAACGCTTTGACCGATATGTTGGTCAATCTCAAATCCGATGCGGTGCTTGATGAATTCGGATTGGCCAAAGGCTCTATGAGTCTGGTAGATACTGCACTGCAAACCAAAATTTCGAAGTCGGTTGCAGGACTTCCTTATTCGCTCTCGTTGGGAGGCTCGGCCGGAAATACGATTCGTGCTATGGCTCGCTTGGGTTGTAAAGTGGGATTTATTGGGAAGGTAGGCAACGATACTACGGGCGACTTCTTTATTCAGGCTCTTGAAAATCTACACGTCAATCCTGCGGTTTCGCGAGGGACGGAGCGCTCCGGAAAGTGCGTTTCGCTGATCTCACCCGATGGTGAACGAACGATGGTCACCTACCTCGGCGCAGCTTTGGAACTGTCGGCCGGAGAGATTAAGCCGGCTATTTTCGAGGGGTATGATTGTCTTTATGTCGAGGGCTATTTGGTACAAAACCACGATTTGATCCTTTCGGCGGCCCGTACGGCTAAGGAGTGTGGGTTGAAAGTCGCCATCGATTTGGCAAGTTTCAATGTCGTTGCCGAAAATTTGGACTTCCTCCAACGATTGGTTGCGGATTATGTCGATATTGTTTTTGCCAACGAAGACGAGGCTCGCGCGTTTACCGGCGAGGATGAGCCGCTCAATGCGTTGCAACGTATCTCGGAGATGACCTCGTTGGCCGTTGTTAAGATCGGCACAAAAGGAGCTCTGATCAAGCAGGGCGATGAAGTGGTGCATGTCGGCATCATGGCCGCTGCCAAGCGGGTCGATACAACCGGTGCCGGGGACTTCTATGCGGCGGGGTTCTTGGCAGGTTTATGTGAGGGACTGACCCTGCGCCAATGCGGAACAATCGGAGCGATTGCAGCCGGTAAGGTCATCGAGGTTGTCGGCACAACCTTTGGAGAAGAGGCGTGGGAGGATATTTTCCGATTGGTCAACAAGGTCAAAACCGAGAAATATCTATTCTAACAATCAGCATGAAATAGAACAACAAACCTCGCTTATAAGCGAGGTTTGTTGTCTTGTACGATATTCTGCTATATAAATTTTTCGTTACCTTTTGTTGGCGAAAAGCCCCCGACTGATTTCGAGGCGCATATGGAGCAACTTGGCACTTTGGGCAGGTCGTAAGGTGCAACACAACAGTAGAGTAGCCCCCCATTTGGCTAACTCCAACAATCGAGCGCGAAACAAGCGGTCGTGAATACGCGCTCTTATTCGTTGGCTCACTCCGACATTGTGGCATAAACGGCGAAAATAGCTGTCACTTAGTTTGGTTGCCGGAATGATGTGCCACATTACGGCTTTGGGAACATACCATATGATTTCTCCTGCTTGGAGTAATCGTTCGAATAAATCGTTCTCCTCGCCCCCGATCAACTCGCGGCCAATACGCCCTAACGAAGGATCAAAACCTCCGCATATTGCAAACGCTTCGCGACGAAATGCCATGTTGCCACCACCCGGAACTCTACCGGTTGGAAATGGTCGAGGCTCTGATCCGAAATCCATCGGATTGGCAATCGGCATCTCGGTATATTTCGATAGCCACGTTGGTCGTCCTTCGGGATATTCAGCAATGATCTTTCCTCCTGCCACATTGGCTTGGGGATTGTCCTCAAAGAACGAAAGGTAGGCTTCGAGAAATTCCGACGTGATCCGTTCGTCATCATCGATGAAAGCTAACAGCGGTGCATGCGCTATCGTGACTCCTCTGTTGCGTGCATATGAAACACCTGCTTCCGACTCCTCTACCATTCGTAAATTGCAAGCATGGTGTGCTTGGGCAAACTCTGCAAATCGTTCCGCTGTGTCATCTGTCGATCGGTTGTTGACCACTATGCACTCCCATTGATTGGTTGGCAGTGTCTGTTTGACGACCGATTCAAGGGCTGCAATCAATTGTGCGGACCTATTGTGTGTCGGAATTATTAAGGAAATACGAATCATCGTGCGAAAGTAGCAAAAATCCGTAAAAACAGCTATATTTGTACCCAAATAATTGCTAAATTATGTATAAATCGATCCGTTTTCTGTTTGTTTCCTTGCTGCTTTTGATGACCGCTGTCGTTTCGGCGCAAAATGTTACATGGAAAAGTGCTGTGGAGCACCTTTCCGGAGATGATTATCGAATCGTTCTCAAAGCCTCGATCCCCGACGCTTATCATATGTACGATATGGGACCCTATGTAGATGGCCCCAAAGCTACGGTTATCTCTGTTGTCCCGAGTGCTGGTGTCGAGTTGGTTGGCAAGGTAGAACAACTAACTAAGCCGGAGCGTCATTTCGATCCGACATTCGGTATGGAGATCGGTTCCTTTTCGGGAACAGCCTCTTTTGCACAAACTGTGAAACTTACTGTGCCGCAAGCTGTTGTTGCTGTGAATTTGGAATGGATGATTTGCAGCGGTAATACTTGTATGCCCCCTGATGATTTGGAATTAACCGTTGCCTTGAAATCTAAGAATTCGGTTGCCGAAGGAACAAAGACTATTGTGCCGGATACAACACAGGTTTCCGAAACATTGTCGAAGAACGATGAAACTGCGCAACTTGTCGCAACCGAACCGAATAATTCCGGCACTTCGTGGGCATTGATCATTGAGGCAATTTTGTGGGGCTTTGCTGCGTTCCTTACGCCTTGTGTCTTCCCGATGGCTCCGATGACGGTTTCCTATTTCCTCAAAGGAGAGGGTGGCCCTGCTATGGGACGTGTGCGCGCTACAATATACGGATTGTTTATTGTAGCTCTTTATACCTTGCCTATTGCGGCAATCATACTGATTACCCGAGTGGTGGGTGGTGATGCCGTAACTGCCGATATTTTTAACTGGTTGGCGACACATTGGCTTCCTAATGTCATCTTTTTCTTGGTGTTCATGTTCTTTGCTGCCTCGTTCTTTGGCGCATTTGAGCTGACAATGCCTTCGTGGATGGTCAATAAGAGCGATGCTAAAGCTGGCACCAAAGGTCTTGGTGGCATCTTCTTCTTGGCGTTTACGCTTGTCCTCGTTTCGTTCTCGTGTACAGGGCCTATTGTGGGCTCGGTGCTGATCAAATCCACCTCGGGTGAGTTTTGGACTCCGATACTTACCATGTTAGCATTCTCGATCTCTTTTGCATTGCCGTTTACGTTGTTGGCGCTCTTCCCTTCGGTATTGAAGAAATTACCCAAGAGCGGAGGATGGCTTAATTCGGTAAAGGTGGTTATCGGCTTTATCGAGGTCGCTTTGGGCTTCAAATTTCTTTCGGTAGCTGACCAAACCTACCATTGGGGGTTGCTCGATCGCGAGATCTACCTTGCTATTTGGATTGTTGTCTTCTCGTTGTTGGGGCTCTATCTGTTGGGTAAATTGAAATTTGCTCACGATAGCGATCTCCCGTATATTGGCGTCGGACGATTGGCTTTGGCTATTGCTGCTTTCTCGTTTGTGGTCTATCTCATCCCCGGAATGTGGGGGGCTCCGTTGAAGGGAATTTCGGGATATTTGCCTCCACTTACCTCGCAGGATTTTGTGCTTGGAAATGCAACGTCTGCGACAAATATTGCACCTTCGCAGAATCAGCTCCTTACGGTCGATGGTCGCGCTCCTAAGTATAGCGATTTCCTCCATTTGCCACACGGATTGAAGGGTTTCTTCGATTTGGACGAGGCGCGTGCCTATGCCGCAAAGGTTGGAAAACCGCTGTTTATCGATTTTACGGGACATGGTTGTGTCAATTGTCGCGAGATGGAGTCTCGTGTTTGGTCCGATCCAGCGGTATTGAACATGTTGCGCAATGATTATGTTGTTGTGGCGCTCTATTCCGATGATAAAAAACAAGTCCCTGAAAGTGAGTGGATTACCACAGAATCGGGGAAGGTGCTCAAAGGATTGGGTAAAATTAATGCTTACGTTGCTTTGAAAGAGTTTGGAGCCAATGCGCAACCTTACTACATTTTGCAGGATGCCGAAGGCCGACAACTTGTCCCGCCTCGCGGTTACGATCTTTCGGTCGAGGGTTTTGTGGCATTTTTGCGTAGCGGACTTGATCGTTTCGGTGAGTAACAAGAATATAAGAGCCGAAGAGCGTATTTCGCGTGTCGTTTATTAATAATTTTTGAATATTTTGTTGATAAAAAATCGCATTTTTTTTGGCAAGCCCCGCGAAAAGTACTACCTTTGTTGCCGATATAATGATCCGAAGAATGATGAATCTTCAATCCCTCATATCGTCGGCGCAGATTTTTGGGCAGCGGACTTCATGCTCGGGAGGTTTTTTCTCTCCGCTCTTCGGTAATTTTGTTTTATTAGGGTAACTGTTTTTGGTTGCCCTATTTTTTTATCTGCTTTTTCTGAAACGAATGAAAACGTTCTATACTCACGCAAAGATTTTCCGCAAAGGTCGGTTCGCAGAAGAAACTCTTGTCGTCGAAGAGGGGCGAGTGGTAGCACCTTGTGAGCCGAGCCCCGAAGATCGTGTTGTGGACCTTGAAGGTCGCTACCTGATCCCGGGATTGGTTGATGTGCATGTACATCTTCGAGAACCCGGGTTTTCGCGTAAAGAGACCATTGCCACAGGAACAGTTGCAGCTGCAGCCGGAGGCTATACGGCGGTCTGTTCGATGCCGAATGTCTATCCGGCTCCCGATACGCCGGAAACTCTGCATATGCAGACCGATTTGATCCGTCGCGATGCAGTGGTGCGTGTCTATCCATACGGTTGTATCACTATGGGGCAACGCGGACAAGGTGAGTTGGTCGATTTTGCAGCATTGGCTTCCGAGGTCGTGGGATTCTCGGATGATGGACGTGGTGTGCAGTCCGAAGCATTGATGGAGGAGGCCATGCGTCGAGCCTCGGCTGTTGGCAAACCGATTGTGGCGCATTGCGAGGTTGATGCGTTGCTTAATAAAGGGTATATTCACGATGGCGTCTATTGTCGCGAACACGGACATCGAGGCATCTGTTCCGAGAGTGAATGGCAACAGGTCGAACGCGATATTCGTCTTAGCGAAAAGACGGGTTGTCAATACCATGTTTGTCATGTTTCAACCAAAGAGAGTGTCGAGTTGGTGCGTCAAGCCAAAGCACGGGGGGCACGTGTAAGTTGCGAAACTGCTCCGCATTACTTGTTGCTTTGTGATGAGGATTTGCAGGAAGAGGGCCGTTTCAAGATGAATCCGCCGTTGCGTAGCCGAGCTGATCGAGAGGCGTTGCGCGCCGGTATCTTGGATGGAACGATCGAAGTGCTTGCTACCGATCACGCGCCTCATACCGCTGAGGAAAAATCGCGTGGTTTGGAAGGCAGTGCGATGGGGATTGTGGGATTGGAAACTGCGTTCTCGTTACTCTATACCCATTTGGTAGAAACGGGAATCCTATCCCTCGAACGCTTGGTGGCTTTGATGACCGATAACCCGCGACGTATCTTCGGATTGTCAGGAGGTGTTGAAGCAGGCGACGATGCCGATTTTACGGTGTTGGATCTCAATGCGAAATGGACAATCGATCCCGAAGAGTTCTACTCGAAAGGACGTGCTACACCATTTGCCGGCTGGCCGGTACAAGGACGAGTGGTGCTTACGGTCGTCGGGGGACAAGTAGCTTATGAATGGAAAAATAATAACTCTAAATAATAGGCATGAAAGAATTTACCAAAAAAATCGTTTTGGAGAACGGCCGTGAGTTCTACGGCTACGGCTTCGGTAGCGATCGGGAGGCGATCAACGAAATCGTCTTCAATACCTCGATGGTGGGGTATCAGGAGATCATGTCGGATCCGTCATATACCGACCAAATGGTGGTGATGACCTATCCGCTGATCGGCAACTACGGTATGGCTGATGACGACTATGAAACTCGTACGCCGACCATCGGCGGCATGATTGTGCGAGAGTACAACGACCTGCCGTCCAATTTCCGCTACACGAAGACCTTGAATGAAGTTTTCGAGGAGTACGACATCCCGGGAATTTGGGGTGTTGATACCCGCGCGTTGACTCGTGTCATTCGCAATGAGGGTTGTCAAAAGGTGCTTATTACCAATGCGACAACCGATCACGAGGAGGCTATGCGCAAGTTGCAGACTTACGAGATGCCGTGCGATATGGTAGCCCGTGTCAGCTGTCGTAAGCGTTGGATGTCGAGAGTCCCCAATCATCGCTACGATGTGGTTGCCATCGACTGCGGTATTAAGAATAATATCATTCGCCAATTGAATCGCGTGGGTTGCAATGTAACTATCGTGCCCTACAACTCGACTTACGAAGAGATCATGGCTTTTCATCCCGAAGGTATCCTGTTGTCAAACGGCCCGGGAAATCCGGAGTATGTGACATCGGTTATTGAGTTGGTAAAACAATTCAAAGGCAAGTTGCCGGTTTTCGGTATTGGTATGGGACATCAACTTATTTCGTTGGCTTATGGAGCCCAAATAAATAAACTTCGTTTTGGCCATCGCGGCTGCAACCAACCGGTACGTTGTCTTGAAACAGGTCGTATCGAAATCACAAGCCAAAATCATAACTATGTTGTGAATGCCGATTCGTTGACGGGGACAGGGCTTACGCCCACCCATATCAATTTGCTCGATGGTACGATCGAGGGCGTAGCGTGTGTTGAGGACGGCGTATTCTCGATACAGCATCACCCCGAGAGTGCTACGGGACCGCAGGATAGTCGCTATTTGTTTAAGAAGTTTACCCAAATAATGGAGGAGAGAAAAAATGCCTAGAAGAAAAGATATCAAGAAGGTTTTGGTCATCGGTTCGGGTCCGATCGTTATCGGTCAGGCTGCCGAGTTTGACTATGCGGGAACCCAAGCATGCCTTGCATTGAAAGAGGAGGGTTATGAAGTTATCCTCGCCAACTCGAACCCCGCAACGATTATGACCGATACGCATATTGCCGATAAGGTCTATATGGAGCCGTTGACGCTCGAATATGTTGCCAAAATTATCCGCTATGAGCGCCCCGATGCCATTGTCCCGGGACTGGGTGGCCAGACCGGTCTGAACCTTGCAGTACAGTTGGCCAAGAAGGGTATTCTAGAAGAGTGTCAAGTAGAGATTCTCGGAACATCGTTCGAGTCGATCGAACGTGCCGAAGACCGCGAATTGTTCAAAGAGTTGTGTGAGTCGCTGGGCGAACCGGTATTGCCATCGGATATCGCCACATCGGTCGAAGAGGGTGTCAAGATGGCCGAACGTATCGGTTATCCGGTGGTGTTGCGTCCGGCCTTCACGTTAGGTGGTACGGGCGGCGGTTTTGCCGACGATGAGCAGGAGTTGCGCGATATCATGCGTAATGCTTTGGCTTTGTCGCCTGTACATCAAGTATTGGTTGAGAAGAGCATCAAAGGCTATAAGGAGATCGAATACGAAGTGATGCGCGATTCGAACGATACAGCCATCTGCATCTGCTGCATGGAGAATATCGACCCTGTGGGAGTGCATACAGGCGACTCGATCGTGGTGGCCCCGTGTCAGACTCTCACCAACAAAGAGTTCCAAATGTTGCGTGACTCGGCCTTGAAGATCATCCGCGAGTTGAAGATCGAAGGCGGTTGCAATGTGCAGTTTGCTCTCGACCCGCTATCGTTCAAATACTACCTCATCGAGGTAAATCCGCGAGTGTCGCGTTCGTCGGCTTTGGCTTCGAAAGCCTCGGGTTACCCAATCGCCCGTGTTACGGCCAAAGTAGCTTTGGGCCTTACACTTGACGAGATCATGCTCGCGAATACGCCTGCATCGTTCGAACCTTCGCTCGACTATATTGTTACCAAAGTGGCTCGTTTCCCCTTCGATAAGTTCTCCGATGCATCGAATACGCTGGGTACGCAGATGAAGGCTACCGGAGAGGTTATGTCCATCGGTCGCACGATGGAGGAGTCGCTCCTCAAAGCCGTACGTTCGTTGGAAACGGGAGTATGCCACATCTACCACAAGAAATTCGATGATTGGTCGCGTGAGAAGTTGCTGACTTATATTAAACAACCGACCGATGACCGTTTGTATGCCATTGCGCAGTTGATCCGTATGGATGTTGATCTGATGTTGATCTACAACAATACGAAGATTGATATGTTCTTCCTCGAAAAATTCAAGAACATTGTCGAGTTCGAAAATGTTGTTCGCGAACACCCGATGGATGTCGAGATATTGCGTGAGGCCAAACGAATGGGATTTGGTGATAAATACATCGGTCAACTTTGGGGGCTTACCGAACAAGAGATGTATCGCTTGCGTGCCGAGAACAGCATCTTCCCCGTCTATAAGATGATTGATACTTGCGCTAGTGAGTTTGCTTCGTATGTACCTTATTTCTATTCTACTTATGAAGAAGAGAACGAATCGGAGGTGAGCGAACGCGAAAAGATCATCGTGTTGGGGTCGGGCCCGATCCGTATTGGTCAGGGTGTCGAGTTTGACTACTCTACGGTACATGCCATTTGGTCGATCCGTGAAGCCGGCTACGAGGCGATTATTATCAACAACAATCCCGAAACCGTTTCGACCGATTATACCACCAGTGATAAACTCTATTTTGAGCCGCTTACGGTCGAAGATGTGATGAATGTCATTCACCATGAGCAGCCCAAAGCAATTGTTGTGTCGTTGGGAGGTCAAACTGCCATCAACCTTGCCGATCCGTTGGCTTCGTTGGGAGTGCCTATTATCGGTACCGATACCGAGGCTATCCGCAATGCGGAAGATCGTGGTTGTTTCGAAAAAATCATGGAGGAGTTGGGGATTCCTCAACCCGAGGCAGAGGCTGTTACGGATATTGAGGCCGGTGTGAAAGCTGCCGCTCGTATCGGATACCCGGTCTTGGTGCGTCCGAGTTATGTGCTTGGCGGTCGTGCCATGCAGATTGTATCGAACGAAGAGCGTCTGCGTCACTATCTCCAAACGGCTGTTGAGGTCAACGAGGATTCTCCGGTATTGGTTGACCGCTATATCATGGGTAAAGAGTTGGAGGTTGATGCCATTTGCGATGGTCACGATGTCTTTATTCCGGGTATCATGGAGCATGTAGAGCGTACGGGTATTCATTCCGGAGACTCGATCAGCGTATATCCTACGTTCAGCGTTTCGCAACAAGCCAAAGAGAAGATTATCGACTATACGGTAAAACTCGGTCGTCGTATCGGTATCGTTGGTCTGTATAATATCCAGTTTATCCTCGATTCTACCGATGAGGTTTATGTCATCGAGGTTAATCCGCGTTCGTCGCGAACGGTGCCGTTCCTTTCAAAATCGACGGGTGTTCCTATGGCACACCTTGCTACACAGGTTATCTTGGGTAAGAAACTCCGTGAGTTGGGCGTTGAAGAGGTCTATGGCAAGGAGAAAGCTCGCTGGTATGTTAAAGCCCCGGCCTTCTCGTTTGCCAAGATTCGCGGTATGGATTCCTATCTCTCTCCCGAGATGAAATCGACCGGAGAGGCGATCGGTTATGATGACAAACTGACGCGGGCTCTTTACAAAGCATTGCAGGCTACCGGTATGAACGTTTCGAACTATGGAACGATCTTCGTGACGATTGCCGACGATGATAAACCCGCAGCTTTGCCTCTTGTGCAACGTTTCTATGACTTGGGCTTCAATATCGAGGCGACTACAGGAACTGCCGAGTTCCTCCGTCAGCACGGTATTCGCACCCGCACACGTCGTAAACTCAACGAGGGTAGTACCGAGATCATCGATGCATTGCGTCAAGGTCATGTAAGCTACGTTATCAATACGATTGACATCAACCAGCATAATACCCGCTTGGATGGCTATGAGATTCGTCGCACAGCTGTTGAAAACAATGTGACGGTCTTTACGGCACTTGAAACCGTGAAAGTATTACTCGATGTCTTGGAGGAGATCACCTTGCGTGTATCGACCATCGATGCCAAGTAATTAACTTCGAAACGGAAGACATCTGAAACTCCTATGTATAAAAAAGGTATCTATAAAATCCTCGAAAACTATCCGCTGACGGCTACCGTTTGGCGGATGGTACTCGCTGGCGATACGCAGTGGATCACCGCCTCGGGACAATTTGTGAATATTGCTCTTGACGGACACTATCTGCGGCGTCCGATATCGGTTTGCGATTATGACGCAGAGACGCTTACCTTAGTCTATAAGGTCGTGGGCGAGGGTACGGCACAAATGAGTCGCATGACTGCTGGCATGGAACTCGACCTACTCACGGGACTTGGAAACGGGTTCTCAATGGCGATTGATAGCCAATCTCCGTTGCTTGTCGGAGGCGGTGTGGGAGTACCTCCGCTCTACAATTTGGCGCGGAAATTACTCGCCGAGGGAAAATGTGTTCGGGTGGTCTTGGGTTTCAATACCGCTTCGGAGATTTTCTATGCCGAGGAGTTCCGTGCGTTGGGCTGCGAAGTTTATGTTGCCACAGCCGATGGATCGGTCGGTGTCAAGGGCTTTGTTACAACGGCCATTGCCGAGTGTAAGATCGATTTCGACTATTTCTACGCCTGCGGCCCAATTCCTATGCTCAAAGCACTGTGTGACAATGTCTTACAAGATGGACAGTTGTCGTTCGAAGAACGTATGGGTTGCGGCTTTGGCGGATGTATGGGATGTTCGTGCAAAACCAAATACGGGAACAAGCGCATCTGTAAAGAGGGCCCAGTCTTATTAAAAGAGGAGATAATATGGTAGATACTTCGGTTGTTTTAAGTGGTTTGCGGCTGGATAATCCGGTGATTCCGGCCAGCGGAACTTTCGGATTTGGAAATGAATTCCGTGAGTTCTACGATATCAATATCCTCGGATCTTTCTCTTTCAAGGGAACAACCAAAGAACCGCGTTTCGGTAATCCTACACCACGTATTGCCGAATGTTCGTCGGGTATGATCAATGCCGTAGGATTGCAAAATCCGGGCATCGATGCTGTGATCTCGGAGGAGTTGCCGCGATTGAAAACTTTCTTCCATAAACCGGTGATTGCCAATATCTCTGGGTTTTCGATCGAAGAGTATGCCTACTGCTGCGAACGCATCGATAAAGAGGAGCAGGTGGGTTTGATCGAGGTCAATGTGTCGTGTCCTAACGTGCGTCATGGCGGTATGTCGTTCGGTACATCTCCCGAGGCGGCTGCCGAGGTGACGCGTGCTGTGAAGTCGGTGACTACCAAACCGATTTATATCAAACTTTCGCCCAATGTAACCGACATCGTGGCGATTGCCAAAGCTTGTGAGGAGGCCGGAGCCGATGGTCTGTGTCTGATTAATACGATGCTCGGTATGCGAATCGATATTGCCCGCCGTAAGGCCGTTATTGCCAATACGATGGGCGGCTTTTCAGGACCGGCAATTTTTCCCGTTGCCGTGCGCATGGTTTATCAGGTCGCCAAAGCTTGCCAAGTACCGGTGATCGGATGTGGCGGAGTGCAGTCGGCTCGCGATGTGATCGAGATGATGATGGCCGGAGCTACGGCTGTTGAGGTTGGAGCAGCCAACTTGGTCAATCCTTACGCCTCGAAAGAGATTGTCGAGGCATTGCCTCAGGAGATGGAACGATTGGGGATTGAACGCCTGCAAGATATTATCGGAATAGTAAAATAACGAAATACAACGAATTATGATTAACCATGACGTAATTATCGCCTGCGACTTTAAGTCGGCAGAGGATACTTTCCGATTCCTCGATCTGTTTGAAAACGAGGATCGTAAGCCGTTTTTGAAGATCGGTATGGAACTTTTCTATGCCGAAGGCCCTGCCATTGTCCGCGAGATCAAACGTCGCGGTCATAAGATCTTCCTCGATCTGAAACTTCATGATATTCCCAATACCGTGAAGAAAGCGATGGCCGTGCTTTCGCGTTTGGATGTCGATATGTGTAATGTTCATGCTGCCGGTACAATCGATATGATGAAGGCAGCCCTTGAAGGACTTACACGCGAGGATGGCACCCGTCCGCTGTTGATTGCCGTAACACAACTCACCTCGACGAGCGAGGAACGTATGCAGCAAGAGTTGCTGATCGGCGCATCGATCAACGATACGATCGTGAAATATGCCCAAAATACACGTGATGCCGGATTAGATGGTGTGGTCTGCTCTCCGTTGGAGGCAGGTATGGTACATGGTGCTTGTGGCGATAATTTCCTGACGATCACTCCGGGTGTACGTTTCGCCGATGGCGATGTCGCCGATCAGGTGCGTGTCACGACGCCGGCCAAGGCTCGCGAGATAGGCTCCGATTTCATTGTTGTAGGTCGTCCGATCACAGCCGCTGCCGATCCGGTTGCTGCTTATCGTCGTTGTGTTGCAGAGTTCTTGGGAGAGTAAAAAGTGTACTATGAAACCTATAAAACTCTTTTACCTCGAAAATTGTCCTTTCTGCAAAAAGGCATTGCGCTATATTGCTGATGCGAAGACCGAATGCCCCGAATTTGCAAATGTCGAAATCGAGATGATCGAGGAGTCGCAACAACCCGAGGTGGCCGACCGATACGACTATTACTATGTCCCGACATTCTATGTTGGCGATGAAAAGGTTCACGAAGGCGGGATCTATCCCGAGGAGGTGAAAGAGGTATTGCGTCGCGCTTTGGAAGCGTAACTTGAAAGAGAGATAAATGAGATAATGACAAATAATATGGAAAAACAGATTGCAAAAGATTTGCTCTCGATCGGTGCGGTATTTCTGCGCCCCGAGCAACCATTTACTTGGGCAAGCGGTATCAAAAGCCCGATTTATTGCGACAACCGGTTGACGCTTACAGCTGTCGAGGTGCGTAAGCATGTAGAGGCCGGTTTGGCGGAGATTGTCCGCACGAAATTCCCCGAGGCCGAGGTGTTGATGGGTACATCGACTGCCGGTATTGCTCATGCTGCCATTACGGCCACGATCCTCGATCTGCCGATGGGCTATGTACGCAGTGGTGCCAAAGATCACGGTCGCGGCAACCGCATCGAAGGCCGCTTGGAGAAGGGACAGAAAGTGGTGGTTATCGAGGATTTGATCTCTACGGGCGGCTCGTGCATCGAGGTTGTCGAGGCTTTACGCGAAGCTGGTGCCGAGGTGCTGGGTGTCGCTTCGATCTTCACCTATGGCATGAAGAAAGGTTTGGAACGTTTGGCTGCTGCCGAGGTTACAAACTATTCGCTTTCGAATCTTGACACATTGGTTGAGGTTGCAGCCGAAGAGGGTTATATCAAAGCCGAGGATAAGGCTCGCTTGATCGCCTTCCGCAACAACCCTTCCGATGAGAGTTGGATGAAATAGCCCCGTTTGCGCTGTTTTTTGCGCGCGCTGGCTCTTTGGGGCAACTTTGTTTTGTGATATAGTAAATTTTTGAAATCATGCGACATTTAATCGATCCGACAGATCTGTCGGTGCAGGAGACCGAACAGATCGTGGCTTTGGCCGAAGACATCATTGCCAATCGCGCAAAATACAGCGAGGTGTGCAAAGGTAAAAAGTTGGCAACACTCTTTTATGAGCCATCGACCCGTACCCGTCTGAGTTTCACTTCGGCGATGTTGGAGTTGGGCGGTCAGGTTATCGGTTTCTCCGATGCCAATTCGTCGTCGGTTTCAAAGGGTGAAACGGTTGCCGATACTGCACGTGTGATCCGTTGCTTTGCGGATATTATCGCCATGCGCCACTTCAAGGAGGGAGCTCCGCTTGTGGCTTCGCAGTATGCCGGAATCCCCGTGATCAATGCCGGTGATGGTAGCCATTCGCATCCGACACAGACTCTCACCGATTTGCTGACCATCAAACGCGAGAAAGGCCGTTTCGATAATCTGACGATTGGTTTCTGCGGTGACTTGAAGTTCGGCCGCACGGTACACTCGCTTATCAAGGCGTTGTCACGCTACTCGAATGTGCGAGTGATCTTGATCTCACCGGAGGAGTTGCGACTGCCCGACTATATGTTGCACGAGATGCAGGCCGCCTCGCAACTCGAATTCCGCGAAGTGCGTACCATGGAGGAGGTGATGTCCGAGTTGGATATTCTCTACATGACCCGTGTGCAGAAGGAGCGTTTCTTGGATGAGGAGGAGTTCGATCGTGTGAAGAATAGTTTCGTCCTCGACTGCGAGAAGTTGAAGACGGCCAAGAAAGATATGATCATTCTGCACCCGCTGCCGCGTGTCAACGAGATTACGCGAGAGGTCGATAACGACCCGCGTGCAGCCTACTTCCGACAGGTGGAAAATGGAAAATTTGTGCGTATGGCGCTGATCCTTACGTTGCTACGCTGGGCAGATGAGAATAAACCTTTTGCCCGTACGCCGGTCTTCAACGAGGAGTATATCGTGGGTGAATACGAATGTCCAAATCGTCGTTGCATCTCCGCCACCGAAGATGTCGATCAGCTTTTCCACCGCATGGCCGACGGCGTTTGCCGCTGTGCCTATTGCGAGGCAAAGGCTCGATAGAGTAGAGGAACTGCGAATAATTGGTAGATATTGTATAGAGTTTCCCGCACCAAAAGGTGCGGGAAATTCGTTTATGTAAAGCGACGAAGGCTTATTGACAGCTGGCTCTGGCAATTCTTAAAGTATAAGAGGTATCGTGTTTCAAATCTGTAATAGCTCCAGATCGTTCTTTTCGTCCTGCCGGAATGGTAATAATCGTTGTTCCTCCAACATTGCCTTCGGGATCAAGAGCCTCTACAACTATGCTGATATCTGAATTGTGTTCTTGGGTAAGTTCTACGTCAATACCATTAAGTGTACTAGAATTTCCTGTGTTTCTCTTTGGTTGTGTTATCGTTGCAACAATATTATTTGCGTCATATAATCTGCACGTAGGACCTTGTGCATAAACAGCTGTAAATACAAACATCGAGGCCAGAAGCATCATAATCTTTTTCATATCTTTTAAGTTTTAAGTGTTTGCCCCTACTCACTTTGCGGCTTTTCGGGAAGGCTCCGTGTGCCTTGAATAGAAATAATGGAAAAATACACACATAAAAAAACGCGGCACTTTCAGCGTATTCCCATTTCGAGGTGTTTGGCGTAACCCGTTCTGATAGAATAACCAAAAGCCCGCGCCGTCAAGCGCGAGCATTTTCGCAATATTCCTACCAGAACTTTTAAGTCGCCAAACTTTCGAAATGATAGAATAAAGCTAAAACGCTTTTTCAAATATGTCTAAAATGTGCGTATTTGACTACGCTAATGCTTCATAGGCAAATTTAAGTTTTGTGATTGATTGGTTAAGTATCGCAACAAAGGTAGAAAATAAATCCAAATAAACTATCTTTGCATCTGTATTTTTCTTGATTGCGCAAAACGTAAGATTTGAATTTATGAAAGATTCAAGCATGGGACATTTGGCCTGTTTTGTGGCTTATGTCATTTTCGGAGTCAATATCATCGTGTGTAAAGATTTGACAGGCAGTCATCTGATCTCGCCGATCGTTCTCTTCTTTCTGCGTTCTATCGGTGCCGGCCTGTTGTTTTGGTTGCTCGGATTGTTCCTGCCGCACGAAAAGGTAGAGTTGCGCGACCTCCCGAAGATCTGTGCTGCCTCGTTTTTGGGATTTTTCCTGACGCAGATGACTTTCTTGTCTGCAATTTCCGAGATTACTCCGATGGATTGTTCGATCCTCTCGTCGCTGTCGCCTCTCTATACCATGTTCATCGCAGCCTATGCCTTGAAAGAGCCGATCACAGTCCGAAAAGCAGGTGGGGTACTGATGAGTTTTTTGGGTGTTACTTATTTGATTGTCAATACGACCAACGCATCGGGCGTGGTGTTGGAAACTAAACCCGAGGGAGTCTTTCTGATGTTGCTCAACACCATCAGTTTTGCCCTTTATTTGGGCTTTTTCAAACCTTTGATCGCCAAATATTCGCTCATCTCCTTTTTGAAATGGATCTTCCTGTTTTCCACAATATTGTCGTTGCCTTTTGCATTTGGCGAACTTGTGACAATTGATTTCATGACTCTACCCCCTGCAATCCTCTCCGAATTGGCCTTTCTGATTGTTTTTTCGACCTGCATTGCTTACTTCTTGATTCCTTATGGACAGAAACGCATTCGGCCGACATTGGTGAGCATGTACTCCTATGTGCAACCCATCATCGCGATTGTGATCAGTATATGGGTAGGTATGGATACGCTCAGTTGGCAAAAGGTACTGGCCGCAGTGATGGTCTTCGGAGGTGTAGTGATGGTAAATTACAGCCGCAGTGCCCGAAGCAATTGAGATTTGCCGATTGAAAATCGCGGTTTAAGGCAGTTCTCGACCTGTGTCCGATACAATTGTGCGAAAAAAGATGTTATTTTTGCATAAATTCGCATATATCCGATAGTTTTTGTAAATTTGCACGATTGTATGCCAATGAAAAAATTTTTTGCCATATTGCTATTGTTCCCCATGCTGTGGTTCGGTTGTTCGAAAGAGGGCGATGTGCAGCCCGAACAGCGTAAACGTATCGAATCGTTTCTTACCTCGTCACATTCGCCGCGTTTGGTTGCCGAAGAGAATTTGGAGGAGGGTAGCTCTTTGCCGTTTTATACCACTGCGGGGAATAAGGTCTATCGTTATATCGAAAATTACTACGATCCCGACCGTGTCAATTGGCCAAAAGTGACTGCGTCGTCGAAGGTGGCAATTACTTTCCGAATCTACTCTTTTGATAATTATACCTCCATTACCGACACAACCGTTCCGATTTATACCAATGATCCCGAATGGGAACAGAAACTCGAAAAATTGGGTTTGACACTCAAAGACGAAGAGGGAAATCCGATCGGAATTTGGAATTTCGAACCCAAAGTGATCACACCGGCCTCTTCCGGCATAATAAACGGCCTGCGGCTTGCGTTATTGGGATGTCGCCAAGGTGATCATGTCGAGGCTTATATGACCTATAACATGGCTTATGGCGATGAAGATTTGGGGATCATCGAGAAAGAGAGCCCTTTGGCGATCTTCTTTACAATAAACACCGTTGAGTAAAAACGAATACAAGATATGAAATCAATCCAATTCCTGTTCTATGCAGTGGTTGCCGGAGTTGTGGCACTGACCTCTTGCGCTGAGGAGACCACCGAAGATTACGATAAGTTCGAGTCCCAATCGTTGGAGGCCTATATTACCCAAAACAAACCCGAGTTATTGGCTAATTTTCAGCCGGTCGGAAAATCGGGATATTATGTCGAGGTGATCGAAGAGGGAGATAAGGATGCTTCGCCTATCGGTGCTGGCGATATGTGGTTGAGCTACAATTTCTCAGGTCGCAGTTTGGATGGCAGCATCGTGCTTACGCGTAATGCCGATGAAGCTAAATTGCTCAATACTTTTACGCGCTATACCCACTATGTCCCGTTTTATCGTTATTGTGGTGCAGATGGTGCCGACATTCAAGAGGGCGTTTATTTGGCCATGCGTAACGAATTGTCGTTGGATAACGGTGCTCGAAAAATTAAACTGCGAGAAGGTTCCAAAGTGGTGCTCTATCTGCCTTCGTTGTTAGTCGGTTCGAATGGTTTGGAGGGCTCAGGCGGCTATGAGGGTGAAACTTCGTTGGCTTCCGGTCGTCCGTTGCGGGTGGAGTTGGAGATTTGTGATACCGTAAAGAATCCGTTGGAATTGGAGGGCTCACAGGTCGATTATTTTTGTGAGGAGAATGGTGGTCGTGAGGAGCCGAAGAAAAACGATTCGGAGAACTCTTCGACCAAGCAAGAACAACTTGCTCCGACCGATCCGAAACACCCCTATAATTTGGTAAATCGTTGGGTTATTGCCAAAGACAGCATCGCTCAACTTTATGTCAACTTACGCTATGATCCGGCAAAAGATCGTTTGAAATACCCTAAGTCGGACAAATATAAAATGAAACCTTATGAGGTTTCGCCTTACAACGATGCCGGATTGGAAGAGAAAATTGCACAGGCTTTGGTTAAGCGTTTCCATTCAGAGGAGGCTTATGCGGGGGTTGCAACATTGGATGCAGACTCTGTCGGATTGAATAAAACAGCGAAGATCTGGTATATAGGTCGATTCCTTGATGGCTTTATTTTCGATACGAATATCAACGAAGTGAAAGAGTTGATCTATGGCAGTGGATATACTGCCGGAGAAGCGATTGAATATACTCCGAGTAGCGGCGGCTTGATTTCGGCATTTTATTATACGGTCCCGAATTTGAAATTCGGTCAATGGGCTACCTTTATAACCACATCGACCAATGGTTATGGATCGGCAGGACAGAATGGCTCTTCGACAACCAGTTCCTCGGGAGGCATTTCGGCCGACTATTACGATTATTTGAATTATCTGAGTTATTATAACAGCTATTACAACAACTATTATAGCGGCTATTATGGTGGCTATTATGGTGGCTATGGCGGTTATTATGGTGGCTATTACGATGATTACTACAGCGGTTATTACGATTCGGCCATCACAACGACGACCACTACTACCGTGACTACCGAAATCCCGTCGTATTGTCCGCTGATCTTCCAGATATATATCGAGCCGGATAATAGCACAGAGGATTATTGATTGAAGTATTAAATAAAAGATTGTCGCCCGAATTTCTTGTGAAGAGATTCGGGCGTTTTTGGGAAAATACAAAATAAAATTCGAAAAATCATTTCCCAATTCTTATTTTTTCTTACCTTTGTCCCGACAATCTAAGGGGTGCTTGCTTCGCAGGCTGAGATTATACCCATTGAACCGGATACGGGTAATGCCGAGACCGGGAAGTAGTACAATCAATACACATACCCCTTTTCAGTTCTTTAACTTAAAGGTTCAAAAACATGAAAAGGTATCTATTACCCATTGCAGCCCTCGCCATGTGTACGGCTGCCGTTGCTCAAACACAGGAGGCGAGCAACAAAGATTCGGTGCGCATGTACCGTTTACAGGAGATCGAAGTAACCGCAACTCGCGCTACGACATCAACACCTGTGGCCTATTCGGATCTCTCGCGTACGGAGATTGCTCGCAACAACTATGGCTTGGACATTCCTTCGGTGTTGGCATTGACCCCCTCGATGGTGGCAACCAACGAAACCGGTATCGGTATCGGAGGAACGTCGATGCGCTTGCGTGGAACAGATGCTACGCGGCTGAATGTGACGATCAACGGTGTTTCGATGAACAATCCCGATTCGCATGCGATGTATTGGTACGACACCCCAGATTTGTTGTCGGCCGTTGGAACGATTCAAGTGCAACGTGGAGCCGGAGTCTCGACCAATGGTACCGGAGCTTTCGGTGGTGCAATCAGCATGACAACCGATGCTTTGCCAACCGATTTTCGTGGCGAAGTTGCGCTATCTTATGGCTCGTATAATACCAACAAACAGGCGGTGGCAATCTCCTCGGGACTACTTGGTGGACATTGGAGTCTCGATGCCCGACTGACACATATCGGCTCGGATGGTTATATCGACCGAGGAGCAACGGATCTGAAATCCTATATGTTGCAGACGGGGTATTATAATGGAAATACCATGCTGAAATTGGTATCGTTCGGCGGTAAGGCCAAAACGGGTCTGACTTATACGGGAGTCACAAAAGAGGAGATGTTGCTCAATGGTCGTCGCTTCAATTCGGAGGGTATGTATTATACCTCGAACGGGAATCACTCCTATTACTATATGGATGATGGCGAAGTAAAACGTGCGACAGTGGGGTATTTTGGTAATCAAACCGACAACTATCTACAACTCAATAATCAGTTGATTCTAAATCACCGATTCAATGAGCGTTGGACGATGAATGCCACAGCATTCTATACCTATGGTTATGGTTTTTACGAGCAATACAAAGAGGGACGCAAATTGGCGGAATACGGATTCGGAGATGATTTGGCTTACGATTCCGATGGCAATAAAGTGGAAGCAGACATGATTCGCGATAAATATATGCGTAACCACATGGGCGGATTGCAGGCGGCTTTCGGGTATACTACGAAACAACTTGATTTGAACTTTGGCGGATCGTATAGTTATTATACTTGTCCTCATTACGGTACGTTGAGTTGGGTACAAGGATTGGAAAGTAACCAAATAACTCATCGTTGGTATGATAATGATGTCGACAAGCACGATGCCAACCTTTTTGTTCGAGCCAATTGGCAGGTTGTTGAGGGTTTGCGGCTTTTTGCCGACCTGCAATATCGCTATGTCAATTATCAGGCTTGGGGGGTAAACGACAACTATGTTTCGGAAGAAGTCGGCATGCAGCCTATTGCGGTTGATAAACAATATCATTTTGTCAATCCGCACCTCGGAGTTAGTTATACGCTCAATAAACGACACAATTTTTATTTCTCCTATGCCATTGCTCAAAAAGAGCCTACGCGTGGAGACTTTACCGATCGTTACATGTTTGCCGAGGCCGGCAGCTATCCGAAGTCGGAATTACTCCACGATTTTGAGTTGGGCTACACTTATACTATGCCGGATTTTTCGTTGGGAATTAATCTTTACTACATGAAGTATAAGGATCAATTAGTTCCTACGGGTCGTATCAACGATGGTTACGATTCGATCAACGACAATGTAGAAGACAGCTATCGGCGAGGCGTGGAACTCTCGACAACATGGAAAGTAGCTAAATGGTTTACGGCGAGTGCGCAGGCTACTTTCTCGCAAAACTGCATCGAGAATTATGTACACCGCGTGGTGGACTATGCTTTGACGGGAAATGTTGCTGGCTATTATGGATACCATACCGTAAAGATGGGGACTACTCGATTGGCCTACTCCCCGAAAACTACGGCGGCCTTGTTGCTTGATTTTCATCACAAAGGATTCGAAGCAGTATTGCATACACAATATGTCGGACGCCAATATTTTACCAACTATGTAAATCCTGCGATGATGTTGGATGATTATTGTGTAACCAACCTGAATTTGGGTTATACCTTGCAGACAAAAGCCGCACGAAGTGTGCGATTCGGAGTGGCGATTTACAACCTTTTCAACGCTGATTATTGCAGCAACGGTTATGGTTGGTCGGAGGCCTATGAAGGTGCCCAAACCGATCATGCCTACTATTTCCCGCAGGCTCCGATCCATCTGTTGGCCAATGTGACGGTGAAATTTTAGCGATTAATCCGATTCGTCGGGTGAGAGAATATAAATGGAAGAGGACCATGGAGTGGAAACTGATCTTGCAAATCGTTGGAGTAGTCTTGGGGTTGTTGTACCTTTGGCTTGAATACAGAGCGGATATTCGCCTCTGGATTGTGGGGCTCATCATGCCGATTGTGCATGGCGTGCTCTATTATCGAGCCGGACTTTATGCCGACTGCTCCATGCAGGCCTATTACATCTTGGCCGGATTGTATGGTTGGTTGGTTTGGCGCAATGCTCCGCGAGCAAAAAAGAAAACAGCACTGCGTATTAGTCATATTTCGTGGCGGATTTTGCCGGCTCTTATTGGAGCCTATGGAGTGATCCATATTGCGATTTATTTCGTCTTGACCCGATTTACGGATAGCAGTGTGCCGTTTTGGGATAGTCTGACTACGGCACTCTGTATTGTCGCTTATTGGATGTTGTCGCGTAAATATGTCGAACAGTGGTTGGTGTGGTTGGTCGTAGATGTGATTACCGTAGGATTGTATCTCTATAAGGATATTCCGTTAACGGCGGGACTCTACGCTCTTTATTCCCTCCTCGCAATTTTGGGATACATGCGTTGGAACAGACAGATCCGAGTCGAAACTACTCACTGATTGGTCTGATAGCGATGAAAATATATGCCCGAACAATTTTGTTCGGGCATATATTTTCATCATCGTCTTTTGTTTATTAGAATCGACGCAAGAAACATTCGATGGTATTCTCCATCAGACAGCAGATGGTCATCGGACCTACACCGCCCGGGACAGGTGTGATGACCGATGCCTTTGGCTCGATGGCTGCATAATCGACATCGCCACATAGCTTGCCAGTCTCAGGATCGCGGTTAACACCCACATCGATCACAACGGCACCATCGCTTACCATATCGGCTGTAACGAATTTCGGGCGACCAATGGCAACAACCAATATCTCTGCTTTTCGAGTTACCTCTCCGAGATTGCGAGTACGACTGTGAGCTGTGGTTACCGTAGCGTTTTCGTCGAGCAGAAGTTTCGATACGGGGAGACCTACGATGTTGCTACGTCCGATTACAACGGCGTTGCGTCCGGCAATTTCCACGCCAGCCGATTTGAGCATCTTGATAATACCCTTTGGGGTACAAGGTAGCGTACATGGGTGCTTCTGCCAGAGAGCCGCAACATTCAGCGGATGAAATCCATCGACATCTTTCGACTTGTCGATGGCGGCAATTACTTTGTCTGAATTGATGTGCTTTGGCAATGGCAATTGTACCAAGATGCCATCCACCTCCGGATCGGCATTTAACTGATCAACAATCTCCAACAACTCCGCCTCAGAGATAGTATCTGGTTTTCGGATTGTTGTGTTGCGTATGCCCACCTCGGCTGAAGCTTTGGCTTTTCCGGTAACATAAGAGACACTGCCGGGATCCTCTCCCACCAGAATCACTACCAAATGGGGTACACGCCCATATTTGGCCGGAAAGGTCGCAACCTCTGCGGCCATCTCGGCCTTCAACTTCGCCGAGAGCTCTTTTCCGCTAATTATTTTCGCCATGAAAAAACATTTGTTTAATTTTATGTCAGTCGAGTGCCCAATGTCCGATATCGCTTCGGTGGAAGAGATTGTCACAGTCGATGCGGGCGATATCTCGGAGTGCGTTTTCACGTGCTTCGGTCAAGTTCGCTCCACGACCGATAACAAACAATACCCGTCCTCCTGCGGTCACAATGCGATTATCAATACGTTTTGTTCCCATATGATAAATGGTACTTTCAACCGTATCGAGTCCTTTGATCTCCACTCCTTTTTCATACGCTTCGGGGTAGCCCTTCGAGGCCAGGACAATACCTAATGTCGCATCATTGTACCATTCGAGTTGTGCATCTTTGTTGTCTGCCACCGCGCAGAAAATCTCTACGATATCGCTCTTTAAGCGAGGGAGTACCACTTCGGTTTCGGGATCACCAAAGCGGGCATTGAACTCGATAACTTTGATTCCTTGTGGGGTCTTCATAAGACCACCATAGAGTACTCCCTCAAATGGACAACCCTCCGCAACCATTGCTTCGGCAACCGGTTTTAGAATCTTTTCTAAGGCATATTCTTCATCCTCGGCCGTAATGAAGGGTAACGGTGAATAGGCTCCCATACCTCCGGTATTCGGTCCTTTGTCACCATCATAAGCTCTTTTGTGATCTTGTGCCAAAACCATCGGCCATACTTTTGTTCCTGAAACGAAACACATAAACGAGAATTCGGGACCTGTGAGGAAATCCTCGATAACAACTTTCCCCTCGCCAAATTTATCGTCGAGTAACATATCTTTCAAAGCACTCTCCGCTTCGGCCAAAGTTTCGGCAATCACAACACCTTTGCCGGCTGCCAACCCATCGTATTTCAATACAGCGGGCAGGGGACGCGAGGCAACGTATGCTTGTGCTTCGGTATAGTCGGTAAACGAACGATAGGCGGCTGTCGGCACGTTATAACGAGCCATCAAATCTTTGGCAAACTCTTTTGACGACTCGATCCGTGTGGCGGCTTTCGAAGGCCCGAAGATACGCAGACCGGCAGCTTTGAAACAATCGACCACGCCGACAGCTAACGCTGCCTCGGGACCTACTACCGTAAGTTCGATATTGTTTTCTGTGGCAAAGTCTCGTAGCCGCTCGATCTCGGTTTCGCGAATTGCGATACATTCGGCCTGTTGAGCGATACCGGCATTTCCGGGGGCACAGAATATTTTTTCGACTTGTGGCGATCGTGCCAACGCATCGACAATGGCGTGTTCACGACCTCCGGAGCCTATAACCAATACTTTCATAAAAGTTCTGTTTTAGTGCTTGAAGTGACGTTCGCCGGTGAAACACATGGCGATTCCCAACTCATCGGCTTTCTTGATCGAATCTTCGTCACGAACCGAGCCGCCGGGTTGAACAATGGCAGTTACGCCGTATTCTGCTGCGAGGGTTACGCAATCATCGAAGGGAAAGAACCCATCGGATGCCAATACGATTCCTTCGGTGAAACCTGCAGCTTTGGCTTGTTTCAATGCGATCTCGGCCGATCCGATGCGGTTCATCTGTCCGGCACCTACACCTAACGTGCGACCATCTTTAACGGCAACGATGGCGTTGGATTTCACATGTTTGACAACGTGCCATCCGAAATTCAAATCCTCCATTTGCCCGGCAGCGGGTTTGGCTTGTGTTACACACATGTCAGCGGTAACGGTGCGAGTCGTTACATCGAGATCTTGTACCAGCAAACCACCGTTTACACTCACATATTGACGTGGGGCAGGAGCTCCCTGTTCCATCGGAACTTCCAACAACCGAAGGTTTTTCTTTGTGCAAAGTACTTCCAAAGCCGCCTCGTCGAATTTCGGAGCCATAATGATCTCCAAGAAGATCGGCTTCATCAACTCGGCAACCTCCTTTGTTATGGTGCAGTTTGTTGCCACAATGCCACCAAAAATCGATACCGTATCTGCCTCGTAAGCTTTTGTCCAAGCCTCGACAACATCTTTGCCTATGGCAGCACCGCAGGGATTCATGTGTTTGAGACCTACGCAGAACGGTTGCTCAAATTCGCGCACGATACAGAGAGCTGCATTTGCGTCTTGTATGTTATTGTATGACAATTCTTTGCCATTTAACTGACGCGCAAATGCCAACGAATAGGGCATTGCCTCGCCTTCGCGGTAGAATTTGGCCGATTGGTGGGGATTCTCCCCATAACGCAACGATTGCACAAGGTCGAATTCAAGGAAGAGTTTCTCGTTCAGACCGGCCTGTGTCCGCATGTAGGTAGCGATCATGGCATCGTATTCGGCGGTGTGGGTATAAGCTTTGGCCGAGAGTTTCAAACGGGTACTCTTCTCGGTATTGCCTCCGGCTTTGATCTCATCGAGGATTTGTATGTAGTCTGCGGGATCGCATACCACCGTTACATCGGCCCAGTTTTTGGCAGCCGAGCGTAACATCGAGGGCCCACCAATATCGATGTTCTCGATGGCATCTTCCATCTTTACATCGGGTTTGGCTATGGTCTGACGGAACGGATATAGGTTCACACAAACCATGTCGATAAATTCGATCTGGTTATCTTTCAGTGCTTTGAGGTGCTCCGGATCGTCGCGACGAGCCAACAATCCTCCGTGTACCTTGGGGTGCAGGGTTTTGACGCGACCGTCGCAGATCTCGGGAAATCCTGTCACATTGCTGATATTGATCACTTCGACACCACTATCGGCCAATAGTTTCATGGTGCCACCTGTGGCAATAATTTCCCAGCCCAACGATCGTAGGCCTTTGGCGAAATCGACCACTCCGGTCTTATCACTAACACTTATCAATGCTCGCATATTTGTATTGTTTTTGTTTGTTTAATGGTTTGTTATTCCCCTGCGGGATTCATATTTATCTCGCCTATGCGAGCTTGTTATTTGTCGCTATCGGACGTAATCAGTTTTTGAATGGTGTCAATGTAGAGCGGGTATTCGGTGGCATGCACCATGCTCTCCAATTCCTCTACATCGTTGCCGTGATATTCGAACGCACGTTGTGCAATGATTTTTCCTCCATCGAGTGCCGCGTTGACATAGTGAATGGTCACACCGAAGACCTTAACACCGTAGTTGAAGGCATCCTCAATGGCATGTGCTCCCTTAAACGCTGGTAATAACGAGGGGTGTATGTTGATGATACGTCCCTCATAGGCCTCCAAGAGTGTGTCGCCAATGAGACGCATATAACCTGCCAAGCATACCAATTCGACTCCAGCCTCATTGAGTTTTTGAATGATCTCGTGCTCGAAGTCGGCTTTTGATGCGTAACTCTTCGGTGAGAAGATGAAACTCGGCGTGCCATGTGCTTTCGCTCGTTCGACAACATAGGCGTTAGGCTTGTCACAGACCATCAGTACCACCTCGGCATCCAACACTTTCTGTTCGCATGCCGCTACGATTGCTTCGAAATTGGTTCCATTGCCACTGGCAAAAACTGCAAGACGTCGCATATACCTACTGAATAACTACACCTTCTGTATCTGTAACCCGACCGATCACCGAGGCGCGCTCACCATATCCGGTCAAAATGTCAATTGCTTTTTGTGCTTCGGAGGCATCGAGAGCGATGACCATGCCGATACCCATGTTGAAGATGTTGAACATCTCGCGGTGTGGTACTTTACCATACTTCTCCAAGAATCGGAAAACCGGAAGAATCTCCCATGAGCCTTCCTCGATGGCAATGCCTTGTCCCTCGTGGAGGATACGAGGAATATTCTCGTCAAATCCTCCGCCTGTGATGTGGCTGATACCGTGAACATCACAGTTGCGAATGACATCGAGTACCTGTTTTACATAGATCTTTGTCGGAGTGAGTAACACCTCGCCCAAGAGCTTGTTCGATAACTCAGGGTAGGATTTATGCAGATCGAAATAATTGTCGCTAACGATTTTGCGCACCAAACTGAATCCGTTGGAGTGTACACCACTCGAAGCAATGCCTACCAATACATCGCCGACTTTAACTTTCGAACCATCGATCAGTTTCGACTTCTCTACCACACCCACCGTGAATCCAGCAATGTCGTATTCGCCATCGGTGTACATGCCCGGCATTTCGGCGGTTTCACCACCGACAAGGGCGCAACCGGCTTGACGACAGCCTTCGGCAACTCCCGCAACGATCGCTTCGATCTTTTGAGGCTCGTTACGACCTACGGCTACATAGTCGAGAAATTCGAGTGGCTCGGCTCCTTGTGCCAACACATCGTTTACGCACATGGCTACGGCATCGATACCTACCGTGTCGTGCTTGTCCATTTCGAACGCCAATTTGAGCTTGGTACCTACACCATCGGTACCGCTTACCAATATCGGTTCTTTGATGCCGAGCGACGCCAAGTCGAACATGCCGCCGAAGGCTCCGATATTGCCCATAACACCTGCACGAGAGGTTGAGGCTACATGCTTTTTGATGCGTCGCACCACTTCGTATCCGGCTTCGAGGTTTACGCCGGCTTTTTCATAAGATTGTGCCATAGTATTTTCTATTTTTTACATTTACAATTCTTAACCATTGCGCTTTTGTGGTAGAGGGCTGTCGGGTAATTCCCCGTAAAGCAGGCTGTACACAACTCCTCACGATGGCCGGCCGTATAGAGCGATTTCTCCGATAGGAAAGCCAACGTGTCGGCACCGATAGCCTTGCATACTTCATCAACCGATAGACGTGCCGAAATCAATTCGTCGTAGCTTGTGGTATCGACACCGTAAAAACAAGGCTCGGTCATCGGGGGCGATGCGATGCGTACATGTACTTCTGTGGCACCGGCCTCTTTGAGCATTGTGACAATACGTCGCGACGTTGTGCCTCGTACAATGGAGTCATCAACTAACACCACACGTTTGCCTTTGACTATTGTTCGAACGGCCGAGAGTTTCATCCGTACACCCTTTTCGCGCAACTCTTGGGTCGGCTGAATGAAAGTGCGACCGATGTATTTATTCTTGATGAGTCCCATTTCGTAAGGCAGGCCGCTTGCTTCTGCGTAGCCCATAGCGGCACTCAAACTCGAATCGGGAACGCCGACAACAATATCGGCTTCGGCAGGCGACTCCTCGAAGAGCAGACGTCCCGACTCTTTGCGGTAGGCGTGGACATTGCACCCCTCGATATCGCTGTCCGGACGTGCCAAATAGATGTACTCCATCGAGCACATGTGATGATGTTTGAATTGCGAGTAGAGATTTGACCGGATGCCGTGATGGTCGATTGTTACCACTTCGCCGGGTTCCACATCGCGAATATATTCGGCTCCCAACGTATCGAAAGCACAAGTCTCACTTGCCACGACATAACCCTCGCCCAAACGACCGATTGCCAATGGGTGCAATCCGTGCTTATCACGACATGCATAGATGCGACGTGATGTCATTACTACAAAGGTAAAGGCTCCCTCCATCATATTCAACGCATCGATAATGGCATGAATACGCGGGTGCGATGCACTTCGCTCTTTTTTGATCAGGTGAGCCAAAATTTCGCTGTCCGTAGTCGATTGGAAAAGACTCCCGCGCTTTTCAAGGTAGTTGCGCAACTCTTCGGCATTGACCAAACAACCATTGTTGGCAATAGCGAAATCACCCAAATTGTGATGGAATATCAATGGTTGCACATTCTCCAACCGATTGCTGTCAGCTGCCGTATAGAGTACATGACCGATGGCCATTTGTCCCTTCATGGCCGAGAGTTCATCCCCTTTGAAAACTTCGGTTACAAGACCTTTTCCCTTGATGCGATGGAAATTTTCTTGATCATCGACACTGATGATTCCGCAGCCTTCTTGACCACGATGTTGCAGTGCATGCAACCCATAATAGGTTAGCGATGCCGCATCTTTTACTCCATAGATACCGAAAACTCCGCACTCATCGTGAATCTCTTTATCCGAATATGAATTCATCATCACCGTATCTTTATTTTGTTGTTATCTTTTCCAAACGTGCTCTAATCTCTTCGTATGCCTCGCGAACATGACCCAAATCGCGGCGGAAACGGTCGTGGTCGAGTTTCTTGCCCGACTCGACATCCCACAAACGGCAGGTGTCAGGCGATATTTCGTCGGCCAAAACGATCGTCCCATTGGACGTTTTGCCGAATTCAATTTTGAAATCCACCAACTCGACATCGATTCGCAAAAATAACTCAGTGAGTACTTCATTGATGCGAGCCGACATACGATATATTTCGGACAACTCTTCGTAGGTGGCCAACCCCAATGCTACTGCATGGTGGTCGTTCATCAGTGGATCGCCCAACTCATCGTTTTTATAGCAAATATCGTAGATCGTATTTGCCGGTTTCATCCCCTCCTCAACATCTAATTGGTGAGCCATCGATCCAGCTATTCGGTTGCGGACAATCACCTCCAACGGGATAATCTCCACTCGTCGGCAAAGTTGGTTGCGTTCGTCGAACTTCTCAATATAATGCGTTGCGACTCCTGCGTTTTGTAATGTTTCGAAAGCGATTGCTGAAATGGCGTTATTCAGCAATCCTTTATTTTCGATGGTGGCTTTCTTTATGTTGTTGAAAGCGGTTGCGGTATCTTTATAGTGAAGGATGATCTTGTCAGGATCGTCCGTAAGAAACACCTGTTTGGTTTTTCCTTCGTAAAGCAATTCAAGCTGCTTCATTTTCTATCAGTTTTGAGAATTCGCGTCTTAATATTTCTTCCGGAAATAGTTCACAGCATTGCGGAACAGCGGCTGCTCTTTTTCGCCGGAGATGTTGCGGAAAATATTCTTTTCCCAACGCTCCGTGTGCCCCATTTTACCGAGTATCTGACCGTCGCGCGAAACGATACCTTCGATGGCATACGACGATCCGTTGGGGTTGTAGGGTGCTTCCATTGTTGGTAGGCCGGCAGCGTCGGCATATTGGAATGCGACTTGTCCGTTGGCGAATAATTCACGAGCCAACTCCTCGCTGACCACAAACTTACCTTCGCCATGACTGACAGCGATGGAGTGCAGATCTCCCGTTTTGAAACCGGCGAGCCAAGGCGATGCTACCGAGGCTACACGAGTGGTGACAATCTGCGAGATGTGCCGGTTGATGTCGTTGCGGAACAAGGTCGGAGACTCGGCAGTCAACATTCCCAAACGTCCGTAAGGCAACAGACCCGATTTAACCAACGCTTGGAAACCGTTGCAAATACCGAGAATCAAGCCTCCTCGGTCAAGCAGGGCATGGATCTCTTCGCGAATATCTTGGTTGTTCAATACATTGACAATGAACTTGGCACTTCCGTCCGGCTCGTCACCGGCCGAGAATCCGCCGCACAAAGCGAAGATGTGGCACCGGCGGATATGCTCTTTCATTTCGGCGATCGAGCGTAAAATATCATCTTCGCCGAGGTTGCACAATACGCTAGTTGTCACTTCGGCTCCTGCACTGCGGAAAGCACGCGCCGTGTCGTAGTCACAGTTGGTACCCGGGAATACCGGCAGATAGGCTATGGGATGCTCGACTGCTTCTCCTGAATAAGTCGATGTGCGATGTACCTCTTTGCTGATAGGCAGAGTCGTTCCTACGATACCTTTATCGGGGTAGATGGTGGCGTATTTGGCCGTGTTGGCCTCGTAGAGTGTTGCGAGTGGCATGCGAACACCGTTTATTGTTAATGCAGCATCAGCTACCGTAATTCCGACTTTTTCTGCTGTGGCATATTCCAATACTCCTTCGCTCTCGACCAAGATCGAACCATATGCATAGTTGTAAAGAGCTTGCTCGTCGAATGTAACGTCAGCACCGATTTCGTTGCCGAAAGCCATCTTGGCCAAACCTTCGGCCATGCCTCCGAATCCTACGGCCCATGCAGCCTTGATCTTGCCGCTTTCGATTGCGTCGCTTACAAACGCGAAATTACGTTTGAGTTGCTCGGTGTCTGGCATGCCGTTTTCAAGCGGTGTGTGACGTATAAGGTAGATTTGATTACCGGCCGTTTTGAAATCGGTGGAGATCACTTGACCAGCATCGACTGTTGTGATACCGAATGCCATGAGCATCGGCGGCACGTTGATATCTTGGAAAGTTCCCGACATCG
Organism: Rikenellaceae bacterium; assembly: GCA_015059735.1. Taxonomy (GTDB): domain Bacteria; phylum Bacteroidota; class Bacteroidia; order Bacteroidales; family Rikenellaceae; genus Alistipes. The sequence continues at coordinate 20,612 of SUZX01000008.1, read as the reverse complement.
AGTCTTTACCTCCGATCGAAGGCAATCCCAACTCTACCTGCATCTTCAAAGCTCCGAGCAGTGCACTCAACGGCTTGCCCCAAGATGTGGCTTCGCGGGTCATGCGCTCGAAATACTCTTGGTAGGAGTAGCGCATCTTGTCGTAGCGTGCTCCGGCAGCTACGACTTTCGTAGCAGCCTCTATAACAGCATATGCTGCTCCGTGATAAGGACTCCACGATGCAAGGAACGGGTTGTAACCGAATGCCATGATACTGGCTGTGTCGGTATATCCGTTGGTAGGAAGTTTCTGTACTGAAACTTGGGTTTCGCTGCGTTGCGTGCGGCCACCGAAAGGCATCAATACTGTTGATCGGCCGATCGAGGCATCGAACATCTCAATCAACCCGCGTTGCGAAAGAACATTGTTGTCTCGCAAATTATTGGAGAAACGTTCCTCGGTGGTTGCTCCGGTAACTTCACGGATAAACGGATCGCGTGCATCGACAGCTGCAATCTGTGCTTCGGCATAGTGTTTAGCTCCGGCACTATCGATGAATTCGCGACTCAAATCGACGACCTTGCGTCCTTTGTTGTACATGCGCATTCGAGCCGTGTCGGTCACCTCGGCAACTTCAACGACCTCAATATTTTCTTCGCGGCAGTAGTTCATGAATTCGGTCACATCTTTGGCCTCGATTACTACGGCCATACGCTCTTGTGACTCGCTGATTGCCAATTCGGTGGAGTTCAAACCACTATATTTGGTCGGTACGCGGTCGAGATAGATGTCCAACCCATCGGCCAACTCGCCGATGGCCACGCTGACACCGCCGGCACCGAAGTCGTTCGATTTTTTGATCAAGCGTGTCACCTCCGGACGACGGAACAGACGCTCCAACTTACGTTCCTCGGGTGCGTTTCCTTTTTGCACTTCGCTACCGCATGTTTCGAGCGACTTAGCATCATGCTCTTTCGATGATCCCGTAGCACCACCAATACCGTCACGCCCCGTACGGCCGCCCAACAGCAAGATTTTGTCTCCGGTTTCGGGGCGTTCGCGACGTACATTTTCGGCTTTTACAGCGCCGACAACAGCACCCACCTCCAAACGTTTGGCTACATAATTGTCGTGGTAAATTTCACGAACATGCGTCGTTGCCAAACCGATTTGATTGCCATAGCTTGAATAACCGGCTGCCGCTTTCTTTGAGATGACACTTTGCGGTAACTTGCCCGACATGGTTTCGGATACCTTTTGGTAGATGTTGCCGGCTCCCGTCACGCGCATTGCCTGATAGACATAGCTACGACCCGACAGCGGGTCGCGGATGGCTCCGCCCAAGCAGGTTGAGGCGCCTCCAAACGGCTCGATCTCGGTCGGGTGGTTGTGGGTTTCGTTTTTGAATTGCAACAGCCATTGCTCTTTGGCGCCATTAACATCCACATCGACGTAGATCGAGCAGGCGTTGTTTTCATCGCTTACTTCGAGGTCATCGAGCAGTCCTTTCGAACGCAGATAACGTGCACCGATGGTCGCGATATCCATCAGGCAAATGCTCTTGTGCTCACGCCCCAACTCACGGCGGATACGCAGGTATAATGCCAACGAGCCCTCGATTTCCTCTTTGAGGAACGACTCCTCGACGGTAATACCTTCCAATTCGGTCGTAAACGTGGTATGGCGGCAGTGGTCGCTCCAATAGGTGTCGAGAATCCGCAACTCGGTTTCGTACGGATCACGTCCCTCTGCACGGAAATACTTCACCACTTCGCGCAGATCGTCGGCATTCATTGCCAAGCCGTATTGTTTGCAATAGCTCTCCAAATCGGTTTCTTCCATTGCTGTGAAGCCTTCGAGTACCGGTACGGGTTTTACTTCGGCCTGCTCCATATCGGTCAGCCGGCTGAGATCTTTTTCTCGCGACTCAATGCCGTTGATGTAGTAGTGGCGGATACGAGCCAAATCCTCTTCGGTGACGTTGTTGTCGAAAATCAGCAATTTCGAGGAGCGAATACGTACATCGGCCGTCGGGTCAATCAGTCGTACACAATCTACGGCCGAGGCTGCCCGCTGGTCGAACTGACCGGGCAGATACTCTACAGCAAGATATTTCCGATCCGTCAGATTACAAGTGTCGGTCACCGTATCGGTCACTATCTCTCCAAATACGGCATAACGACTCTTCTCCAACAACTCCTCCGAGAATCCGAAAAGATCGTAAACGTTCAGCAGTCGCAACTCATTCAGATTAAGACCCAAATTGGTATTCAACTCACGACGCAGACTATCGGCTTCGACACAAAAACGGGGAAGTTTCTCTACAAAAATACGGTAGTTCTTCATGTTTATCGTAAAAGGTTTGAACCCTTCTTTATTTGGTTTTATGTGGTTGTTATTGTTATATCTGTGCTTTCAGTACGTCGGCTGTCTGTTTGGCGCGGAAGGCCTCCAATTTGGCGGTCAACTCTTCATCCTGCAAGGCGAGCATGGCTACGGCATAGAGTGCAGCATTTTTTGCACCATCGATTGCCATCGTGGCAACTGGAATTCCCGAAGGCATTTGCACGATTGAGAGCAACGAATCTAATCCATTCAAAGCACGTGATTTTACCGGTACACCAATAACGGGCAACGTGGTCATGGCAGCGATAACACCCGGCAGATGGGCTGCGCCACCTGCTCCGGCAATGATGATGCTCAATCCGCGATTGCGTGCTCCTTTGGCATATTCACACAGCGCATCGGGAGCTCGGTGTGCACTGATCACACGTTTCTCGCACTCGATACCGAATTGTTCCAAAATCGTTACGGCTCCGGACATTACATCGTAGTCGCTCGTCGAGCCCATAATCACACCAACTTTCATAAATATTTTGTTTTTAATTTGTTTTAAGCCAAAAACAAGCCGCCACGACAATCCATGTCATGGCGGTTTGATTACCTAAACAATTCGCACATACCCACCTGATACATCCGAGAGTGCACACCAAAGCCATGTTGTCGTCCCGAAGAAACCTGCAAGGATGCAGGATATCCGTCACATTTTTGTGCATCGATATGAACTCTGAATTTCATGGTGTTTTTCATTCTCCGAATGAATGCGAATGACGTCACAAAAATACGCTTTTCCGTTTGACTTTCAAAATTCCCGACCGGATTCTATCGACATTTTATTCACATTCCTCGCTGATTTCGGCAAATAAGATTCGAGTTAAGGATTTTTAATCCTTTATTGCGCGAAAAAACTATCGTACCACGATCTCATCCGTAAATAGCCAACCGCCTGCGCGTCCGTTTGATATGGCTCGATAACGGATGTAGCGTCCTGTTGTTTTGCCCTGCCACCCGAATGTGCGATATTCGGGACGTTCCTCTTCTTCGGGATAATCATTTTTTATGACTGCCAATTCGTGAAATTCCTTCCCGTCGTCCGATATGCTGATAATTACTTCGCGCGGAAGCCATACCCAAGCGGCAAACCATTGGATAAAATCGGCTTCGATACTCCGAATCTGTTGATTTTTACCTAAATCAATCGTAACCTCTATGTCGTTATCCAAAAAACCCTGCCAACGTGTTCCATAGCTCCACCCACCTCGTAATCCGTTGGTCAATGTGGCAGCCTCTTCGGCCGGATATTTTGCATGCCAAAGGGTTGTGTAGGTCACCGGACATCCTGTGGCTAAATGACTGATTTGTTTTGATTTTTCAGGTCGTTCGCCCGATTCGGTGTGTAGATCGAAAACATGATATCCGGCAGCGCGTGCTTTGTCGGCTCGTGCAACGGCGCGTCGTCGGAAATCGGTGAAATCTTTCTTTGCAGGATCAAGCCATGCTACTTCGGCCAATGCAAAATGGCGGGGGTAGAGCATATACTCGGCATGTTCGGGAGTGGGAATATACTCGGTCCAAAGGTTGGCTTGTACGCCTAAAACCCGTTCGTGCCCCGACATGTCGGCTGGAGCGGGATCGTATTCATATACCTTCGATAGAGGAAGATAGCCCGACATGGCCATTGGCTCGCGCATCGGGTTGTCTTGATAAGAATCGAAATAGCAATGACTGCCGGGTGTCATGATTACAGGATGTCCTGAGGCCGCTGCTTTGCGACCACCCTCTTCGCCACGCCACGACATGACGATTGCACCTTCAGCCAATCCGCCTTCGAGGATCTCATCCCAGCCGATCATTTTGCGGCCATGAGCTCGTAGAAAACGCTCCATGCGTCGTATTCCATAGCTTTGCAATTCGTCTACATTGGCAAGTCGTTCGCTATCCATACGAGCCCGACACTTCGGACATACAGCCCATGCACTCTTCGAGGCTTCGTCACCACCTATATGTATATACTCCGACGGAAATAGTTCCATGACTTCCGTGAGCACATTTTCCATAAATTTGAATGTCTGCTCGTTGCCGATGCAGAAATCTCCTCCTCCCTTTTCGGTGCAACTCAATGCGGGATAGGCGGCCAATACCTCCTCGGAATGGCTTGGGAATTCAATTTCGGGTACTACTGTGATATGAAGCGAATCGGCACAAGCGAGCACCTCGCGAATCTCCTCTTTGGTATAAAATCCGCCTGAAACGCCAACTTCGTTTTGATGTCCGTAACGACGTCCGCTTGTCCACCATTCGTGCCAAGTTTTGCCGTGACGCCATGCTGCCTGTTGGGTGAGTAGTGGGTAGCAATCGATCTCCAAACGCCAACCGGCACCGTCGACCAAATGCCAATGCAAGCGGTTGAGTCGTAGCGATGCCATCATGCGCAATTGTTTTTTTATAAACTCTTTATCGAAAAAGTTTCGTGATACGTCGAGGTGCATGCCTCGCCATTCGAATCGTGGCCAGTCGGTAATTGTCCCCGCAGGGATTTGCCTCCCGTATTGTTCGTACAATGCCACGAAAGTTTGTAATCCGTAAAACAGACCGGCTTCTCCTCTGGCAGAGAGTTCCACTTTGTCGGGTGATATCGCTAATCGATAGCCCTCTTTTGATGTGGGGAGTGAAGGATTATCGGTTAATCGTAGTGATAAACCTTCGGTTGTTATAGTTTGTCGGCAGGGGATTCCGGCTGTGGTCAACAAAACTGTCAGTCGTCCGAAGGCATCGCTCGGAGCATCAATCTGTACGGGTAACTCATTGGGGATCTGAAAGTGTCCCTTGTGTGATTCAATAATTTGAGGCTGAGGCAATAATAGGTTGTCTGTAAGGTTGTTTTTTTTGCAACTGCCAAGTAGCAGGGGGGCAAAACATAAAAGCAAGATGAAATTTTTCATTATAAAGCGCTATGATTGGGATTGGTGTCCAAATTTAGTCAAAATATTTCGAATAAAAAAGCCTATTGAAGACTCTCTGATATTCGATGAATTAATCTGGTCGGTTATATAATTTCTACGAAAAGAGGTTGTCGCAACACTACTTGTTGGACAACCTCCAAGAATAAAGGTTTTATTCCTTGAAATTATTTACTTTTCGAATGCAAATCCGATGTAAACGTTCTTATACTTTTCGAGCATGGTGCTGATAGTGGCTAACGAGGAGATTTTGCTGCCGAGTTTGGATACCAATTCCACTAGTTTTGTTATCGGGAATACCAATTCCAATTCGCTACCACTGATGTAGGCATTACCCTGCATGGTTTTCAACCCGGGAATCCCTTTCGAGAAGGTGAGTGCAAGAACATGTGTTTCGGTTGTATAGGTGTATTCTCCCGAAAGATTGCGAGTTCCGATTGTAGCAGTAAATTTGCCATCGCTGTTGAATGTAAAGGTGCAAGATCCTGCTTTGATCCCTGCCAAATTATAGGCTTTTTGGAGTTTTGACACCACCGTACTCTCGACCGCAACTCCGGCCAGTCCGGCTGTTACATCGTCGCTTTCGAAACGTACCCCGGGTTCTTTGTATTTCCATGTGCCGACCATCGCATATTCGGTGGCTTTTCCATCTGTTGCTTTATCGACAACCTCGGTAGCGGCTTTTTTAAGTAAATCGATCCACGATTGAGCGGTTGTTGTTCCGGTAAAAAGAACTCCGGCCACCATTATCATGATCAGTTTCTTCATGTTTTTTATGGTTTAGGTGTTTGTACCTAATGGTCATGTTATAGTTGTTCCAAATCTTCTAACCATACCTGCGCCGAGGCATCCGAGGGCATGCGCCAATCGCCACGCGGTGAGAGTGAAACAAGACCCACCTTCGGCCCGTCGGGCATGGCCGAACGTTTGAATTGTTGTGTAAAGAAACGGCGGAAGAAGATTTTGAGCCATTTAAGTATTGTAGCGCGATCAAATGTTCCTTTGAAAGCCTCTTCGGCTAAATAGAGAATTTTGGCCGGCGAATACCCCGAATTAATAAAGTGGTAGAGGAAGAAATCGTGTAATTCATAAGGCCCGATCAACTCTTCGGTTTTTTGGGCAATCTTTCCTTCGCCATTGGCAGGCAGTAGTTCGGGACTTACGGGAGTGGCGACGACATCGCGCAGAATTTCAGCAATGCGCGGGTTGTTGGCCTTTGAGGCTGCCCATTCCACCAAACATCGTACCAGCGTTTTGGGAATTGTGCCGTTGATCCCGTACATCGACATTTGGTCGCCGTTATAAGTAGCCCAGCCGAGAGCCAATTCGCTCAGATCTCCTGTGCCGATGACAATGCCGTTGGTTATATTGGCCAAATCCATTAATATCTGTGTCCGTTCCCGCGCTTGGGCGTTTTCGTAGGCTGCACCGCGCTCTTCGGGATTGATTCCTATGTCGCAGAAGTGTTGCAGGCATGCTTCTCGAATTGGTATCTCCCGAGTGGTAATGCCCAACAGTTGCATGAGTTCCAACGCATTGCGGTATGTTCTGTCTGTGGTGCCGAATCCGGGCATCGTAACGCCGATAATACCCTTACGATCCAACTTCAACTTGTCGAACGTACGTACCACACCCAATAGAGCCAATGTCGAGTCCAATCCGCCCGAAATGCCGATTACGGCACATGATGAACCGAGGTGTTTCATGCGCTTGGCTAAACCGTGCGATTGAATCTCAAACATTTCGCTGAAATACTCCTCTTCGCACTCCTTTGCGGGTAAAAAGGGTAACGGATTGATTGTCCGATCTAGTTTGTCGCTCTGTATCGGTGCAGGAATCTCCATTTCGATCACATTGTTCTCACGTCCTGAGGCATTGATACGAAACGAGGTGTTACGTTGCCGCTGAAACTCCAATAGTTCAATGTCCACATCGGCGATGATCAGTTTTTCGTCCAACGAAAAACGCTTGGTTTCAGCCATTAATCGACCACTTTCAGCGATAAAGGCTTTGCCTGCAAAAACCAAATCGGTTGAAGATTCGCCAAATCCCGCCGAAGTATAAACATAGGCCGAGAGCGTGCGAGCCGATTGTTGTACGACCAATTGGCGTAGGTATGCGTGTTTGCCGACAGCTTCGGGTGAAGCCGAGAGGTTGAAGATTACTTTGGCTCCATTGAGAGCCAATTGCGAAGAAGGTTGTTGTGCTACCCAAAGATCTTCACAAATCTCCACGCCGAATTCTACTCCATTGACTTCAAAGATCAGATCCACACCGAAATCACATCGTACTCCGGCAACCACAATTTCCTCATCTTCGATGTCGGCCCCCGATGTAAAGACGCGGTTTTCGTAAAACTCGGAGTAGTCGGGAATGTAACTCTTGGGGACAACTCCCAAGATCTTTCCTTGCGAGAGAACAATTGCACAATTGTAGATTGCCGAACCATGGCGTAGCGGAGCTCCGACCAAAATCACAAGGGGCAACGATCGTGTGCGTTTGATTAATCGGCATAGAGCCTTCTCTGCGGCCTCCAACAAGGTAGGTTGCAACATCAGATCTCCGCAAGTATAAGAGGTCAGCGACAATTCGGGGAAAGCCACGATCTCCACACCGCGTTGGGCGGCCTCTTCTGCAAGTGCAATGATTCGCTCGACGTTGAACATGCAGTTGGCTACCTCTACGTGTGGTACTGCGGCAGCTACTTTCAAAAATCCCAAAGAGTTCATCGAAATAGGTTTTATCGGTATAAAATCAGTCTTGTAGGTTTATTTACCCCACAACTCTGCTAAATTAAGAATTACTTGAAAAGCACGCTCCATCATATCTACTGAGCAGCATTCATAGGGACTGTGGTAGTTCATTCCGCCTACAAAGATATTCGGGCAGGGGAGTCCCATGTACGAAAGGCGCGATCCGTCTGTACCGCCACGTCCGGGTGCCGGTGTGGGGGTGATGCCGGCCAAACGCATAGCTGTCAGCGCTTTCTCTACGATCTCGGGGCGTTCGTCAACCTTCAAGCGCATGTTGTAGTACTGATCCTTGATGGTTAGCTGAATTGCTCCGTTGTAACGTTTGTTGAGTAAGTTGACCAAGTCCCGCATCAAGGCTTTGCGTTCTTCGAAACGTTTTGTGTCGAATTCGCGGATCTGATAATTGACTTCGGCGTGAGGAACATCGCCTTTCATGTCGAGCAAGTGGAAAAATCCCTCGTAGCCGGAGGTGTACTGCGGACGTTCGGCTTTCGGAAGCATTTGATGCAATTCAAAGGCAATCTCTAATGCGCTGACCAACTTTCCTTTGGCTGTTCCAAGATGCGAACTAACTCCTCGTATGTCGAGATGAGCTTGTGCAGCATTCCAATTTTCGTAAACAATGCGACCCTCTAAACCGCTGTCCATTGTGTAAGCGGCCGACGCTCCGAAGGCTTTGACATCGAAGAAATCGACACCTCGACTGATCTCCTCATCGGGAGTAAATCCGATGCGGATTTTGCCGTGTTTGAACTCGGGGTGGGTCATCAAATACTCAGCTGCGGTCATGATCTCTGCCACACCGGCTTTGTCGTCGGCACCGAGTAAGGTTGTACCGTCGGTATGAACGATTTTATGTCCCTTGAAACGAGCCAATTGCGGAAAGTCGGCTACACGCATCCAGAGAGAGTCGTTCAGCCGAATGTCTTTCCCGTCGTATTCATTGATAACCTGCGGTTTGATGTTGGCTCCGGTGAAAATCGGAGCGGTGTCAACATGAGCCAGCAGACCGAAAACCGGAGCTGATTCATATCCTTTTGATGCGGGAATAGTTCCCATGACATAACCGTATTTATCCATTGTGACTTCGGTCATACCCAAAGCTTCCATTTCGCTTTTGAGTACTTTTAGCAACACAAGTTGTTTGGCTGTCGAGGGATAGCTTTTGCTGTTCCTATCCGATTGGGTGTCGTAGGAGACATAACGCAAAAAGCGGGTGAGTAATTTCTCTTCGGTGGTCTCCTTGTTCCATTTTACTGTCTGGGGTTTTGCTGCAATCGAAGGGTTCGTTGCCCAAAGAATCAGCGAGAGGGTAGTCAGCAGTATATATTTCATGATCATCGTCGGATTATTTGCACCACAATTGGGCAAGATTGAGAATAACTTGTAGGGCTCGTTGCATAGTGGTTAGCGAGCAGTATTCGAATTTACCATGAAAATTCATGCCTCCCGTAAAGAGGTTGGGGCAAGGTAGTCCCATGAACGATAATCGCGCTCCGTCCGTACCGCCACGAATCGGCCGTACAAGAGGTTTTACACCGGCCTGCTCCATTGCTTGCAAGGCTTTCTCGATTACCTGAGGGTGTGGCTCGACCATCTTGCGCATGTTGAAATATTGGTCTTTGAGCGTTAGAGTCAAGACGTTGTCGCCATATTTCTTTTTCAATAAGTCAACGCATGCCCACATGAAGACCTTTTTTTGTTCGAACTTTTCGGCATCGTGATCACGAATGATATAGCTGACGGTGGCTTGTTCAACCGTGCCGTTGAAGCCTACGCAATGGTAAAAACCTTCGTATCCCTCGGTGTATTCGGGTTTTTCGGCTGCGGGCAGTAACGATTGCAATGCGCAACCCACCTCAATCGCGTTGATCATCTTGTTTTTTGCATAGCCCGGGTGTACGTTGCGTCCTTGAATCTCGATTTTGGCACTTGCCGCGTTGAAGTTTTCATACTCTAATTCGCCTTCCATGCCTCCATCGACGGTGTAGGCAAAGTCGGCACCGAAAGCTTTCACATCGAAGAAATCGACACCGCGACCGATCTCCTCGTCGGGGGTGAATCCGATGCGGATCTTGCCATGCTTGATTTCGGGATGCGAGAGCAGATACTCTGCTGCTGTCATGATCTCAGCCACACCGGCTTTATCGTCCGCACCGAGCAGGGTTGTACCATCGGTATGAATCAGGGTGTGTCCCTTGAAAAACGACAATTCCGGAAAATCTTCGACGCACATCGTAAGTTGGCCGTTGAGCGGGATGTCGTTGCCATCGTACTCCTCAATGATGTGAGGCTTTATGTTTGCACCGCTCATGTCGGGGGCTGTATCGACGTGAGCGATGAATCCGATGACAGGTGCGGTCTCGCAACCGGCCGATGCTGGAATCGTCCCCATCACATAGCCGTATTGATCCATTGTTATCTCGGTCATGCCGAGTGCCTGCATCTCATCGCGCAGGGTTTCGAGCAAAACTTTCTGCTTTTCGGTAGAAGGGAAAGTGTTGCTGTTCTCGTCCGACTGCGTGTCGAACGAAACGTATTTCAAAAAACGTTCTTGCAGTGTCATAATCGTGAGGTTGTTTAATTCTCTTTCTTTGCCTGTAACGTATGCCATGCAAAGTAGCCGATAATTGCTAAATACATAGCCAAACCGGTCCACTCGGCAGCATTCGAAGCTGCCCATTCTGTGAGATATAATTGAACATCGGCAAATTTCAAGATGGCACTTATCACACCCATCAGTGCGCCTCCGGCGATGAATCCCGAGGCGATGAGAGTTCCTCGGTCAAAACGAGCCTTATTCAACTCCTTGTCTTGCGAACGATTAGATACATACCATGCTACCAATCCGCCAACTACAAGCGGTGCGTTCAACTCCATCGGGATAAACATACCCAGCGCGAAAGCCAAAGCCGGAACTCCGATCGACGTGAGTACCAATGCCAATGCCGCTCCGCAGAAATAGAGCATCCAAGGAGTTTGTCCACCGGTCATCAGCGGTTGAATGACTGCTGCCATTGCATTTGCCTGCGGTGCGACAAGTGCTCCTTCGCCGACAAAACCATAGGATTTATTCAATACGATCATCACTCCGGCAACCGTTGCCGCCGATACCAATGTGCCGAGGAATTTCCATGCTTCCTGCTTGCGAGGTGTTGTTCCGAGCCAATAGCCGATTTTGAGGTCGGTAATAAATCCTCCGGCCATCGAGAGAGCCGTGCAGACCACACCTCCGATAACGAGGGCTGCTGTCATGCCGGTTGTGCCGTTTAGACCGACGCTTACCAAAATCAACGAGGAGAGGATCAACGTCATAAGTGTCATACCTGATACGGGATTTGTGCCGACAATCGCGATGGCATTAGCTGCTACGGTCGTAAAGAGGAAAGCAATGATGAAGACGATGAGAATTGCAGTTATCGACTGAACCCAACTATCGAGCAGACCGAAATGGAAAAAGACAAAAATCGAGATCAATGTTGCTACGAGAATTATCATGAGGCGTTTCATCGAAAGATCGTGTTGCGTGCGCTCCGTTACTGCTGAAACACGCTGCTGACCGCCTCCAAACTCCGATACGGCAAGTTTTACGGCTTGGCGAATAATTTTCGATTGGCGAACAATGCCGATGATGCCGGCCATAGCAATACCGCCGATGCCAATCGGTTTGCCGATAAATGCAAAGAGATTTTCGGGCGTAAAGAGTGCCTGTGGATCGGCGAGCAAATCTGCGCGAGTGACACCTAATAACGATGCCATTGTTGCCGGATCAATACTTTCGGCAAGCGATCCGACGAGAGGTACAATTAAAAACCATACCAAACACGATCCTGCCGTGATGATCATGGCGTATTTCAATCCGATGATGTAACCCAAGCCCAATACGGCGGCCGAGGTATTCAAACCGAAAACCACCTTAAACTTGTCGGCTGCGGCTATACCCCAAGAACAGATACGCGTGGAGATTGATTCGGTCCAAAGTCCAAATGTACCGACGGCAAAGTCGTACAATCCGCCAAGCAGGCCGGCAATAGCCAATAATTTGGCTTGATCGCCGCCCTTTTCTCCCGAGACGAGTACCTCGGTCGTTGCGGTGGCTTCGGGAAAAGGATATTTGCCGTGCATCTCTTTGACGAAGTACTTACGGAACGGAATGAGCAACACGATCCCCAAAAATCCTCCGAATAACGACGAAAGGAAAACTTGCCAAAATGCAGCATCGAGTCCCAAGATGTAAAGTGCCGGTAAGGTAAAGATTGCACCGGCCACGATGACACCCGATGACGCTCCGATCGACTGAATGATGACATTTTGACCGAGCATGTTTTTCTTGCCCAATATATTGCCTACACCGACTGCAATAATCGCGATCGGAATGGCAGCCTCAAAGACTTGTCCGACTTTCAATCCGAGAAAGGCGGCGGCCGCCGAGAAGATGATGGCCATAGCAACTCCCATCAATACCGAGTAGGGGGTGATCTCTTGTGGATTCGAGCTGGCGGGCATCAATGGGGTGTACTCTTCGCCTGCGTTAAGCTCCCGATAGGCATTTTCGGGGAGTGAGATGTTCGGCTTGTTCTGTTCCATAATATATTAGGTTCTTGTTGTATTGCAATTCGTTTTAAGCAGGTAAGCCGATTAACGGTTGTCGCCACTGCCCTGCAATAGGTTGCGTTGCATGCGCGAACGGAGTTTGTCCACGTTCATTTGGGCCACTTCGTCTAAATCGTATCCCAAGTCGCGGGAGAGCGTGGCGCAATACCACAATACATCTCCGATCTCCTTGACAATTTCTAATTTTTTCTCGTCAGAAAACTCCTCGTGGCCATCGCGGATCACCTTTTTCACTTTGTCGGCTACTTCGCCGGCCTCGCCCGTCAGTCCGAGGGTGGGGTAGATGATACGACGGTTTTCGGGATAGATAGCCGTTTCGAGGGCATGCTGTTGATATTCGTTGAGTGTCATACTTTTTTGGTTTTAGGTTAATATTTCGACAAAAATAACAAAAAAAATCCGATTCCGCGAAGGAATCAGATTTTGAATGCATTTTTGAAATCGCGGTCTATTGTTACAAGACCTCAACAACCTGTTCCAGCCCGATGCTGTGTGAGCCTTTGATCAAGATGAAATAGTCCTTTGCGGGGGCTTGTCTAAGATCTTCGAGCAATTCGGAACAGGTCGCATAACAAGTGACTTGTGTCGGCCGTTCGATTTGGGACATGGCATGGTATGCGGCAGAAAATTCTCTCCCCACTAACCGCAGATCGACATCTTGGGCCGAGTGTGCCAGTCGCAGGATACGAGTATGTTCCTCTTGTGACCATTTGCCCAATTCGAGCATGTCGCCTAAAATCAGCATGCGTTTTTGATGTGGGGTGATGGTTTCTTGAAGAAATCCGCTTACCGATACCTGCATGCTAGATGGGTTGGCATTGTAGCAATCGATAATCAGTGCGTTGCGCGAGGTTTGGCGACGTTGCGAACGGTTGTTGTCGGGGTTGAAACCGGCAATGGCATGTCGGATTTGCTTTTCGGGGATCTCGAAATATTGTCCTACGGCCACTGCCGTAGCGATGTTGTAACGGTTATAGTCGCCGGCCAAGTTACTCTCCATGTTCTCGGCAATAGCTGTCGGATAGTATGTTTTTGCCAATGCAGGACGCTCATCGGCCATTTCGCAAAGAGTCGTGTCTTCTGCCCTAACAAAAATGCGACCTCCATGAACGGCCAAAAAGTCGTAGAGTTCGCCTTTGCCACGGCGTACTCCTTCCGGCCCGCCGAAGCCTTCGAGGTGTGAGCGTCCGATGTTGGTCAAAATACCATAGTTCGGCTCAACTATTTCGGATAGTCGGGCGATCTCTCCACAGGCACTTGCGCCGATCTCCACTACGCCAAACTGTGTATCGTGGGTCATGGATAATAGTGTGAGGGGGACTCCGATGTGGTTGTTCAGGTTGCCTTTTGTGGCATAAACCTCGAAACGCTCGGCTAACACGCGGCTGACCAATTCTTTGGTTGTGGTCTTGCCGTTCGAACCGGCTATAACAAGGATCGGAATACCCAAAGCACGCCGGTGTTCTCTTGCCAACTCTTGCAAAGCCAATAGGGTGTCATCGACAACTATAAACCGCTCGTCGATCGCTACCGACGGATCGTCAACAACGGCTCGAACAGCTCCTTTGGCTAACGCTTCGGCTGCAAATCGGTTTCCGTTGAAAGTTGCTCCCCGCAGGGCAAAGAAAATCGAATCCGATTCGATTCGGCGGGTGTCAGTCGAGATGCGTGGATATTTTCGGAATATATCGTAGAGTGCAGACACTGTGTTAGATGTGTTTGTCGCCTTTGTGAAATTTTACTTCGTCGATAAATTTTTTGATGTTTTGTTCGTCGGCTCGTGGGCAGATCATCAGTACATCTTCGGTATCGACTACAATATACTCTTTCAACCCGCTGATGATCGCAATTTTATCTTTCGGTAACGAAACAATCGAAGAACGGGTATCGTAGAGATAACACCCTTCGGCCGGTATGGCATTGGCATAACGGTCTTTGCGCGAATGCTGATATACAGAGCCCCATGTGCCGACATCGCTCCACCCGAACTCGCCGCAACGAACATATACGTTATCTGCTTTCTCCATGACACCGTAGTCGATCGAAATGGCACGACACTCGGCGAAGATCTTCTCGACAGTACTCTGTTCAGATTCTGTTCCTAAGGTTTGTTGCATGCTGCTGAAAAGTGTATGGTGCTCGGGGAGGTAACGTTCGAATGCCTTAATAATCGTATTGACTTTCCAGATAAAGATTCCCGAGTTCCAAACAAATTCACCGCATTGGAGGAATGTTTGCGCCAATTCGAGATTGGGTTTCTCAGTGAAACATTTTACTTTGCTGATAGGTTGTGAGTCGGAAACTTGAATATAGCCATATCCTGTGTCGGGGCGAGTCGGTTTGATTCCCACCGTCAACAGGGCATCGTGTTCAGCGGCGAAAACAAGACATTCGCCTATGATTGACCGAAAGTCGGCTTCGTTGAGAATCAAATGATCCGAGGGAGTGACGATCATCTCGGCTTCGGGATTTTTGGTTTGCAACGTGTAAGCAGCATAGGCAATGCAGGGAGCCGTGTTGCGACCAATGGGCTCGCACAATACCTGTTCGGGTTTTAGTTCGGGCAGATGCTCTAAAACGAGATCTTTGTATTTGCGATTGGTTACTACCAAAAAATTCTCCGGTGGAACGAGCTCCACGAAGCGTTCGTAGGTGTGGCGGATAAAGGATTTGCCGGTTCCGAGGATGTCAAGGAACTGCTTGGGCATTAATTGACGGCTTTTAGGCCAAAAACGAGTGCCGACACCGCCGGCCATGATCACACAATATTTGTTGCTCATTGTAAATGAAATGAAGTATTGATTCGTACAAAGATAAAAATATTTTGTAACTTTGTCGCTCTATTGCAGCAATTAAATTCGCTTAGCGATGAAAATAAGACTTTTTACCATCCCTAATCTGCTGACACTCTCGAATCTGCTGTGCGGATCATTGGCGGCAGTCGCGGCCCTGCGGTATGATAATTTGGTGGCTGCCTTTTGGCTGATTGTTTTGGCTGCCGTTTTTGACTTTTTTGACGGTTTCGTTGCGCGGTTGCTTCATCAGAGCGGCCCGCTGGGAGTTCAACTCGATTCGCTGGCTGACGATGTGACTTTCGGCTTTGCTCCTGCCGCTGTGCTTTTCTCGCTTTATGGTCGTTCGCAGAGCCTTTGGCTTCCCGAAGAGACCGGTTATGGGTTAATCGTCTTTTTCTTTGCGGCTTGTGCTGCGCTACGTTTGGCGAAGTTCAATATCGACGATACGCAGCGTACTGAGTTTTGCGGACTGCCATCACCTGCCGCAGCATTGTTTTGTGCCTCGTTGGGATTGTTGGCCTCTTACGGTCAAGAGGTTTCCGGAGGATGGTTAGACCTGCCGCGCGAAGTAATTCTTGCGGTTGCTATCGGCATGGGGTTGCTGATGGTGTCGCCTATTCGGATGTTTGCGCTGAAATTTCATGGTTTCGGTTGGCGTGGGAATGAAATTCGTTATGGATTCATATTGGCAAGCATCGTACTGATCGTGCTGTTGCAGGCGGCATCCGTTCCGGCAATAATTCTGCTCTATGTGCTTGTCTCTCTGATTCGTTGGTTGGGTCAACGGTCGGCAGTCGATGCCGAAGAGGCATAGTTGCGTATCCAGAATTTTTTTCGTAATTTTGCCGCTGATTTTTGCTTTTATTTAGACAAGGATGTCCAAAGGGTCGCATCGCATATTGCTGATAGCATTGCTTGGGTTGCTCTTCGTGTGGCCCTCGATACTGCATGCGCAGCGGGCTATTGATGCCAGCACGTTGATGCGTGCCCAACGAAACGGTCAGAATCCCAATCTTTACGGAACCAATCCTTTCGAAAATCCGGAGGATCCGAATGCCAAAAACCAACCGCAGGATACCACCAAAAAAGAGCGTAAAATCCGCAAGCCGCTCGAATCCTACTTTTTCAGCGACTCGATCCGTGCACTGAAAAACTTCAAGTGGAATATTCGTCGTGAATACAATCGGGTGGATATTCAACCACTCGATACTACGTTGATGGATTGGCGTATCGACTATCCTTTCTACCTCGATGGGGTGGGCGACATTGCACAAGGTTCTTTGGGACAGACATCGCTGCCGATCAACTATTTCAAACGGCCGCAGTATTTCGATTTCAGCTTTGCAAGCCCTTATTACGCTTATATTTACAACCAAGAGAATGTCCCGTTCTATAACTCCAAGCGTCCGATTACGCGCATGACCTATATCGAGTCGGGACAGAAACGCTATCGAGAGGAGAACTTCAACATTCTCCATGCACAAAATATCTCGCCGACAACCGGATTCAATATCGACTACAAAGCTCGCGGAACCCGAGGTAAATACGTTCGGTCGCGTACCAAAAACCACAATCTCTCGGTGGCTTTCAGCCATACGGGTAAACGTTATGCCATCCATGCCGGATTCTATAATAACCACATCGAACAACAGGAGAACGGTGGCGTCGTGGGAACGTGGGCAATCTCCGATACGACGTTCGAAATGCCATCGGGTGTGCCGATGAAATTGGCTAATGCCAACGCTGAAAATATCTACCGCAACAACGCTTTTTTCGTTACGCAGTCATACGGTATTCCCTTTCAACCTCTTACGGAAACCGACTTTTCGATGGCCGGACTTTCGGCGGTTTATGTCGGACATTCGTTCGAATATAGCTCGTGGAGTAAGGTCTATTCCGACATCCGTGCATCTTATATCGATGAGCGTGCCAGCCGGAACGAAAATGGAGAATATGTCGCTGCCGAAAGCGAATACTATAAAAATTGGTATATCGACCCGCAGCAGACCCGTGATTCGCTTTATGAGCGGGTGATCTCCAACCGCTTTTTCGTGCAGATTCAGCCGTGGAATCGCGATGGCGTGATCGGCACGATCGATGCAGGTATCGGTATCGATATGCACGCTTATGCGCAGTTTAGCATGAGCAGTTACCTTACCGGTAATTATGAAAATGTGAAAAAGACCAGTTACTTTGCCTATGGCTCGGTGGCTGGCAAAATTAAAAAATACGTCGATTGGGATGCGAATCTTAAATTCTACCCATCGGGTTATCGAGGCGGAGACCTCTCCATCGGTGCTCATTTGGCACTCAAAGGGGCTCTTCGCGGTCATCCTCTGATTCTCGAAGGCCGATTCTCTATGGATCGTCGTTCGCCAAATTACTGGCAGGAGAATCTATTCTCGAACCATTTTATATGGTCCACTCCTTTGAATAAGGAGAATGAAACTCGTTTCGAGGTTAAATTGTCGGTCCCCGATTATGCTTTCGAGGCCGGTGCTTGGTTGGGTTTTGTCAGCAACAAAATCTATTATGATGCCGATAGTTATATCGCCCAACAAGCTGACAATGTAAGCCTTACGAGTGTGTATGCTCGCAAAGATTTTCGTTTAGGCGGACTTCATTTGGACAATAGGGTATTGTTGCAGTGGAGTACGGATCAAGAAGTCATCCCCGTTCCGCTTTTCAGCGCCTTCCTTTCGTACTATTACGAGTTTTGGGTGGTGCGCAATGTTTTACGCTTGCAGATCGGACTGGACGGCCGCTTCAATTCGCGGTATTATGCCCCCAGTTACAACCCTGCGCTTTCGGCGTATTACAACCAACGTGACGTAGAGGTCGGAAATTATCCCTATATGGACCTCTTTATCATGGGTAAGTGGAAGAGAATGCGGGTATTCCTGAAATACCAGCATTTGAACAAAGGACTGTTCGGTAATGGAGAGTATTTCTCAGCGGCACACTATCCGCTTAACCCGGGCATGTTCAAGATCGGTATCTCGTGGGGATTCTATGATTGACGTGCTGTTCTGTGCGGTATGAACTGCCCGCAAAACAACCTTTTATGTTAAAAAAGACCATTTTAACTTTTGCGTTCTTATTGATTTTAACCACTTTCTACGGATTCAATGCCCGTATGGACCTTCCTGAGACAGGTGGTCCGGTGTTGAACAATGTAGAGCCCCCAACAAATTGGTTGCTCCCGCAGGGAAGCTATGTTATTTCGGCCTACGATGACCTTTTCCGCTCGATCAGCGAACAAGAGGGACACGATTGGCGTCTGATGTCGGCGATTGCCTACCACGAGTCGCGCTTCATCCCCGATCTTACGTCGCGTAGCGGTGCTCGCGGTCTGATGCAGATCATGCCTTCGGTGGCTCGTCAATTCGATGTTCCGACCGAGTCGATCGCTGATCCCGAAATCAATGTTCGTTTGGCTAATAAACTGATGACCAAATTGATCGCCATGTTGCGTTTCCCGTCAGGGACATCGAGCGAGGATCGTATGAGTATCCTCCTTGCATCGTATAATGGCGGTATCGGCCATATCAACGATGCACGTCGTTTGGCACGTCACTATGGTGAAAATCCCAACTCATGGGAAGTTGTTGCCCGCTATTTGAAACTCAAAGCCGATCCAGCCTATTACGAGTGCGAAGTGGTTAAGTGCGGACGTTTTACAGGTAGCGGTCAAACTTTGGCTTATGTGAGCGATGTGATAGGACGTTATAATAAGTATTGTCGTATTGCCAAAAGGTAATCACGCACAATTTCTCATAAGGGACAGCCCAACAAGTCCTGAAAAATGAAAATCACCCCCGTCAAAACACTTTTGACGGGGGTGAAATCGTAAAAATTAGACTTGTTGGACATCCCCTCTCTTCGTTTGTATGTGCCTGCCGCTTGTTATTGCACCCCCTCAATGTCGTTATTTGTGGTTAAGGTTTGGCCGCTTTTCAAAGGGCTGATTTAACAGTTCGATCATAAAGCTTGATCCAAAACTCAAAAACCTGCATTGAGATATTAAATAAGGTAGTTATATACTATTCTACACAACGTATGGAATTCCCGATTTCCACCGCAGGTGGACGTAAGTCCCCTGCCTGAGGCGGGGGATTTAGGGGGTGGGTCATAGATTATAAACACGGCGTAGCCGTGAGTGTAAAGCGGCAAAAGCAAGAAAGCGACAAGATTGTGTGAATTCGTATATAAGCACCTTAAATAAAATCGACCCTTTGCGTCGAAGCACAAAGGGTCGAAAGGTTGTGTGAACAATCGGTTGATTATTTCAAACCATCAGCTACGGTAGGAGTCCAAGCCGAACCGTCTTTCGTGTTGCCACTGATTACGGAAGTACCTGCCGAAACATTGAATTGGAACCAGTTATGGTCACCGGCAATCGTACAGCCGGTAATCGTGTTGTTGGTGAAGGTGAAGGTATGACCTGCGGTCAAAGTACCGGCTTTGATCAAACCACCGCCGAGGCAGTCCTTAAAGGTGCAGCCGGTAACAGTCAAGTTGCCATTGAATCCGCTCTGAGGCATAATAGCCCAAGATTTGATGTTTTCGAAAGTACAACCATCAACTGTGAGCGATGCATATCCACCCCAAGCGTAGATCGGGTAACCCAAGTCTTTGAAGTTGCACTTCTTGATAACAATGGTAGCATTGTTATTATATCCCGAGAGGCCGCGACCTGCTTTTGCACCGGTACCTACGATCGTGCACTCTTCGATAACGAGATTATCAACCTGAGCGTTGGCGTCGAGTACTACACCTGCATCTGCTGTTGCGCCGGTATATTCGAATTTGATGTTTTTCAGCGTAACATTCTCGATCTTTGTGTTGGCATCTGCTTTGAAAATCATAGTGGTCTCGCCGTTACCCTCGATGGTTACGTCTTTCAACTCATCAACGGTAATCGTACCGTAATTGGTGTTTTCGGTCAGAACGATTTTCGAACCGGCAGCAGCATTGTTAATAGCATTTTGCAACGAAGCTGCGTTGTTAGCACCTGTTCCTTCTTTTACGGTATAGGTACCGTCTGCATTTTGAGTAGCTACATATCCGTCAGCCACATAAGCCGAAGGATTGAAATTGAATACACCACCACTTACAATAGCAACACCCGGGCGCATGCCGTCGTTAGAG
The DNA here is from genome assembly GCA_015059735.1 of Rikenellaceae bacterium. GTDB lineage: Bacteria > Bacteroidota > Bacteroidia > Bacteroidales > Rikenellaceae > Alistipes. Next base: position 19 of record SUZX01000008.1, on the reverse strand, counting down.
CCATTGGGATTAACATATC